>NZ_JALPTB010000127.1 GCF_023218075.1 Rhodococcus sp. HM1 | reverse complement strand
GGTCCCAAGCCCGGCGGACCGCGTCCCGGCCCGAAGCCGCCACGTGTCGGCAACAATCCCTACTCGTCGGCTCCCGCGGAGCGTCCGGCACCGCGTCCCGGCGCCCCTCGCCCGGGTCAGGGCGGTCCCCGTCCGACGCCCGGCCAGGGTCGTCCCGCGGGCGGTCCGGGTGGGCCCCGTCCCACTCCCGGCCAGGCCGCTCCGCGCCCGGCCGCCGGTCCCGGCGGACCTCGTCCGGCTCCCGGCCAGGGCGGACCGCGTCCGTCTCCGGGCTCGATGCCCCCGCGCCCGAACCCGGGTGCGATGCCGCAGCGTGCGGCACGTCCGGCCGCGACCGGTCGTCCGGGTCGTCCCGGCGCACCGGGTGGTCGTCCGGGCGGCGGTGGCGGCGGCTACCGCGGCGGTGGAGCCGGTGGCGGCGCAGGTGCCGGTGCCGGTGCAGGTGCCGGAGCAGCCGGTGGCTTCCGGGGTCGTCCCGGTGGCGGCGGTGGCGGTGCCGGTCGCGGTGGGCGCGGCGGCACGGCCGGTGCGTTCGGCCGTCCCGGTGGTGCTCCGCGTCGCGGCCGTAAGTCGAAGCGGCAGAAGCGGCAGGAATACGACTCGATGCAGGCACCGGCAGTCGGCGGTGTCCGGCTGCCCCGCGGCAACGGCGAGACCATCCGGCTCGCCCGCGGCGCGTCGCTGTCCGACTTCGCGGAGAAGATCGACGCGAACCCGTCGGCACTGGTCCAGGCGCTGTTCAACCTCGGCGAGATGGTCACCGCCACTCAGTCGGTGAACGACGAGACCCTCGAGCTGCTCGGCTCGGAGATGAACTACGTCGTCCAGGTCGTCAGCCCCGAGGACGAGGACCGCGAGCTGCTCGAATCGTTCGACATCCAGTACGGCGAGGACGAGGGCGGCGAAGAGGACCTGCAGCAGCGTCCGCCGGTGGTGACCGTCATGGGTCACGTCGACCACGGTAAGACCCGACTGCTCGACACGATCCGCAAGGCCAACGTCCGTGAGGCCGAGGCCGGTGGCATCACCCAGCACATCGGCGCCTACCAGGTGCTCACGCACCTCAACGGCGAAGACCGGCTCATCACCTTCATCGACACCCCGGGTCACGAGGCGTTCACCGCCATGCGTGCCCGCGGTGCGAAGTCGACGGACATCGCGATCCTCGTGGTCGCCGCCGACGACGGTGTCATGCCGCAGACGGTCGAGGCGATCAACCACGCCCAGGCGGCCGACGTGCCGATCGTGGTCGCGGTCAACAAGATCGACAAGGAGGGTGCGAACCCTCAGAAGATCCGCCAGCAGCTCACCGAGTACGGCCTGGTCACCGAGGAGTACGGCGGCGACACCATGTTCGTCGACATCTCCGCGAAGCAGGGCCTGAACATCGACCAACTGCTCGAGGCCGTGCTGCTCACTGCCGATGCGGCCCTCGACCTGCGGGCCAACCCGGACATGGAGGCCCAGGGCGTCGCGATCGAGGCTCACCTCGACCGTGGTCGCGGCCCGGTCGCCACCGTGCTGGTCCAGCGCGGCACCCTGCGGGTCGGCGACTCCATCGTCGCCGGCGACGCGTACGGCCGCGTGCGCCGCATGGTCGACGAGCACGGCGAGGACGTCCTGGAGGCTCTGCCTTCGCGTCCGGTCCAGGTCATCGGCTTCACGTCGGTGCCCGGCGCCGGCGACAACCTCGTCGTCGTCGAAGAGGACCGCATCGCCCGGCAGATCGCCGACCGCCGCAATGCGCGCAAGCGCAACGCGCTGGCCGCGAAGAGCCGCAAGCGGATCTCCCTGGAGGATCTGGATGCCGCGCTCAAGGAGCACAACGAGCTCAACCTCATCCTCAAGGGCGACAACTCGGGTACCGTCGAGGCCCTCGAAGAAGCACTCATGGGGATCGAGATCGACGACGAGGTGCGCCTGCGGGTCATCGACCGCGGTGTCGGTGGTGTCACCGAGACCAACGTCAACCTGGCTGCTGCCTCCAACGCGGTGATCATCGGCTTCAACGTCCGTGCCGAAGGCAAGGCGACGGAGCTGGCGAACCGCGAGGGCGTCGACATCCGCTACTACTCGATCATCTACCAGGCGATCGACGAGGTGGAGAAGGCCCTCAAGGGCATGCTCAAGCCGATCTACGAAGAGGTCGAGCTCGGCCGCGCCGAGATCCGCGCCATCTTCAAGTCCTCGAAGGTCGGCAACATCGCGGGTTGCCTCGTGCAGTCCGGCATCGTCAAGCGCAACGCGAAGGCACGGTTGCTCCGCGACAACAACGTCGTCGCCGAGACCGTCACCATCTCGTCGCTGCGCCGCGAGAAGGACGATGTCACCGAGGTCCGCGAGGGCTACGAGTGCGGTATGACGATCACCTACTCCGACATCAAGGTCGGCGACGTGATCGAGGCCTACGAGCTGCGCGAGAAGCCGCGCGACTGACGGCACCGCCGTCGGGTGACAGCTGACGGCACCGCCGTCGGTGACAGCTGACGGCACCGCCGTCGGGGCGGCGGGCGAGCAATCGTCCGCCGCCCCGACGTGTCAGCGCCCCGCTTCCCGGGGTATCCGCGCCGGGAGTCCAGACAGGAGGTCCGGTGTTCGTAGGCGCACTCGAACTGGATGTGCTGCTCGGTGACGTGCACTCCCTCAAAGGAAAGCGGTCCATGATCCGGCCGGTCCTCGCGGAACTGCGCCGGTTCGGGGTCTCGGCCACCGAAGCCGGGCATCAGGACCTGCACCGCCGCGCCCTGCTGGGGGTGGCATCGGCAGGTCCCGACGTCGGGCACGTCACCGACATCCTCGACCGGTGCGAACGCCTCGTCGCGGCCCGCCCCGAGTTGCAGTTGCTCGCAGCCCGCCGAAGAATTTTCGGTCCGGAAGACTGACCGGACGCCACATACGACACAGCCGCCCGCGGCTGAACACGACAGCCGCACCGCGGCGGACACAACAGCCGCACCGCGGCGAGGAGAGGAAGCGACTGACATGGCCGATCCAGCACGGGCCCGTCGTCTCGCCAAGCGCATCGCCACCATCGTGGCCACCGCGATCGATCACGAGATCAAGGATCCGCGGCTCGCGTTCGTCACGATCACCGATGCGAAGGTGACTGCCGACCTGCACGACGCCACCGTGTACTACACCGTGCGCGGAGCGGACCTCGACTCCGAGCCCGATCTCGCCGCGGCTGCCGCCGGCCTCGAGAAGGCCAAGGGAGTGCTCCGGACCAAGGTCGGCGCCGGGACCGGCGTGCGTTTCACACCCACCCTCACGTTCGTGACCGACACGGTGCCGGACACCGCCCGCCACATGGAGGAGCTGCTGGCCCGCGCCCGCGCCGCCGACGAGGCGGTCGCCAAGGCCCGCGAAGGTGCATCGCCCGCCGGCGAGGCCGATCCGTACAAGGAACCGCGTGAGCGAGACGCCGCCGGCGACGAATAGAACCGTCATGTCCGACATCACCTCGCCCGACAGCATCCCGTCCTCGACCGCCGTGGATCTCGGCGGTGCCGTCGAGCTGCTGGACGCGGCGACGTCCGTGACGGTGCTGTGCCACGTCCAGCCCGATGCGGACACCCTCGGTAGCGGCCTCGCGCTGGGGCTTGCGTTCGAACGCCGCGGCGTGCCCGTGCAGGTCGCGTTCGGATCGCCCGACGACGTGCCCGGCTCGATGCGGGAGCTGCCGGGTCTGCACCTGGTGACGCCCGCCGCGGAAGTGCGGGAGACCGTCGACCTGCTCGTCACCGTGGACTGCGGCACGGCAGGGCGTCTCGGGCGGCTCGCGCCGCGGCTGCACGGCTCCACGCGCACGCTCGTCATCGACCACCACCGGTCGAACACCAGGTTCGGCACCCACGACCTCATCGAACCGGACGCCGAAGCGACCGCTGCGGTCCTCGCCGACCTCTTCGACGTGTGGGGCGTCGAGATCGACGCGGATCTCGCGCACTGCCTGTTCGCAGGGCTCGTCACCGACACCGGATCGTTCCGGTGGGGCCGGGCGAGCTCGCACCTGCTGGCCGAACGGCTCCTCTCGACCGGCATCGACGGCGCCCGCATCACCCGGCAGCTGCTCGACACCCATCCGTTCGGATGGCTGCCGATGCTGTCGGCGGTGCTCGCGACCGCGACGCTCGTCCCGGAGGCCGCCGGCGGTCGGGGTCTCGTCCACGCGACCGTGATGCGCGCGGATTCCGCGCACCTGCGTTCCGAGGAGATCGAAAGCGTCATCGACATCGTGCGGACCACCGCCGAGGCCGAGGTCGCCGCCGTCTTCAAGGAGGTCGGTTCCGGGGTGTGGACGGTGTCGCTGCGCTCGAAGGACGGGATCGACGTCTCGCTCGTCGCTGCGCGGCTCGGGGGTGGGGGACACCGCGCCGCCGCCGGCTACACCGCTCACGGCAATCGCACCGAGATCGTGGCGGAACTGCGTGACGCCCTCGGCTGATCGCGTCGTGTCCGAGGTTTCGGCGAAACGGATCCTCGGGCTCGCTCTGCCCGCGCTGGGGGTACTCGCCGCCGAACCGCTGTACCTGCTGTTCGACATCGCCGTCGTCGGCCGCCTCGGGGCACTGGCCCTGGCCGGGCTGGCCGTGGGCGGGCTGATCCTCGCGCAGGTCAGCACCCAGTTGACGTTCCTGTCGTACGGAACCACGTCCCGGGCTGCCCGGTTCCACGGTGCCGACCGGCACACCGACGCCGTCGGCGAGGGCGTGCAGGCGACCTGGCTGGCGCTCGGTGTCGGCGCCGTCGTGCTGGTCGTCGGGCAGGTGCTCGCCGGTCCGGTCGCCGGCCTGATCGCCGGGGACGGTGACATCGCCGGATCGGCCGTGACGTGGCTGCGCATCGCCCTGTTCGGGGCCCCGCTGATCCTCGTCACCCTTGCCGGGAACGGGTGGATGCGCGGCGTCCAGGACACCGCGCGGCCGCTGCGCTATGTCGTCGTCGGGCTGGCCTTGTCGGCGGTGCTGTGCCCGCTGCTCGTCCACGGCCTGCTCGGTGCGCCCCGATGGGAACTGGCCGGCTCGGCCATCGCCAACGTGGCCGGACAGGCGGTGTCCGCGGCACTGTTCCTGCGGGCGCTGCTACGCGCGGGAGTGCCGCTGAAACCTCAGCGAACGATCATCGGCGCGCAACTGCGGCTCGGACGCGACCTCGTCGCCCGCAGCCTCGCCTTCCAGGCGTGCTTCCTGTCGGCCGCCGCGGTCGCCGCGCGTTTCGGAGCCGCCGCGGTCGCCGCGCACCAGGTGGTGTTGCAACTGTGGAATTTCGTGGCGCTGACGCTCGATTCGCTCGCGATCGCCGCGCAGGCGCTGGTCGGGGCGGCGCTCGGATCCGCGGACCGGGGCGGCGCCCATCGCCTGGCGTGGCGGATCACGGCCTGGTCGACGGTCTTCGCGGCGGTGCTCGCGCTGCTGTTCCTGCTCGGCAGCGAGGTGATCCCCGGTCTGTTCACCGGCGACGACGCGGTACTCGATCAGATCGGTGTCGCGTGGTGGTTCTTCGTGGCGATCATGCCCGCGGCGGGTGTGGTGTTCGCGCTCGACGGAGTGCTGCTCGGCGCCGGCGACGCCGCGTTCCTGCGGACCGCGACGCTGGCGTCCGCGCTTCTCGGGTTCCTGCCGCTCATCTGGTGCTCACTCGTGTGGGACTGGGGTCTGGCGGGAATCTGGACCGGCCTTACGGTGTTCATCGTGTTTCGGATGGTGGCCGTCGTCTGGCGGACGCTGTCGGGACGATGGATGGTGACGGGAGCGGACCGGCAGGCGCGGTCCCTCGAGCAGACGGAAGCGGAGGGGTAGAGCCGGTGGCGAAGCTGTGGGCGGTCAGCGACATCCATGTCGGGCACAAGGGCAACCGGCCCGTCACCGAGGACATCGTCCCGGAATCGCCGGACGACTGGCTGATCCTCGCCGGGGACGTCGCCGAGAAGAGCGACGACATCCGGTGGGCGCTGAAACTGCTGCGCAGCCGCTTCGCGAAGGTCGTCTGGGTGCCCGGCAACCACGAACTGTGGACCACGGCGAAGGACCCCGTGCAGATGCGCGGCGTCGCCCGCTACGACTATCTGGTCACCATGTGCCGGGAACTCGACGTGATCACCCCCGAAGACCCGTTCCCGGTGTGGGAGGGCGACGGGGGACCGGTGGTGCTGGTTCCGATGTTCCTGCTCTACGACTACTCGTTCCTGCCCGAGGGAACCACGACGAAGGCCGAGGGGCTCGCGCTGGCCCGGGACCGCAACGTCGTCGCGACCGACGAATTCCTGCTCGCCCCCGACCCGTACCTGACGCGTGACGCCTGGTGCCAGGCGCGCCTGGAGCGGACGCGGGAACGGCTCGACGCCCTGGATCCGGCGCTGCCGACGGTGCTGATCAATCATTTCCCGCTGGTGCGCGAGCCGACCCGGATGCTGTTCTACCCGGAGTTCGCTCTGTGGTGCGGCACCACCGACACCGCGGACTGGCACCTGCGCTACCGGGCGCTGTGTTCGGTGTACGGCCACCTGCACATCCCGCGCACCACCTACTACGACGGCGTGCGGTTCGAGGAGGTCTCGGTCGGCTACCCGCGCGAATGGCAGCGACGCGGCCTCCCCGATCAGGTGCTGCGGCAGATCCTGCCGGTCCCGGACTATCCGCCGGGCACTCTGAACAAGTGGGGCGGACACTTCACGGTGACACCCGAGATGGAAGCGGAAGTGGAGAAGATGCGCGCACAGCGAGCGCGGGAACTACAGCGAGCGAAGGGACTGCGGTGACGGAGACGACCCGGAACATCCCCGACGCGTCCGAGACCCTGATCGGACGGATCCTGCCGGACGGCGTCGTCGCCGCCGAACTGTTCGAGGACCCGCCGGGTCTGGCGCCGCACCCGCAGGAGGAGGCGCTCATCGCGAAGGCCGTCGAGAAGCGTCGCCGGGAGTTCATCGGCGCACGGCACTGCGCGCGGCAGGCGATGCGACGGCTCGGTGTCGATCCGTCGCCGGTCCTCAAGGGCGAGCGAGGCGTACCGCTGTGGCCGCGTGGTGTCGTCGGCAGCCTCACGCACTGCGAGGGCTACCGGGGTGCCGTGCTCGGATACTCGCTGCAGGTGCGGTCGGTGGGCATCGACGCCGAACCGCACGACGTGCTCCCGGACGGGGTGCTGCCCGCGGTGAGCCTCGAACCGGAACGGGACTGGCTCGCCGCCGCCCCCGACGACGACGTGCACTGGGATCGTGTGCTGTTCTGCGCGAAGGAAGCCACCTACAAGGCGTGGTTCCCGCTGACCGGCCGGTGGCTCGGTTTCGAGGACGCCCACATCACCTTCACCCGTGACGACAGCGCGGCGGGCGCGGTCGCGTCGGGGTCGTTCCGGTCGCAGCTGCTCGTGCCCGGCGACACCCGGGACGGGGCGCCGGTGTCGAAGTTCGACGGACGCTGGCTGGTCGCCGACGGGCTGGTGCTCACCGCCATCGCGGTGCGCTGAACCGGAGGTGGCAGAATCGGGCCACGTGTCTGCCACCGAGAATCCCGCCCTGGCCAATGCCGGTCTGCTCGTCGTCGACAAGGACCCGGGCATGACGAGTCACGACGTCGTGGCCCGCTGCCGGCGCCTGCTCGGCACCCGCAAGGTGGGGCACGCGGGCACCCTCGACCCGATGGCGACGGGCGTGCTCGTCCTCGGGGTGGAACGGGCCACGAAGATGCTCGGCCTGCTGTCGTTGACCACCAAGTCGTACACCGCGACGATCCGCCTCGGGCAGAGCACCGTCACCGACGACGCGGAAGGCGAGACGGTCGCGACCACCGATGCATCCGGCGTCACCGACGAGGAGATCGCCGCCGCGGTCGCCGCGTTGACCGGCGACATCGAGCAGGTGCCGGCGAGTGTCAGTGCGATCAAGGTAGACGGCAAGCGCGCCTACGCGCGGATGCGGGAGGGCGAGACCGTCGAGCTGGCCGCGCGGCCGGTGACGGTGTCGCGGTTCGACGTGTGCGCGCGGCGCGACCTCCCCGAGCAGGGATTCGTCGATCTCGACGTCGAGGTGGACTGCTCGTCCGGCACCTACATCCGCGCGCTCGCCCGCGATCTCGGTGCGGCGCTCGGGGTCGGCGCGCACCTGACGGCGCTGCGCCGCACGAAGGTCGGCCCGTTCGGGCTCGAGCACGCGCGCACCCTCGAACAACTCGCCGACGATCCCGCGCTGAGCCTCGACATCGACGCCGCGGCCCGCACCGCGTTCGCGTGCCGCACGATCAGCGACGCCGAGGCCGCGCTGCTCGCGAACGGCCGCTGGCTCGAACCGATCGGCATGCCGGGCGTGTACGCGGCGATCGACGCACAGGGCCGCGCGGCGGCACTGCTGCAGGAGAAGGGCAAGCGCGCGTCCGCGGTGTTCGTGGTGCGGCCGTCCAACCTGTGAACTGGACGAGTCTGTGAGCTAGACGAGCCAGATGGCGTCGGCGGCGGGGTTGCCGAGGTCGACGGTGCGGTCCGGGTCGCCGCCGATGCTCACCGCGACCGTGCCGGCGAAGTCGCGACGCTCGATCACCCGGATCTCGGTGTCGAGCGCGATCCCGACGTCGTCGAAGTAGCGCAGCATCGCCGGATCGTTGTCCGAGATGCGGGCGACGCGTCCGAACTCCCCGGCGGCGAACGAGCTCAACGGGCGCGCCGGTGGGGTGGGGATCGTGCCGTCCGGGGT
>NZ_JALPTB010000126.1 GCF_023218075.1 Rhodococcus sp. HM1 | reverse complement strand
GAGATGTGTATAAGAGACAGGTCGAGGTGGGGGCGGGGGCGTGGCTCGAGATCGTCGAGACCGCGGGCACCGTCGCCTACGACGCGGCCGGCCGGGCGTCGAGCTGGACGGTGCGGGCGCGGCTCGGGGCCGGGGCGTCGCTGGTGTGGGACGGGTTGCCGTTCGTGGTGGCCGACGGGGCCGACGTCACCCGCCGCACCGAGCTGGTGCTCGACCGCGACGCGCGGGTGCTGCTGCGGGAGACGCTGGTGCTCGGCCGCAGCGGGGAATCGGGCGGCGCGGTGCGCTCGCACACGGTCGCGACCCACGAGCAGCGTCCGCTGCTGGTCGAGGATCTGGACCTGTCCCCCGGGCTGCGCACGCTCCCGGGGATTCTCGGGTCGCATCGGGTGCTGGATTCGGTGCTGGCGTTGGGGTGGCGTCCCCCGCACGAGGATGCCGGGGACGGGGCGTATCGGTTCGACCTGGACGGTCCGGGGGCGCTGGTGCGGTGGCTCGGCCGGGACCTGCACCGCTCGGGTGGGGTGGACGAGTGTGTGGTGGCGTGGCGTCACGGCCTGTGACGCCACGCCACCGTTCCCATCCCCCGGGTCTGTGGCTCAGATGAGCGTGCCGACGGCGCGGGCGACGATGTTGTCGAGGGCCCGCTCGGCGACGGCGGCGATGGTCATCGACGGGTTGCACGCGGCGGCGTTGCCGGGCATCAGCGCCCCGTCGAGCACGTACAGGCCGCGCTGCCCGAGCACGCGGCCGTCGAGGTCGCAGACGCTGCCCATGTTGGCGCCGCCGAGCGGATGCCAGGTGGACGGCACGACCTTGTTGGTGTCGACGAGGACGGCGGCGGCGCCGGCGATGCGGCGGACGGCGGGATCGATGTGGCCGTTCTGGATCCCGGCGTCGCCCTCGTGCGGCCAGCGCAGCACGGCGTCGTCGCGTCCGGCGTCGTAGACGAATTCGCCGCGGCCGTCGCTGACGCCGTAGCCGACGAGGACGGTGCTGCGGGTGTTCACCTCGAACGAGGGCAGCGACGCCTGGACCACGGTGTGGGCGTGGTGCGGATCGTCCCAGTTCTTGCTGCCGTAGACGACCGGGCCGCCCTGGACCGCCCCGAAGTCCGCGGCCATGTCGGTCCACATGTAGATGCGGTCGGCGTTGGTGCCCCAGCCGCGGCCGAGGTCGTCGGGCAGGTCGGTGATCTGTCCCTTGGCGGCGGCGCGCAGGAGCAGCCGGGTGGTGTTCAGGCTGCCCGCGGCGAGCACCAGCGCGCCGGTGGTGAGGATCTTGTTCTCGAGGACGGTGCCGGATTCGTCGGTGCGGTCGACGTACACGGTCCAGCGGCCGTCGGCGGCGCGTTCGATGTCGGTGACGTCGTGCAGGGCCTGCACGGTGGCCAGGCCGGTGGCCTCGGCGTCGGCGATGTAGGTGACGTCGACGGTGTGCTTGCCGCCGTTGTTGACGCCGAGCGCGCCGGCGCCGTCGGTGTAGGCGGGGGTCATCTCGCCGCGCAGTTCGGCGAGCGCGAAGTTCCAGTCGATCGGCATGGGGATCTTGTCGAGCGGCATGCCGGCGGCGCGGACCCGGTCGGCGAAGATGCGCGCGGCCGCGTAGTTGGCGGTGGCGACCAGTTCGTCGGGGGCGGTGGCCAGGCCGAGCATCTTCGCCACGCGCGGGTAGTGCACGCGGTTCATCAGGTCCCAGTCGAGTTCGTTCGGGAAGTGCGCGTCGAACACGTCCCGGTCCGGTTGCAGGGACATGCCCTGGTAGACGAGGGAGCCGCCGCCGACGCCGGCGGCGCACAGGGCGGTCATGTTGTCGCCGGGGACGGCTTCGACGAGGCCGACGTAGGGTTCGACGCTCAGGCGCCGGCCGAACACCTCGGGGAACGACTTGTGCCACAGCATGCGCTTGTCGGGGTCGGCGACGCGCGGGAAGGTGGTGGCGTTGGGACCGGTGCGCCAGCGGCGGCCGCGTTCGAGGACGGTGACGGGTACCCCGGCCCGGGCCAGGCGCAGGGCGGTGACGCCGCCGCCGAAGCCGGAGCCGATGACGATCACGCGGTGCTCTTCGCGGGTGACGGCGACCCGCTTGACGCGAGCGGCGATGCCGGGGGCGGCGTGCGCGGTGGACGCGCCGGCCAGGAGCGTGCCGGCGGCGACGGCGCCGGCCAGGAAGGAGCGACGCGTGAATGCGGACAAGTCGTTCCCCCATCGGTTTTCGGCACGGAGCAGGCCCGGACGGATGCAAAACTAGACACTCCGCGGCCGAAGTGTCAAGAATCGCGGGTGGGCTTGCCGACGGGCGGCATCGCCGGCTGCAGCCAGCGCCGCAGGAACGCCCGCAGCTCGTCGTCGGATTCCATGCTGTCGCCCGCGAACATCAGCACCGACAGGCCCAGCAGCAGCGACATCACGACGATGTCGTCGGCGTGCGGTTCCAGCTCCGGGTACCGGCGCACCATCGGCGCCAGCAGCTGCCGCCCGATCGGTTTGGCGCGATCGACCATGCCCGGATCGAACACCGGGTTGTCGCCGTCGCCGCGCAGCAACACCGCCAGCACCGGATGCTCCCGCACCAGCGTGCGGCCGAGCACGATGGTTTCCACGACGTACTCCCCCGGGTCCTCGATCCGCTCGAGCCGCGCGGTCATCTCCGCGTACGCCTCGAGCAGCTGCCCGCTGATCGCCTGGGAGACAAGCTCTTCCCGGCTCCCGAAGATCGAATACACGGTCTGCCGGGACACCCCCGCGGCCTGCGCCGCCCCGGCGATCGTGACACCTTCGAAGCCGACGTCGGCGATGAGCCCGAGCGTGGCGTCCAGAATCTTCGTGCGCGACCGCATCCGCCGATTCTCCCCCACCCGCGCGCGTCTCCGCGGCACGCGCCCCGCCCTGTCCGAGCACCGCCCTGTCCGAGCACAGCCCTGTCCGACCCCGATGTCAGACTGTGCTCGCACACATGTACGACACGAGCCGGCGGAAAGGGCGCACGATGGCGAGCGGGGACGAACCGGGCCTGCTGGAGTGGATCTCGGCCTACCTCGAGACCCTGCAGACGGCGAAACGGTCGGCGCACACCGTCAAGGCCTACCGGCTGGATCTGCGGGCGGTGTGCGAGCAGCTCGCCGCCACCCGGCAGGTCGATCCCGACGCGCTGACCGTGCAGGACGTGACGATCCGGTCGCTGCGCTCGGCGTTCGCCGCGTTCGCCCGGGAACGCCAACCGGCGTCGGTGCGCCGCGCCTGGTCGGTGTGGAACAGCTTCTGCAACTTCCTGGTCTCCGAAGGGGTTTCGGAGGGCAACCCGATGGCGTCGATCGCCCAGCCCAAACGGCCGCAGCACACCCCGAAGGCGTTCAAACCGGCCGCGATCGGTCAGCTGGTGGACACGCTCACCGTGCAGGCACAGCGCCCCGAGACCGGGCCGCGGGACTGGCCGGGCCGCGACCTGGCGCTCATCGCGACGCTGCTGCTCACCGGCATCCGCTCCGAAGAACTGATCCGGCTGGACCTGGCGAGCATCCTCGGCGGCCGCGAGGCCCCGGTGCTGCGGGTACTCGGCAAGGGCGCCACCGAACGGGAGATCCCGCTCGAGGACAGCTGGACGGCGATCGTCTCCGCCTATCTCGAGCAGCGGTACACCCGGTTCCCGCCGGCGCGGCGCACCGCCCGCGCCGACCGGGAGGACCTGGCGATCTGGGAACGATTCCCGCCGGAGGATCCGCTGTTCGTCGGCAGCGACGGCCGGCGCATCACCCGCGGCACGCTGCAGTACCGGGTCCGGCGGATGTACCGGCTGGCCGGGATCGAATCCGAACGCAAACGCGGCGCGCTCGCGCACGCGCTGCGGCACACCTTCGCCACCAGCCTCGCCGACAGCGGCGCGACCATGGTCGAGCTGCAGCAGCTGCTCGGGCACCGGTCCCTGCAGACGGTGCAGATCTACACTTCGGCCACCAACGACGCGGTGCGGCACGCCGCCCGCCACAACCCGGTCTACGAGCTGCTGCGCGACCCGGAGTGACCGCGCCGGACACGACTCACCGATCGGTTCGACGCGTCACGGCCCGCGAATGCTGCGAGACTGGGGCTGTTCGCCGAGTGAGGCGGGGACCGCGCCGGCACCGATCGGCCCGGTCACTGACAGACGTCGAGGGAGCAATCAGATGAGCATCCAGCCGGTCGGGTCGGGTCGTCATCGGGTCGTGGTCATCGGATCCGGATTCGGTGGACTGTTCGCCACCCAGGCCTTCAAACGCGCGGATGTCGACGTCGTGCTGATCGCCCGCACCAGCCACCATCTGTTCCAGCCGCTGCTCTACCAGGTGGCCACCGGCATCCTGTCCGTCGGCGACATCGCCCCGGCCACCCGCATGGTGCTGCGCAAGCAGAAGAACGCGCAGGTGCTGCTCGGGGAGGTCGAAACGATCGACATCGACGCGCAGACGGTCACCTCCCGATTCCTGGACCGGGTCACCGTCACCGAATACGACAGCCTCATCGTCGCCGCGGGCGCCGGCCAGTCCTACTTCGGCAACGACCATTTCGCCGAATTCGCGCCCGGCATGAAGACCATCGACGACGCCCTCGAACTGCGCGGCCGCATCCTCGGGGCGTTCGAGCAGGCCGAGTTGTCCGACGATCACGACGAGCGCACGCGGCTGCTGACGTTCGTGGTGGTCGGCGCCGGCCCCACCGGGGTGGAGCTGGCCGGGCAGATCGCCGAACTGTCGCGCCGCACCCTCAAGGGCGCGTTCCGGCACATCGACCCGACCGAGGCGCGGGTGGTGCTGCTCGACGGCGCCCCGGACGTGCTGCCGGTGTACGGGGGCAAGCTCAGCCGCAAGGCCCGCAAGACGCTCGAGCGGCTCGGGGTGGAGATCCAGCTGGGTGCGATGGTCACCGGCGTCGACGCCGAGGGCCTGACCGTCAAGGACAAGGACGGCACCGAACGGCGCATCGAGTCGCAGTGCAAGGTGTGGTCGGCCGGGGTGGCGGCGAGCCCGCTCGGCAAGCAGCTCGCCGAGCAGTCCGGCGCCGGCATCGACCGGGCCGGTCGCGTCCAGGTGCAGCCCGACCTGACGCTGCCGGGTCACCCGAACGTGTTCGTCATCGGCGACATGATGGCGCTGGACAACCTGCCGGGACTGGCGCAGGTGGCGATGCAGGGCGGCAAGTACGCCGCGCAGCAGATCGTCGCGGGCCTGCACGGGCAGGATCCGGCGCAGCGCAAGCCGTTCCACTACTTCGACAAGGGCTCGATGGCGACGATCTCGCGGTTCAGCGCGGTCGCGAAGGTCGGCAAGCTCGAGATCAGCGGGTTCATCGGCTGGATCGCGTGGCTGTTCATCCACCTGCTGTATCTGGTGGGGTTCTCGTCGAAGCTGTCGACGTTGTTGTCGTGGGCGCAGGCGTTCTTGTCCACCGGCCGCAACGAGATGGCCGCGACCGAGCAGCAGGTGTTCGCGCGGATCGCGATCGACCGGCTGCGGGAGCACACCGAGGCCGCCGAGGCCGCGGCGGCAGCAATCGAGAAGGGCGGCTCCGGGTCGGCCCGCGAGGCCGGCTGACGCCGCACCGGCTCGGGCACCGGGTGCCCGAGCCGGCGGACAGTGGTTCCGGTTCTAGTGGCCGATGCGGTCGGCGTCGGCGATGTTGGCCAGGCGCACCTGCCCGTGCGCGACCGTGCGGTCCTGCTCGTCGGTGATCGCGACCTGCCACAGCTGCTGGGTGCGGCCGCGCTGCAGCGGGGTGCCGGTCGCGGTGAGCACGCCCTCGCGGGTGGCGCGCAGGAAGTCGGTGTTGTTGTTGACACCGACGACGTTGCCGCGGTCGCCGAACCACAGCGCGCCGGCGATGCTCGCGACCGTTTCGATGACCGCGCAGTACACCCCGCCGTGCACGATGCCGTAGGGCTGGTGGTGGCTCGGGGTCACCGTCCAGCGCGCCACCACCCGATCCGGGCCGGTTTCGACGAATTCGAGCCCGAGCGCGGTACCGAAGCCGACGTTGTTGGCGTCGGTGGTGGCGGCGGGATCGGGGGTGAGTTGCTTGGTCATGAGGTCTCCGTCGTCTCGGCTGTCCGGGCGTCTCCGCCCTGTCCTGTCGGATGGTAGGCGCCCGACGGGGCGCGCCGCCGCCGGGGCGCGCGGGCGGTGCGGGCCCGGAAAAGGATCCGGCGGGCCCCGCAGGGATGCAGGGCCCGCCGTGGGAAGGACCGGGAGTCTCTGCAGCCCTCAGGACTCCGGCGCGGTCCGACAGTAGGTGACGACCATGATTGTAGGGAAGGCTGCCCTAATCAGGCAAGGCCTCGGACGGGAAACCCTGCGGAAACGAACGCGTCGAGCAGCTGCTGGCCGCGGCGGGCGGAGACCTGCCGCGACGACGCGGCGAGCATCGGCAGCTGCGCGGCGCCGGTGACGACCGCCCGGCCGACCAGCGCCCAGAACCGGGCGCCGTCGAGCGGCGCGCAACCCTGCAGCGTCCGGTGCACCGTGGACAGCGCGGTCACGGCGCGGTGCGCCGTCCAGATCGCGAGGGCCTGTTCACACGGCAGCACCACCACGCCGCGGGTGCCCTCGGCGGGATCACCGGGCAGCACCCGCAGGGTGTCGTCGGCGACGCCGGCCCAGTCGGTGCCGCCGTCGCTGTCCTGGTGGATCCACAGGTTCTCCAGGCCGGGATCCCAGGCGCGCCCGTCGAGGACGACCGGTGCCAGGACCCGCCCGACGACCACGTGGATCAGCGCCCCGGCGACCTGTTCGACGGCGATGCGCGGATCCTCGACGTCGTCGAGCACGCGGCGGTAGAGCAGGTCGACACGCTGGGCCCGGTCCTCGCCGGCCAGGCGCCACCAACGGCGGCGGGGTTCCTCGTCGACGCGGGCGACGGCGTAGACGCGAGGGGCGTCCGGCGCCAGCGCGCGCAGCCGGGTGCGCGTGTCGTCGAACGCGGACCCCGGGACCGCACAGATTTCCGGGACCTCGGGACGGGTCAGCAGCAGAGTCACACCCACGCACCTCCTGATCGGCAAGCAGCACCGCGGTTCCACAACCCCGCGACTGATTAGGTGAGCCTAACCTTTGCATGTGTGGGGCGGTTGCGCAACTCCTCAGGAGACGGGATAGATAGGATTCCGTAACCTAAGTTCCCGTACGTCTCTCCGCGGACCTCGTCCGCGTCCCCGGCAGGCACCGATCCCGAGGAGCACCCCGCCCGTGACCACGATCCGACACCCGGGAGGCTCACCGGTCCTGCCCGATCCGGGCCCCCCGGCGAGCCCCGCGCGGCGCCTGACCGCCACCGCGCTCGACGCCGCCCTGCTCGCCGTGCCGCTGGTGATCGGCGCGCTGCTCGTCGACACCCTCGGCGACGCGAACGGCGGCGGCCAGACCGACCGCATCGTCTTCGGGTTCGCCGCCGTCGCCGCCGCAGCCGGATTCTGGCTGTGGAACAACGGCCGCCGCGAGGGCCACACCGGCGGCAGCCTCGGCAAGCAGTGGACCGGCCTGGTCACCCGCGACGTCGCCACCGGCGCCCCGGTCGGCACCCGGCGCGCGCTGCTGCGCCGCGACACCGAGGTGGTCACCGACAAGATCGCCGCCGCCGACGGCTTCGCCCCGCTCCCCCCGGACAGCAGCGTCGCCGGGCTGCGGCGCCGCCGCCTGCTCGGCCTGGCCGCGCTGATCGTGGTGCTGGGTTTCGTGTTGCTGGCCGGCATCTCCATCGGCGCCCGCCCGATGACCTTCGCCGAGGTCCTGCACGCGCTGACCGTCAACGACGGCTCCGAGACCGACCTGATCGTGCACAGCCTGCGCATCCCCCGCACCGTGCTCGGTCTGGTCGTCGGGATCGCCCTCGGCATCGCCGGTGCCCTCATCCAGGGGCACACCCGCAACCCGCTCGCCGACGCCGGCCTGCTCGGCATCAACGCCGGCGCCGCCTTCCTCGTGGTGCTCTCGATCTACCTGTTCGGGATGACCACCCCGTCGCAGTACCTGTGGTTCGCGTTCGCCGGCGCCCTGCTCGCCGCGGTCACCGTCTTCGGGTTCGCGTCCATCGGCGGCGGCAAGGCCAGCCCGCTGAGCCTGGCGCTGGCCGGGGCCGCCGTCGCGTTCTTCCTGCAGGCCATGACCAACACGGTGGTGCTGCTCGACCAGACCACCCTCGACGGGTTCCGCTTCTGGGTGGTCGGCTCGGTCGCCGGCCGCGGCACCGACGTGCTGTGGCAGGTGCTGCCGTTCCTGGCCGCCGGCGTGGTCATCGCCCTCGCGAGCACCCCCGGCCTCAACGTGCTCGGCCTCGGCGAGGACGTGGCCCGCTCGCTCGGCACCAACGTCGCGGTCAGCCGCACAGTCGGCATCGTCGCGATCACCCTGCTCACCGGCGCCGCCACCGCCGCGTGCGGCCCGATCGCGTTCATCGGGCTGATCGTCCCGCACATCGCCCGCGCCATCACCGGACCCGATTACCGCTGGCTGGTGCCCTACGCGGGCCTGCTCGGCGGAATCCTGCTGCTGCTCGCCGACGTGATCGGCCGTATCGTCGTGCGCCCCGGGGAGCTGCAGGTCGGTATCGTGCTCGCCCTGATCGGCGCACCGTTCTTCATCGCCCTGGTCCGCCGACGGAAGCTGGTGTCCCTGTGACCGACTCGACCACCCTGGAGGCCACCGACTCGACCACCCTGGAGGCCCCGGAGCGGCGCCCACGCCGCCTGGTGCAGGTCTCCGCCGCGATCC
>NZ_JALPTB010000125.1 GCF_023218075.1 Rhodococcus sp. HM1 | reverse complement strand
GGTCAGGGGGGCGGTGTCGAGGCTGGGGTAGTGCTGGCGCAGGGCGTGGGCGAGGCGCCGCACGTCGTCGGCGCCGGCGCCCGGCGCGGCGAGGCGCAGCCAGATGTGCTGCCCGCCGGTGGGCCCGGACCGGGTGCGCAGGTGCGGAACACCGAGTTCCGCCAGGTGCGCGGCCAGCCGGTCGGCATCGGCGCGAGCGACCTCGGGGCCGTGGCGCCCGCTGTCGAGGTCGAACGCCAGCAGGCGGTAGCGATGGTCGGCGCCGGCCAGGTAGAGCGCCCACGGAAATCCGGGCGCCTGGGCGGGCATGGCCATCGTGGTGGCGTACGTGTGGGTGCGATCCGGGTCGATCCGCACCCGGGCACGCGGCGACCAGCGGCGCGTGCACACGTCGAAAAGGTGACGATTCGGTGAGGTGTCACCGGTGAGAGTGGCGACACGCGCAGCGATCGTTGGCTCTGATTCAGGGCGCGATGTACCCTGAGACCTGTCCGGCAAGACAGTCCCTTCGGGGAAAGCAGTACGAGAGCCGAGTTTGGCCGCTTGGCTCTCACCAACTTTGAGGACCCTCAGCCCCGCACGGCTGGGGGTTTTCTCATGTGGTCTGCGTTTTGCTTATGAAGTTGCTGAAGCCACTCGTGAGCTACGCAGACATACGAACCTCCTCCTCGCGGTGGCGCTGAAGCTCGCGGACGAGTAGATGGTGGCCGGTGGTCACTGCAAGCAGGTCCGCGACGTACTGGCTGATCGATTCGACCCCAGCAGCTCGGCGACCCTCCTCGAGGGCTTCGTAGACTTCGTCCGGGACGCGGGTGACCACGCGGGTACGGGCACCCTTGCTAGCCATTCCCACTGCAGTTCTCCCTCCACCGTTCAACCTGTGCCAACATGGCCGGTCGGCCCGAGCCGAGGCGATGCCTTGACCATCTTGTGACAGGTGAGGCGTAAAGCATGTCCGACACGCCCACGCCTCGACCGCCAACGCGGATTCTTTCATACTATTCGCTCATTCTTTGCCTTTGTTTAGCGATGCCTGGCGAGAGTATGGCTTGCGTTATGCTCCGGAGGTTCCGCCATCTGGCAGGGGAGGCCTGAAGGGGAGGTAGCGAGTGCTGAGACGCGGGGGCGATCGACGCGAACGGATCGCGCAGATCCTCGATCGGGTGCCCCTCGAGCCGCCGTGGACGGTCGCGGAGTTCCTCAGCTGGCTGGAAGAGGACACCGGGAAGGCGGTGGAGTTGGAGCCGTGGCCGGGCCTGTCGACGGATCTGCAGACCCGATGCGGGCTGCTCTTCGGTGGCCCGACGCGGTACGTCATCCGCTATGACCCGGCTCGCTCGGTTCGCCATCAGCGTCAGCAGATCTTTCACGAGGTCGGCCATGTGCTCGGTCAGCACCCGGGAGAGCCGTTCCGCCCGACGGAAAGTGCCCTGACCGAGGGGCTGAGCTTGGAGGGAATCGAGTACATGATGCGGCGTTCGACCTTCGACTCTCCGACCGAGGCGGAAGCCGAATTGCTCGGCACGCACCTGGCGGTGCTCAGTCGCGGCCCGATCGACCTGGACAGTCACGGTGATCTGCATCGAATCGCCGGCGTCTTCGCCCCGCTGCGATGAGCGCTCTGCTGCATCAGGAGGCCACCTCCGCGCTGCCGGAGTGGGCAAGCATCCCCATGATGGGCTTCCTCGCCCTGGTCATCGTGGCCCGGGCTCTTTTCGTCTCCGAACGCCAACTCGACCAGCAGATCACCTGGTTGTTGGTGTGGTGGCTGGGCGCCTCACTGCTCCGAGACCGTGCGGTACAGACCGTTCTGCTGGGGGCCACACCCCTGACCCTGTCGGACATTCGCCTACTCACTCACGGCTTCGCCATGCTCGGGGCGGCCGCGATCTTCCTCATCGTCCTGGCCTACCGCAAGGTGCGGAAGATTCCGCGGCGCACGATCGTCGGGTGCTACGCCCTGATCGTGGGGTGGATGCTGGTGATGGCCTGGATCAGCGCGCCGGCCCGCTCCGCCGGTGTCGCCATCGAGGAGCTGCGCTCGGTGCGGACCGTGACGTACATGGCGATCTACGCGGCCCAGATGCCGCTGGCGGTGGCCGCGGTGGCGTACGCGTGCCTGCGCATCCTCCGCGACGGTGAGCAGAACCGGTCCACTCGGCTGTGGGCAGGACTGATCCTGGGCACCGGCGGCGTGTCGGCCTTCGATCATCTGACACGATTCGCCAACGCCGTGTTGATGTCCGCGGAGGTGACCAACGGGTTCACCGACTGGCGCAGCCAGTCCAACGATGTGCTCTTCTTGCCGACCGCGTGCGTGTTGGCGGCTGTCGTCGCCGCTCCGGTGTTCGCGGCGGTCCGGGCGAAACTGCGCAACGATCCGTCGTCGGTGGCCGTGCTGACGTTGACGCCGATGTGGCAGGACCTGTCGACCGCGTTGCCGGCCATGTCGATCGAATCGACGGGGCTGCTGCCGAACAGTGTCGATCGCGAGCACCGGATGCGGATCGAGTGCGAGGACGCGGTGTTCACCCTCCTGCCGTACATGACCGAGCAGGAGCGGCGGGACGAGGCCACCCCGGCGCAGCGGTGCGCCGCGATCGTCAACGCGCTCGAGCGACGCAGAGCCGGGGCGGCGGAATCCCGCGTGACCACGCCACGGTGGCTCGCCGACGAAGACGAACTGCTGCGCATCGCGCAAGCATGGACCAAACGCCCGGCCGACGCCGTGAGCGTATGACAAGGGGAAGGAACGGCTAGTGCCGAACACGACGATTCCGCATCCGCCGCGGCGGGTGCCGTTCATCGGCGATGTCCTGGGAATGTCCAAGGAGAAACCGAACCAGACCACGTTGCAGCGGTTCGAGGAGCTCGGGCCGATCTACCGGCGCTCCATTCTCGGGACGGACCTGACCTTCGTCGGCTCCGCGGAGCTCGCCGCGCAGGTCTTCGACGACACGGTGTGGGAGAAGTACGTCGGCCGGCCTCTCGAACGGCTGCGACCGCTGGTGGCGGACGGGCTCTTCACCGCCTACAACGGGGAATCGAGCTGGGCCCGAGCACACGAAGTCCTCATGCCCGGCTTCACCAAGGAGGCGATGGTCTCCTACCACGATGTGATGGTCGAGGTCGTCGACGAGCTGGGCAAGGACCTCGCCGGCACGGACGCACACGTACCGGTCGTGGACGAGATGGGCAAGCTCACCCTCGAGGTGATCGGTCGCTGTGGCTTCGGCTACTCGTTCGATTCGTTCGGCGGCAGCGAGCATCCCTTCGTGGCCGCGATGAGCCGAGCACTGACCTTCGCGCAGAACAGTGCGATCCCGGTGCCCTTCGTCGGTAAGTTCCTGCAGCGCAAGGACGAGAAACAGAACGAGCTCGACCATGCCTTGCTGGTCGAGACCGTGGACGAGGTGATTGCGGCCCGGCAGCGGTCGGGCGAGCGCCGGAGTGATCTGTTGGACCGGATGCTGCATCCGGACGACGGTGCCGCGCTCGATCCGGAGAATATCCGCAATCAGGTGCTGACCTTCCTCGTGGCCGGCCACGAGACCTCCGTTAACGCCCTGAGCTTCGCGCTGCACTTCATCGCCCAAGACCCGGCGGTGGCCTCCCGGATGCGCGAGGAGGCTCGCGGGATCCTCGGCGACGGCTCCGTCCGGTACGAGGACGTGCCGCGGTTGCGCTACACGCGCCAGGTGATCAACGAAGCACTGCGGCTGTGGCCCACGGCTCCGGGCTTCTTCCGCTCCGCCAAAAAGGACACCCGGGTGGGCGGGCACGAGTTCACGGCCGGGGAATGGGTGTTCGTGCTGCTACTGGCGGTACAACGCGATCCGGCCTGGGGTTCCGACGCCGACCGGTTCAACCCGGATCGCTTCGCACCCGAGCACAACCGTGCTCGGGCACCGGAGCTGTTCAAACCGTTCGGCACCGGCATCCGCTCGTGCATCGGCCGGCAGTTCGCCTTACACGAGATGACCCTGGCCCTGGCGACCCTGGTGCTGCGGTTCGACATCACCCCCGAACCCGGCTATGCGCTCGAGGTGGAAGAAACTCTGACGTTGCGCCCGAAGGGCCTTCGTCTGCGCTTCACGCCTGTCTGAGTCCGCCAGTCTGCGGCGTCATCCGCTCGATTTCCGCGATAAGTCGCTCGAGGTCTTCGCGCGTCAGGCTGGTGGCACGCGCAGCGAAGTGGTGCAGCCCGCGGTCCCGGATGGTGATCCACAGCCGCAACCGTTGATCGATGTCGATATCCCGGCCACCGCTCAGTCGCAGGTAGTCGCGGTCGACTTTGAAGGCGTCGCACAGCGCGTCGGTGACGGTGACCGGTAACGAGGTCCGCTCACCGGAGCGGACCTCTTCGAGCAGTTCCACCGGGACCGGCTCGCCGATGCGCTGTCCGACGATGGTGGCCACCGCCTGCAACGTCAACTCGGGTTCGTTGCGGTGGTGGTAGAACGCGAGAAGCCGTTCGAGCTTCTGCCCGAGGGACGGGGCCAGGTAGTTCACGGACGGTCCTCCTTCTGCGCTTTGCTCCACTGTGTGACGAACGCGTGCTCGGTCGCTTCATCGATCTCCCCGGCCCGACCCGTCAGCCACCGCAGGTACAGCAGCTCGTGGGCGTCCTCGACAGACGGGGGCTCGGGAGTGCGATTGAGGTAGTCCCCGATCAGCATCTCCACCACCGGATCACCTCGCACCGGTGAGTCCGGCGCCGACTTGCGTTCGAGCTGGGCGATCAACCATGCCCGCAGGATGCGATCGACCAACAAGTCGAAATCGGCGTTGATCCGACCCAGTTCGGCGACCAGTTCCCGGTCCTCGATCGTCCCCGCCAACTTCTCGTACCGCTTCGCGATGTCGGACAACTCGTTGACCACGGTCAGCGAGAGGGTCACCGAGTCCGCAGCGGCGTTGACCGCACCAGGAGTCGAGCGCCGTACGGACGGGACCTCCTCCAAGGCAGTGGGATCCCCGCCGGCGAAGGCCCTCGCCGCAGATCCCTCGGTCCACTGCAGACCGGTGTCGAGGCGTCGCAGAGTACGGGCGCTCGGGGAAGCGATGGCGCCTTTTTCTATCTTGCCCGTAGTCACGTCGGACGGCCCGCCGGCTTGTTGCAGCTGGTCGAGAGTCAAGCCAAGCAGGCGCCTCCGCTCGGCAACTATTCGCGCAAAACGCGCCCGCTCGTTTGTCATCGCATCGACCTTACCGGCCAATGTCTGAATCAGACGCCTTCGGTACCTCGAAAGAGCTGGGGCTTTGCGACGCTCTGCTTCAACCGTCACCGCCACCCCCTCCACTAAAGTTGCATAGTTTTTTGCTTTTCTTTCGAGCTTTTCGAGTATATGCTTTGCCAAAAATTTGCGAACAGGGGTTTTGCGCCGGTCCCCAGCCGGGGCGGCCACTGTCTCGGAGGACCGGGTCCCGAAGGGCTGTGCGCACTCACAGCAGTGCAGCGCCCTGTGGTGTACCGGCTTTGGGGTGCAGGGCTTCCGCACAAGCTCGGCACCCCAGAGCCGGAACAGCGGGGGTGATCACTACGGGTCTTGAGGACCGACTGCTTGAGGGATGGAGAGAGATGAAGGGTTGGGGGACGCGGACTGTGGCCACCGCCGTCACCACGGCTGCGGTCATGGCTGGTGTGGGTGGTCTGGTCCCGGTGCACGCGCAGACGAATTGGCTCGACGGGCTCATCGACGGGTGCCCGGATCTGTACGTGCTCGGGATGCAGGGCACCACGGAGTCCTCACCCGATGCGCCGGTGAAGGTCGACACCGGGATGCTGTCGAACATCATGGGGCCGATGCTCGACCAGGCTCGTGAGCTCGGAGCGAGCGTCGATCGGGCCTATGTCCCGTATCCAGGATCGTTCGGTGGCCTGACCCCCGGTGGTAGCCGGTCGTACGTCGAGTCGGTCACCGAGGGGGAGGAAAACCTGTCCCTGGCGGCGAAGAAGGTGCTCGAGCAGTGTCCGTCGGCCAAGATCGCCGTGGTCGGCTTCTCCCAGGGCGCTCATGCGGCCTCGAACTTCCTGCGGTCGGTCGGCAAGGGCACCGGAGCGGTGCCGACCGGCTCGATCGCTGCCGGTGCGCTGTTCGGCGCGCCGACCCGCAGCCCCGGCTCCGGCCTGTTCCCCGGCACCTCGCAGAGCGACCCGTCGCCGGTTCCCGGCACCACGGGCGAGACGGTGAAGGCGCTGTCGTCGGTGGCGTTCACCGCCCCGGAAGGCGGCGGCATCGGCCCCGTCGCCGATCTGACCACGGACTACGGCACCCTTTCGGGTCGGGTCTCGTCCTGGTGCCAGACCGGTGATCTGGCGTGCGACGCCCCGGCGAACGCGCCGATCGTGCGGGCGGTGGTCAACGTCGCCGGGCAGGTCGAGGTCGGCGGTGATCCGTTCGTCGCCGTCGCCACGGTCGGCCGGGCACTGGCCTCGACGGCGTTCACCACCGCCGTCGATGTGGTCAACGAGGACATTGCGGCTCCGAAGAACGCCCTCGAGGCGGTGTCGATCCAGCCGAAGAAGACCATCTCGCAGCGTCTGGCGGAAGCGTCCGATCCGCGGGCGACGCCTCCGACCGGGCAGGAAGTGACCGCGGCGTTGATGAAGGTCGGTCTGATCGGCCTCAACGCGGCTGTCACGGTCGCCAAGAAGGTGCTCACCCCGGAGACGATCGCGGCGGTCGCGGCGGTCGGGCTGGCCAATCCGGCCGCGGCGTTCGGGGTGCTCGCCGCCAAGACGGTCGGTGTGCTGCCCGAGCTGGTTCCGCCGGCGACCTCGCAACGCCTCGTGCGCCAGGCGTTCCAGGTCGTGCAGAACGAGGTCAAGGCCAACCGCGATGCCTTCGATCTGGTGGCGATGACGACGGTGCGCAACGTCGCCGCCGAGCACGGCTCCTACGGGTCGGTCCCGGCCACCGCCAGTGGGCAGGCCCCGACACGATTCGTCGCGTCCTGGCTCGCTGCGGCGGCAGCCGACCTCGACGCCGCCGCCTCCTCGGCGTCGTCCACGTCCACGACCACGACCACGGCGAAGACGGTGACCTCGACGACGCCGGTCCCGACAACCACCACGATTCGGCCGACAAGCACCACCGAGACCACGTCGAGCACGCCGTCACAAACAGTGACCTCCACCACCGCGGCACCGGCTGTGACCACGACGCATGTGGTCGATGCGGGACCGACGGTGCTCGAGCAGGGCGGCGTCTCGGCCGCACTCAACTGATTCCACGCCCCGACACACACGAGAGAGAAGCGATCATGAGCACACATCGCAGGGCTTCGCGGATCGCCAAGGCGAGCGTCGTGCCCGCCACGGCCGCAGCGATCGTGGCAGCAGGGTCGGGGCTGGCCTCGGCCGCTCCGGTCGAGCTGCCCTCGCAGGGCGGGGTGACCACCCCGGCCCCGTCCACCCAGGGCGGCACCACCAGCGCCCCGAAGCCGGCCCCGGCTCCTCCGGCCAAGCAGATCTACTGGACCCCGCCTCCGGCGCAGCAGCGTCAGTACGCGCCGCTGCCGGACTACAACTACGACACGAACCGTTACGAGCGGCAGTCCGCCCCGCCGCCGATCGACCCGATGACGCTGCGGGCGCCGCAGCCGGTCACCCCGGAGCCGATCTACATCGCTCCGCCGGAGAAGATCATGGTCGGCGATGTCCACTTCAACCAGCCGAACTGGGTCACCGACGACGACCGGGAGCGCACCAACAACACCGCCGGTCTGATCCGCTCCGAGGTCGCCACCTTCTACACCTCGGTCGGCGTGGATGCCAGCCGTGCCGATCGGGTCGCTGCTGCGCAGATCGGTGCGACGGTGGCCGGTGCTGCAGCGGGCGCTGCGGCCGGGGCGGTTCCCGGCGCGCTGATCGGCGGCACCCTCGGCGGTATCGCCGGGGCGGCGGCCGGTGGTGTGGTGCCGCTGCCGATCCCGGTGCTGCCCGCGGTGACCACCGGCGTGGCCGGGACCGCGGCAGGCGCAGCGATCGGCGCTGCGGTCGGCGCGGTCCCCGGCGCGGTGGTCGGCGGGGTGGCCGGTCTGGCGGCCGGAACCGCCTTCGGTGCCGGGGACGACGAGGGCCAGCCCATCGAGGTGCAGCTGCCGGATGTGCACCAGGACGCGCTCACCGAGCAGGCCGATGCCACGGTCGAGCAGTGGCGCTCCTCCGGTCCGGTCGGGCAGGCCGCGGCCGACGCCGTGCGCAGCGTCGTGACCACCGCTCCGCAGGTCGATTCGCAGGTCCGCGAGTGGGTGAAGGTCCAGCCCGGTGGCGAAGGTGTCGTCGCGGGAGCGGACACCGTGCTGACCACGTTCTTCGACGGTTCGCTCGGCACTGCCGCCGAGATGATCTCGACCGCGGCCGCGGACGGCATCAACCCGGCCTGACCTGCCCGAACATCTCGCCGGTGGGGGCGGGTAGCTCCGCCCCCACCACCCGACGACGGAGGACACATTGTCGACCGGCAATCGAGGACAACTCTTCCCGGACGTGACCGAGCGGTACGGGCCGGAGCCGACTGCGAGCGACGAACGAGAGACCGGATCGGTGCGCATTCCGATCCCGGACGAGACCCTCGACGCCGCGGGGGTGCCGGCATCGGACCTCCACCCGGTCGATGCGGCCTGCGTCCCCGACCAGCCTGCTACCGACGACGAGTCGGTCATCCAGACCGACCTCGAACCGATCGTCGCTGCCGAACCCGCAGCCGAGATCTACCCGGCCCCGGTCCATCCTGCCGATCACTCAGCCCACGGCCCTGCCGGATACGACGATCAGAACCCGGCCGACGACGAGCACGGCGGGGCCGGATACGGCGATACGGCGACCGAGGTCGACCCCTATGCAGGCGCCCCGGAGTGGGTCCGCGCCCACCTTCCCCGTGGCCCGCTGATGATCCCCGAACGCACCCGTGGGGGATTGAAGTCCGCGATCGACCG
>NZ_JALPTB010000124.1 GCF_023218075.1 Rhodococcus sp. HM1 | reverse complement strand
GACGCATCCTGCGCATCGACCCCGAGACCGGCGCCGTGAAGACGCTGGCGACCACCGGTGGCCGGCCGCTCGGCCTCGAGGTCTGCGCCGACGGCACCGTGCTGGTCTGCGACGCCTACCGGGGCCTGCTCCGGCTCGACCCCGAGGCCGGTGTGCTCACCACGGTCGTGGACTCCGTCGGCGGCGAGCCCCTGCGCTTCTGCTCGAACGCCACCGCCGCCCGCGACGGCACCGTCTGGTTCACGCAGTCGAGCACCCGCCACGATCTCGACCGCTACGTCGGCGCCGTGCTCGAGCACCGCGGCAGTGGCCGGGTGCTGCGCCGCGACCCCGACGGCACCCTCCACGTCGTGCTCGACGGCCTGCACTTCCCGAACGGCCTCACCCTCACCGAGGACGAGACCGCGGTGCTGTTCGTCGAGACCGACGGATATCGCCTCACCCGCGTCCCGGTCGAGGGCCCCCACGTGCCCGAGGTTCTGCTCGACAACCTGCCGGGCATGCCGGACAACGTCTCCCGGGCGCGCGGCGGCCGGCTGTGGATCGCGATGGTCACGCCCCGGAATCGGCTGCTGGACCGTCTCGGGACCACCCCGCCGTGGCTGCGGAAACTGCTCTGGCGCTTGCCGACCCGGCTGCTGACCATGCCCGGCCGCACCACCTGGGTGCTGTGCGTGGGGGAGGACGGGCGCATCCTGCACGACCTGCAGGCCGACGACGTCGACTTCCACATGGTCACCGGGGTCGCCGAACACGACGGGCGGCTGTATCTGGGCAGCCTGGAGCAACCCGGGATCCTCGTCCTCGACCTGCCCTGACCGCCGCCGCGCGCGGGTCCGGGAGGGGGCCGGCCGAGGATGAATCCGGACGCTACGGAACCAATGGATCAACCGAATCCGTGGGAGTGCCCCCGGTGTTCGATGCCGACCCTCGGGGGAGACCGACGGGTCAGCCGGTGTTCTTCGTGGCCGTCAGATAGGCCTCCGTCCTGGTCAGCTCCGACAGCTCGTCCGGGAGCGACGGCATCCGAATGCGGTAGGCCGCGACGAGGTCCGCGATGCTCGACGCCCGCACGTCCCACGCGTGGGCGCCGAGCCATTGCGCCGGATCGACCCGGGCATCGTCGTAGAACAGGTGGCGCACGTCGAAGTTGCCGAAGAACGACTTGCCTCCGAAGTACTTGTCCCGCACGGCGGCGAACCGCGCGAAACCGTGGCTCGTGCCGAATCCGTCGAGAGCGAGCCTGCTACCGGCGGTGGACAACGCATCGATGCGCTCGAAGAGAGCGTCGTGCGCGGGCCCCGGCAGATACGGCAGCAACCCCTCCGCCGACCATGCGGTCGGGTGCTCCCGGACGAAGCCGGCCTCGGCGAGGGCGGCGGGCCAGTCGTCGCGGAGATCGACCGCGACCGGCCGCCGATCCGAAGTCGGTTGCGCGCCCTGTGAATCGAGCACGCCGGACTTGAACTCGAGCACCGTCGCCTGGTCGATCTCGAACACGACCGTCCCGGACGGCCACGCGAGGCGGTAGGCGCGGTCGTCGAGTCCGGCGGCCACGATGACCACCTGCCGCACCCCGTCCGCGGTCGCCGTCGTGAAGAAGTCGTCGAAGAACTTCGTGCGCAGACCCATGAACCGGGGGAAGAAGAACGGGAGCTTCTCCAGCGCGGAGGGGTCACTCAGCAAGGCGACGAACTGAGGATCGTTCGCAGCCTCGACGAACCAGCGGGCGAACGGATCGGAGATCAACGCGTCGGGACGTTCGGATTCGAGCGCCCGGAAGGTCGCCACCGCAAGCGCTGTGCGGCCCACGCTGCTCACGATGTCCCAGGTGTCCCCGTCTTCTCGCATCGGTATCACCATCCTCGATGGGGTAGCCGCGTGCCCCGAACTCTCTCGGGGCACGCGGCGCAAGCCGGCGCCCGGTCAGAAGTTGCCGAAGCGCGGGACCCCCGGGCCCACGCCGAGATCGCGGTCCCAGCGCCAGTCGTCGTGGTCGTGCGGGCTCCGCCAATCCCGGAGTCCGTGGTCGTGGTCGCAGTCGCGCCATTCCCGGTGTCCGCGGTCCTGCCGCCACTGCCAGGGACCGTTGTGGTCGCAGTCCTGCTGCCACACCTGCTCGATCCGGCTGTGGGGGGCCGCGTCGGCGAGAGCGGGCGCTGTGACGAGGCCGAGGGGGACTGCCGCCGACATCGTGGCTACGGCGGCCCAGCGAAGAATGCGACGTGAATGTGTGGGCGGTGTCGATTTCATCGGTGAAACTCCGATCTGCACTCGGCCATGGACTCGCGCGGCGAGGACCCGTGCAGGCGGCCGTGACCGATACGGTGTGCGGCCCGGGCCCGCGGACTGCGGGCCGGGCCGGATCGACCATCGATCCGATTTCGAGAGTTGCAACTTGTATCCACAACAGGCCGAGAGCGATCGGCATTCCCGCTGTGGGCCTGCAAAATTCATTCGTTCGGCTCCAAGAATTTCGAAGCCTACGGAACACGAAAAATAACAGAATTTCTCGGATCCAGGGTGGTCCACCCACCCGACATCGACGCAACGACCACGCGGCGCGGTCCGATTCGGCAACCTGGTCGGGACGGTCCCGGACGGGGACCGCGGACGTCATGGCACCTCGAGCGCAGGACGGTGACCGCCGTGCCGATCGACAACGACCTCTACGACCGGATCGGGATGGGTTGGTGGGACGAGACCAACCCGCTCAATCTGCTGCAGGGCAGCCTCACCCCGGCGCGGTACGACTACCTCCGCAGCGTCCGCCGGGACGCGGATATGCGACCCTCGACGGGCTGCGAGTCCTCGACATCGGAAGCGGAGGATTCCTCTCGCGGCGGCACCTGACGGTCAACCTGTCGGGGGCGCTGTCGAGGGCTTGGGGTCCGCCGGGCGGGTGGACCCGGCGCGGTGGGCTCGGGACGGCTGCTCGGCGTGATCGTCGCTACGGCCGCCGCGTCGCCGCCGCGTTCGGGGAGGTCGCCCGGAGTTCGCGAAAGCCGTTGAGCCCGAACAAGTTCGGACACCGATCACGAGAAGGGGGCAGGCAGAGGCATCCCCACTGCACCCTTCGTTGTATTTGCGAATTAAGTCCGGGTCCGGGCACCCTTCGTGGGTGCGTGTCATTCGTTGCATCCCCCCGCTGGCTCTGATCCTGGTGGCGCTGTCGCCTGCCGTGGCCCACGCCGACCGGTCGGCGGACTCGATCACCGTGTCCGCCGACACCCTCGGATTCGGCGACCACATCGGATTCCGCGGGCACGACGACACCGTCACCCTGACGTTGCCGGTACCGGCCGGGCTGACCCCCCGCGCGCTCGACGCGACCGTGCAACCGCCCGGAGACCTCGCGCGCGGCCGGATCGACGTGCTGTCCGACGGGGTGGTCCAGCAACGCATCCCACTCGACGCCGACGCCGTCGCCGCGCCCCTGACCATCCCGCTGGACCTCGTGCCCGTCCGCGACGGCGCCGCCACCGTGACCCTGCACACCGCGCTGTACCCGATCGGCGAGACCTGCCCGGCCGACTGGACCGGCCGGGCACTCGCCCTGCTCGACCCGCGGATCCGCTACGACGGGACGCCCCGAGACCCCGCGACCGTCGGCGAATTCCTGCCCCCGATCCTCGAACGGATAGAGCTGTACCTGCCGGAACAGCCCACCGCCGCCGAATCCGCCGCGGCCGCCTCGCTGACCACCGCGATCGGATCCCGCTATTCCGGACGGGAACCGGAATTCGTCGTGCTGCCCGCACCCCCGGCCGCCACCGACGACGCCGGTGCCTTCACTCGCCGGATCGTCATCCACCAGAACGATGCGACCGCGCAGGCACGCGTGCTGCCGGCGCAGACGACGCCGACCCTCGAACTGACCGGGTCGGCGGCCGGTCTGGCCGACCAGGTACGCGGCCTGCGCAGCGACCTGTCCGTCCTCGCCGTGCAGGAGACGGCGACGCTCGGCGGCACCGCGGTCGTCCCGCAGTTGGCGACCACCGACCTGGCCTTCGACGAACTCGGCATCGGCGCGCCCTCCGCCACCGCGGTCGGGGTCGCCACCGTCGAGTTCGGAGTCGACCAGAGCCGCATCGGCCGGCGCGTGCACGACCTCCGGCTCGAACTGAGCGGCGTCTACACCCCGACGACCTCCGTGCGCACCGGCATCGTCACAGTGTCGGTGGGCGACCGGGTTGTCGACTCGTGGCCCGCCGACGACACCGGCCGGATCGATCGCACCGTCTCCGTCCCCGACGCCCTGCTCTCCCGCGTCACACCCGTAACGGTGTCGCTGCAGACCTCCGGTGGCACCACCCAGTGCGGTCTCGAACAGCCGGTGACCATCCGGTTCGACGGCACGAGCCGTGTGATCACCGCCCCCGCCGGCGCCGGGGTGGATTTCGCGGCGCTCCCGCACAGCCTGCTGCCGGACGTGCAGGTCGCCACCGCGACCGCGAGCCTCGCCGACACCGCCCGCGCCGTCGGCATCCTCGCGGACCTGCAGGCACTGAGCGGCGCGCCGCTGATCCCCGAATGGGTGAGCGTCGACGCCGCGGTCACCGGCGACAAGCCCGCGATCATCGTCAGCCCGGACACGGTGCCGACCGGCCTGAACCTGCCCCTGACGCTGACCGGCGGACGCGCCCTGACCGTCACCGACGACACCGGCCGGACCGGCACCGTCACGTTCCCGAGCGACGTGCGCTTCGCGTCCCTGCAGGTACTCGAGGACAGCGGCCGCACCGTGCTCGTCGCCTCCGCGACCACGCCCGCGGCGGAACTGGACCGCACCCTGTCCTGGCTGCGCGCCGAACCGGGCCGCTGGGCCACGCTCACCGGGGACGTCGTCTTCACCGCCCCGGGACAGGAACCGATGGTGCTCACCGCCGCGACCACAGCGACCGCCGCGGACACCGCATCCGACGACCTCGGCATCGTCGGCCGGATGCTCACGATCGGAGGCGTCCTCGCCGCCGCCGGTCTGCTCGTCGGCGGAATCGTGGCGTTCGCCTGCCGCGGTCACCGGTCGCCGCGACCGTGACCACAGCGCCACCCCGCCACCGCCGGCCCGGGACGCAGCGTGCCGCGACGCTGGGAGTCCCGGCCCGCTGGGCGATCCTGCTCCTCGCGACGATCCTGGCCTTCCACCGCACCGTCCTGCGCATCATCGACGAGGCCCAGGCCGGCGCCGGCAGCGGATTCGTCCTCGTCATCCCGGTGTTCGCCGCATTCGCCGCGTGGGGACTGACCCGGCGGCGCCGCGACGAACTCCCCATCCACGACCGCCAGACCGACCGGATCGTGGGGGTCGCCGTCCTCGTCGTCGCCTTGGCGGTGCGCGCACTGCTCACCCCCCGCTACCGCGAGCAGTACGTGATCATGCACCTGGACGTGCTGGCGATGTGGCTGTTCGTCCTCGGCGGCTGCGTCGTGCTGTTCGGCCTGCGCGGCACCAGCCGGTACTGGCCGGTGTGGCTGGTGCTGTTGTTCACCTCCCCGTTGATCCTGCGTCTCGTCGTCGCCGGGGCCGGCGGATCCCGGTTCGCGTCCGGCGCCACCGTGACGGTCCTCGCGGCGGTGTGTATCGGCATCGCCTGCGGGCGCACCCCTCGCCGCGGACTCGCCGCCGCAGCCGCCACGGTGCTGGTCGGATGGACCGCCGCCGCCGTCCACCTCACCCTGTGGCCCGGAGCCCGGGTCGACGTCGTCCAGATCGTCCCGACCGTCTTCGCTGCCGCCGCCGTCGGCGCGGTGTTCCTGGCCGTCACCCCGGACGAGTCGCGGAAGGCCCGAACGTGCCCAGTGACGCCCCGCGACGCCGCGGGCGCACTCGCCCTGGTGATTCCGCTCGCGCTCGGCATCGCGGTGCTGCCCCTGCCGGGCCGGACCGGCAGCCCGCTGGTGCCGGGCCCCGCCTCGCCCGGCGAACCGGTCCTCGTGGTGCCCGCCGGCTGGTACGAGACCGCGATCGTCGACTACGACTGGCAGCGCCGCTTCTACGGGCGCACCGCCACCCTGCACCGGCAGATGCTGCGCGCCACCGAACCCGACCCCCGCTGGGACGAACTGTCCCGACCCCGGTCCGTGGCCGTGCAGACGCTCACCGCCGCGAACCCGGCACTGTTCCAGGTGAACCCGGTCGAAACGAGCTTCGACCTGAGCCGCGCGCGGGTCGGACCCAAACGGTTCGTCGACCTCGGCCACGGCGTCGAGGCTCAGTACTTCACCGTCGCCGACGACGACCTGCTGCTCACCTGGAGCCTGCTGTCGTTCACCTGGACCCGCGGCGACACGGCCCAGCGGGTCACGCTCCTGACCGTCGACAACCACGAACACGACGCCGTCTTTCCCGCGGCCGAACCGAACATGGCATCCAACCTGGGCCGCCTGCTGACCGTGTTCCTCCGCGGCGGCCATGCCCTCACCGACACCGAATCCGAGGACAAGGACGTGGACCTGCTGACCGCACTGGGCCGAGAACTCGTGGCCGCACAATGGTGACCGCCGAATTCCGCAGCGCCGCACTGCACGACGCCGTCAACGGGCTGCGGGAGAACAATCCCGCGGCGTCGGCGGCCGTCCCGTTCGTGCCGTGGCAGAAACGCACCGCCCTGACGGCGTTGGTCGTCGGCCTCGTCGCGGTGCTCGTGTGGCCGGTCCCGGCACTGATCGCGGCGACCGCCCTGTGCACCCTCGGCTACATCGCCACCATGGCCGACCGGCTGCTGCTGCTCTCCCGCGGCCTCGCCCGCGACGCCATCATGACCGTCACCGACGACGAAGCCCTCGCGGTCACCCAAGCCGACCTGCCCACCTACACGGTGCTCGTGCCCGCCTACAACGAACCCGAAGTCGTCGGCGACCTCATCGCCGCGATGTCCTCGCTCGTCTATCCCGCCGACAAACTGCAGGTGCTGCTGCTCCTCGAAGAGGACGACACCGTTACGATCGACGCCGCGGAAGCCGCCGGCATGGGGGACAGCATCGAGATCCTGAAGGTCCCCGCCGCCGACCCCCGCACCAAACCGAAAGCGTGCAACTACGGACTGCACTTCGCCACCGGCGAGATCGTCACCATCTTCGACGCCGAGGACCGCCCCGACCCGCTGCAACTGCGGCGCGTCGCCGTCGCCTTCGCCCGCCTCGACGACGACGTCGCCTGCGTCCAGGCCAAACTCGCCTTCCACAACGGATCCCAGAACATGCTCACCGCGTGGTTCACCGCCGACTACGCCCTGTGGTTCTCGTTCATCCTGCCCGGGCTGATGCGCTCGCGGTCCCCGATCCCGCTCGGCGGCACCTCCAACCACATCCGCCGGTCCGTCCTCGACGAGATCGGCGCGTGGGACCCGTTCAACGTCACCGAGGACGCCGATCTCGGAGTGCGCATCGCCGCCTCCGGGCTGCGCACGGCAGTCCTCGACTCGACGACCCTCGAGGAAGCCAACCCCGACCCGATCAACTGGATCCGCCAACGCTCCCGCTGGTACAAGGGATACCTGCAGACCTGGCTGGTGCACATGCGCGACCCGATCGCCCTGTGGCGCGGCATCGGCACCGTCGGCATGCTGCGCTTCACCGCCCTGCTCGCCGGCACCCCGATCGTCGCCTGCCTGAACATGATCTTCTGGATGATCACGGCGAGCTGGCTGCTCGGGCAACCCGGCATCGTCCAGCAGATCTTCCCCTGGTACGTGTACTTCCCGGCCCTCGTCTCGCTGCTGTTCGGCAACTTCGCCGTGCTCTACATGAACCTCGTGGCCTGCCGGGAGACCGGAAACGCCCGCCTGTGGGTCTCGTGCCTGACGGTGCCGCTGTACTGGCTGCTGATGTCCGTCGCCGCGATCAAGGGCACCTACCAGCTCGTCAAGGACCCCTCCTACTGGGAGAAGACCTTCCACGGGTTGTCGTCGTGAAACACACCGGAACCCGCCTGTTCTGGGCGGCCACCATCCTCTACCTGGTGATCGGGACGTGGCTCGCCGTGGACGTCCAGTACCTGCAGGGCGACGCCCTGAGCCGGGTCTCCGCCACCCGCGCAGTACTGTTCAGCCGCGACCCGCACCTCGCGGCGATCGGATTCGTCTTCACCCCGCTCACCGCCCTGGCGCAGCTCCCCGTCGTCGCGCTCTCCGAATGGTGGCCGCAGATCACCCGATGGGGCCTGTCCGGGGTGCTGATGTCGGCGCCGTTCATGGCCGGCGCCGTCGTCCAGATCCACGGCATCGCCGCCGACCGCGGCTGCCCCACCTGGCTGCGCTGGGCCGTGACCGCGACCTTCGCCCTCCACCCGATGATCCTGTACTACGGCGCCAACGGCATGAGCGAAGCACCGTTCCTGATGCTGCTGTGCTGGGCACTGCGGCGACTGATCCGCTGGTTCACCACCGACGACGTGCACGACCTCGTGTTCGCCGGTCTCGCACTCGCCCTGGCCTATCTGGCCCGCTACGACGCCCTGGCCGCGGCCGCCGCCGCCACCGCCCTCGTCGTGGCGGTGGTGTGGTTCCGTCGCGGCGACCCGCGCGCGGCGCTGCTCGACGGGATCGTCGTCGCGCTGCCGACTGCCCTGGCCTTCGCCGTGTGGGCGGCCACCAGCTGGCTCATCACCGGTCAGGCCCTGCAACAGTTCTCCTCGCAATACGGCAACGCGGCCATCCTCGACCAATCCGGCGGCGGATCGGACGGGGGAGCGGCGGCCCTGGCCTTCTCCGTTGCCGAAATCATCGGGCTGGCACCGGCGCTGGTGCTGCTGCTTCCGGTGGTGGCGGTGCTCGCCGGGCGCCGCCGCGACCCCGAACCGCTCGCGGCGGTGATCCTGCTCGCGGTGCTCGGATTCGCGACCCTGGCCTACTTCCGCGGCCTCACGTTCCCGTTCCTGCGCTTCTACCTGTGCGCCGTGCCGCTGCTCGCCGTCACCGTGGTGTTCCTCGCCCCCCGCGCGGGACAGCCCCCCGCCCGCCGACCC
>NZ_JALPTB010000123.1 GCF_023218075.1 Rhodococcus sp. HM1 | reverse complement strand
GGGACGGGGACGGGCCTGTTGCTTCCTGCTCCTCGGCTGCGCGACGTGGGCGGTCGCCGCGACGAGCTTCATCGGTGTGTACGCCGACACCCTGTTCTGGGTTCGCGCCCTGCAGGTCGTGCTCCTGCTGCTGGTCGTGCCGTTCGGCCTGGCGCTGGGCAAACCCGTGACGGTGCTGCGCGGCGCACTCGGACCCACCGGTCGGCAGCGAGTGGACGCTGCCGTGTCCGGCCGCGGCGCGCGAATCCTCGCGCATCCCGCGACGACCTCGGTCGCCATGCTCGCCACCCCGTGGCTGCTGTACCTCACCGGCTGGTATCCCGCGGTCCTCACCCATTCCTGGGTCGACCAGATCACCCGGCTAGTGCTGGTCCTGGTCGGCTTCGGGTACTTCTACTCCCGGATCCAGGTGGACCCGGTGCCGCGTCGTTTCTCCCAGATGATCTCCATGACGATCGCAGTGGTCGAAGTGATCGGTGACGGTCTCCTCGGCCTGGTCCTCTGGTTCGGACCGCTCGTCGCCGTCGAGCACTACGAGCAGATCGCCCGGACCTGGGGGCCGGATCTGCGCACCGACCAGATCATCGGTGCGGGCATGCTGTCGATCCTCGGCGACGTCATCGGCATCCCGTTCCTGCTGGTGCTGATGCGGGCACTCACGCTCGACGAACGGGCCAACGCGGCGGCCGTGGACGCCGAACTCGACGCGATGGAACACGACGCCATGGAACGTGACACCTTGGAACGCGACGCGGCCCGGCGATCCGGTCCGGACCGCTCGGGTGTCGCCGGGGCCGATCGAGAACCGTCCGCTGTGCAGGGACTCTGGTGGGAGAGCGACCCGCAGATGCAGGAGCGGTTCCGCCGGGAGCGATGACCCGCTCCTGCACCGTGCGGGGAGCGGTCACCCGCCGATAGGGGCCGACACCTCCGGGACATCGTGGCGACGGTGGAACCCGCGCTTGTCGTAGATCATCGTGATCACCGCGCCGAGCACCAGTCCGATCGCCAGGCCCAGCAGCGTCATCCACACGCCGTGCGCCAGCCCGGCGGCACCGCGGCCGTCGAAGTACAGGATCGCGCGGGTCGCGATGTACATCTGGTGCATCGGCTCGAACGTCGAGAGCCAATCGAACAGCGGCGGCATCGCCTCGAGGGGCACCGTGCCGCCGGACGACGGCAGGCCGAGCACGATGAACAGCAGCAGGTTCACGAGCAGACCGGCCTGACCGAAGATCGACACCACGGCCAGTGCGGTCACCCCGACGGCGGTGATCGCGAGGGTGCCGTACTCCCACATCAGCAGTGCGCGCGGGAACGGCATACCGAGCGCGGTGCCGATCCACAGATACAGGGCCGAGACGATCATCGCGACGACGAACATGATTCCCCACTTGATGAGCAGCACCCGCATCCGGGACAGGTGGGTCGTCTCGCGGGCGATGAACCGCGGGCCGTACTCGGCGGGCTGGAAGCCGAGCGCCTGGTCGACCATCGTGTTGACGATCATGCCGCCGGTGAAACCGGCGAGGATCAGCAGCAGCGTGTAGTAGAACGCGGACAGGCCGGCGCCGGTGTTGTCGGGCAGCGGCTTGTGCGGGACGGTGAGCACATTGATGGGGTCGGCCAGCGTGATCCGGCTGCCGCCGGACAGTTGCAGGTCCGGTGCCGAGGTCGCGAGGGTGTCCTCGACCGTGCGGGTGAGCTGTTCGCCGATCGTGGCGTTCACCGTGGCCATGGCCTGGTTGGCGATGGTCTGCGTGATGTTCGTGCCGAACGTGCCGGTACGCGGGTTGGTGTAGACCGTGATGATCGGTTTCTCGATGTCGCCGGGCACGACGCTGGCCTGCGCGAGGATCGAGGTGCGCTTGGTGAAGTCGCTGGGGATGACGATCGCGCCGTACAGCGTGCCGTTGTCGAGCCCGGAGTTCATCGCCGAGATACCCATCGGCTGCATGTCGATGCGCTCGGGGTCGATGCCGTCGAGGATCCCGGCGGTGATCTCGTCACCGAGGTTCCGGCGGGCGTCCGATCCTGGCATCACGTCGCCGACGTCCTGATTGACGATCGCCATCGGGAATTTCCGCAGGTGATCGGCGGGGCTGATCATGCTGCCGAGGTACAGATAGGCGAGCGCCGCCATCAAGGCGGTCACCACGACAATCGGTCCGACCCAGAAGCGCGGACCGCGCAGGGTGTCGTGATGCGGATCGACGATGTTCTCGGTGGAACTCATTCCGGCCTTCCGGGGGATGGCGGCGAACAGCGTGTGGCGAGGTCCTTCGTCCACGTGTACCGGGCCGATGGTCCGGCCCATAGATTGTGCACACCCACCCCCTCGAAACCGACCTCCGGCGAACCCCTGGTGTCGAGAACCACGGCGTAACCCATGACGCGAGATGCCTCACTCCACCCCGGTAGGGTCGGCCCGGACATACATCCGAGGGGGATTTTCAGCTGTGACCGAGATATTGATCGCTGTTCTGATCGCGGTCGTCGTGGTGGCGACGCTCGTCGTCGTGGTCCGGACACGCAGGACGACACCGGCCGCTCGGGTCGATCCGCTCGCGGACTATCCGGAGGTTTGGGACCCGTACACCATCGGGGTGGGCGACATCATCACCTACGCGGGCATCGACCACGTCGTGCGCGGCACCATCACCCTCGACGAGGAGGGATACCGCTGGCACGAACACCTGCTCGACGGCTCGACCGGCCGTCGCTGGCTGACCGTCGAGAACGACGAGGGTGAACTCGAGATGACACTGTGGATGCGTCGCGAGGGCACCGGTCTGGAACCGAACGGCGACGTGATCCTGGACGACCGCGTGTACCGGCAGATCGAACGCGGCACCGCGCGGTTCACCGCGGAGGGAACGACCGGCACCGCGCCGACGGGCACCGTCGACTACGCCGACTACGCGACGGCCGACCGCGCCGGCCTGCTGTCGTTCGAACGGTGGGCGCGCACCGCGTCGTGGGAGGTGTCCACCGGGCGCGCCGTCACCCGCAGCGAGCTCACCGTCATCCACGCCGGTCCCGCGCAATGAGTGTGCATCTGCTCGACGTCGAGACCCGGGACGTCTCGGCGGGGCAACTGGGTCTCGTCGTCGATGCCCCGGCGCCGCGTCCGCTCGTGGAGTTGAATCTGACCGATCCTGCAGCGGGGGAGCTGACCCTCGGGGTGCTCGGCGCCTCGCACGTCGTCACCGCGACCGCGCGCGGCCGCACCCTCACCGAGCAGGTGTCGTGCGACGCGATCGCAGCGGGTGGCCGGCCGTTGCCCGACGTCGAACACCGGCAGGGCTACCGGTTCACCAGCCACATCGAGACGGTCTCCCGACGGGCGCTCGGCCGCCGCGCCGAGATGCTGCGCACCGGGGCCGCCGGACGGTCCGGCTGGCTGTGCGCCGAGTTCCCCGGCGACCGCGACGCACTCACCGTCCTGACCGCCGCCGCTACCGGAGGCCACTGGCATTGGCGCACCTGGCATCTGTATCCCTACCGGGACGAGTCGGTGATCGTCGAGACCGAGAGCGTGTGGCAGCCGTGAAACGCATGTTCGCCCTGATCGTGCTCGGCGCGATGGCACTGGCAGTCGCCGGTTGTGGTGCGCCGGTCCGGGACTGGCTCGCGGACACCTACGAACTGCGCGACAGGAACGGAGACGTCGCCACCTACTACAGCCCGGATCCTGTGGGCATCACGGTGGCGAACATCGTCGACGAGATGGAACCGGCGGCACGCAGCGCGGACGGTGGTCGCGAGTACCTGCGGTACGACGACGACATCGTCACCGTCGGCGCGGCCCCCGGCGGCGGCAGCACCATCACCGTCGAAGACCTCGGCGGCCGCTACAGCAGTGGCGGATACGCCTATCTCGGACCGGGATTCACGCCGGGATCACCCGCAGCCGGGAACACCTCGGGCGGATCGGGAGACGCAAAATGACCGCGAACACCTATTCGGGAGTACAGAACATGACCGTCACCTGGTTGGCTGCGGACATCGAGATCGGCACCGTCGACCCGGTCCTGCTGGTCGGCGGCGTCCTCGCGACACTCGCCTACTTCGTCGTCGGAATCGGTGTCCTGGCAGCAGGATTCGCCGTGCTCGACGCACTGACCCCCGGTAATCTGCGTCACCAGGTGTACGTGGACCGAAACCCGAACGCGGCGTTGCTGCTCGGTGCCAACCATCTCGCGCTCGCCATCATCGTGGTCACCGCGATCCTCACCAGCTCCGACGGATTCGCGCAGGGCCTGGTGGATTCGGCCGTCTACGGACTCGTCGGAATCGTGCTGCAGGCGGTGGCGCTGGTGATCATGAATCGGGCGCTGCCCGGGCGTCTCGTGTCGTTGGTCGGTGAACCCCACATGAGTGGGGCGGCATGGGCCGTCGCGGTCACGCTCGTCTCCGTCGGCCTGGTCAACGCCGCCGCATTGTCGTGACGATTCTCGATCCGGAACCGATCACCGCGGCGCGGCCCCTCGGTCGCCGGGCGCGGGTGGTGCTGCTCGCCGCGGTGGCGGCGTGCGCGGCGTGCGGTCTGGTGTACGAACTGGCGCTGCTCACCCTGTCGGTGAGCCTGACCGGCGGCGGCATCACCGAAACATCGTTGATCGTAGCCGGTTTCGTCGCGGCCCTCGGTGCCGGAGCGCTGCTCGCCAAGCCGCTGCTGCCGTACGCGGGGCAGGCGTTCGTCGGTGTCGAGGTGGTGCTCGGGCTCGTCGGTGGGCTCAGCGCGGCGGTGCTGTACGTCGCGTTCACGTTCGTCGGCTCGTCGACGTGGGTGCTCGTCGTCGCGACCGCGGCGATCGGCATGCTCGTCGGCGCCGAGGTGCCGCTGCTGATGACGTTGCTGCAGACCGGCCGGGACTCCGACGCCCGCGAAACCGGGAAGGTGCTGGCGAATCTCAACGCCGCCGACTATGCGGGCGCGTTGCTGGGTGGGCTGGTGTGGCCGCTGATTCTGCTGCCGATGGCCGGGCTGATCCGCGGTGCGGCGCTGACCGGGATGGTGAACCTGGGTGCCGCGGCGGTCGCGGCACTGTTCCTGTTGCGCGGGCAGTTGCGGCCGGCCGCACGGATACTGGCGGTCGCCGCGTTGCTGCTCGCGGCCGCCGTGCTGGGGTGGCTGCTGGTGCGCGCCGCCGATATCGAGACGACGTCGCGGCAGCGGTTGTACCCCGATCCGGTGGTGTTCGCGCAGCGTTCGCAATACCAGGAGATCGTCGTCACCGATCGTGCCGGCGACGTGCGGTTGTACCTCGACGGGGACCTGCAGTTCTCGAGCCGCGACGAACACCGCTACACCGAGGCGCTGGTGTACCCGGCGCTGGCGCGCAACCCCGAGCGGGTGCTGATCCTCGGCGGTGGTGACGGTCTCGCGGCACGAGAGGTGTTGCGCCACGACACCGTTCGCGAGATCGTGCAGATCGAACTGGACCCCGCGGTCATTGATCTGGCGAACACCCGCCTGCGGGATCTCAATGCGGCTGCGCTGCAGGATGATCGGCTCACCCTCGTGATCGACGACGCGTTCCGGTGGCTGCGCGAACGCAGCGGCGGCGGGTTCGACGCGGTGATCGTGGACCTGCCCGACCCGGACACCCCGGCGCTGGGTCGGCTCTACTCCACGGAGTTCTACGGACTGGCCGCTGCGGCCCTGAATCCGAACGGCCTGCTCGTCGTGCAGTCGGGCAGTCCGTATTCGACGCCGGATGCGTTCTGGCGGACGGTGGCCAGCGTCGAAGCGGCGGGCCTGGGGGTCACGCCCTATCACGTGTACGTGCCGAGTTTCGGGGACTGGGGATTCACCCTGGCGCAGGTGGGCACCGCACCGGAACTCGCGTTGTCGCCGACGGCCGCGCCGCGGCGCTTCCTCGATCCCGCGACCCTCGCGGCGGCGGCGGTGTTCCCGCTGGACCGCGAACGGCGCTCCCTCGAACCCTCGACATTGGACCGCCCGCGCATCGTCGACGACATGCGGCGCGGCTACGAACGCTGAGTCACCTGCAGGACCCGAGCCACCTGCGTCCGTTGCAATAGTGTGTGACACACACTATCGTGTTGGCCATGCTCGATCCCGAGGTCGTCGCCGTACACGGACAGGAAGTGCGCCGCGGATCCGTCGTGGTCGCCAGCTTGTTGATGTTGCGCACGCCCGGGTACGGCTACGGACTGCTCGAAGCGCTGGCCGATGCGGGTTTCGCCGTCGAGGCGAACACGCTGTATCCGCTGCTCCGGCGGCTCGAGAAGCAAGGGCTGCTCGTCAGCGAGTGGAACACCGACGAATCGCGACCGCGCAAGTTCTATCGAACGTCCGCCGCGGGCGAGGAACTCGCGACGGAGTTGCTGCGGGAATGGACGGCACTCGGTCGCAGTCTCGAAGCGCTCGATCGCGGGACCGTCCCACCCACCACCGAAGGAGGCGCACCATGACTCTCACCGATCGCTACGTCGCCGCGACCTTGCGCAGTATCCCGGTGGACAAGCGCGACGACATCGACCGCGAACTGCGTGCGTCGATCACCGACGCCGTCGACGCGCGGGTCGAGTCCGGTTCCGACCCGGCCGAAGCCGAAGAACGCGTGCTCACCGAACTCGGTGACCCGGCCCGTCTCGCCGCCGAATACTCGGAGCGGCCGCTCTACCTCATCGGGCCGGAACTGTATCTGGACTGGCGACGGCTGCTGTCGGTGCTCCTGTGGATCGCGCCGATCCCCGGCGTCGTCGTGCTGGTGCTGGATGTCCTCGACGGAGCCTCGGCGATCTCGGCACTCGGGTCCGGAATCTGGACGGCGGGGACGGTCGCGCTGCACATCGCCTTCTGGACGACCGTCGTCTTCGCCGTGCTCGAACGCACCGGCGCTTCGGTCGCGAATCCGACGGGCGTGTGGACCGTCGATCGGCTTCCGCAGGTGGACGATTCTCGACGAGTGCCGTTGTCCGACACCGTGTTCACGGTTGCGATCTACGTGTTCCTGTTCGTGTTCCTGATCCTCCAGCGAACCTATTCCGGATTCCGATCCGACGACGGATCGGCAATCGCGATTCTCGACCCCGATCTCTGGTCGTTCTGGATCCCGGCGTTGCTCGTCCTGCTGGTGCTCAGCGCCGTCTTCGAAGTCGTCCTCTACGCCATCGGCGGATGGACGATTTCCATGGCGGTGATCAACACGGTCCTCAGCCTGCTGTTCACGTTGCCGGTCATTTGGCTCGCCGCGAGCGACGAACTGTTCAACCCCGACTATCTCGTCGCCGCGTTCGGCGAAGCGACGGACTCGGCCAGCGCCGCTTCGACGGCGGTGATCGTCGTGGTCGCTCTCGTCGCGGTGTGGGACATCGGCGAAGGGTGGGTGAAGGCGCTGCGGGACAGGGGGACTCACGCCTGTTAGTACCCGACCGCGAATGTGAAACTGCTCCCCGGAGACCGGAACCGAATTTCTCGGCCCGGCCTTCGGGAAGCAGTTCGCCGGAGGAATTTCGAAAGGTCACGCGACTTCGTCGAGATCCACGCCCTTCGTTTCTCGGCTCAGGGTGAGGGCGATCACCGTGATCGCCATCGTGATCACCAGGTAGCCGACAACCGTGCCGACACCGAAGTTCTCGATCAGCCAGACCGCGATGAACGGCGCCGGGGCACCGGCGATGATCGACGAGCCCTGGAAGACCAGTGACGATCCGGCGTAGCGGTAGCGCGTCGGGAACAGTTCGGTGATCCACGCGGCCTCCGGTCCGGCGAGCATGCCGTGGAAGAGCGCACCCACGCACACACCGATCCACAGCATCGGCAAACTCTCGAGCTGGACCAGCCAGAAGAACACCGGAGCCCATACGACGAGGACGATCGCCGGCACGAGCATCGCGGTCTTGCGACCCACCCGATCGGACCATGCACCGCCGCCGATCATGCCGACGAACTGGAACAGCGAGGCGAACGTCACCGCCATGATGATGTCGCCGCGGTGGAAGTCGAAGTACGTGGTGGCGTACGCGATGACGAAGACCGTGTAGACATAGAACGCGATGTTCTCGCCGAGGCGCATGCCCAGACCGGTGAGGACGGCACGCGGACGCGACAACGCCTCGAGGATCGAGGACCGCTCCTGCGCAGCCGGGGCCTTCGCGGCCTGTTCCTGTGCGGCCTTGAATACGGGCGACTCTTCGACGCCGCGGCGCACCCAGAAGCCGATGATCAGCAGCGGGATCGCGAAGAGGAAGGCGACGCGCCAGCCCCACTGGTCGAATGCTTGGTCCGAGAGGAAGAAGCCGATCGTCGATACCACGATGGTCGCGAGGACGGTGCCCATCGGAGCACCTGCCTGTGGCCATGAGGCCCAGAAGCCGCGCTTCTTCGGCTCGCCGTATTCGCTGACCAGCAGCACTGCGGCACCGAACTCGCCGCCGAGCGCGAAGCCCTGGATCATGCGCAGCACGACCAGCAGGACCGTTGCCCAGATGCCGATTCGGTCGTAGGTGGGAAGCAGACCGATCGCCGCGGTCGCGGTGCCCAGCATGAGGAACGTGGCAACCAGCATCGGCTTGCGGCCGAACTTGTCACCGAGGTGTCCGAAGACGATGCCGCCCAACGGGCGGGCGACGAAGCCGAGACCCTGCGTGGCCAGCGCCAGCAGCAGCTTGGCGACGCCGCTGTCCCCGGGAAAGAAGAGCGGACCGAGGACGGTCGCGGCGAGGATGCCGTAGATCGCGAAGTCGTACCACTCGAGCACGGCACCGGCCATGCTGCCGGTGAGGACACGCTTGAAGCTGGATCTGGGTGGCTGGTCGGTGACGATCGAGCCCGGCGGCACGTCGGTCCTGGTGACAGTCGGTGATCCCATGACGGATCCTTAAGTTCGTAGGTGCAGTTACTTCGTGAGAGTTACGTTGTGCTGTAACCCGGGCGGGCCGGGCGAGGCTGATGATTGGTTGCCCAACTCTCGAGTGGGGCTTGAAAGGACTGGCCACCCGACC
>NZ_JALPTB010000122.1 GCF_023218075.1 Rhodococcus sp. HM1 | reverse complement strand
ATGCCCGCGTTCCTTGCTGTCCTGGATGCCTGAGAACACCCAGCTCACAAGGGCGCGGGCCCTTTTTCAATCACCGACACGGCAATGGGGTCGATCGACACCCGCCCCTACCAAGTGCGAAGAGCCGCGAAACGATGGCCACCGCCGGCAACTGCCCGGCCGGCGGCTGGCAGATCGACCTGCCCGGGGGCGGAACCGTCGAACTCCCGGCCGGTGCCGCGATGTCGACGCGCACGGCGGGGGACTCCCGGGATTCGCTGTGGCGCGAGGTCACCGTCATCGCCGCGGACGCGGTGTGGGCGGACGCGGCCTGTGCGACCGCCCTGCGCCGAGGCCTCGGGGCGATGCGCTGGCTCGAGCAGTACGGTATGCCGGCCCGCCTGATCGACGAGAGCGGCCACACCCACACCACCGCCGCGTGGTCGAATCCCCGGGCCGCCTGACGGTCGTCGCGTCGTTATCGCCCGGCAGTCGAATTCGCCCACCGCTTCGGAATCCGCTCCTCCTGCGGCACGAGCGAATTCGCAGAAGCCGCGTAGATCGTCAGCTGTTGCGGAGCCGCCGGTACTCGCGGATCAGCGCGTCCGTCGACGAATCCCCCAGGGATGCGGGCTCTTCCGGCTCGGTCAGCGCCGGTTCCAGCGCGAGCGCCTGCGCCTTGCCGAGTTCGACACCCCACTGGTCGAACGAATCGATACCCCAGATCACGCCCTGCACGAACACCTCGTGTTCGTACAGCGCGATCAGCTGACCCAGCGTGGAGGGGGTCAGCGACGGGGCCAGGACCGTCGTCGACGGGCGGTTGCCGGGCATCACCTTGTGCGGCACCAGCGCCTCGTCGGTGCCTTCGGCGCGGATCTGCTCGGCGGACTTGCCGAACGCGAGCACCGTCGACTGCGCGAAGAAGTTCGACATGAGCACGTCGTGCATCGAGCCGCGTCCGTCGATCGTCGGCAGGTCGTCGAGGGGGCGGGCGAAGCCGATGAAGTCCGCCGGGATCAGGTGCGTGCCCTGATGCAGGAGCTGGTAGAACGCGTGCTGGCCGTTGGTGCCCGGCTCACCCCAGAAGATCTCCCCGGTCGGATAGTCCACCGCGGTGCCGTCCGAGCGCACCGACTTGCCGTTCGACTCCATCGTCAGCTGCTGCAGATACGCGGGGAACCGCACCAGATCGTTGCTGTAGGGCAGTACCGCGCGGGACTGCGCCCCGAGGAAGCTGGTGTACCAGACGCCGAGCAGACCGAGCAGCACCGGCGCGTTCGATTCGAGCGGCGCCGTCGCGAAATGGGTGTCCATCGCGTGGAACCCGGCGAGCAGTTCCGCGAACCGCTCCCTGCCGATCGCGGCCATCACCGACAACCCGATCGCCGAGCCCACCGAATACCGGCCGCCGACCCAGTCCCAGAACCCGAACATGTTCTCCGGGTCGATCCCGAACTCGACGACCCGCTCCTTGTGGGTGGACACCGCGACGAAGTGCTTCGCGACGGCGTCCTCGCCGAGCGCCGCGACCAGCCAGCGCCGCGCCGCGGTCGCGTTCGACAGGGTTTCGAGCGTCGAGAACGTCTTGGACGCAACGACGAACAGCGTCCGGGCCGGGTCGAGACCCTGCAGGTTGTGGGTCAGATCCGCCGGATCGATGTTGGAGACGAACCGGGCCTCGACACCGGCGTCGACGTAGTGCCGCAACGCCCGGTACACCATCACCGGACCCAGATCCGACCCACCGATGCCGATGTTGACGACCGTGGTGATGCGTTCCCCTGTGGCGCCGCGCCACCGGCCGTCACGGACCCGGTCGGTGAATTCACCCATCTTGTCGAGCACCGCGTGCACGTCGGCGACGACATCCTGGCCGTCGACGGTGAGCGTCGCCTCGCGGGGAAGCCGCAGCGCCGTGTGCAGCACCGCGCGGTCCTCCGAGGTGTTGATGTGCTCGCCGGCGAGCATCCGATCGCGGTGTGCTTCGACGCCGCACGCGCGGGCCAGGTCGAGCAGCAACTCGCGGGTGCGGCCGGTGATCAGGTGCTTGCTGTAGTCGATGTACAGGTCGGCGGCGGTGAGCGTGAACGCCTCGGCGCGACCCGGTTCCGCCGCGAACAACTCGCGCAGGTGCAGCGACTCGATCTCCGCACGATGTTCGGCGAGCTGTTGCCACGGGGCGGTTCGCGTCACGTTTTCCATGTCTGCAGAGACTAGTGCGGAACGGAAGTTACCGGTCGGTCGGAAACCGATGTGAAATGCGCGGGCGCATGATGGGGACATGGACATCTCGGAGATGCTGCGAACCGTGCCCACCGATCTGTTCCTCGGCGGCGACTGGGCCGCTGCGGAGAACGGCGCGACCTTTCCCGTTCATGATCCGGCGACCGGGAAGGTCCTCACCGAAGTCGCCGACGCGAGTCCCGCCGACGCGGCCAGAGCACTGGACGCGGCGGTCGCGGCCGGGCCGGAGTGGGCGGCGACCGCGCCCCGCGAACGCGGTGAGCTGCTGCGCGCGGCCTTCGAGGCGGTCACCGCCCGCGCCGAGGAGTTCACCTTGCTGATGAGCCTCGAGATGGGCAAGGCGCTGCCGGAGAGCCGCGCCGAGGCTCGCTACGGCGCCGAGTTCCTTCGCTGGTTCTCCGAGGAAGCGGTCCGCATCGCGGGCCGCTACACCCATTCGCCGGCCGGTACCGGGCGCATTCTCGTCACGAAGCAGCCCGTCGGCCCGTGCCTGGCGATCACGCCGTGGAACTTCCCGCTGGCGATGGGGACCCGCAAGATCGCGCCGGCGCTGGCCGCCGGCTGCACGATGCTCGTCAAACCGGCGTCGGCGACCCCGCTGACGATGCTGCTGCTCGCCCGGGTGTTCGAGGAGGTGGGCCTGCCGACGGGTGTGCTCTCGGTGCTGCCGACCTCCCACGCGGGTGCCGTGACCGGTCCGCTGCTCGACGACCCGCGACTGCGCAAGCTCACCTTCACCGGGTCGACGAGCGTCGGCCGCGCCCTGGCCGAGAAGGCAGGGCATGCGATGCTGCGCACGTCGATGGAACTCGGAGGCAACGCGCCGTTCCTGGTGTTCGACGACGCCGATCTCGACGCCGCGGTCGACGGCGCGCTCGCCGCGAAGTTGCGCAACGGGGGCGAGGCCTGCACGGCCGCGAACCGGATTCACGTCGCGAACTCCGTGCGTGAGGAGTTCGTCGCGAAACTCACCGAGAAGATGGCCGCCTACCGGCTCGGACCGGGCACCGATCCGGACACGACACTCGGACCGCTGATCGACGCCGACCAGAAGGACACCGTCACCACCCTCGTCGACGATGCGGTCGCGAACGGTGCGCGGGTGCGGCTCGGTGGCAAGGTTCCGGACGGGCCGGGCTGGTTCTACCCGGCGACCGTCCTCGACGACGTCCCGACGTCCGCGCGGATCCTGCGGGAAGAGGTCTTCGGCCCGGTGGCGGCGGTGGCCGGATTCGACACCGAGGACGAAGCGATCGCCGCGGCCAACGCCACCGAGTACGGCCTGGCCGCCTACATGTACACGCGCAGCCTCGATCGTGCGCTGCGGGTGTCCGAGGCGATCGAATCCGGCATGGTCGGGGTCAACCGCGGGGTGATCTCCGACGTGGCCGCGCCGTTCGGCGGGGTCAAGGCGTCGGGGATCGGACGGGAAGGCGGACATGAAGGCATCGAGGAGTACCTCGAAACCAAGTACATCGCCTTCGAGTAGGCCGACGGCTACGGCCGGAAGCCCGTGCGGCTACCGGCCGAGTCGGTTGTGGCTACTACTGGCCGAGTCGGCCGCGGCCGAGGCGGAGCAGCAGCATCGCCAGGGTGTGACCCTCCTGGCCGAGATCGCTGAACCGCTCGAGCACCTTCATCTCACGGCTGTGCACGAGACGGGTGCCGCCGGAAGCCATGCGGGTACGGCCGATGATTCGCGAGACCTCGGTGCGGCGTTTGACCGCGGCGAGAATCTCGGCGTCGAGTCGGTCGATCTCCTTGCGAAGTTCGTCGATCTCCGCCTGGCTGGCGGGGACGTCGGCGGCAGAGTCGGATGTGGCAGCGTCGATGTTGGTGCTCATGTCATCTCCTCGCGTCAGAACTGGGATCGCTCCGGAACCGGTGGGCGTTACCGCCGGAGGTGGATCAGGACCGTGCGGTCAGGCGTCGGTGCTGGGAAACCGACACCGTAGTGCATCCTGTCCATCCGGTCGACAGCGGTCACATGACATGCAAACCAGTCTGCCATCCGTGGAATCCGGTCGCCAAGTAAGGGCGACCTGGCCGGAACGTCCGGATCGCCCGTCTACGCGATTGTCGGGGTCCGCCGGTAGTTTGGCACGACGATGAACACTCCCGTTGCCTTCGGCCACCCCGACTCCGATTCACCCCGGCGAGCGAGTGCGGATTCGTCCGACTCGCTGCTCGCGGGCCTGAATCCCCAGCAGCGGGAAGCGGTGACCCACGACGGTGGTCCCCTGCTCATCGTCGCCGGCGCCGGCTCCGGCAAGACGGCGGTGCTCACCAGGCGGATCGCGTACCTGCTCGCCGAGCGCGGTGTCGCGGCCGGTCAGATCCTGGCGATCACGTTCACGAACAAGGCCGCGGCCGAGATGCGCGAACGCGTCGCGCAGCTGGTGGGGCCGCGTGCCAACAGCATGTGGGTCTCGACGTTCCACTCCAGCTGCGTGCGGATCCTGCGGGCCCAGTCGGCCCTGCTGCCCGGCATGAACTCGAACTTCACGATCTACGACGCCGACGACTCGCGCCGGTTGCTCACGATGATCGCCAAGGATCTCGATCTCGACACCAAGAAGTACTCGGCGCGCCTGCTCGCCACCCAGATCTCGAACCTGAAGAACGAGCTGATCGATCCGCAGGAGGCCGCCGCGGACGCGGACGGCGACCCCGCGGAACTGCCGCGCATCGTCGCGACCGTGTACGCCCACTACCAGCAGCGGCTGCGGTCGGCGAACGCCTTCGACTTCGACGACCTCATCGGCGAGACGGTCGCGCTGCTGCAGGCTCATCCGCAGGTCGCCGAGTACTACCGGCGCCGGTTCCGCCACGTGCTCGTCGACGAGTACCAGGACACCAACCACGCACAGTACGTGCTGGTGCGCACGCTCGTCGGTGAGGCCGGAGACGGGAGTCCGGTGCCGCCGAGCGAACTGTGCGTCGTCGGCGACGCGGACCAGTCCATCTACGCCTTCCGTGGCGCGACGATCCGCAACATCGAGGAGTTCGAGCGCGACTACCCGGACGCCCGGACCATCCTGCTCGAGCAGAACTACCGCTCCACGCAGAACATCCTGTCGGCGGCCAACTCCGTCATCTCCCGCAACGCCGGACGCCGCGAGAAGCGGCTGTGGACCGACTCCGGCGAGGGCGATCTCATCGTCGGCTATGTCGCCGACAACGAACACGACGAGGCGCAGTTCGTCGCCGCGGAGATCGACCGGCTCACCGCCGCCGGGGAGGTCAAGTTCGCCGACGTCGCCGTCTTCTACCGCACCAACAACTCCTCCCGGGCACTCGAGGACGTCTTCATCCGCCACGGCGTGCCGTACAAGGTCGTCGGCGGGGTGCGCTTCTACGAGCGCAAGGAGGTCCGCGACCTGGTCGCGTACCTGAAGGTGCTCGCCAACCCGGACGACACGGTGAGCCTGCGCCGCATCCTCAACACCCCGCGCCGCGGCATCGGCGACCGCGCCGAGGCGTGCGTCGCGGTGCACGCCGAGCGGCTCGGGATCGGCTTCGGGCAGGCGCTGGCCGACGCCGCCGCCGGCCAGGTCGCGTTGCTGAACACGCGTTCCCAGAAGGCAATTGCCGCGTTCACCGAGATGCTCGACCGACTGCGCGCGATGCTCACCGAAACCGACTCGGACGGAAACGAACTCGTCGATCTCGGTGATCTGGTGGAGGCGATCCTCGAACGGACCGGCTACCGTGCGGAACTCGCCGCGAGCGACGACCCGCAGGACGGCGCCCGCCTCGACAACCTCAACGAGTTGGTCAGTGTGGCAAGGGAATTCAGCTCCGATGCGCGCAATGCGGCGGGGCTGGAGGAGATCGAGCGGGACGAGGGCGATCCGGAACCTGGATCGCTGCCCGCATTCCTCGAGAAGGTCTCGCTCGTCGCCGATGCGGACCAGATCCCGGAGAACGACGACGGCGTCGTGACGCTGATGACGCTGCACACCGCCAAGGGCCTGGAGTTCCCGGTCGTGTTCGTCACCGGCTGGGAGGACGGGCAGTTCCCGCACATGCGCGCGCTCGGCGACCCGGCCGAGCTGGCCGAGGAACGCCGCTTGGCGTACGTGGGGATCACGCGGGCCCGACGTCGGCTCTACCTCAGCCGCGCGGTCCTGCGCTCGTCCTGGGGTCAGCCCGTGTCGAACCCGGAATCGCGTTTCCTGCAAGAGATTCCGCAGCACCTCATCGAATGGAAGCGGGAGGAGCCGGTTCGTTCGGCCGGCCACGCCATCGGGTCCGGACGCTCACGCGGCTACGGCGGCGTCGGATCCGGCTTCGGGGGCGGTTCGGGCTTCGGTGGCGGCTCCGGATCGGGCGGCGGGTTCGGCAGTGCGCGCGCCCGCAACAATCAGCTGGTGCTCGCGGTGGGGGACCGGGTCAGTCACGACAAGTACGGGCTCGGGACGGTGCTCGAGACGAAGGGGTCGGGACCGACCGCGACGGTCGTCATCGACTTCGGAGGCGCCGGCAAGGTGCGGCTGATGCTCGTCGGCGGCGTGCCGATGGTCAAGCTCTAGGGGAGAGGTGGCGCCGGGGCTCCGGTCACGGGGTTCCGGCGCGGAATTGCTGCCGAGTGGGCCGATTCAGTCCTGCTCGATGCCGAGGCTGATGCCCCGGGTGGCGAGCCACGGAACCGGGTCGATCTTGTCGGTGCCGTTCAGATGCACCTCGAAATGCAGGTGCGGGCCGGTGGAGAAGCCGCGGTTGCCCATCGTCGCGATCTGGTCGCCCGCCATGACCTGCTGGCCCACGGTCACCAGGGTCTGGTCGATGTGGCCGTAGACGGTGACGGTGCCGTCGGCGTGCTGCAGGCGGATCCACAGGCCGAAGCCGGAGGCGGGACCGGAATCGATGACGACACCGTCGGCGACCGCGAGGATCGGGGTGCCGATCGGGCCGGCGATGTCCACACCGGCGTGCAGGGTGCCCCAGCGGGCACCGAAGTTCGAGGTGAACGTGCCGATCGCGGGGAGGACGAACAACGGGCGGCGGGCGGCGGCCTCGCGGGCGGCACGCTCCTCGCTGAACCGCTGGCCCTTCGCGAGCAGGTTCGAGAACTGGGAGAGATCGTTCGGGTCCGCGATGTTGAGGACCTGCGGCGCCTGCGACGGAGCGGCGCCGTCCGAGGCGGTCGCGGCGAACTGGGAAGCCTGCGGTACCGCGGTGGCGGTGATGACGTTGGAATCGGACTCGTTCGCCGCGAGTGCGACCTCGGAGTGCTCGGATCCCTGCGAGGGCCCGTTCGTTGCGGCCTGGCCTGCGGCGACGACTGCGCCGGCCGCCACGGCGAACACCGCGGCGCGGCCCTTGAGCGCGCTCGGCGGTGTCGGGATGCGGTGGGCGCCGCCGCGGCGGCCCGGGGCATCCACGTCGACCGGTTCGTTCTCGTAGTAGGTCTCGGCGCCGGCGTCACGGAAAGCGGCCTGCCCGTAGTAGGACCGGTCGGCGTAGGACTGCGCGGCGGTCGGCTGGTCGTCGCCGTAGTGGTAGGGGGCGTCCGTGTAGTAGTCGGACTCGTAGTCGTAGTACCCGGACTCCGTGTAGTAGCCGGAGTCTGCCGAGTACCCAGCGCCTGCGTAGTGGTCGGTCTCCGATGATCCGTCGTGGACCCCACGGCTGGTGAGCTGACTGCTCGGGCTCATTCGCCGTTCCTCCCGTTCGTGACCTGACCGTTATTTCGACCAAAGGGACCGTAACGAAACGATCGCTGGGCTGGCAACCCATACGGGAGACACGCCCAGGCGCTGTGAGCGGCATCACAGTCTCACCTGCGGCGAAAGCGGAAACATTCCGCTCTTGCCCCGGCGATACAGAACATTTCGGTGTGTCACGGTCCGGTGACATATCGGTCGCGTAGCGTCGCCCCGTGTCGAACCGCCCCACACCACTCCGATTCGGACTCGCACTCTCGGTGCTGGGTGCCCTCGCCGTCGCGGCGGCGCCGCTGCTGCCGGTCGTGCGGGCCGGAACCGGCGCCGTGGGGTCCGCGATCCTCGCCGCCGCGATCGTCGCCGCGATCACCGTGTCGGCGATCCCTGTCGCCGCCTTCGCGGTCGCGCGCCGATCGGCTACCGCAGCCGGCGCCCTGCTCGCGGGGGCCGGGGGTATCGCCGCGGGCGCAGCGCTCGCCGATCTCACCTTGTTCGTCGACGCGATCGACGCGAACAGGTTCGAACTGTTCCGTCCCGTGACCGCCGCGGCGCTCACCGGCGGACCCGGTGCCGCGATGCTGCTCGCCGGACACCTGTGCGCGGTGCTCGCCGGTGTGGCCGGTGCGATCGCCGCGGGCGGCGCCCCGCACGCCGACGAGAGACCGGTCGGCACCCGGCCGGGTACGCCCGTCGTCGCCGGGATCGTCGGTGCCGCGACGGTGGTGGCCGTCGGGTTGCTCGCGCCGGTGGTGGTCTCGTCGGACCCGGTGATCGTCGCGCGCGGGGTGCTCGATGCTCCCGCGACCACTGCGCTCGGCGGTGTGCTTACCGCGACGTTCGCGCTCGTCACCGTGGCGTGGGCGCTCAGTGCGGGAACGACGGCCGCGGCGGGCGCGATCGCCGGGACCGGAGCGGCCGCGCTCGCCCTGCTCGCACCACGATTTGCCGCGGGCCTGGCCGGGGACCGGCTCTCACCCACGCCGGCGACCGCCGCCGGGACGATCGCCGCGGTGCTCCTCGTCGTCCTGGCCGCGGCGATGCCCGCGGCCGGTGCGCGGCGTGCCGCCCGCCCGGCCCGGCCGGGATCGACTGGTGTTCTCCGCTCCGGCCGGGCACACGCCGTCGCCGGTGTCCTCGGTCTCCTCACCGCCGCGCTCGCCGTCGTCGGAGCACTGTTGCCCACGCTCTCCGTGCCGGCCGGCCACGACGTCCCGGATCTGCCGCAGACCCGCGTGCTGCTCGTCGCCGGGCTGCTGCTGGCGGCGCTGAGCGTGTGGCTGCTGCTGTCCGCCTGTGCCGAGACGGTGCGTCCGGCGGTTGCGGTGCCGATCGTCGCGGTCGCGGCGACCGCCGCCGCAGTACTGCAGGCGTGGGTGGTGGCCGCCGACCTGCCGGGAGTCGGCGCCGGTCCGGGGACCGCCGTCGTGTTCTGCGCCCTGGTGGGTGCGGCCGCCACCGGTGTCGCGGTCCTCGTCGCGGGGGCCGCCGAGCGCGATCGGATCGACACCTCGGCCGAGCTGCACGTCACCGCGCGCACGCGCGTGGTCGTCCTGGTCGCGGCCGTCGCGTGCATCGTCGGGTCGGCCGTGCCCCTGTACCACGGTGCCGGGTCGCTGCTCGCCTATCCCTGGGGATACGACGTGTGGGGG
>NZ_JALPTB010000121.1 GCF_023218075.1 Rhodococcus sp. HM1 | reverse complement strand
CGCCGGGGAACTTCTCGTCGCAGTCTCCCGGCTACTCCCCCGTCCCGACGCAGCTGAGCGTGGGCGACGCGATCTCGTACGGATGGTCGAAGTTCAGCGCGAACGCCGGGGTGTGGATCGGTTTCATGATCGTGGCCCTCGTCATCCAGGGTGTGATCAACCTCATCTTCGGCGGTTTCAACACCGACGGTGACTTCACGCTGTGGCGCGCGATCGGCACGATCGTGAGCGCGATCGTCGGTTACCTCATCCAGGCCGCGTACGTCCGCGGTGCGCTGCACGAGATCGACGGCAACAAGCCTGCGTTCGGCTCGTTCTTCCAGTTCACCAACGTCGCCGCGGTGATCATCGCGGGCGTGCTCGTCGGCCTCGCGACGGTCATCGGGTTCGTGCTCCTGATCATTCCCGGCCTGATCGTCATGTTCCTGACCTGGTGGACGCTGCCGTTCGTCATCGACAAGAACCAGGATGCGATCACCGCGATCAAGTCCAGCATCCAAGCGATCTCCTCCAACGTGGGGACCTTGCTGTTGCTTGCGCTGGCCGTGGTGGGACTCAACATCGTCGGCGCACTGCTGTGCGGGCTGGGTCTGTTCGTCAGTGTTCCCGTGACGCTCATCGCCTCGACCTATGCGTACCGAGTGACCATTGGGGGTCCTGTGGCACCCTGATCGGGCAGCGTGCGGACATTTCGACCATATCGACGAGTGCTGCACGGGCGATGTACCGTGCAGCATCCGCACGCCCGACGACAAGGGAGAGACATGACCACCGGGGGATATCCGCCTCAGTCCGATCCACACAGTTCGGGGGCATACCCCGCACCTCAGTACGGCGGACCGCAGGCATCCGGGCAACCGGCCGACTACACCACGCACTTCCCGAACCCGATCACCTCGGGCTACGAGCCGCCCCAGCAGAATCCCCCGCAGTACGGTGCACCGGTCGGTGGCCCGCAGTACGGCGCCCCGCAGTACGGCGGTCAGCAGTACGGCGGTCAGCAGTACGGCGGTCAGCAGTACGGTGGCCAGACCTCGACGCCGCAGTACACCGCCCCGCCCGCCGGCCCCCAGTACGGTGCGCCGCAGTACGGCGACCAGCAGGCCCCGCAGTTCGGTAACCAGCAGTACGGCAACCAGCAGTACGGTGCCCCGCAGCAGCCCGGCCAGCAGTACGGCGCCCCCCAGTTCGGCGCTCCGCAGTTCGGCGCACCGCAGCCTGCCTCTGGCCCGGGTGCCGGTCAGCCGGGCGAGCTGCTCCCGCGACTGGGCGCGCGCGTCATCGACGCACTGATCGTGGGTGTCCCGTTCGCGATCCTCACCGCGATCGTCGCCATCGCCGACGTCTTCTTCCTGACCGCGGTGGTCGGCCTGCTCTCCGGCGTCGCGATGCTCGGCTACGCGACGTACTTCGAGTCCACGAAGGGCGCGACGGTGGGCAAGAAGGTGCTCGGCCTGTCGGTGACCGGCCCGAACGGCGGGCTCCCCACGCTCGAAGAGGCCGCGAAGCGCAACGCCTACCTGGGACTGCAGGCGCTGACCTGGATTCCGATCCTCGGCTGGCTGTTCAACATCGCTTCGCTCGCCGCGTACATCGGCGTCGCAGTCACCATCGAGCAGAGCCCGACCAAGCAGGGCTTCCACGACAAGTTCGCGGGCGGCACGCAGGTCGTCAAGTCCTGATCCGTCCCACCCCGACCGCGGGCCCCGTCCACTCCGGACGGGGCCCGCGGCGTTTTGTCCGTACTTCGCGTTGTCGCGCCGCGAGTGCTTGGATGGCCGGGTGACAGAGCATGCATCGACCCCGAAGAATCCCGCCACCGGCCCGGTCGCCACAACCGATCATGCGGCGTTCGCGCACGTGGCGCGCAGCTACTACCCGGGGATCGTCGCATTGTTCACGACGGTGCTCATCATCTCCAACATCTGCGCGACGAAGGGCGTCGCATTCTTCGGCGACGCCGACGTCGCGGTCGGCTCACTGCAGATCCTGCCGATCCTGACCGACGGCGGTTTCTTCCTCTTCCCGCTCGCCTACATCCTGGGCGACGTCCTGAGCGAGGTGTACGGGTTCGCGGCGACCCGGCGCGCGGTGCTGTTCGGGTTCGGCGCGGTCGCCCTGGCCGCCCTGTGCTTCTGGATCACCGGCCTGCTGCCGCCCGCCGACTTCTACGAGAACCAGGAGGCGTTCGACGCGGTCCTCGGGGTCGTCCCGCGCATCCTGCTCGCCGGTCTCTCCGGTTACCTCGTCGGCCAGTTGCTGAACTCGTACGTGCTGGTGCGGATCAAGGAGCGCACGAAGGAGAAGTACCTGTGGGCCCGGCTGATCGGGTCCACGGTGGTCGGCGAGTTCGCCGACACGCTGATCTTCTGCGCGATCGCCGCGGGTGCGATCGGTATCTCGACGTGGACGGACTTCACCAACTACGTGATCGTCGGATTCCTGTGGAAGACGCTCGTGGAGATCGTCGTCATGCCGATCACGTACCGCGTGATCGCGCACGTGAAGAAACACGAACCGACCTATTCGGCGGTCTGACTACCGGCGGGCACCCGCGTAGAACCGGCCGAGGGTGTCCGCCTTGTACTCGGCGAAATAACCACCCTCGATCGACGCGCGGATCTCGTCGACGAGCCGCACGGTGAACCGCTCGTTGTGGATCGTGCACAACGTCGACGCCAGCATCTCCTTCGCCTTGAACAGGTGATGGATGTAGGCGCGCGTGTAGTTCGCGCACGTGTAGCAGTCGCAGTTCTCGTCGATGGGCGTGAAGTCCCGCCGGAAGCGGCTGGTGTTGATATTGAACCGGCCGTCCGGATGGTAGATCGCCGCGTTGCGGGCGACCCGGGACGGATTCACGCAGTCGAAGGTGTCGGCTCCGTGTTCGATCGCGACGAACATGTCGTCGGGTTCGCTGATGCCGAGCATGTGGCGGGGTTTGTGGGCGGGCAGTTCCTCGGTGCACCAGCGCACGATCGTGCCGAGGTTCTGCTTCTCGAGCGCCCCGCCGATGCCGTATCCGTCGAATCCGCGCCCGGACTCGCCGACGATCGATTCGAGGCCGCGGCACGCCTGCCGCCGCAGATCCTCGTACTGCGCCCCCTGCACCACACCGAACAACGCCTGGTACGGACGGTGAGCGCGTTCGGCGGTGAGCTTCTCGTGCTCGGAGATGCAGCGCACCGCCCACGCCTGCGTCCGCGCGAGCGACTCCTCCTGGTAGCGCCGCGTGTTCATCAGAGTGGTCAGCTCGTCGAACGCGAACATGATGTCGGCGCCGAGCTGATGCTGGATCCGCATCGAGACCTCGGGGGTGAACCGGTGCCGGGAGCCGTCGAGGTGCGACTTGAAGGTGACGCCGTCGTCGTCGACGTGCGCGAGCCGTTCCTTGCCCTTGGCGATGACGTCGTCGGACTGCACGCCGACCGCCTCCATCGCCAGCACCTTCTTGAATCCGACGCCGAGGGACATCACCTGGAATCCGCCGCTGTCGGTGAACGTCGGGCCGTCCCAGTTCATGAACTTGCCGAGCCCGCCGGCCTCGTCGACGATCTCCGGTCCCGGCTGCAGGTACAGGTGATACGCGTTGGCGAGCAGGGCCTGCGCGCCGAGATCCTTCATCGACTCGGGCAGCACCGCCTTGACCGTCGCCTTGGTGCCGACACCGACGAACGCCGGCGTGCGGATGTCGCCGTGCGGGGTGTGGATGGTGCCGGTCCGGCCCAGACCGTTGTCCAGCCGGGCGCCGACGGTGAAGAACGGGTCGGGCGGAGTCGGCACTGCGGAGTCGGTACTGCGTGGGGCGTTCACCCGACGATTGTGCCAGTCACCGGACACCGACCGGCCGGAGGTCCCCGGCCCTGCGCCGGCGCGCCACGCCTCTCGCCACCGCTTTGCCGACCTCGTCGACCCACAGGACGACCGAACCCACCGCGACGGCCAGCGCCCACTGCGGCAGGGTCAGCGACGTGGTGTCGAAGAATCCCTGCAGCACCCCGGCCTGCACCACGCAGACCTGCAGCACGATCACGGCGGCGATCGCGATCCACACGCTGTGGTTGGTGAACGTCTGCAGCGAGAAGACCGATCCCAGGTTCGACCGCACGTTGAACAGGTTGAACACCTGGAAGAACACGAACGTCGTGAACGCCAGGGTCGTCGCGAACAGCGGGTCACCGGCGCTGTCCGGGAAGAGATCGGGCGCGAAGTACAGCACCGCGATCGTGCCGGCGGCCATCACGACACCCAGCCCCAGGATCCGCCGGACCCGGGCCGCGTTCAGCAGTGCCTCGTGGGCCGCTCGCGGCGGGCGTTTCATCGTGCCCGGCTCGGCCGGGTCGACGCCGAGCGACAGGGCCGGCGGCCCGTCCATGATGATGTTCACCCACAGGATCTGCAGCGCGGTGAACGGCGCGCCCCCGGCCAGGCCCAGCGCCCCGGCCGCGAGGAAGATCAGCACGAACCCCCACGCGGTGGTGAGCTGGAACTTCACGAACTTGACGATGTTGTCGTAGATCCCCCGGCCCTCGGCGACCGCGGCGACGATGGTCGCGAAGTTGTCGTCCGTGAGGATCATGTTCGCGGCGCCCTTGGACACGTCGGTACCGGTGATCCCCATGGCCACGCCGATGTCGGCCTGCTCGAGGGCGGGCGCGTCGTTCACACCGTCGCCGGTCATCGCGACGATCTCCCCGCGGGCCTGCAGGGCCTTGACCACCCGGATCTTGTGCTCGGGCGCCACCCGGGCCAGCACCCCGAACTCCGGCGCGCGGTCCTGCAGGGCGGCGTCGTCGAGCCGGTCGAGATCCGCTCCGCTCGCGGCGCTGCCGGGGATGCCCAGCTGCCGCGCGATCGCCGTGGCCGTCACCAGGTGGTCGCCGGTGATCATGTGCACGGCGATTCCGGCGCCGTGCGCGACCTCGATGGCGTGCTTGGCCTCCGGTCGCGGCGGATCGACGATCCCGACGACCGCGTACACGGTCAGTTCGTCCACGCACCGTTGCAGGGCGTCGGCGTCGCCGCGGGGCACCGCGTCCAGGTCGCGGCCCGCGATCATGAGGGTGCGCAGGCCCTCGCCGGCGAGGTCGTCGATCGCGGCCCTGATCCGGTGGTGGTCGGCCTCGTCGAGCGGCATCGGGCCGCCGGCGCCGAGCATCGTCGTGGCCCGGTCGAGCAGCACACCGGGCGCGCCCTTCACGAAGACGCGGTAGCCGCCCTCGGGAACCGAGTGGAAGGTGGCCATGTACTTGTAGGCCGAGTCGAACGGCACCTCAGCGAGCCGCGGCAACGCAGTCCGCGCCCCGTCGACGTCGATGCCACCCTTTTCCGCCAGCACGACCAGCGCGCCCTCGGTGGGATCGCCGACCAGGACGCCGTCGTGGACGGCCGCGTCGTTGCACAGCGCCATGCCCAGCAGCGCGGCCGTCATGTCCGGTGCGGGCAGGCCGTCGCCGACGAGGATCTTGCCGTCGGTGCCGTAGCCGCTCCCGGTCACCCGGAAACTGCGGCCGCGCACGAGCAACCGCTGCACCGTCATCTCGTTGAGGGTCAGCGTGCCCGTCTTGTCGGTGGCGATGTGGGTGGTGCTGCCGAGGGTCTCGACCGCGGACAGTTGCTTGACGATCGCGCCGCGCGCGGCGAGCCGGGACGCACCCATGGCGAGGGTGAAGGCGACCACGGCGGTCAGGCCTTCGGGGATCGTGGCGACCGCGAGGGAGACGGCGGTCAGGAGCAGATCCGACCAGGACTGGCCGCGCAGCAGGCCCAGCACGAAGACGAGGGTGACGGTGACGAGCGCGACGATCGTCAGCGTTCCGGCGAGCTGGCCGATGCGGCGTTGCAGCGGGGTCTGTTCCACCCCGGCGGTGCCGAGGAGGGTGGCGATCGCCCCCATCTCGGTGTGCATGCCGGTGGCGGTGACGATCATCTCGGCACGCCCGCGGGTGACCTGCGTGTTCATGAACAGCATGTCGGTGCGGTCCCCGAGGGGCGCGGCCGGGTCGGCGACGGGGTCGATCTCCTTGTCGACGGGATGCGATTCCCCGGTGAGCGCGGCCTCGGCGACCTGCAGGCGCACGGCGGTGACGAGCCGTCCGTCTGCGGGGACGGTGTCGCCGGCCTCGAGCAGCACGACGTCCCCGGGGACCAGGTCGGCGCGCGGCAGGTCGGCTTCCCGTCCGTCGCGGCGGACCTGCGCAGTCGAGACGGACATCTGCCGCAGTGCCTGCAGGCTGTTCTCGGCGCGGGCCTCCTGCACGTAGTTGAGGACGGTGTTCAATGCGATGACCGCGAAGATCACGACCGGGGTTTCCCATTCGCGGGAGACGGTCGCGCTGACCACCGCGGCGATCACCAGCACGAGGGTCATCCGGTCGGCGAGCAGCGCGGCCACCTTGCGCCACACCGGAACACGCGGCGCCTCGTCGAGCAGATTGGGTCCGTGTTCGGTCTTGCGCCGTTCGACCTCGACGGCGGACAGTCCTGTCGCCGGGTCGACCCCGAGCGCGGCGGCGACCTCGACGGGCGCCCGGCTGTGCCACGGCGATTCGACGACGTCGGTCATGGGCTCCCACGCTATCGGTGGATCGCCCGGCGTGCCCGGCGTTCCACTGCACGGCCGCGCTGTTCGTGATGTGCTGGACGGGCAGGTACATCGTCGAAGGATCGGAGGAGCCATGAGCGAGCCGTCGGATGCGGACGCGGTCACCGTTCTGGAGGAAGACGAGTGCTGGGAGCTGCTGCGAACCGAGAAGGTGGGCCGGCTCGTGGTGACCGCAGACGGCCGTCCGGACATCTTTCCGGTGAACTATGTCGTCGGTGACCGGAAGGTGTACTTCCGGTCCGGGGAAGGCAGCAAACTGTCGGAGCTGGCGGTGCACGCGGAGGTCGCGTTCGAGGCCGATGTCGTCGGCGATCGCACCGCCTGGAGCGTCGTCGTGCACGGTCGAGCACGAATCCTCACGCATTTCAACGAGATTCAGGCGGTGGAGGAACTCGGTCCGACGCCCTGGGTGTCGACACCGAAGTACAACTTCGTGGAGATCACCGCGACCGAGATCACAGGTCGTCGTTTCGCGCTCGTCGAGCACTGACCGGTGACCGAACCCGGGCAGCACCGCCTGCTCATGCGGTGCATGCTCCTCTCGGTCGCGACCGCCCTGACCACGATGGCGCTCAAGGCCGGGGCGGCGTGGATCACCGGGTCGGTGGGCCTGCTGTCCGACGCGCTCGAGTCGGGCGTCAACCTGGTGGCCGCGGTGGTGGGGGTCTTCGCGTTGCGGGCCGCGGCGAAACCCCCGGACGAGAATCACGATTTCGGGCACGGCAAGGCCGAATACCTTTCCGCCGCAGTGGAAGGCGCGATGATCTTCGCGGCGGCCGGGGCGATCGTGTGGACGTCGGTGGAACGCCTGCTGGAACCCCAGCCGCTGACCGAGCTGGGGCTGGGCCTGTTCCTGTCGGCGGGATCGTCGGTTCTCAATCTCGCGGTCGGGCTCCTGCTGCTGAGGGTCGGGCGGCAGCATCGTTCGATCACGCTGATCGCCGACGGCAAGCACCTGCTCACCGACGTATGGACGTCGGTGGGGGTTCTCGTCGGTATCGGCCTGGTCGCCCTGTTCGGCTGGTACGTCCTCGATCCGATCGTGGCGTTGCTCGTCGGCCTGAACATCCTGCGTATCGGCTACGGCCTGGTGCGCGAATCCGTTGTCGGATTGCTCGACGCGGCGCTGCCCGCCGACGACGTCGCGCAGGTGCAGCAGGTGCTCGATCGATACCGCGACGAGTCGGTGACGATCCTGCCGCCCCGCACCCGGGCCTCGGGCCGGCAGCGTTTCGTGTATCTCACGGTGCGCGTGCCCGGCGACTGGACGGTGCGGGCGGGACACGATCTGCTCGACCGGGTCGAGGACGATGTGCGCTCGGCCCTGCCGGGAACCACGGTGTTCACCCACCTGGAACCCATCGGCAAGGTCGCGCGGCGTCGCTGAACCTGCAGGTCAGTTCCCGACCGCGAGACCCACGCCCAGGCTCACCATGAGCACCGCGACGGCGCCGTCGAGGATCCGCCAGGCGCCGGGTCGCGCGAACCACGCCCGCAGATACCGCGCGCCGTAGCCGAGCGCACCGAACCACACGATGCTCGCGGCGACGGCGCCGGCACCGAACCACCACTTGCCCGGGTTGCCGTGGGTGTTGGCGACCGATCCGAGCATGAGGACGGTGTCGAGGTAGACGTGCGGATTGAGCCAGGTCAGCGCGAGACAGGTCGCGAGCGCGGCACCGACGGTGATCGCCCCGCCCGGGGCCGCGCTCAACGCGGACGGTCGCAGGGCGCGCCGGGCCGCGAGCAGACCGTACGAGACGAGGAAGATCACACCGCCCCAACGAATCACTTCGAGCGCGCCGGGGGCTCGATCGAGGACGGTCGCGATCCCGGCGATACCGGCGGCGATGAGCACCGCGTCGGACAGGGCACACACGACGATCACCGGCAGCACGTGCCGGCGCGCGATGGCCAGGCGCAGGACGAACGCGTTCTGCGCTCCGATCGCGACGATCAGCGAGAGTCCGGTGAGGAAACCGGCGAGGACGAGGTTCACGACGACCACGTTAGGAAAGGTCACGAGATAAGAACAGTTGATTTTCCTTAAGGAACATTAGAGTTTCTTCATATGGATCTGGACTTCGCTCAACTACGCACGTTCGCCGCGGTGCTGGACGAGGGCACCTTCGACGGCGCCGCCGCGGTCCTGCGGATCACCCCGTCCGCCGTGAGCCAGCGCATCAAGGCCCTCGAACAGCAGGTCGGGCAGGTGCTGGTGCGCCGGACCCGACCGGTGACCGCGACCGGGCCCGGGGAGGCGATCATGCGGCTGGCCCGCCAGGTGGCCCGGCTCGAGCAGGACACCGCGGAGGCGCTCGGCCTCACCGCGAGCGCGGACAACTACGTGACCGTCCCGCTCGTGGTCAACGCCGACTCGATGTCCACCTGGATGCTGCGGGCGCTGGCCCGGATGCCGCAGCACCACCGCGCGCTGTTCGAACTGCTGCGCGAGGACGAGTTCCATTCCACCTCGCTACTGCGGGACGGCACGGCGATGGCAGCGGTCACGTCGGTACCCGATCCGGTGCAGGGCTGCACGTCCGAAAACCTCGGCGCCATGCGGTATCACGCGATGGCGAGCGTCGACTTCGCGGCGCACTGGTTCCCCGACGGGATGACCACGGCCGCGTTGCGCGAGGCGCCGATGCTCACCTTCGACCGCAAGGACGACCTGCAGAACCGCTTCCTCCGGAGGCACACCCGCAGCCGGTTCGACCCGCCGCGCAACTACGTGCCGGGTGCGCGCGAGTTCGTCGACGCCGCGCGCCTGGGGCTCGGCTGGGGCATGCTGCCCGAACCGATGCTCGATTTCGCGCTCGGCGACGATGTGCTCGACCTCGCACTCGGCGGCGATGCCGATCTGGTGCAGCTGGCCCCGGACGAGCCGTTCGACGTGCCGCTGTACTGGCAGCGCTGGCGGTTGGAATCGCCCGTTCTGGACGCGCTCACCGAGGTGGTGCGGCGCACGGCGCGGGAGGTGCTGCGCCCGTCAGTCGCCTGACATCGAATCCAGCCGGGCGAGCAGCGGGGCCGCCTCGAGAAGTTTGGCCGCCTCGTCCTCGCTCATCCCGTCGAGGAGCCGGCGGACGCCGTCGAACCACATGTCGTCGATCCGGCTGTTGTTGCGCTCGGCGAGGGGTGTCTGGTGCAGGCGGTGCGAGCGGCCGTCGTGGGGGTCGACCTGCCGTTCGACCAGGCCGCGGTCGACGAGGCGGCGGACCGTGGTGCTGACGTTGCTGCTCTGCAGGCCCAGATAGCGGGCGACCTCGGACACCGTGCTGCCGGGGCGTTCGGCCAGTGTCCGGAGCACCTCGATCTCCGACTGGGGAAGCAGGGACAATCCCGCCTCCTTCTCCCCGAAACGGCGCAGCGCCCAGACCAGCGAGCGGGCGGTCCGGGCCAGGCGCCGGACGTCCTCGTCGGATGGGGTGGTGCCGTCGGCGGCGGGCGGATCGTTGGACACGCCCGCAGTCTAGCCGCTATTTTAGATATACTTTTAGATCTACTTCTAGATACATCCCCACTCGAAGGGTCGTCTTGAACCAGCACTCCCAGCACGCGGGCACCGCCGTGGCCGAGCCCGCCGACGCCTCCGCCGCTCCCC
>NZ_JALPTB010000120.1 GCF_023218075.1 Rhodococcus sp. HM1 | reverse complement strand
CCCTCAGCCCCTACGGCAAGGAACTACAGGCCCTCGCCCTGACGACGCCGCCGCAACGCCGGCCCAGCCCCATGTGGGACGGCTGCATCGAAGCCGGCGACATCGCCCGCGTCGTGTCCGAGGGCTACGTGCACGTCATCGGCGACCTCCGCGGATCCGGGGCCTCCGACGGCGAGCACATCGGCAACTACAACGCCGGCGGCGTCCCGCTCGGCCAGGACGCCTACGACTTCATCGAATGGGTCGCCACCCAGCCCTGGTGCGACGGCAACGTCGGCATGATCGGCATCTCCTACTTCGGGTCGATGCAGGTCCTCGCCGCCGCGGAACGCCCACCGCACCTCAAGGCGATCTTCGTCTCCGGCGGCCACTACGACTTCTACGAGACCACCTACCACGGCGGCATCATGTGGTTCATGCCGCGCGCCGCCCGCGAGGGCCGCGGCGGCGACTCCGGCTGGGCGTTCACCGACAACGTCAAGTCCCGCATGCTCGAGACCTACACGCCGGAGGAGATCGCCAAGCGCGTCGCCGAACGCCTCGCCGACCCCGACGTCGCCGCCTGGCCGAACCTCGTGCACGTGCTGAACTACCCGAAGCACCACGAGGCGTGGTTCGACATCATCACCAACGAACTCGACGGTGACTGGTACGAGGAACGCAACCCCGTCAACCTCGCCCGCAACATCGACATCCCCGTCTACCTGCAGATCGATCAGGGTCGCGGCTGGACGATGGACGGCACCATCGAACTGTTCCACGCCCTGCAGGGACCGAAGAAGCTCGACATCGGCCCCTACCCGCCCATGCAGTCGCGGCCCTTCATCGAAGAGCACGACAAGATGTTCCGCTGGTACGACTACTGGATCAAGGGCATCGACAACGGCATCATGGACGAACCCGCCGTGAACGTCTTCGTCGAAGGCTCCCGGCAGCGCGTCACCGCCGACCAGTGGCCGCCCAAGGACGTCGACTACCGGCCGCTGTACCTGCGCCCGCGCGGCAAGCTGTCCACCGAACCCGAACCGATGGGCACGCAGTACGCCGCCCCCGACGGCTTCTACCAGGCGCCGCTCACCGTCACCGACAAGGTCGAGATCCTCGAGTGGGAGACCCCCGTCTTCGAGGAACCCACCGAGATGATCGGCACCGGCGCCGCACACATCTTCGCCGAGATCGACCAGCCGGACACCAATTTCATCCTCCGCATGTGGGACTACGCCCCCAACGGCAAGCGGCAGCTGATCACCACCGGCTACCTCAAGGCCTCCCACCGCGAACTCGACGAGCGCACCACCGAAGGCAACCCCTTCCACCCGCACACCCGCGCCGTACCGGTCGAACCCGGCACCATCGAGGAATACGTGCTGCGGCTCTACCCGTTCGCCAATACCTTCATGCCGGGCCACAAGCTCGTCGTGGAACTGTCGAACAACGAACCGCTCGCCGACGAACACAACGCGCTGCTCCCGCCGGACGCCTTCCACCTGCCCGTCGGCCGCCCGGTCACGCACAAGATCTACCGCGACGCCGCACATCCCTCGCGGCTGGTGCTGCCGTTCACCACGCGCAGCGCGGAGGACTGAGCCGCAGGATCCGGCTCATCCCAACTCGGTGAGCTCCGCCGGCGCCCACCCGGGCCAGCGGAGAACACCCACGGGGACCCCGGCGGCGAACCTGGCCACCACCGCCGGGGTCCCCGAGGCGGTGTCGTACACCGTCGCCTGATCCGCGCGACGGATCGCCTCGACCACCAGCGGCCACAACCGCCGATACCGGGACCGAATCTTGTCCTCCGGCACCGAATGCCCACCCGCCTCCACCCGATACGCCACACGCCGCACCGACATCGCCTCGGGCACCAGCATCACGTGCACCACCACGGTGAACCCCGCGGCCTGCGCCCGCTCGATCAGCTCGAGCTTCGACGGATGCGAGAACACCGTCTCGGCGATGAACGAGCGGCCCTGCTCGAGCAGCCGATCACGCGCGGCGGCCGCCAGCTGCGCGGCCTCGTACGACATCTCCTCGGCCCGATCCGGCCACTTCTGCCGCGCGATCACATCCGCGTTGACGAACACGCTGCGCGGCAGCAGGGGAGCGAGGGTCAACTCGACGAACGTCGATTTACCGGCACCGTTCGGGCCGATGATCAGATCCAGACGCCTCATTCGGCGTCGAGCACCCGCGTCGTGCCGTCGGGACGCTGCTCGACGAGGCGGCCCTCGTCATCGAGTACGACCGTGGTGACGCCGCGTGCGGCGAGCGCACCTGCGTAGTCGGAGTGCGCGAGGCTGTCGGCGATGCGGGCGTCGATCTCCGCGTTGAACAACCGTCCTTCGGCGACGGTGAGATCGGTGGTCGGCCGGTTCCCGGCGAGGGCCTCCTGCACGCGGCGCAGGGCCGCGGTCTCGTGGGCGGTCATGGCCCGGCCGATGCGCGCCCAGTACTCGAGTTGCTGGCGTCCGGTGCGGTTCTGGCGGCCGCCCTCGGCGATGGCGCTGTCGACGAGTTCGGCGTCGAAGCGGGTGACCTTGTCGGTGTAGGGCGCCATCACGAACCTCCTGGTCCGACGCAACGCATCGGGTGGATGTAGCAGTCTGCTACCGATCGTAGCGCAGTGCAACAACGGACGCACCCCCGATCCGGGCAGGTCACCGGACCGGGGGTGCGGAGGTGCGTCAGCGCTTCAGCGGGCTGTAGAACACCAGGCCGTTGCCCTTGTTGTCGTACACCACGGCCCGACGCTCGTGCGCGTCGTCGTACGGGCCCTTCACGATGCCGCCGCCGGCCTCCTCGATCGCCTTCGCCGCGGCGTCCACGTCGGCGGTCTTGATGCCGACGACCACCTGCCCGTGAATCGGATGATCGACCGCGGTCGCGAGCGCCAGGGTCACCCCGCCGCCGTCGAGGGCGGCGAAATGCGTGCCGTCGCGGAACTTGAGTGCCATCCCCAGGGTTTCGCTGTAGAACTTGATCGACTCGTCGAGGTCGTCGGTCGACAGCACGATCATCTTCACTTCGTGGTCACTCACGGAAAAAGCCCTCCTTTGTTGAAAGTGTGCCCAGCGTAACGTCATTCGGCCGCAGCTGAGCAGAGTCCAACGACCGTGTCTTTCGACGACATCCGGCCATCCACCCGGCTGGCGTCCGGCTCGATGTTCGGTCACCATCGACAGGTGGACCGCGCCGCCCGCCTCGCCGTCGCCGTGGACCGGCAGCACGGCCGGTGCCTGTGGTGCGGACGCCGCTTCGGCCGGCTGATCCCACCGACCACCGAACACCTCGTGCCGCGCCTCAAGGGCGGTCCCAGCATCGTCGCCAACGAGGCCGCCGCCTGTTCGCGCTGCAACGCCGACCGCGGCCACACCGGCCCGGTCGACTGGCTCGACCGATGCCGGAGCCGCGACGGCTGGATTCCCGACGAGGACCTGCTCGCGCGGCTTCTCGAGGACCTCGACGTCGCGCTCGCCGACGGGGGCGGGCACCGGCGCGCCCGGCAGTACCTGGCCGGGCAGCTGCGGCGTCTGCGCCGCGCCTCCTGACTGTCCCCTTTTTCGTCACAGTGACGTTTCAACCCCGAGGTGGTTGGAGGGACGGAAGAGGGGAGTCGGGTCACCCCGCGCGGTCCGGCACCGGGCTTCGCCGGGCGCGCTCGCCGCGACGCCTCCCCGCCAGGACGGCCACGGGGACGGCCAGCGCCACCGCCGCCGCCACGGGCGAGTAGGCGTCGCGCGCGTCCAGCAGGGTCCACGCCACGTTGTAGGAGGCATGCCCGAGCACGGCCACGATCGGCGCACCGTTGCCGGCGACCGTCACCTGCACCAACAGAATCCGGAAGACCACGGTGAAGACGAGCTGCCCGAGCAACATTCCCGGCGCGTACCCGGCCTGCAGATACGGAATCAGGTGCCACAGCGCCCAGACGACGCCGATCACGGTGCCCGTGTGCAGGACGCCGTGACGACGCAACAGCGCTGGCATCAGCACCCCGGTCCAGCCGAGTTCCTCGCACACCGCGGCCACGACGTACGCACCGGCCACCAGCGGCAGCGACGACGGGATCCCGGGGAGCCCGCGGCCGGCGATCATCAGCGACGACACCAGGGTCAGCACCGCCGGAACCACGAGCGCGAACCCCACCCAGAAGGCACGCGGCCTCGTGAGCATGCGCCGCCAGGCCGCCCGGGGTCCGCCGCCGGCCGCCAGGGCCGCGACGGCCGGGCACACGAACATCAGGGCACTGACCGGCAGCTGCGCACCCGCCACGACCAGGTCGCCGCCGGTTAGTGCGCCCCACATGTAGAACGGGACGGTCGTGACCGCCAGGACCACCCAGAACCGCGCGAGCCGTGGTTCCACCCCGCGACCTCCCGAGTCAGTGCAGTCACCGTCGCGCAGATGATACCGACGGCGACTGTTCGGGCCTCCCGGCACACTCACCACAAAACGTCACTGTGACGAATTCATGGGTTCGCGGGGCTGTAGGGAGGGGACGAGGTGGCAGGGTCGGCCGAACCCGACGAGAGCCGGGAAGACCGGATCCGACACAGACCGGGTCGATCCGGGTTGCGGGCCGCCGGACGGTCGCGGCGCGCGGAAAGCGTCGTGCGGTGGCCGGACACCGCGAACCGAGAGATGCGCGTACATCGACGAGTGAGTGCAGTGCAGTGCTCAGCGACAGCGCCGGGAACGAGACGTCGACAGACGGTGTCACGACACACGAACACGGCGCGGCGGCGACACCCGGCAGAGTCGGCGAAACCCCAGGTCGAAGCGTATATCCAAATTGCCGATAATCCACATTATGTCAAGTAGTCGGGATCCGGGTCTTCCCGACCGATAGCGTGGTGGTGGTCCCGGGGTGAAATCCTCGGTGCGCGTACGCCCTACCGGCGGTCGGCCCCACACGCCCGGGCCCCCGAGGCGCCCCAGCCAACCCCGGTTCGGGCTCGATCTAGCCCCGGCTCGCGACCGCCCGGACCGGGCTTCCGACGACTCGACCGCGGTTTGCGTACCGCCGGCGCACACCGCGGACATGCGCCGGCGCCTTCGCGCTACGGCGTCGCAACGACAGCACATCCAGGTTTCGCGGTCGTTGTACACACAGCGCTACAGCCGAACAGACACACTCCGAGGTCACCCGCCCCCACTCGGGTCGCCGACCCCATCCACCTCGATGATGGATAAATCTCAATGATGGATAATCACCGTTATCCATCAAATATCTTGTGGCACTTTCCTTTTCGTCCGCACGCTTTCGCGCAGATCGTTTGCGAATAGCAACGGACCGCCGCCCCTCCGCCGCGCAGCACCCAACCTCCCCGCCACGGTGCACAGCCGACGAATCGAGCCTGCCGCATCGCGTCCCGTCCCGCTCCGGCACCCACCCCACCGGACGCCTCGGTGCTGCACCACCTCTCCCCGACTGCGCTCCACCCTTCCACCCCATTCGTCACAGTGACATAAACGAGGTGTCACTTCCCTTCGCGCTCCGGCACCTCGGTCAGCCGGAACACCGGATGCAGCCCGGCTTCCTTCTCGAATTCCGCGGCAGGCGCGCCCGGATCCGCCCGGAAGTACGGGTCGCTCGGGTGGAACGTCGGCGTTCACGGAACCTCCCGGGCTGCGGATGTTCTGCCGTGGTCCAGAATCTCCGACAAGTCGGTACTGTGCACCGCAGATGCTCGACGTGCTTCCCCCGAATCCGAGGACGGTGCCGATGACCGCGTCCGTGTGGCTCACGCCCGGGCAGTTGTCCGAGCGTTCCGGCGTGTCCGTCTCGGCGTTGCACTACTACGAGTCGCGCGGCCTGATCACCAGCCGCCGCACGTCCGGCAATCAGCGGCGGTACCGACGCGACACGCTGCGCCGGGTGGCGTTCATCCGCGTTGCGCAGGGTGTCGGGGTGTCGCTCGACGAGATCCGGGACGCGCTCGACTCGCTGCCGGACAGCCGGGTGCCCACCGCCGCGGACTGGGCGCGGTTGTCGCAGCGCTGGCACGACCGGCTCACCGAACGCATCGAGGAACTGACCGAGCTGCGCGACAGCTTTTCCGGCTGCATCGGCTGCGGCTGTCTGAGCCTGAGCAGCTGTCCGCTGGCGAACCCGGGTGATGTGCTCGCCCAGCAGGGTCCGGGTCCGCGCCGCCTGCACCTGCACGACCGCTGATCCCCCGGTGCGCCTTTCTGGCGGCTCCAGCCGCCACAAAGGCACACCGGCGGCGCAGCCGCACCGTGGAAACGCGGGTGAAACATGACTGGGCATATGCTGGCGCGCAGTATCCGGGCGTTCCGGACACGCTGCGTTCGCACCGAGGAGGCCCCATGCATCTGACGCCCTCCGAACAGGAGAAGTTGCTGCTCGCCGTCGCCGGGATGGTCGCCCGGGACCGGCACGCGCGCGGCGTGAAGCTCAACTATCCGGAAACCACGGCGCTGCTCACCAACTGGGTCATCGAACGCGCCCGCGACGGGCTGTCGGTCGCCGAACTGATGGTCGCGGGCCGGGAGGTCCTGACCCGCGACGACGTGATGGACGGGGTCGCGGAGATGCTCCCCGACGTCCAGGTGGAGGCGACCTTCCCGGACGGCCGCAAACTCGTCACCATCCACCAGCCGATCGCCTGAGGAGCACGCCATGGCAGGTCTGAACACCACCGGCCCCGGAGCGATCCGTGTCCGCGACGGCGACATCGAACTCAACGCCGACCGGGAACCGGACGAGCGCCTCGAACTGGTCATCGTCAACACCGGCGACCGTCCCGTGCAGATCGGCTCGCACCTGCATCTGCCCTATGCGAATCCGGCGCTCGAGTTCGACCGGGACGCCGCGCACGGGTTCCGCCTCGACATTCCGTCGGGGACCTCACACCGTTTCGAGCCGGGCGCGTCCCGCACCGTGCAGGCGGTCGCGTTGCGCGGCGCGCGGCGGGTGCCGGGCATCGCGATCGGTGTCCCCGACGGCGGCGCGCTCGACGGCCCCCTTTCCGAGCAGAACGGAGACTGATCCGATGGTTCGCATCTCACGGGAGCGCTACGCCGCGCTCTATGGTCCCACCGTCGGCGACCAGGTCCGTCTGGGCGACACCGATCTATGGATCGAGATCGAGGAGGACCGCACCGTCGGCGGTGAGGAAGCGGTGTTCGGCGGCGGCAAGTCCATCCGCGAATCCATGGCGCAGGGGTCCACGACCCGCGCGCAGGGCGCGCCGGACACGGTGATCACGAATGCGATCGTGCTGGACTGGTGGGGTGTCGTCCGCGCGGACGTGGGCATCCGGGACGGGCGGATCACCGCGCTGGGCCGGGCCGGGAACCCGGACATCGCGGACGGGGTGCATCCGGATCTGCAGATCGGTCCGTCCACGGACATCATCAGCGGCGAGGGCAAGATCCTCACAGCCGGCGGCTTCGACACGCACGTGCATCTGATTTCGCCGTCGCAGATCCACGAGGCGCTCGCGACGGGGATCACCTCGATCGCCGGGGGCGGTACGGGCCCGTCGGAGGGCACGAAGGCGACGACGGTGACGCCGGGCGAGTGGCATCTGGGCACGATCCATCGGAGCCTGGAGTCGTTGCCGGTCAACGTGTTGCTGTTCGGTAAGGGCAACACGGTGAGCATGGACGGGTTGGCGGAGCAGGCGCTGGCCGGGGCCGCGGGCTTCAAGGTGCACGAGGACTGGGGGTCGACGCCGGCGGCGCTGGATGCGGCGTTGCGCGCGGCCGACGAGTGGGGCCTGCAGGTCGCGTTGCATTCGGACTCGCTGAACGAGGCGGGGTTCCTGGAGTCGACGATCGAGGCGATCGGCGGCCGGTCGATCCACGCGTTCCACACCGAGGGCGCCGGCGGTGGGCACGCCCCGGACATCATGCGTCTGGCCGGTGAGCCCTACGTGCTGCCCGGGTCGACGAATCCGACGTTGCCGCACACGGTGAACACCGTCGCCGAACATCTGGACATGCTGATGGTGTGCCATCACCTCAATCCGCAGGTGCCGGAGGATCTGGCGTTCGCCGAATCGCGGATCCGGGCGACGACGATCGCGGCGGAGGACGTGCTGCACGACATGGGCGCGATGTCGATCACGTCGTCGGACGCGCAGGCGATGGGCCGGATCGGTGAGGTGATCACCCGGACCTGGCAGGTCGCACACGTGATGAAGGCGCGGCGTGGGCCGCTGGGGTCGTCGTTGCCGGCGGACAACGAGCGGGCCCGCCGGTATGTCGCGAAGTACACGATCAATCCGGCGATCGCGCACGGCGTGGATGTGCACATCGGCTCGGTGGAGGTCGGGAAGATCGCGGACCTGGTGCTGTGGGAGCCGAAGCTGTTCGGGGTGCGGCCCAGTGTCGTGCTCAAGGGTGGCGGCCTGGTGTGGGGTGCGCTCGGTGACCCGAACGCCTCGATTCCGACGCCGCAACCGGTGTTGCAGCGCCCGGCGCTGACCGATGCGATCGGGGCGGACCTGTCGGTGACGTTCGTGTCGCCCGCGGCGATCGAGGACGGCCTGGCCGATCGGCTCGGGATGCGCCGGCCGCTGGTGGCGGTCGCCGACACCCGCGGTGTCGGAAAGGCGCAGATGCGCAACAACGACGTGTTGCCGCGCATCGACATCGACCCGGAGACGTTCGAGATCGACATCGACGGGGAACGGATCGTGCCGGCCCCGGCCGAGCGGCTGCCGCTCGCCCAGTTGTATTCGCTGTTCTGACGTGGACCGGGAGTCGACGGTGCCGTCGCAGTCGCTGTTGCTGGCGTTGCTCGCCGACGCGCGGTTACCGACCGGTGCGCACACCCAGTCCGCGGGCCTGGAACCGGCGTTGCGGGCCGGGTTGCCGCCGGCGGACGTGCCGGGATACATCGCGGCCCGGTTGCGGACGGTGACGATCGTGGAGGCGGCGACCGCGGTCGTCGCCCGCCGTGTCGCGGTGGCCGGGGGCGATCTCGACGTGGTGGAGGCGGCGTGGGCCGCGCGCACACCGAGCGCGGCGCTGCGGGCCAGTTCCCGGCAGCTGGGCCGCGGGTATCTGCGGTTGTTGCGGCGGTTGTGGCCGGATCAGGAACCGATTCCGCGGTCGTGGCGGCCGGCGCGGCCGGTGGCGGCGGGGATGCTGGCCGCGCGCGCGGGGTTGGATGCCGAGCACACGGCGCGGCTGGTCGGATACGACGATGCGCAGACCATCGCGGCGGCGACGCTGAAGCTCGAGCCGGTGGATCCGGCGATCGCGACGGGCTGGGTGCTGGCGGCGCAGCCGTTGATCGAGCAGCTTGTCACGGCGGTGGCGGGATTGACCGAGCCACAGCAGATCCCGGCGTGCGCGGCGCCGCTCGTCGAACAGTGGGCCGAGAATCATGCCCACACCACAGAAAGGTTGTTCAGTGCCTGATCACAGTTGTTCCTCCGCCCGGTCTCTGCGGCTCGGGGTAGCCGGTCCGGTGGGGACCGGGAAGAGTTCGCTGATCGCGTTGTTGTGCCGGGAGCTGTCCGGGGAGCTGGCGTTGGGGGTGATCACCAACGACATCTACACCGACGAGGATGCGCGGTTCCTGCGGTCGGCGGGGGTGCTGGATCCGGAGCGGATCCGCGCGGTGGAGACGGGCGCGTGCCCGCACACCGCGATCCGCGACGATGTGACGGCGAATCTGCTGGCGGTGGAGGATCTCGAGGAGGATTTCGCGCCGCTGGATGTGGTGCTGGTCGAGTCGGGTGGGGACAACCTGACGGCGACGTTCTCCCCCGCGCTGGTCGATGCGCAGATCTTCGTGCTCGACGTCGCCGGCGGCGGCGATGTGGCCCGCAAGGGTGGGCCGGGGATCGCGCGGGCGGATCTGCTGGTGGTGAACAAGACGGATCTGGCGCCCTATGTGGGTGTGGATGTGCCGCAGATGGTGGCGGACGCGGAGGCGGCGCGGGAGGGCCGGCCGGTGCTGGCGCTCTCGCGCACGGACCCGGAGTCGGTGGCGGCGTTGTGCGCGTGGGTGCGGTCGGTGCTGGCCGAGCACACCGGGGGCCGGTTGGTGCCGGTGGATCCGGGTCCGATGGCGCCGCACTTCCATGCCGACGACGACCATGAGCACAGCCACGAGGAGCACAGCCACGAGCACGAGCACGGGCATGGCCATGCTCACGGCCACGGGCACGCGTCGACGCCGCAGTGACCTCCCCGAACCCTGAGACACCGAACCCCGCGACGACCGTCGCCGTGCACCGCGCGCACGGCCGCGCCAGGTGCCGGCTGGTGCCCGGCGCGTTCGGGCCGCGGGTGCTCGGCGGGGACGCGAACGGCGCGCGGGTCGCGCTGGTCGCGACCGGGGCGTTGCTGCTCGGCGGCGACAACGTCGTGATCGAGGTCGAGG
>NZ_JALPTB010000011.1 GCF_023218075.1 Rhodococcus sp. HM1 | reverse complement strand
GGGCCGGGGCGGTCGGTGCCGGGTCGGAGTCGGTGGTTTCCTGCGGAGGCGTGCCGACCACATCGGACGGAGGCGTGCCGACCACATCGGACGGAGGCGTGCCGACCACGGGGGGCGGAACCGGCAGGCACCCGAATCTCGACAGCGCGGCCGTCGCCGGATCGTTTCCGGCCCGCATCCAGCCGACGACGGCGTGCACCCGGCCTTCGACGAGCGCGTCGCCGTACAGCTCGTCGGCCGGCAGCGCGGTGACGGTCGCGCGGATGCCGGCCCCGCGCAGCAGATCGGCGGCGGTCCGCGCGACCGCGAGAGGCACCCCGGCGTCCTCGACGACACCGATCACCAGGGTCAACGGCGCGCCGTCGCGGACGAGCAGTCCTTCGGTTTCGGTCTCGGGCGCCGGCGCCGGAGTGGTTGCGGGTGCCGCCGTCGCCACGGGCGCGCCGGACGCACCGTCCGGAACGTCGACCGGAGCCGGCGGCGGCGCCGGCAGGTATCCGGCCTCGGCGAGCAGGCCGAGGGCCTGTTCGCGGGAGGGTCGCGGAGGCATCGACGGCGCATAGCCGGGATCCGAGGGAGCGAGCACCTGGGCACGAGCGGGAACGACCGCGGATTCGGTTCCCGCCGCGACGGTGGCGAGCAGGTCCGGGTCGAGCAGACCCAGCACGCCGCGGCGCACGCGCGGATCGGCGAATTCCGGGGTCCGCGCGTTCAGGGTGAGATCGAGTGTGCGCGGCTGCAATTGGGTGCCGGCCCGGACGCCGGGAACCGCACCGAGCTGGGCGAGCAGGGCCGATCCGCCGCGCACCTGCGCGACCTGCACGTCGCCGGTGCGCATCGAGTCGGTCAGCTGGGAATCGGTGCCGCCGCGGCGCAGCAGGATCTCGTCCGGCCGGGCGGGCAGCCCCCAGAAGCGGTCGTTGCGTTCGAGCAGGATCTCACCGCGGCCGCGGTCCACCGAGTCGACGGAGAATCGGCCACCGGACACCGGGATCGACTCGGCCAATCCGGTGACGAAGCCGCCGGGCGTGTCCTTGACCAGGTGGGCGGGCAGCAGATCGGAGAACAGTTCACGCCACGCCGGGTACGGCTCACGCAGGGTCACGGTGACGGTCTTGCCGCCCCCGGAGGACGCGACGTCCTCGATCAGCCGGTACCCGGACGGGTCCACGGCCCCGGGCTGGGTGATCATCTGCTGCCACAGGTAGCGGAAGTCCTCGGCGGCGATCGGCGCACTGTCCGACCACTGGGCGTCGGTGCGCAACTGGTAGGTGATCGTGAACGGGTTCTCCGAGGTGACCTCGGCCGACACGAGCACCGACTCGTCGGGAACACGGTCCACCAGCGCCGGGTTCGCGGGGTTCGGCACGGTCCGGAACGCACTCGGCAGCACCAGTTCGGCGACGGCGTTGCCGACCGGCGATTGGTCCGCGAGCAGGTGCGGATTGAATCCGGCGCCGATGTCGTCGATGGCGACGACGACGGTGTTGCGCTGCGGCGCGGGCGCCGGGGTCTGGGTCGGCTCGGTCTGCTCGATCGGCGGGGGCGGAGAGGCCGTGCACGCCGCCAACCCCGTGACCAGAGCGGTGATTCCGGCCATCACCAGTGGCCGGCACCGTCTCCGGACGCGCGAACGCAACAACCGAGCCTCCCCTCCGTCGGACAACGGCTCGGGTGGCGGCTCCGGAACGAATCGGGGCCACCACCCGGACTGCTACTTGTTCCGGGCCTTCTCGCGCGAACGCGCGCGGGCACGGTCGGTCGCGGACAGGTGCACCTTGCGCACGCGGACCGCCTCCGGCGTGACCTCGACGCACTCGTCGACGGCACAGAACTCGAGCGCGGCCTCGAGGGTGAGCTCGATCGGCTTGGCGAGGGTCTCCATGACGTCGGCGGTCGAAGAGCGCATGTTGGTGAGCTTCTTCTCGCGGGTGACGTTGATGTCGAGGTCCTCGGCACGCGGATTGATGCCGACCACGTGGCCTTCGTAGGTGTCGCTGCCGGGCTCGACGAAGAACGTTCCGCGGTCGGCGAGCTGGATCATCGCGAACGGGGTGACCGAGCCGGAACGGTCGGAGACGAGCGAACCGGTGTGGCGGGCACGGATCTCACCGGCCCACGGCGCGTAGCCGTGGAAGATCGCGTTGGAGATGCCGGTGCCGCGGGTCTCGGTGAGGAAGTCGGTGCGGAACCCGATCAGGCCACGGGACGGGATGATGAATTCCATACGGACCCAGCCGGTCCCGTGGTTCGTCATCTGGACCATCTTGCCCTTGCGGTTCGCGAGGAGCTGCGTGATCGCACCGAGGTGTTCCTCGGGGCTGTCGATGGTCAGCTCCTCGTAGGGCTCGTGCAGCTTGCCGTCGACGGTCCGGGTGACCACCTGCGGCTTGCCGACGGTCAGCTCGAAGCCCTCGCGGCGCATCTGCTCGACGAGGATGGCGAGGGCGAGCTCGCCGCGGCCCTGCACCTCCCACGCGTCCGGGCGTCCGATGTCGAGGACGCGCAGCGACACGTTGCCGACGAGCTCGGAATCGAGGCGGGACTTGACCATGCGGGCGGTGAGCTTGTGGCCCTGCACGCGGCCGACCAGCGGCGACGTGTTGGTGCCGATGACCATCGAGATGGCCGGCTCGTCGACCGTGATGGTGGGCAGCGCCACCGGGTTCTCGGTGTCGGCGAGGGTGTCGCCGATCATGATGTCGGGGATGCCGGCGACGGCGACGATGTCGCCCGCGACGGCCTCGTCACCCGGCTGGCGTTCGACACCGATCGTCTTGAGCAGCTCGGTGATCTTGACGTTCTTGACGCCGTCGGCGTGCATCCACGCGACGGTGTCACCCTTGCGGAGCTTGCCGTTGTGGATGCGCAGCAGCGCGAGGCGGCCGAGGAACTCGGACGCGTCGAGGTTTGTGACGTGCGCCTGGAGCGGAGCCTCGGGGTTGCCCTTCGGGGCGGGGATGCACTCGAGCAGGACCTCGAAGAGCTCGTCGAGGTTCTCGGCGTCGGGAACCTGGCCGTTCTCCGGCTGCTTCCGGCTGGCCTTGCCCTCGCGGCCGGAGGCGTAGAGGACGGGCAGCTCGAGCGCGAGTTCGGCGGCTTCGGCGGCCTCGTCGTCGAGGTCGGAGGCGAGGTCGAGCAGCAGCGTCTGGCTCTCCTCGACGACCTCCGCGATCCGGGCGTCGGGGCGGTCGGTCTTGTTGACGACCAGGATCACCGGCAGCGACGCGGCGAGCGCCTTGCGCAGCACGAAGCGGGTCTGCGGCAGCGGGCCCTCGGAGGCGTCGACGAGCAGCACGACACCGTCGACCATCGACAGGCCGCGCTCGACCTCACCACCGAAGTCGGCGTGGCCGGGGGTGTCGATGACGTTGATGACCGTCACGGAACCGTCCTGGTGGTGACGGTGCACGGCGGTGTTCTTCGCGAGGATGGTGATGCCCTTCTCGCGCTCGAGGTCGCCGGAGTCCATGACCCGGTCGACGAGTTCCGCACGTTCGGCGAAGGCGCCCGACTGGCGCAGCATGGCGTCGACGAGGGTGGTCTTTCCGTGGTCGACGTGCGCGACGATGGCGACGTTCCGAAAATCAGCGGTGCTCACGCGATGGCTCTCCTGGCTGTAGTCCGGCCACACGGCACTGGACCCGGTCGGCACCTCGCCCGTACGGCGTTTCGTCTCGGTGGCCGCGACGCGAATGCGAGACACCCGACGTGACCGTGAACCGGCCCGCGCAGGCACTGCGGCCTTGTATATCTTACAGGCCGCCGAACCGTGTCCGCGCCGATGGACCGCGGTTACCCCAGCTCAGCCCGCCCGACGTGATGTTCGCCACGCCTATTCGCCGTCGGGTGTGGCGCCGTCGAACCATCCGTCGCACCGCACGGCACTGTTCTTGCGGGCGGCGTAGTGATCGAAGAACACCGTCGACATCAGTTCGCGGCGGCTGGTGACCCCGGCCTTGGCGAACACCGATTTGAGGTGGTCCTGCACGGTGTACGGCGACATGTGCAGACGCCGCGCGATCTCCGCGGTGCTGTCGCCGCGGAGCACCCGTTCGACGACCTCGCCTTCGCGCCCGGTCAATCCGAATGCGGCCACCACCAGCGGAAACACCGCCGCGGCGCCGGCCTGCTCGATCGTCACCGCGATCCGCGTGCCCTCACCGCGACCGGCCAGCGGCGACGCGTGCACGACGAGCCACTCCCCCGTCCGCGAGCGCACGGTGAGGCGGGGCACCGAGCCGGTCCGGCCGGCCTGCAGCGAGCGTGCGGCCGCGACGGTCGACGTGAGCGCGGGCGGCGGATCCGCCCACAGCGAGCCGCCGAGTTCCTCGACGCGCTGCTCGGCGCCGGGTGTGGCCATCTCCACTTCGCCGTGGGCATCGAAGACCACCACGGCGGGCCCGTCGAGCGGTTCCGTCCACTCCGCCCTGGCCTCGGCGGTGGTGGCGATCAGTCCGGCCCGGACGCCGCGCGCCAGCAGCCCGGACACGCTCTGCACGAAGTCGGCTTCGGCCGGGCTGAAACCGCTGGATTCGGGGGCCCGGTAGACGGCCATCCCGCCCCAGGTCCTGCGGCCGGCCTTCATCGCGGCACGCAACTCGTGCCCGAATCCGAAGTGGGGTTCGATGAGGTCGCGGAACCGGGAGCTGCGGTACGGGTCGCCCGCGGTCTCGTCGTGCAGGATGCTCACGCCCACGTCGCGGCGGGCGAGATCGGTGAACAGACTCACCCGGTCCTCCACGTATTCGTGGTACGCGAAGAGTTCCTCGCACGGATCCTCGATCCCGACCTTGATCGAGCTGGTGACCAGGGTGGTCGACGGATCGATGGTGGCGAAGCACACCCCTTCGAACGGCACCGCCCTTTCCAGGATGTCGAGCGCTTCCATCCCGAACGCGTCCCACGGAAGTCCGGCGCGGGACAAGGATTCGATGCCGGCGCGGGCAGCCTCGGCGCGGAACGTTCTCACCTGAAAAGTGTGCAGGACGCACCCGATCTTGGTACACCCCAGAATTCTGGGGGTCGCGATTCCCCGCACTTCGGGGATTTTTCCGCCGGCCGGACACGGACACGCTTCTCCGCATGACGACAACATCGACGACCGTCCCGCGGATCCCGTTCCCCGACCTCGCCGCCCGCATCGACGGCGCGCTGATCCTGCCCACCGACGACGAGTTCCCGCACGCCGCTCAGGCCTGGAACCTGGCGGTTCCGCAGCGTCCGCGCGCGGTGCTGCACGCCCGGACCGCGGCCGACGTGGTGCACGCCGTGCGCTTCGCGATCGAGCACCGGCTGCCGGTGACCGCGCAGCCCGGCGGGCACGGCGCCACGACCGCGCTCGACGAGGCGCTGCTGATCCGCACCTCCGCCCTGGACGACATCTGGATCGATGCCGACGCCCGGGTCGCGCGGGTCGGCGCGGGCGTCAAGTGGGGGCAGTTGCAGTCCGCGCTCGACGGCACCGGCCTCACCGGAATGCTCGGTTCGAGTCCCGACGTCACGGTCGTGGGGTTCTGCCTCAGCGGTGGCCTGTCCTGGTTCGGTCGCGCCCACGGCACCGGGGCCGCCTCGCTCCGGGCGGTGGAACTGGTCGACGCGGCCGGAACGCACCGCTGGGTGGACGATTCCACCGACGCATCGCTGATGTGGGCGTTGCGCGGCGGCGGAGGCGAGTTCGGAATCGTCACGGCCGTGGAGATCGCGCTGGTGCCGGCACCGGAACTGGCCGGGGGGCGCCTGCTCTTCCCGGTCGAGGATGCCCCGCGCGTCTGGCGGGCGTTCGCCGAGGTCACGACGGTGGCGCCGCGGGAGCTGACGCTGTTCGCGTCCGTGCTGCACTTTCCGCCGATCCCGGAGCTGCCCGAGGAGATCCGCGGGCGGTCGTTCTGCGCGGTGGACGCGGTGCTGCTGGGGGGCACCGCGGCCCTGGAGGCGCTGCTCCGCCCGATCGCCGGGGCCGGGACGGTGCTGCGCAGCACGATCGGTCCGCTGCGGCCGAGCACGATCGGCGACGTGTGCGAGGAACCGGTCGATCCGTCGCCCGCGCTGACCGGATCCGGGTCACTGGTCTCGCTGGACGACGAGGTGCTCACCGCGCTGCTGGACCGTGTGTCCGACCCCGCGTGCGGACTGATGCAGGCCCAGGTCCGGCATCTCGGTGGCGCCTTCCGGGACGATCCCGCGCGACCGGCGGCGTGCGGGCGGGTCGAGGCCGAGTACATGGCGATGATGCTGGCGATGGCGCCGGTCCCGGAGGTTATCGAGCCGGCGCAGGCGGCGATCGACGCGGCCCTCGACGTCCTGAAGCCGTGGCACGGCGGCCCGCTGCCCCTGTCGATGCTCGGTCACCACGACGGCGCCGACATCGCGTTCGCACCCGACACGCTGCGCCGCCTGCGCGACGTCAAGGAATCGACGGATCCGCGGTGCGTCGTGCGCGGAAATTTCCCGGTGCACGGCTCTCCCGCAATTCGGTAAGGGAATGCTAACCTGCCTTCCACGGTCGGGAGCACGTCCGTGGAAGGCAGGATGGGGACGCGAATGGGCAAGGTCAAGGTGAGCAAGATTGCGCGTCTCACCCCGAAGAAGAAGTGCTGCCGTAAGAAGACCCGCTGCATCAAGTGCCCGGTCGTGATCATGCGGATGAAGAAGCTCGAGGGCGAGGACCTCAGCAAGAAGGAACTCGAGAAGCGGCTGAAGAAGGCCCGCGCGGCCTGAGCCCGGAACCGGTCCGCGCGGGTTCTGCACTCCGGGTTCTAGGACCTCCGCAGCAGGTGTTCCTGCAGGTCCGGTAGCCATTCCCGGTCGTTCGGCACCAGCGGCAGCGTCGCCAGTTCCGCCGCATCGACCCACCGCAGCGCGGAGTGTTCGAGCGGGGCGGGGACTCCGTCCACCAGTTCGACGCGGTAGGCGCACAGCATCCGGCCGTCCGGCAGAGGTACCGCCGCTCCGATGCGTTCGCCCCCGGAGACGTCGACGCCGAGTTCCTCTCGCAGTTCGCGGCGCAGCGCGTCCTCGACGGTTTCGCCGGGTTCGACCTTGCCGCCGGGCAGTTCCCACAGGCCCGCGAGTTCCGCGGGTCCGGTGCGTTGCGCGAGCAGCAGCCGCCCGTTGCGGAACAGCGCGGCCGCCACCACTTCACCCGGGCCGTCGGTCATGCTCCTCCTGTCGTTGCGGTCCTGTGCTGCGTCGTCCCAGAATGAGTCATGGCCGACCTTCTCTCCGACGCCGAGATCGACGCCGCCCTCGCCGAACTCCCGGGCTGGTCCCGGAAGGGGAATTCTCTGGTGAGGACCATCGAATCAGCAACCTTCCCGGACGCGATCGCCCTGGTCACCCGTGTGGCCGAGGCCGCCGAGGTGATGAATCACCATCCCGACATCGACATCCGGTGGCGCAAGGTGACGTACACGCTCTCGACGCACTCCGCGGGCGGGATCACGGCGTCGGATCCGGCTCTCGCCCGCCGGATCGACTCCCTGGCGGGACAGTAACCGGATCCGCCGGCGGCTGCATCCGCCCCGCGTGGACGATCCACGCGTAGACCGCGAGCGCGCCGATCACGTTCGCGGCGCCGAGCCACGACAGGACCGCGGGGCGCGAGATGTCCCAGATGGAGTCCTGGGCCCAGCCGAGCAGCCACGGCACGCCGACGAGGGTCGTGACCGTCCAGCACGCCGCGATCACGCGGGTTCCGCGGCGCGCGGCGAGCGGGCCGTACACGAGCCACACGAGCATCGGCACGACCCACACCCAGTGGTGGGCCCACGAGATCGGCGAGACGAGCAGTCCGAACAGCTCGACGACGACGAGCGTGCCGAGGCGGTCGTCGGGGCCCAGTGCCCGCCACGCCGCGTAGGCGAGGGCCGCGGAGAGCGCGACCGCGATCAGCCACAGCGGTCCGGTACCGACGTCGTGACCGACGATGCGGCTGAGCGCCCCACGCAGCGACTGGTTCCACACCGATCCGACGGGTCCGATCCGATTCGCGTCGCCGAAGAACGTCGTGAAGTACTTGCGGCCCTGTTCGCCAAGGACCAGCACGCTCACCGCGACGGTCGCGAAGAACACGACGGCGGAGAACACGGCGGCGGACCATCGCCGGCGCGCGACGAGATACAGCCCCGCGATCGCGGGGGTCAGCTTGATGCCGGCCAGGAGCCCGACGAGGCCGCCGGAGATCCACCAGCGGCTGCTGCGGGCGGCGATCATGGTGCCCAGCACCAGGAAGACGTTGACCTGCCCGTAGTCGAGGGTCATCCGGACCGGTTCGGTCCACACGCCGATCGCCGTCCACACCAGCGCGACCGCCGTCCACCGGGTGTTGCGGGCGTCGGCGCCGACGAGCAGCTCGAGCGCGATGCGCACGATGCCGAACAGCGCGGCGACCGTGAGCAGCTGCCATGCGAGGCCCACGCAACCGAACGGCAGGTAGTGCAGGGGGAAGAACACCAGCGCGGCGAACGGCGGGTAGGTGAACGGCAGCGGGAAGTCGGGGGTGTCCCGCGAGTACGTGAAGTCGTAGAGATCGCCCTGCAGCAGGCTCGCCGCGCCCTCGACGTAGACGTGCAGGTCGACGAGGTTCAGACCGTTGGGGGTGAGGAAGGCCCACAGCAGCCGGGCCACGACGGACACGAGCAGCAGCGCCGCGCACCACCACAGACGCTGCGAATCGTGACTGCGCTGGAGGCGGGCGGATCGTGGCACTGGGGTGCAGCCTCCCGTGGTCGTCGGCCCGGGCGCATCCGTAAGAGCACTGCGCATCCGAGGGCCCCGGCTCGCCCGAGGACCGGAGATACACAGTATCGGCTCGCGGGTTCCGCCCGGAAAACGCTGGTCCCAGGAGTAACAGTTTTATCTCCAACCCCAGCAGCAACACCCGGTTGGGGTTACGGTCTACCGGATACCACCATTCGGAAGACACGGTAGCTACACTCCCGGCAGGTCCTGCCATCGGCGCAAATCAAGCGCCACGGCTTGTACCGGACGGGGGGCCTACATAGAGTGTCTCCTCGAGCCGTCAGCTCCCGCGGCCCGTAACGGACCGCCGGGGGCTTCAACGACAAGGATGGGGAACAGTGCTTCGTACTCGAGGAATGCGACGGGCGCTCATCACGTGCGCACTCGCCGCCACCGCGGGACTGATCGTGCCCACGCACGCGGTCGCGCAACCGCTTCCACCGGCCCCGGTCATTCCCGATCTGGCCCAGATCACGAGTGCCCTGCCCTTCCAGGTGCCTGCGGATCTGTCCATCGAGACGCTCACGAACCTGCTCGCGAACCAGGTCGCGAACCCCGAGGAGATCGAGGCGCTCGCCTCCCTCGCCCCGGCCATCATCGGTGCCGCTGCGGGCCCCTCCGATATCGCGGACGACGGCAAGAACGACCTGCTCGCACAGGCCAAGGAGCTGCTCGAGAACTCCGAGCTGCCCGAGTCGATCAAGTCCACGCTGCAGCGGGTCATCACGTTCCTGGACGGCAGCGGTGGCGGCGGTCCGGACATCCCGGATCCGAACAGCGTCGTGATCACCCAGTTCCTGTACCCGACCCTCGGTGAGGGCTGCATCAGCGACACCGCCGACTCGGTCGGCACCGCGCTGGCCGTCGCCGGACCGTCGAAGCTGCCGCCTCCGGGACCGGGCGCCGGCCAGACCGGTTTCGTGTTCACCGCGCTGGGCACCGCTCCGCTCGCCGAGAAGCAGGAGAGCCCGCTCACCGTGAGCTGGATCAACGTCTCCAACGGCCGGACCGGCTCCCAGCCGCTCACCGGTGAAGCCAAGATCAACCCGGACGGCCCGGCCACGCTCAGCGCGATCGCCGACACCGGCTCGGGCAATGTCGTCGCGGTGATCTCGGGCGGTATCACCACCCAGAAGCCGGACGCCGAGCCGCGCTCGTGCTCCTTCCTGCCGACCATCGGCCTGGTGACGGTGCGCTGACGCGCAACACCGTGTCGTTCGAGACCGCCGGGGCACTCGCCCCGGCGGTCTCGTCGTTTCGCGTATCCGTCCGGGCGACCGTCGGCACGTGGTAGACCGGGGCATGGCCGAATTCCCGTCCCGTGCCGGAAAGCAGTGCCGGAGCGACCGCTCCCGGTCGATCCGCTCGATCGCATCGCACCGCTCGATCCTGTCGATCCGGTCCGAAGGCTCGATCCTCTCGATCGGCTCCGCCTATTCGATCCTGTCGATCGGCAGTGTCGGCTCGATCCTGTCCATCGGATCCGTCGGCTCCGCGGGGTCGGCCCTGTCGTCGCTGTCGTTCGGCAGCCTCGGATCCGCGCTGTCCGGGCTGTCCCGGTGGTCCCTGCTGTCGTGGCGCGGCGACCACGACGCCCCCGACGCCGAGCATCCCTCGCTGGTGGTCACCGCCGCCGAGGAGGACCCGGCGCAGCACTGCCAGAGTTGAGTGCCCCGCGGCTCTACCCGGCCTCTAACCCGCGCTGAGGGACCACTGCCCGTAGTCCTCGGTGAGCACGTGGTTGACGTCGATGCCGATACCGTCGATCGTCTTCTGCCCCGGAATCTGGTGCAGGTTCGCCAGCGGATGCACGTACCCCTTGGGGGTGCCCCAATCGTGCTGCCAGTAGAAGGAACCGAGCTGCGCGACGACGGCGAGGTCGATCGTCGGCGAGTTCGCGTAGACCCCGGTGTTCTCGCGGCCGACCACGGACTGCCAGCCCAGCAGATACGGCGCGATCAGGGTGGCGAATTCGAGCGGCGTCGGATTGTCGTCGATCGACGCGTAGATCGGACGGTCGTCGGGACCACCGGCTGCCCGGTGCAGTTCGAGGCCGCGGGTCGCGTGCTCGACGCCGGCGTCGAAGCCGCCTCGCCAATCGGCGGTGTCCGCCTTGCCGAACTGGTAGCAGGACACGACCTCGAGCCCGCTGTCGGTCAGGTCCGTCGCCTCGTCCTCGGTCAGCGGCTTGGCCAGCATCCACTCCGCACCGGGCCGCCGATCCGAGACGTACCGGATCGCACCGATGTGCCCGGCCGCGCGGATCGACTGCGGGGACGGCACATCCGCCGAATAGTCGACGATCGTGCCCAGGACCTCCCGGCCCTGCGCGACGCCGGGCGCGGTCACGGCGGACAGCCACACCGCTCCCGAGCCGATCGCCGCGTATCGGAACAGTTCCCGACGAGAAATACTCATCGCACCTCGCTTCAGCCGGTTCGGTCGAGAAGATCACCGCCCCCGAGGTCCGGGGTGGGCACCATCGGGTATTGCACCACACCCCCCAGCCGTCACAGGGGTAACACGCGAAACCGAGGTGCCGGCTGTCGCCCGGCTATCGGCCGGCGAGATCCGCGAAGTAGGCCGGCACCAGCGCGACGTCCTCGACCGTCCGCACCGTGGTGCGCACGCCGAGCCCGTGTTCCTTGAGCAGGTCGCACAGGCCGTCGCCGTCGATCAGGTCGATCGGCGGTGCGCCGTGCCGGTGTGCCTCCGCGCGGGCGTCGTCGGTGAACGAACCGGTGGAGACGAGCAGCCCCTTGTCGCCGCGACCCACCATTGCGGCGCGGAACTCGCGGACGACGTCGGCGCCGGCCCGCTCGGGGCCGCGCACGAACCGGAAGAAGACGGAGAAGCTGAGCAGCGAGACCCGCAGCACACCGGTGCCCTCGACGGCGGCGTCCGCGTCGTCGGGTTCGCTGTCCGGCACGGAACCGGGCGCGGGGATCGTCAGGGTCGTGAATCCGGCGGCGCGCAGCACCGAGGTGACCATCCGGGCGAAGCCGTCGGCGGGCAGTTCGGCGATCGCGGCCAGGACCGGTTCGCGCCAGAGTTCGGGATCCTCGGGTGCCGCCACGAGCGGAACGACCTGAGCGCCCGACGACGCGTTGCGGACCAGCCGCTTGCGGCGCTTCTCCGCGGTGTACGCCACCTGCATGGGCTTGATCTCGGATTCGCGCACCGCCCGTCCCCGGTCGGTCACGCTCCAGACACCGCGGCGGGTGTTCGAGAGCAGGCCCATGCCCTTGAGATAGGTGCGTGCCCACGCCACCCGGTATTCGATCTCGGTACCGGGACCGTCGCCGTGCAGCACGGTGCGCACCGCCTCGGGCAGGCCGGCACGGTCGATCACTTCGCTGTCGATGTCCTCGATGACGCCGGACCCGCCGAGGGCGATGACCGCCTGCAGGGTGGGCCACAACAGATCCGTGTACGGCGGCAGGGCGACCTCGTCACCGGCCGAACTTTCGGCAGAGGTTCCGACCACGTTCCGGCGCTGCACACCTTCCCCAATCGCGTGCGGGTTGTCTCCGCACCGCTCTCGATCCTGCACGTCGGAATTACCCTAGCGGATCGCCCGAGCACAGCGGCGCACGCACACGCTCCCACCGCGTGGGACGACCCGCCGCGAGCGGGCATCGGCGTGCGATAGTGACCCGGACCACGCCGGGTCACCGGCGAGTGGCGGTGTTCGAGACGGGGTGGGTCACGGCATGGGATGGAGTCACAGCGAACTCGAGGATGCGTTCGCGCTGTACCAGCAGGCGTCCGCGGATGCGCGGCGGACCGGCGACTGGGGACTGTTCGCGGACCGGTTCACCGAGGACGCCCGCTACTACGAGCACGCGTACGGCCGGTTCGAGGGCCGCATCGCGATCCGCGAGTGGGTGATCCGCACGATGGGCGCGTTCCCCGGCAACCGGATGACCGCGTTCCCCGCGACCTGGTCGGTGATCGACGCCGACCGCGGGTGGGTGATCGCCGAGATCGACAACCCGATGGAGGATCCGGGCGACGGCTCGCACCACGCGGCCGCGAACATCACGATCCTGCACTACGGCGGCGACGGGTTGTGGTGCTACGAGGAGGACGCCTACAACCCGATGAACTTCCTGCGCATGGCCCAGGGCTGGTGCCGCGCCGCGGAGGCGGCGGGCACCCTGCCCGAGGACGCCCGCATCTGGTGGAACCGATACGGACGCTGAGCCCTCAGTTCCGTACGTCCGCGATGAGCTCGTGCTGCTCGACCGCGCTCGGGGCCTGCATGCCGGGCGCGTTCGGGTCGGAATGGGAGGCGCGGAACGAGTCCGACTTCAGCCACGCGAGGAAGTCCTCGCGGGTGTCGAACTCCATCGTCGAGACGTAGGGGGCGTCGTCGCCGACGGGACGCTGCAGCGTCGTCCGGTGCAGACCCGGGACGCCGGCGAGCGTGGTGTTCATGCTCTCGACGAAGACCTTCTCGAACGCTTCGGCGGTCTCGGCCGGGACCGGGATGCGGTTGGTGACGATGAACATTGATGCTCCTTGTTTCCGTTCGGGCGGGCCCTCCGAGGCCGCCGCGGCACATCATATCGACATCGTGTCGACAAATGTCGAGCCGGATCGCCCTCGTCCGCGCTTCCCGTTGACTACGATCAGGTCCGTGGCCCGTCCGACACCGATCGACATGGCTCACCACCCGCATCTGAGCGGACTGTTCGCTCCCCAGCGGGAGGAGGTCGACGTCCGCGGCCTCGAGATCGTCGGCGAACTCCCCGACGATCTGCACGGCAGTTATCTGCGCAACGGGCCCAATCCGCGCTTCGATCCGATCGGCAGCTACGTCTACCCCATCGACGGCGACGGCATGGTGCACCGAGTCGAATTGACCGACGGTACAGCGCGATACACGAACCGGTTCGTCCGGACACCGAATGTGCTCGCCGAGGAGAAGGCCGGCCGCGCCTTGTGGTCGGGACTGACCGATCCCTACTTTCCGCCTGCCGAGGAGGTCGGCCCCGACCTGGCGAACACGATCCGGGAACTCCCGGACATCAACGTGATCCGGCACGGCGGCCGGTTGCTCGCGCTGGCGGAGGCCGCTCCCCCCTACGCGTTGGGTTCCGACCTCGAGACGCTCGGGCGCGAAACCTTCGACGGCGCCCTGCCGGTCGGACTCACCGCGCACCCCAAGGTCGATCCCCGCACCGGCGAGATGGTGTCGTTCTGCTACGTGCTGGACGCGCCGTACCTGACCTGGTCGGTGATCGGCGCCGACGGCACGGTGACGCGCGGCCCGACACCGGTCGACGGTGCCGATCGCCCGTTGATGATCCACGACATGGCTCTCACCGAGCGGTACGTCGTCCTGATCCTGGCGCCGTTCGTGTTCGAGCTGGGCCGGATCTTCACGGGAGCCTCGCCGCTGGATTGGCAGCCCGAACTGGGTGTGCGGATCGCACTGATTCCTCGCGACGGCAGCGCAATCCAGTGGCACACGACCGACGCGTTCTGGGTGTGGCACACCGCCAACGCCTTCGACCTACCCGACGGCTCGGTTGCCGTCGACTACGTCGAGTGGCAGTACCCGGGTGGGCTCGTCGACTCCGCCGATCCCAACCCGAGTGCCCTGCGCCGTGCGGTGATCGGACGCAACGGGATCACCCGGACGACGCTGCACGAGCGCAACATCGAATTCCCCCGTGTGGACGACCGCCGGCTCACCGAGACCCATCGGGTCGTGGCCACGGTCGGCGAATCCGGCGCGACCGAGCTGCCGCCGGGTGATGCGGACGCACTGTTCTGGTTCGACGTCGCCGCCGGCACCGAGTCCGTGTGGCTCGGCGGATCGCTGGCGCCGGGCGAACCCGCCTACCTGCCGAGCAGCAACGGCGGACCCGGATACTGGGGTACCATCGCCACCGATCGCAACGATCTGACCAGCTGGTTCCTCGTCTTCCCGGCGGAGGATCCCGCGTCGGGTCCGCTCACGCGGGTGCGGCTGCCGATCCGGGTTCCCGCGGGTCTGCACGGGGCGTGGATTCCGGCTTCCTGACACCGCCTACGGTGGTCGCGTGGGATTCACACGCGCAGAACTCGAGTCGTTTCGCGACGCCGTCGTCCCCGATCTGATCGGGCCCGGATGCCGGTTGCTGTTCGTCGGGATCAATCCGGGTCTGTGGACGGCGGCGACCGGCGCGCATTTCGCGCGCCCCGGAAACCGGTTCTATCCCGCGCTGCTGCGCGCCGGGATCATCACGCGCCCGATCGATCCCGGCGCGGGGATGAGCCCGGAGGACCGGCAGCATCTGCTCGACCGCGGTGTCGGGATCACCAACCTGGTACCGCGCGCGACCGCCCGCGCCGACGAACTGACCACCGCCGAACTGCGCGCGGGTGCCGAACGGCTCGCCGCCGTCGTCGCCGAGTTCACGCCACGGGTGGTCGCAGTCGCCGGAATCACCGCCTACCGCACCGCTTTCGGACGGCGTAAGGCTGTGACGGGCCTGCAGGACGAGACGATCGGCGGCGTCCCGCTGTGGGTGGTGCCGAACCCGAGCGGACTCAACGCCCACGACACGGTCGACTCGCTCGCCACCGCCTACGCCGAGCCGGCGCTCCGCGCCGGTGTGCCTTTGTGGCGGCCAGGGGCGCCACAAAGGCACACCGGCGACTAGCGGACCTTGGCCAGGTAGTCACTGGCGCGGTAGCCCGGCCCGACCCCCTCGACGAGGATCGCGGAGCCGTCGGAGTGCTCGGTGCGCAGCGGCAGGATCGCCTGGTACGCGGGCGATTCGTACCAGGTACGGGCATGCTCGGCGTCCGGGAACTCGATGACGATGAGATGTCCGGGCCACGTTCCTTCCACGACCACCGGATCGGTGCCGTGGACGAGGAACTGGCCCCCGAATTCGTCGAGGGTCGCGTCGATCTCCTGGAGGTAGCGCACGATCTCCGGTCCGAAATCGACCGAGCGCAGGTGGGCGACGGCGTATGCGGTCATTTTCTTCTCCCGTGGTTCGTTGGCCGGTGGGTACACAGACGAGACTCCCGGTCGCGGCGACACGAATCGATTACCTGTGAGGTAATGGCAGCCCTTCCCGGCCTCCCCTACCGTCGAATACATGACAACCGTGCAGCAGGAATCGGCCGGCGCGCTGCTGCGGCACTGGCGGGAACGTCGCGGGCTGAGCCAGCTCGCCCTCGCCAACCTCGCGGGGGTGTCGGCGCGGCACCTCAGTTTCGTCGAGACCGGCCGGTCGAAGCCGTCCCGCAGGATGCTGCTCGCACTCGGCGAACATCTGGATATTCCGCTGCGGGAACGCAACGCGCTGTTGCTCGCAGCGGGTCTGGCCCCGGCGTATCCGGAGCATCGGCTCGGCGACGTGCCGATGGCCGCCGTGGCCGACGCGATCGGCCGGATCCTGACGTCGCACATGCCGTTTCCGGCGCTGGTGGTGGATCGGCACTGGACGATGATCGACGCGAACGACGCCGTCACCGGACTCCTCGCAGCCTGCGCACCGGCCCTCGTCGAGCCCCCGGTGAACGTGCTGCGGTTGACGCTGCATCCCGAGGGGCTCGCCCCGCTGATCTCGAATCTGGGCCAATGGCGGGCGCATCTGCTGGCACGACTGCGGCACCAGATCGGGGCGACCGGCGACCCCGAGCTGATGCGCCTGCACGCCGAACTCGAGGGCTACCCCGGGGACGGGACCGCGGAGGCCGGGCACGCGGACGCCGGTGACAGCGCAGCGCTCGTGGTACCGCTGCGGTTGCGGGTCGGCGACGTCGAGTTGTCGCTGCTGAGTACCACCACACTGTTCGGAACCCCGCTCGATGTGACGGTGTCGGAACTGGCGATCGAGGCGTTCTATCCCGCCGACGACGCGACCGCCCATGTGCTGCTCGGCAAGTGAACCGGTCGGCACCGAACCGCTCTCGTGTCGCGCCGCCGCGCGGTAACGTCGAAACGGCCCCATCATCGTGAAACCGGATCCGGAGGACACCGATCATGAGCACTGCAAAGTGGTGGGTTCTGGACGGACGCAACAACGGTTTCGTCCTCGAGGAACGACCGAGCGGCGACATCGTCGTCGTCAATACGACGACGTCCGAGGAGCACGTTCTGCACGGCTACGTGTGGAAGCACTCGCACGTGTTCGGTGTGCAGATCCAGAGCGAGGGCCCGCCCCCGTACGGGCGATGGGTGGAGAACCCGGAAGACTGAATTCTCGACAACCGGATCTCACGGAATGATCCGGAGCGCATAGCGCTCCCCTGTCCTGCTGTCGACGAGTGCCGCCGCATCCACGACCGCGGCGACGGGCAGCACGTCGTAGATCGCGGCGGCAAGTCGCGGCAGGTCGGTCAACCGTGTGCGCGGACTCAGCGTGCAGTGGGGCATCCAGACGTCGGGACGGTAGTGCTTGTGCAGGTCCGCACCGGTGGCGACGACCGCGTCGACGACGCGGCGCTGCCGCTGGAGCAGGTCTGCGGTGGGTGCCGGCGCCAGCCAAATGCGCCCGCGCCGGAAGGTGCCGAGCGCGTCGAAGTGCAGGACCATGGGACCTCCGTCCGCCAGCGTCTCGACAGCGGCCGCGACCTCGTCGACGACGAAGGTCCGCAGCACCGCATAGGACAGGTGCGGGACGTGACGGCGGTGGGTGTGCGTGAGCAGCGTGGGAATGTCGAGGTCCTCGAGCCTGTCCCACAGGCGGCGCAACGCGCGTTCGGTTTCCCTGTCGAAGAGCAGGCACACCGCGAGAGCCATCAGCCGAGACGTTCGGCTCGCGCGTACAGATACCGCTGCTGGGGCAGGCTCGTGGCGCGTCGCGCGGCCTCGCCGTATTCCGCCCGGGCTGCCGCCTCGTCGCCCAGCATCTCGAGCAGATGCGCCCGCACCGCATGGAACCGCCGGCCGTCCGCGACACGGTCGTCAGCAGCGAGCCGCGCGAGGAGGTCGAGCCCATCCTCGGGACCGCGTGCCATCGCGACGGCGACGGCGTGATTGAGCGCGACGACGGGGTTGTCCGACATCCGCAGCAGCAGTTCGTAGAGCCGCACGATCTGCGGCCAGTCCGTCTCCTCCGCACGAGACGCACGATCGTGCACCGCGGCGATCGCGGCCTGGAGCTGGTACGGGCCGGCTTCGCGGCGGCGAAGTGCCCCAGAACGAAGTGCCCCGGCAACCAGTGCCGTGCCCTCGGCGACGGCGTCGCGATCCCACAGCGAGCGGTCCTGCGCGTCCAGCGGGATCAACGCTCCGTCGGCGGACACCCGCGCGCCGCGCCGCGCGTCCGTCAGAAGCATCAATGCCAGCAGTCCCGCCACCTCGGGGTCGGACGGGAGCACCCTGTGGACGATGCGGGCCAGCCGGATCGCCTCCGACGACAGGTCGTGGCGGACGAGGTCCGTGCCCGAGGTCGCGGCGTAGCCCTCCGTGAAGATCAGGTACAGCACGTGCAGCACCGCTGCGAGTCGCTCGGCGTATCCGTCGGCCGCGGGCATCCGGAACGGCTCGCCGCTGTCCTCGATACGTTTCTTCGCGCGGCTGATCCGGCGGGCCATCGTGTCCTCGGAGGTCAGGAACGCCCGCGCGATCTCCGCGGTGGTCAGGCCGCCGACGGCCCGCAACGCGAGCGCGACCTGGGATGCGGGCGTCAGCGACGGGTGGCAGCACAGGAACAGCAGCACGAGCGTGTCGTCGGAGGGGACGTCCGCATCCGCCGCGGGTGCTCGCCATCGATCGGACGGTGTCCATTGCGTGACGACATCCTCGCGGCGCCGCCGCGCCTGCTCGCTGCGCAGCAGGTCGGTCAACCGTCGTGATGCGACGGTGACGAGCCACGCCCCCGGATCGTCCGGAAGCCCCGAGCGCGGCCATCCGGTCGCGGCCGCCAGCAGCGCTTCCTGCACCGCGTCCTCGGCCAGGTCGAAGCGCCCGTAACGCCGGACGACCGCACCGAGGACGCGCGGTGCTTCGTTGCGCAGCACGTCCTCGAGCGCGGTGTCGTGCATGTCTACGGTTCGGGTTCCGGGGGCACGCCTTCGTCGATGGGACGGACGTCGGCGTAGGCGGCGGCACGGACATGCGGCGGCGCCGGGCACTCGGCGAGCCGGAGCGCGATCTCGGTGGCGCGGTCGAAGCTGTCGCACTCGACGATCCAGTAACCGGCGAGCACTTCCTCGGACTCGGCGTACGGCCCGTCGGTCACGAGCGCGCCGGGCCCGACGCGCCGGGTGTGGACGGGCGCGGCCAGTCCCCGGGTCTCGACGAGTTCGCCGGAGGCCTTGAGTTCGGCGTTGAACTTGGTCATGAACTCGGCCATGGCCGCGAAGTCCTCCTGCGACCATGCGGGCGTCCCCGTGCTCTTGCCCGCCATGCCGTCGTAGTCCTGCTGGGTCCCGTAACTCTGGATCATGAATTTCATGGCCGTTCCTCCTCCGTGGCACCCCGGATGGGCGCTGCATCGGATACGTCGGAGCCGGTGACCCCGTCCGGACACAGTCCTGAAGAGAAATTATCGGCGAATGCGGGAGACTTCGGTGCCGATCAGGCCACGGTCACGTGCCACACCAGCGCGGCCGCGAGCGCACCGACGCCGTTGAGCGACCAGTGCAGCGCGATCGGGGCGAGGATGCTGCCGCTGCGACGACGCAGCCAGGTGAAGACGAATCCGGCGGCCGCGGTCGCGACGACGGCGCCCGCGATGCCGAGGACCTGCCCCCACACGCCACCGCCGAGCACTGCGCTCAGGCCCGCGTTCCCGGAGGTGAGGCCGAGCGACGACGCGATGTGCCACAGGCCGAACAGCAGCGAGCCGGCGGCGAAGACGCCGCGGGCGCCCCACGCGCGTTCGAGCGCGCCGTGCAGGACGCCGCGGAAGGCGAGTTCTTCCGGGATCACCGTCTGCAGCGGAATCACGATCATCGATGCGACGAGGGCACCGGAGATGGTCGCGTACCGCTCGGACAGGAAGAACTGCCGGGTGAACGGCAGCGCGATACCGACGGCGACGACGCCGACGACGAGCCCGATGGCCCCGAGCGAGTAGAGCGTCCCGCGCTTCCAGTGCCGGGGCGACAGTCCGAGTTCCGACCAGCGCATTCCGCGGTGCCGCATCATCGCGACGAGCACGAGCGCGGCGATGGGCACGGTCGCGATGGACGCCCACACGGTGGTGAAGTGGGCCACCATGTTGGTGGCGACGAGCACGGCGACGACGACGAGAACGTCGAGCCACGCGTGAGCGCGGTGGAGGCGTACGAGACCCGCGGCGACTCCGCCGGGCATATTCGCGAGAAGCATCCCCTCCAGTGTACGGATCGCGGGCCCGTCGCGGCATGACGCACATCACTGCAACGGGGTACCACCCGTCACCGAGAGCCGGAAAACCGCAGGTGACGCACGTCACTTCGCGATCGGGAATCGTCTGGGTCACACGCCCCGTTGTCAAGGTCTTGCGTCGTCGCCGCTAGCCTGTTAGCCGAACCCAGCCCCTCTCCAGGAGAAATCATGGCCGACTTCCTCTACGAGGACCTGCTGCCCATCGGGGAAGACCCCACCGAATACCGGCTGCTGACCAGTGAGGGGGTGTCCACCGTCGAAGGACCCGACGGCCGCACCTTCCTGAAGGTCGAACCCGAGGCTCTCCGCCTGCTCACCGAGACCGCGCTGCACGATATTTCCCACTACCTGCGCACGGATCACCTGAAGCAGCTCGCCAGCATCCTCGAGGACCCGGAAGCGTCGAACAACGACAAGTTCGTGGCCCTGGATCTCCTGAAGAACGCGAACATCGCCGCGGCCGGCGTGCTCCCGATGTGCCAGGACACCGGCACCGCCATCGTCATGGGCAAGCGCGGCCAGCACGTGCTCACCCCCGGCGACGACGAGGAGTCGATCGCGCGCGGCGTGTACGACGCGTACACGAAGCTGAACCTGCGCTACTCGCAGAACGCTCCCCTGACCATGTGGGACGAGAAGAACACGGGCAACAACCTGCCCGCCCAGATCGAGCTGTACGCGGACACCGCGAAGGGCCACGAGAACTCCTACAAGTTCCTGTTCATGGCCAAGGGCGGCGGATCGGCCAACAAGTCGTACCTGTACCAGGAGACGAAGGCCATCCTGAATCCGGACTCGATGATGCAGTTCCTCGAGGCCAAGATCCGCTCGCTCGGCACCGCCGCGTGCCCGCCGTACCACCTCGCGATCGTCGTCGGTGGCACGTCCGCCGAGTTCGCGCTCAAGACCGCGAAGTACGCCTCGGCGCACTACCTGGACGAGCTGCCCACCGAGGGCGCGATCACCGGCCGCGGCTTCCGCGACCACGAGCTCGAGAAGAAGGTCTTCGAGCTCACCCAGAAGATCGGCATCGGCGCGCAGTTCGGCGGCAAGTACTTCTGCCACGACGTCCGCGTGATCCGCCTCCCCCGCCACGGCGCGTCGCTGCCCGTCGCGATCGCCGTGTCCTGCTCGGCGGACCGCCAGGCGAAGGCGAAGATCACCCCCGAGGGCGTGTTCCTCGAGCAGCTCGAATTCAACCCGGGCCGGTTCCTGCCGGAGATCACCGACGAGCGCCTCGATGCCGAGACCGACGGCGTGTCCGGCACCGGCAAGGGTGCCGCCGTCAAGATCGATCTGACCCGGCCGATGCCGGAGATCCTGGCCGAGCTGTCCAAGCACCCGGTCAAGACCCGGCTGTCGCTGACCGGACCGCTGGTCGTCGCCCGCGACATCGCGCACGCCAAGATCAAGGAACGGCTCGACGCCGGCGAGGAGATGCCGCAGTACCTGCGCGACCACCCGGTCTACTACGCGGGTCCGGCCAAGACCCCCGACGGCCTGGCGTCCGGCTCGTTCGGCCCGACCACGGCGGGTCGCATGGACTCGTACGTCGAGCAGTTCCAGGCCGCGGGTGGCTCGATGGTGATGCTCGCGAAGGGCAACCGCTCCAAGCAGGTCACCGACGCGTGCGAGAAGCACGGCGGCTTCTACCTCGGCTCGATCGGCGGCCCGGCCGCCCGCCTGGCGCTGGACTGCATCAAGAGCGTCGAGGTCGTCGAGTACGAGGAACTCGGCATGGAGGCGGTCTGGAAGATCGAGGTCGAGGACTTCCCGGCCTTCATCGTCGTCGACGACAAGGGCAACGACTTCTTCGCCGGTACCGGCGAGGTCACGCTGACGATCGGTAAGCGCCCCGGCCTCTGATCGGTTGCACCCCAACGCATCCGCGGACCGTTTCGGTTCGCGGATGCGTTGTTTCGTCTGCGGCCGTCAGGCGCAGGCCGCGCACGGCTCGGTGCGGGAGAGCACCGCGGGTGCCTGCGCGACCACGTCCTGCAGGAACCGCACGACGGTGGCCGCCGAGGCGGGTTCTCCGGGCTTCAGCACCGCGCACAGGGCCCGGCAGACGTCGGGGTCGAGCGCGGGTTCGGCCCGGAAGTTGGTGCCGAGCGCGAGCGTGAGCGGTCCCGGAAGCCGGGGCGAGCGGATCTCGAGTGCCGCGCCCGCGTGCCCGTCGGTCAGGCAGACGTCGAAGCGCGCGACGTCGGCGTCGTGCTCGAAACGGACGGTCCGCACGCGGTTGTGACGCATCTGCCGGTACAGGGGTCGCAACCCGCCGAGGACCAGGGGGCGGATCGTGACCGAGTTCCTCTGGACGTTCATAATTTGGAATTATTCCAGATTATGTCGAGGGCCGGCAACCGTCCCTCACAGCACTGCCGCTCCCGCCACCTGCTTCACCGAGGCATTGATCCGATTCCAGACGTTGATCGTCGCGATCTGCACGATCAGCGCCGCGAGCTGCTCCTCGGTGTAGAGATCGGCGGCCGCGTCCCACACCTCGTCGGGAACCGGGTCCGGCCGGTCCGCGAGCCGGGTGACCGCCTCGGTCAGCGCCAGCGCCGCGCGTTCCTCGTCGGTGAAGTACGGGGATTCGCGCCAGGCGGCCACCGCGAACAGCCGCTCGGCCGTCTCGCCGTCCTTCATCGCAAGCCGCGGGTGCAGATCGACACACACGCCGCAGCCGTTGATCTGACTGGCCCGCAGATGCATCAGATGCAACGTCTTCACGGGAATGTCGACGTCGTCGGTGGACTGTCCGAGCGCGTGGATCGCCTGCATCGCCGCGGGCAGGACCATCACCGGATTCTTCATTCGAGCCTGCATCGGTTCGCTCCTTGTCACATCGGGTCGTTCCGGTTCGTCACCACATCGACGGAACAGGGCGGAAGGATGTGACAGATGAGCGACGAGGATTTCCTGGCGCGGCAGTTCGAGACCCACCGAACACACCTGTGGTCCGTCGCCTTCCGCATGCTGGGGTCGGGGGCGGACGCCGACGACGCACTGCAGGAAACGTGGCTGCGGCTGAGCCGTTCCGACACCAGTGAAGTCGCCAACCTCGCCGGCTGGCTGACCACCGTCGTGAGCCGTGTATGCCTGGATCAGCTGCGGGCCCGCCGATCACGATCCGAGGTCTCCCTCGACGATCCCGATCACCCCCGGGCGCCCGCACTCCCCCAGCCTGCGACCGGGCCGGAACACGAAGCGGTTCTTGCCGATTCCGTCGGAGTCGCGATGCTCGTCGTCCTCGACACCCTCGGCCCGGCGGAACGGCTCGCGTTCGTGCTGCACGACATGTTCGGTGTGCCGTTCGACGAGATCGCCCCCATCGTCGACCGCGCCCCTGCCGCGACCCGGCAGCTCGCCAGCCGCGCGCGACGCCGGGTGCAGGGCGCGACCCTCACCCCATCGGACCTGTCGCGCCGGCGGCAGGTCGTCGACGCGTTCCTCGCCGCGTCCCGGGAAGGCCGGTTCGACGACCTGCTGACGCTGCTCGACCCCGAGGTGCGCCTGCACGCCGACGACGCCGCGGTCGCCGCCGCGCACCACGCCGCCGCGGCCGGGGCGCCCCTGCTCGAACGCGAACTGGTCGGGGCCAAGGCGGTGGCCACCGCGTTCTCCGGACGCGCCCGGAAGGCGCAGACCGTCCTCGTCGACGGCATGCCCGGCGCGGCCTGGGCACCCGGCGGCATCCCGCGGTCCGTGTTCGTCTTCACCATCGACGACGGCCGGGTCGCAGCGATCGACGTGGTGGTCGATCCCGAGGAGATCGCCGCGCTCGACATCGTGTTCGTCGACAACTGACGTCGCCGCGTCCCCCTACCTTTTCCGAGCGAGCGGTACATTCGATCGATCGAAGGAGACGAGCGATACATTCGCTCGGACGCGGAGCGCACACCGCCGACGGTCAGGCGTCGAGCACGGTCCCCGCCCGCTCCGGCAGGGTGTAGGCCGCGACCGCGGCGACGGCGAACGCGGCCGCGAACACCCCGAACACGAGCCCGTTCCCGCCGTGCAGCAGCCACGGCACCATGAGCGGCGCGAGGATCGACGCGATCCGGCCGAACGCCGCGGCGGCGCCGGTGCCGGCCCCGCGCACCGACGTCGGATACAGCTCCGGCCCGATCGCATACAACGCGCCCCACGCGCCGAGGTTGAAGAACGACAGCATCATTCCCGCCGCGACGATCGTGGTCGGAGTGTCCGCGAGCCCGAACAGTCCCGCCGCGACCGCCGAGCCGACGAGGAACGTCGCGAGGGTCGCGCGGCGGCCCCACACTTCGATCAGCCAGGCCGCGACCGCGTAGCCGGGTAGCTGCGCGAGCGTGATGATCAGGGTGTATTCGAACGACTTGACCAGGTCGAAGCCCTGATTGACGAGCAGGCTGGGCAGCCAGATGAACGCGCCGTAGTACGACAGGTTGATGCCGAACCACACGATCCACAGTGCCGCGGTGCGCGCCCGCAACCGCGGGGACCAGATGGATTCCGCGACGACGGGTGTCGGCTCCACAACCGGTTCGTCGATCGGGGGCGTGGCGACGGCGACGCCCGCCGACCGCTCGAATGCCCGTACCGCGGATTCGGCCTCGGCGAATCGACCCTTCCGCTCGAGGAACCGCACCGATTCGGGAAGGCCCAACCGCACCACGACGGCGTACAACGTCGGGACGACACCGGCGAGCAGTGCCCAGCGCCAGCCGTCGTCGTTGATCGGCACGACGAAGTAGCCGATCAGCGCGGCCATGATCCAGCCGACCGCCCAGAACGCTTCGAGCGCCACCACCACGCGACCCCGCACCTTGCGCGGCGCGTACTCGCTGACCAGCGTCGATGCGACCGGAAGTTCCGCCCCCAATCCGAGTCCGACGACGAACCGCAGCACCAGCAGCACCGCGACCGATCCGGCCAGCGCCGACGCACCGGTCGCCAGGCCGTAGACGAGCAGCGTGGTCGCGAACACCTGCCGGCGTCCGATGCGGTCGGCGAGCAGCCCGCCGAGCGCCGCCCCGACGGCCATGCCGACGAACCCGATCGAGCCGATCCACGAGAGCTGGGTGCTGCTGAGGTTCCATTGCACGGCGAGCGCGGCCATCACGAACGAGATGAGCCCGACGTCCATCGCGTCGAGCGCCCAGCCGATGCCGGAGCCGAGCACCAGCTTGGTGTGTCTGCGGGTGAACGGCAGTTCGTCGAGCCGCTGAGCGCGCGTGGTCATGAAGCGCAACGTACCGGCCGGGCCGCTCGATTCGCAGTGAGCGACGCGATGGGGTTTCGCACACCCGGGAAGGCCCTCAGGAAGGCATCGACTGCCCACGCAACGCCTCTGCCCCCTCCCCGCTCAGACGCGACAGCGCCGCGCGCCGGCCGGTGAGCAGCAGCAGAATCGCGGAGATCGGTCCGCGCACCTCAGGACCCTCCCCGACCGACCAGTCGGCATCGGTTGCGGTGAAGCGGAATCCGTCGAGCGGAACGGACGCGAAGACCCGGCTCTTGCTCGTTCCACGCGAGGACCGGACCCGATCCGCCGCGGTGGCCGCCGCCGCGGTCGGTATCGGGAGGTCCCGCTGCAGCGGCACCGCGATGTCCTGGCTGTGGACGAGGATGTCGATCAGTGTCTCGAGCTCGGTGAGGCCGATGTTGTGCCGGCGCGAGCCGATCATGGCCCGGATGTCCGCGACCAGCCGTTCGGGCGGTGACGCGGCGCGGCTGCGGGCGGCCTCGCGGATCGTCGTGTTGACGCTGCCGGGATGCCGCAGCGCCATCCGGATCGCCTGACCGAGCGTGATCTGCTGCAGCGTCAGGTGGGCGGCGACGTCGCGCACGGTCCAGCCCTCGCACAACGACGGGTGCGACCATTCGTCGTCGGTGAGCTGTTCGAGCAGGTCGGCCGTGCGTCGACGTTGGTCGTCGATCGCGTCCCACACCTCGTCGGAGTCCATCCGCTCGCCCCCGTTTCCCGTCCTCCCGCACGACACCCGGCCCGGATGACACCCGGCACGTTCAGACGCGCGCCGCCTCCTCGAGCACCGGCACCTCGATCTTGTGCATCTTCATCAGCGCGTCGCTGACCCGCTGCACGACTCCCAGATCCGGGTCGGACATCAGTTCCCCGAGCCTGCGCGGCACCACCTGCCAGGACACCCCGAACCTGTCCTTCAGCCATCCGCACTGCGATTCCTCGCCGCCGTCGGCGGTGAGGGCGTCCCAATAGTGGTCCACCTCGTCCTGGTCGGCGCAGTCGATCGCGAACGACACGGCCTCGTTGAACCGGAACTGGGGACCACCGTTGAGCCCGCCGAACCGGGTGCCGTCGAGTTCGAACTCGACGGTCAGGGCGGTGCCCGCCGGAACCGGTGAGTCCTCGGGATAGGGAGTGACCTTCAGAATGCGCGAATTGGGGAACACCGTGATGTAGTACTCGGCTGCTTCCTGCGCGTTCATGTCGAACCACAGCCACGGGGTGATCGCGGGCATCGGTTTCTCCTCGTCTCGGGTTTCCATCGTCGCCTACACAGACCCCGCGGCGCGGGAAAACTCATCGGTCGACGAGCTCGGCCGGGTAGAAGAACTCGCCGATCAGGCTCCGCTCCCACCACTCACCCGTCGCACGCCGCTGCGCGCGGGTGGTGAACCGGTACCGGTACAGGCGGGCGCGCACGAAGCGCGGCGGTTCGTCCGGGAACGGGTTGTGCCGCAGCAGCTTCAGAACGTGCTTGTCGTTGCTGAGCAGTTTCGCCATGAGCTGCGGGAACCAGGCGGCCGCGTAGTCCCGGGAGATCCCGGCGAACCACATGAGCCAGTCCAGCCTCAGATGGTAGGGCGCGAACTGGCGGGGTCGGCGCCGCAGGTCGCCCGGCTTGCCCTTGAATTCGTATTCCTTCCATTCCGTGTCGTGGCCGATCGTCGCATCGGAGGTGCCTTCGACGACGACCTCGCGTCGCACCCGCGTCACGCTGCCGAACGCGCCGTAGGTGTTGACGAAATGCCACTTGTTGAAGCTGGCGTTCATCTTCTGCTTGCCCGACGCCATGTTCCGGATCGGCTGGTAGCTCAGCACCACCACCACGGCGGCCAGGGCCAATGCGGCCGCAGTGAAGGCCGCTGGTGTGTCCTTGTGGCCGCCGGGGGCGCCGAAAGGCAACACCAGGTCGTAGGCCGCATTCGGTATCACGGACAGCCCGAGGATGATCGCCATCCAGTTCAACCACGAGAAGTTGCCGCTGGCCACCAGCCACAACTGGGTGACGATCATGATCCCGGCGGCGATCCCGGCGACCGGTTGCGGCAGGAACAACCCGAACGGCACGACGAGCTGCGTGAAGTGGTTGCCGAGGACCTCCACCTTGTGCAGCGGTCGCGGCAGGCGATGGAAATACCAGCTGAACGGGCCGGGCATCGGCTGGGTCTCGTGGTGGTAGTACAGGCACGTCAGGTCCCGCCAGCAGCGGTCGCCGCGCATCTTGATCAGACCCGCTCCGAACTCGAGGCGGAACAGCAGCCACCGCAACAGGATCAGCACGACGAACGGCGGCGCGATCTCCGTATTGCCCAGGAAGATCGCGAGTACACCCGCCTCGAGCAGCAACGACTCCCAGCCGAACGAGTACCACACCTGCCCGACGTTGACGATGGACAGGTACAGCGCCCACAGGACGAACCACACGAGCATCGTCAACGGCAGCGGCAGCAGGTCCGTGACCCCGAGGATCGTGGCGGCGGCGAGCACCGCCCCGATCGCCGCGACCGCGGCGTAGAACCGGTCCGAATAGTGCCAATGGAACAGGCTCGGCGACCGCCGGAACGGCACCGCCCGCACGAAGTCCGGAATGGGGAGCAGCCCATCGGACCCGAGCAGCGCCCGGAACTGGTTGAACGCCACCAGGAACGCGACGAAGTACAGGGCCGCGAGTCCCCGCGTGAAGAACAACCGGCCCCACGTGTAACCGTCCGCATCGAACCAGTCCACCGCCCTCACCGATTCCGAGGATCCCACCGCTGCGACGCTTTGAAAACCCGCGCCTCCCCGAGAGGGCACCGTCGTCCGTCCGGATCGAATATCGATCCCCACCGCCCGGACGCGGCTACCGTCGGACTGTGCGTGTGTCCCGGATCGTCGCCGTGTCGGACGCCGTGGGTGCCACCCGCTCACGGCGGGAGAAGGTCGCGCTGCTGCGGGAGCTGCTGGCCGACCTGGACCCGGACGAGGTGGAACCGGTCGTCGCGTGGCTGTCGGGCGAGGTGCGGCAGGGCCGGATCGGCGTCGGGTGGCGCACCCTCACCGGCCTGCAGATCGACCCGGCACCCGAGCCGACCCTGTCGGTCGGTGACGTCGACGCGACCTTCACCACCCTCGCCGCGACCACCGGCGCGGGCTCCACGGAACGCCGCCGCATGCTGCTGACCTCCTTGTTCGGTGCCGCGACCGCGGAAGAGCAGCAGTTCCTGGTCCGCCTGCTCACCGGCGATCTGCGGCAGGGCGCGCTGGAAGGGGTGATGACCGACGCCGTCGCCGCGGCCTCGTCGGTACCGGTCGATGCGGTGCGCCGCGCGTTCATGTTGTCGGGCCGCCTCCCCGCGACCGCGGCGGCCGCGCTCGCGGGCGGTGTGGAGGCGCTGGGTGTGTTCCGGCTCGAGGTGGGCCGGCCGGTCCGGCCGATGCTCGCCTCCCCCGCCGGGTCGCTCGCCGAGGCGCTCACCCAGCTCGGCCCGGTAGTGAGCGTCGAGTACAAATTGGACGGCGCCCGCATCCAGGTGCACCGGCACGGCGACGACGTCCGCGTCTACACCCGCACGTTGCGCGACATCACGTCGAGCGTGCCCGAGCTCGTCGAACTGGTTGCGGCACTGCCGTGTTCGAGTGTCGTGCTCGACGGCGAAACCCTGGCGCTGACCGACAGCGGACGACCGCGCCCGTTCCAGGAGACGATGAGCCGGTTCGGCGCGGCGAGCGCCCACGACCTGCTGCTGCACCCGTACTTCTTCGACTGCCTGCATCTGGACGGCACCGATCTGCTCGACGCCCCGCTCACGGACCGGATCGCCGCCCTCGACACGGTCGCAGCGCCGTACCGGATCCCGTCCCTGATCGAGCCCAATCCGGAGGCGGCAGCAGCGCACTTCGACGCTGCCCTGGCCGACGGCCATGAGGGTGTGATGGTCAAGTCCCTCACCGACCCATACGCGGCCGGACGGCGTGGCCGCACCTGGCTCAAGGTCAAACCCGAACACACGCTGGACCTGGTGGTACTCGGCGCCGAGTGGGGCTACGGCCGGCGCACCGGATACCTGTCGAACCTGCACCTGGGCGCCCGCGACCCCGACGGCGGCGAACCGGTCATGGTCGGCAAGACGTTCAAGGGCCTGACCGACGAGCTGCTGCGCTGGCAGACCGAGGAGTTCCCGCGCCGCGAACGTGCCCGCGACGCGCACACCGTCTACCTGCGTCCCGAGCTGGTCGTCGAGATCGAACTCGACGGGGTGCAGGTCAGCCCGCGTTATCCCGGCGGGGTGGCGCTGCGGTTCGCGCGGGTGCTGCGGTACCGGCCGGACAAGGACGCCGCCGACGCGGACACCATCGACGCGGTGCGCGCGCTGCTGCCGTCCCGGTAAACGGCCGAATGCCGATTCCCGGCCGCGGGTCGCGGTTACCGTCGTCGATGTGCGTGCGCCCCGAGAGGAGAACCCGTGACCGAAATCGCCGCCTCCCCCGCCGCAGGTCCCGGCCGGGAACGTCAGGGTGTCGTCTACCGCGACGGGGCGCTCGGCCGCCGCCCGGCCGTCCCGACGAACTTCGCCGATCTGGAGCGCGCCGCGCGCCGGGCCAGTTCGAAGCGTGCCTGGGCGTACGTCGCGGGAGGTGCCGGTGAGGGCCGCACGATGCGCAACAACCGGCGCGCGTTCGACCGGTGGGCGATCGTGCCGCGCATGGCGCACGGCGTCACCGAACGCGACCTCGGCACCACGGTGGTGAACACCGCGTTGTCGTCGCCGCTGCTGCTCGCACCGGTCGGTGCGGGCGCGTTGATGGCCCCCGACAGCGACCTGGCGATCGCGCGGGCCGCCGCGGCCACGGGGGTGCCGTACATCTTCTCCAACCAGGGCTGCACGCCGATGGAGGACTGCGCCGCCGCGATGGGCGACGCACCGCGCTGGTTCCAGCTGTACTGGAGCTCGGACGAGGACCTCGTCGACAGCCTGCTGCACCGGGCCGAGACGATCGGCGCGGAGGCCGTCGTCGTCACCCTCGACACGACCGTGCTGGGGTGGCGTCCGCAGGATCTGAATCTCGGTTCGCTGCCGTTCGCGCGTGGCGAGGGCATCGCCCAGTACACGTCCGATCCGCGTTTCCGCGACATCGTGCGGCGGCGGATCGACGCGGCACGCGAGACGGTCGCGGAGCGGCCCGACATCACGTTGGGTGCGATCCGCACGCTGCTGGCGATGACCCGCAACCATCCGGGCCGGTTCCTCGACAACCTGCGCTCCCCCGTGCCGCGTGCCGCCGCGGAAACGTTCCTCGAGATCTACTCCAATCCGGGCCTGAGCTGGGATCATCTGGCGACGCTGCGCGACCGCACCCGGTTGCCGGTCGTGCTCAAGGGGATTCTGCATCCCGACGATGCGCGCCGCGCCGTCGATCTCGGTGTGGACGCGATCGTGGTGTCGAATCACGGCGGCCGCCAGATCGACGGTTCGCTCGCTTCGCTCGATGCGCTCCTCGACATCCGGGCCGCGGTCGGGCGGGGACCGACTCTCCTGCTGGACAGCGGAATTCGAAGCGGCGCAGACATATTCGTCGCGCTCGCGCTCGGCGCCGACGCGGTGCTGCTCGGCCGGCCCTACATGTACGGGCTGGCGCTCGCGGGGCAGCGCGGGGTCGAGGAGGTGATCCGCAACGTGATCGCCGAGTTCGACCTCACCGTGGCGTTGACGGGTGCGCGGTCGGTCGACGAGATCGACGAACGGTTCGTGCGCCCCAATCCGTCGGCGTGAGCCAGGTCTTCGCGACGGTCAGCTCTCGGTGAGGAGAGTGCGACGCAACCCGCTCGCGCGCAGCACCTGGCGTCCCACTCCGGCGCGCACGGCGGCCTCGGTGCCGATGATGCGCACGCGTTTCCGGGCGCGGGTGATGGCGGTGTACAGCAACTCCCGCGTCAGCAGCGACGAGGTCTCGTCGGGCAGCACCACCGACACGGTGTCGTACTGGCTGCCCTGGCTGCGGTGGATCGTCATCGCGTACACCGTCTGCACCGCCGACAGGTGACTCGGGTGCAGCAGGAACGGGTCCTTGCCGCGCGCGAACGCCGCGACCAGCGCGTCGTCCTCACGGCGCACCACGACCCCGGTGTCGCCGTTGTAGATGCGCAGGTCGTGGTCGTTCGCGGTGACCATCAGCGGCTGCCCCGGATACCAGCGATCGGGGTCGAGCCTGCGACCGGAGGACGCCCCGATCCATTCCATCGCCTGCCGCGCCCAGTGCTGCACGCCGTACGGGCCGTCGCGGTGCGCGCACAGCAGCCGGTGCGTCTCGAACCGGGCCAGCGCGGTGTGGGCGTCCCCCGCGACCGCCGCCGCGGTGACCTCCTCGGCGGACCGGACCACGTCGTCGTGCAGGGCGGTCAGGTCGCCGGGGGCGTGGAAGGTCACCTCGGGCACGCCGCTGAGCAGGATGCGCATCGTCTCGTCGTCGTCGCCGTCGCGCACCGCGACCGCGAGTGTGGCGATGTCCCCACCGAACCTTCTGCCGCGGCTGAGGCGAACCACGCTGCCGCGCAGTCGTTCCCGTTCGCCGGCCGAGAAGGCGGCTTCGGCCGGATCGTCGGCGGCGGTCAGGTCGCGGGCGGCGATGTTCACGAACACGGGGTTCGGTGTGCCGGTGACGGGCCGCGCCACCAGATCCGCGAGGACCGCACCGGCGTCGACGGACGTGAGCTGGTCGGGGTCGCCGACGAGCACGAGCCGGGTGTCGGGCCGGACCGCTTCGAGCAGGCAGCTCATCATCGTCAGCGACACCATGGAGGTTTCGTCGACGACGATCGCGTCGAACGGCAGGTGGTTGCCGGCGTGGTAGCGGAAGCGGGTGCGTCCCCGCTGCCAGCCGAGCATGCGGTGCAGTGTCATGGCGGTGACGTCGGGTGCGAGCCCGAGCGGCCCGGCCTGGTCGCGCACCGATTCCTGCAGCCGTGCCGCGGCCTTGCCGGTCGGGGCCGCCAGACCGATCCGCACGCCGGGCCCGTGCAGCGAGGTGAGCAGCGCGAGGATCCGCGCGACGGTGTGCGTCTTGCCGGTGCCGGGTCCACCGGCGATGACGGTGGTCCAGTGGGTGGCGGCGAGCGCGGCGGCCACCCGCTGACGGTCCGGTGCCGACGACGGCCGGGACGGGTCGGCCGGGTCACGGAACAGTTCGTCGAGCCGCCGTACCAGCAGGGCCTCGTCGACGTCCGGGTAGTCGCGGGATCGCGCGTCCAGCGCGCGCCGCACGGTCTGCTCCTGCCGGAAGTAGCGGTCCAGGTACAGCAGCGGCCCCGCATCGGTGTCGACCAGCCGCAGCGGGCGCAGGGGACCGGTCGGGGATCCGGTGATCAGGGGGCTGCGCCGCAGAGCCGCGATCACGGCGTCGTCGTCCGGCCAGGGCAGCGTGGCCGGGTCCACCTCGGCGTTCTCGTCGACGCCGACGTCCCGCAACCGGGTCAGGTCCAGGCACACGGACCCGGACCGCACGGCCCGCACGGCCAGCGCGGTGGCCAGGTGCACGTCTTCGTCGGGTTCGGCGCCGAGGCTCGCCAGTCGCAGCGCGACGTGGACGTCCGCGGCGGCGAGCACCCCGGCCTCGTTGAACGCGCGCAGGGCGCCTTTGCCGCGCTGGGCCACCAGGACATCGATCACGGTTGGGCCTTTCCGGCGAGCAGGTCGGACAGTTCGGTGACGAGGGCAGCCGGGGGCGTCCAGTCGAACACGCCGACTCCCGCCGGCGTGTCCGGCCCGACCATGCCGCGCACGAACAGATACTGCGCTCCCCCGAGGTGCACGGCCGGATCGTAGCCGGGCAGTCGCCACCGCAGATACCGATGCAGCGCAACCGAATACAGCAGCGCCTGCATCGGATAGTGGGCGCGCAGCATCTCCGCGGCCATCCGGTCGCGGGTGTAGTGCTCGGTGGTCAGCACCTCGTCGGGTGCCAGTCGGTTCGTCTTGTAGTCGACGATGACGTAACGACCGCCCCGCTCACCGGACACCCGCAGCACCGCGTCGATACTGCCCGTGAGGTAGCCGCGCAACGGAATCGGCTCGAGGGTCCGCACCAGCTCCGCGTAGGGCCGCATCGGGTCGTCGGCGGGCAGGTGCCGGCGCAGCAGCGCACCGACCGCGTCGAGCGTCACGATCGTGGAGACCGGATTGTCGCCGCCGGCGAGCGGCAGTTCGAAGTCCAGCTCCGCCAACCGATCCGACGGCGCGATCCCGGCGAGGGTCGTGCCGAGGGCACCGAGCGGGGTGTGCAGCACCGGCGTCAGGGCCGCGGCCAGGGCCGCCGGCTCGACATCCGAGTGCTGCGCGACGATCACCTCGCGGCATCGATTGAGCAGTTCGGCGTCGAGGTCGGCGGCGGCGGTGTCCACGACCTCGAGGACGGCGTGCACGAGGGTGCCGAACACGGTGCCGCCGGGCAACCCGTTCATCGGCGACTCGGTGCCGGCCACGCCCGGCACCGGTTCCGGTCCGCCGGTCGGCAGCGGCGGCTCCTCCGGTTCGTCGTCCTTGTCCGGCGTCTCGACTTCACTTGCCACACCGGGATGTTCGTGCGCGGAGGCGGTCAGCGCCGAATAGGAAGTGCGACGCCAGTATTCGTCGAGGGTCCGGTCGAACCGGGCGGCGGCGAGGGCGTCGTCACGATCCCGCTCGGGGCTCCACGTCGGCACGGCGATCGGGCCGGGCGCGACCGGTTCGGTCACGATCAGTCCGTCGGATCGTTCGGCCCACGCCGCGAACTGCTCGGCGACGACCGCATCGGCGGGGATCTTCACGTTCGGCACGAGATCGGCGGTGCCGTCGACGCGACCGGCGAGCATGCGGTGCAGCGGCGACGACCCGGTGCCGAAGGACGGCGCCCACCACAGCGCGAGATGGTTGCGTGCGCGGGTCAGCGCGACGTACAGCAGCCGCAGTTCCTCCCCGGCCGCCTCCTCGTCGTGCCGGGCGCGGCGCTGCCCGTATCCGGGACTGCCCTCGCCGCCGACGTCGAGGATGCGGCGGCCGTCCTCGTGCAGCAACAACGGATCGGGATTGGGGTGTTTCGCCGAGTCCCACCCGAACGGCACGTACACGACCGGGAATTCGAGCCCCTTGCTGCCGTGCACGGTGAGGATCTGCACGGCCGCGGCGTCGCTGTCGAGGCGGCGGCTGCGGTCGGTGCTCCCGGGACGCGGATCCAGTATGCGCTCCTCGAGCCACCGGGTCAGTGCCGCCGGGCCCAGGAACTCCTCGGCGGCAACACGATCGAGCAACTGCGCGATGTGCCGCACGTCGGTCAGGGCACGTTCGCCGGACACGGTCGCGAGCAGCCGCGCTTCGAGCCGGCTCAGCGTCGCGAGCTGTTCGAACAACGCCGCGAACCCGGACCGGGCGAACACCGCGGCCAGTTCACGCAGCATGCTGCCGACCTCGGCGACAAGCTCGTCGCCGCGGGTGTCGACGTCGTCGACGGTATATCCGAGCAGCGGGGTCAGCGCGGCCAGTCGCACCCGGTCGGATCGGTGCGGCTGTTCGATCGCCTGCAGCACCCACAGCCAGTCCTGCGCGGCCGGGGTCGCGAACACGCTGGTACCCCCGGCCAGCACGCACGGCACGCCGGTGCGCACGAGCGCGTCGTACACCAGCGACACCTGGGTGTGGGTGCGCACCAGCACCGCGATGTCACCCGGTTCGATGCGGCGCGGGCCGTGACCGTGATCGATGGCGGCGCCGCTGTCGAGCAAGCGGACGATGTCCGCGGCGACGTCGCGCGCGACCCGGGACCGCAGCGCACCGACCGCGGGGAATCCGGAACTGCCGTACGGTCCGGCACCGGTCCGCGGCAGGTAACGCAACCGAATCGGGGGTGCCCCGGTCAGGCGCGTGGACGGTCGCGCAGCATCGACCGGGTGCACGACGATCCGCGAATCCCCCAGGGCGGCACCGCCGTACAGCTGCCTCAGCGCCGCGAGCAGGTTGCCGTCGCTGCGCCAGTTGGTCGTCAGCTCCAGGTGACAGTCGGCGACCGCGACGGCCTCGAGGTAGCTGAGGACCTCGGCCCCACGGAACGCGTAGATCGCCTGCTTGGGATCGCCGACGAGCACGAGGGTGGTGTGACCGTGGAAGGCGCGGCGCAGGATCTCCCACTGCTTCGGGTCGGTGTCCTGGAATTCGTCGACGAGCACCACCGCGAACCGCGACCGGATCCGCCGGCATGCCGCCTCGCCGTGGTCCGGGTCGCCGAGTACCCGGTGCAGCAACGCGAGCTGGTCGTCGAAGTCGCGCACGCCCGCCGCGCGTTTGCGGCGTTCGACCTCGGTGCGCACGGCGCGGGCGAAGGCGACCCGCTCCCCTGCCGGTGTGCCCTCGGCGCCCTCCGGGACGAGATCGGCCTGCGGATCGAAGATCGCGGCGCGGGCGGCGGCGGTCGCCTCGGCGAGACCGATCGGCGGGCTCGGGATCCGGCCGTAGGTGCGCAGATACAGATCCGCGACGACCTCGGTGGTCAGGTCGTCGACGTCCTCGACGAGCACCACGTCGGGTTCGCGTTCCCCGGCGATGCCGAGTTCGTCGAGCATGTGCTGGCAGAAGCCGTGGGTGGTGGCGATGGTGGTGGAGTCGAAATCCGACAGGGCCTGACGCAGCCGGGTGCGGCGCGCAGCGACGTCGCCCTCGGCGAGATACCGGATCAGCTCGTCGGCGCTGCGCCGCGCGCTGTCCGGGTCGGCGAGCGCCGCCGCGACGGTCGCGAACCGTTCGCGGGTGCGTTCGCGCAGTTCCTGGGTGGCGGCGCGGCTGAACGTCACGAGCAGCAGGTCCGACAGGTCGGCGTGGCCCTCGGCGACGAATCGGGTCGCCAGGCCGACGATCGCGTAGGTCTTGCCGGTGCCGGCGCTGGCCTCGAGCACCGTGGTGCCGCGCGGCAGCGGACCGAGCAGATCGAACGCCGTCGCCGGCGAGGTCGGCGCCGTCATCACGGCCTCCCCTGGGTTTCCGAGGCCAGCAACGGTTCCCACAGCCGCCGGGCGAGCACTCCGAAGCGGCTCGGGTCGTCGTACCAGGCGCGTTCGTCGTCGAGCGGCGGGGCGGTGGTCAACGCGTTCAGGCTCACTCCCGTTCCGTACAGGTAGGTCAGGTGCCGGTCCTTGCCGTCGCCGAACGCGCCGCCGAACTCCTTGGCGGCGGATTCGAGGGCCATCTCGACCGAGTCGCCGCGGTACCGCCGGTTCGCGTATTCGGCGGAGGCACAGGTGGTGATCGGCAGCGGCGTGTGCAGTCCGCGATCGCGCAGGCTCACCAGCCGCAGCAACTGATCGCGCGCATCAGCGGGCGCGATGAGGGTGGAACGCCAGGCGGGGGTGCGGAAGCGACCGCGGCCGGTGGTGACCGCCTGCCACGTGCCGGGCCGGCCGGACGCGGCGACGGCGAGCAGGTGGACCCACGCCGTCATGCGCTGTTTCGGAGCCAGGCGCGAGAAGGTGCTTCGCGCGATCGTCGTGCCGTGGATGCCGCCGACGGTGCCGGTGAGGCGGCGGCCGTCGCCGAGGTCGACGACGACGTCGGCGGTGCCGGCGGCCCCGGCGTGCACCGGCCCGCACGTCGCGACGAGTTCCTCGACGGTGCGGGTGACGTCAGCGAGAACCTGCTCGCCCAGCGCGGCCGGAGGCAGGGTCCCCCGACGCCATTCGGCGGCGCGGAAGTCGGCGGGATCCACACCGGCCAGGCGTGCCTCGAGCATGCGTTCGCCGAGGTCCCAGCGGGCCAGGCCGTCGAGTTCGATGTCGAGAGCGTCGGCGATGTCCTCGTCGAGTTCGGGGATGCGCAGTCCCAGTCGCTGCCGCAGGAAACCCTGGGTCGGGTGCGTGAGGAAGGCGACGAGTTCGGCGAGGTCCACGTCGCCGTCGGCGCCGCGCGGAGCCAGCGACGCACACGCCGCCCCGACCGATCGGGGTGGTTCGGGATCGGGTCGCGCCGCGGCCCGCGCCCCCGCGAGGGCAGCGGTGTCGAAGCTGAACGGCGCGTCGGCGCGGAAGTTGCGGGCATCGAAGGGCTGCAACGGATGCCGCCTCACCACCTTGTGCGGTTCGCTTCCCGTCATGACGGCGACGACATCGCGCAGTTCGCTCAGCGGCACGGCGGGCGGCCGGTGCGCACCGGTGACGGGATCGGCGCCGGTGTGGAACAGCAGGACACGGTCGCGGGCGGACATCAGCGCGTCGAGCAGCAACTGCCGATCCTCGCTGCGCGGATCACGTTCTCCCACAACGGGATCGAGTGCGGTGACGTCGTCGCCGTCGATGTGGGTGCCGCGCGGGAAGTGCTCGTCGTCGAGCCCGAGCAGCACCACGACCCGATGCGGCACCGACCGCATCGGGACCATCGTGCAGACGGTGAGCTCACCGGTACGGAAGTTCGCCCGCGTCGGCCGGCCCGCGAGCCGGCTCGCGAGCATGGCCCGCACGTCGGCCAGACGCAGCTGCGCGTCACCGCTGTGCTCGACGGCGGCGGCCAGTTCGCGGTGCGCCTGGGTGAGCTGCCAACCGTCGGCCGGGGCGACATCGGTGAGCAGGTCGACGGCACGGGCCAGGTCCGCGGCCCACCGGGTCGCGGGTTTGGGACCACGGAGGCTGTGCAGCACCGAATGCAGCCGGTCGATGTACTCGGCGAATCTCCCGGCGCGGTCGATGTCGTTGCTGTCCACGTCGTCGAACGGCAGTGCAAGCGAAAGCCATTCGCTCTGCGACTCGTCGGCAGCGACGCCGAGCAGGAGCCGGTCGAGTGCGGTGCCGAACGTGTTCTGCGGGAAGTCGGCGAGACCGACCGCCGCGCGCTGTCCCTTGGCCAGGCCCCAGCGCGCACCGGTCGCCACGGTCCATTCCAGCAGGCGCTCGAGGTCGTCGTCGGTGAAGCGGAGCCGCCTGCGCACCGGCGGCGCCGCGGCCAGGTCGAGGACCTGACTGGCGGTGACACGGGCGTCGGCGAGGTCGAGCAGCGTCGCGACGACGGCGAGCACCGGGTTGGTGCGGCGCAGGGCGCGGTCGGCGACACGCACCCGGAGGCCGTGACCCGGATGACCGTCGACGCCCTGCCCGAACGCGGCGTGGACCAGCGGGGCGTACGTCTCGACGTCGGGGCACATGACGATCACGTCGCGCGGTTCGAGCGTCGGGTCGTCGCGGAACAGGTGCAGCAGCGATTCGCGCAACACCTCGACCTGCCGGGTCGGTCCGTGGCACGCGTGGATCTGGACGGTGCCGTCGGCGGAGGCGGAACCGGCGACCGGGGCGCGGCCGGCGCGGATGTCGGCCTGCAGCCGGCCGAGCAGCGTGCCGGCAGGCTCGTCCGAAGAGTGGTGGACGTCGACGGCGCCGAGGACGCTCAGGCGCATCTGGAACTCGCGGACGTCGCGGGCCAGAGCGGCGAGCAGCGGATGCCGGACCGCGAGGGCGCTGTCGTCGTCCGCGCGCCGCAGCCGCGGCGGGATCTCGGCGAGTGCCTGCCACATCGCCGGGCTCGGGTGCGGCAGCCACAGGTGCACGTCGCGGCCGGCGCCGAGCGCGGACAGGACCGCGAGCTGCACCGTCGTGAGCCGGGTGGGTCCGAACAGCGACAGTCGTTCGGGCAGGTCGACGACGTCCGGTTCGGCGCGCAGCCGCGCGCAGGCGGCGTCGAGTCGCTGGGCGGGACTGTCGCTGCCGATGCGCTCGCGCAGGCGGCGCCACAGTTCGGGCTGCCAGAGCAGGTGCTCGTCGAGCGGCGCGCCGGTGCCGTCCGTGTCGCGGCCGTCGGCCCAGTCCAGGAGCATCTGCGGTCGCTGGGCACCGTAGCTGCGCATGAGGTCGGCCAGGTGCGCGGCGGTCGCGTACCGGCGGCCGGTGCGGAAGTCGTCGGTGCCGTACCCGAGGTGCCGGGACAGCACCGCGCACCACGGCTCGCCGACGCACTCGTCGATAACGGCGAGCAGTGCCCACAGCACGCGGGACGGATGCCAGGGATCGTCGTCGGCGGTGGTCCCGGAGGCCGCGGACAGCGCTTCGTCGACGAGTCGCGCGGGTGACGGGAAGTCGATGTTGGCCGCGACCCCGTCACCACCGGTCGTGCCGAGCGCGGTGGACAACCGCTGGGTGAGCCACCGTTCCATGCCGCGGGCGGGGACAGCCACGACCTCCCGCGCGAACGGATCGGCGGGCGGCGTCGCGAGCAGTGCGGCGAGGGTGTCGGCGAGGGTGTCGGCGCGCTCGGCGCGGTGCAGCGTCAGCACGCGTGTCCTCCTCGACGTCGTCCGGTGTTCCTCCTGCGGTCTATCACACCGGTCGGACATCGAGCACCGTCGCGCGACCCCCGGGCGAGGGCGGCGCGACGAGTGGTTCAGCGGGTGAGCCAGGCGGCGAGCGCGTCGCGGTCGTTCTCGACGATCCGGCCGATCATCTTCGCGGCCAGACCTTCGATCTGCCGGCCGACGATCGGGATCTTCACGGTGACCTCGCCGCGCACGGCGAGGACGGTTCCGTCCGCGGCGGGCCGCAGATGCGAGGTGCCCCGGAAGTCGACGGGGATGCCGCTGGCACCGCCGACGACGAGGCCGGTCGCGCCGTCGGCGCCGAGGGCGCCCCAGTGGTCGGTGCGTTCCATGATCATCGGGCCGCGCACGACGCCACGGACGAGCGCGGGCATGTCGGCCGGTTCGGTCCGTTCGGTCACGACGACGAGCAGCGTGCCGGGACCGTCCGGGTTCTCGATCCGCACGGTCGCGGTGGGACTGGCAGCGACGCGGTCACGCCAGTACCGCTCGTCGGTCAGCGCGGCGTGCACGTCGCGGGCCGGATGGTCGAGGACTGCCGTGAACTCGAATTTCTTCGGCACCGTTCGGACGGTACTGCGTTCCGGCGGTCGCGTCAGGGGAACGGGAGCGCGGGCCCACTACGCGAAGGAGAGGCCGTGGCGCTCGAGGTCTTCGCGCAGGATGCGAACGGCCTTGGGTCCCATGCCGTGCAGCGCGAGCAGGTCCCGTTCGGTGTACCGCGTGAGGTCCTCGAGGGTCGCGACGCCGATGCCGTCGAGCGCGCGCTGCGCGGGTGCGGAGGTCTTGGGCAACGGGTGTCCGGTCACGCGAACCAGTCTCGCCCGGTTTCGCCGGGAACGCAGCGGTTGGGTGCAACGCACCTCTGCCGGTGGCGCAAAGACCGCGCGTCGGGGGGCACCGGCGACCGAGACGACGTCGCCGGGGACCAGGTGGACGCGGGGGTTCCGGGCGGGCAGGTCGTTGATCCGGACCAGGCCCTCCATGAGCAGGGCCGCGGCTTCACCGGCGGATCCGGCGAGACCGCTGTCCTGCAGAAAGCCGAACAGGGAGTCGGGAACGAGTGTCGGCATGCCGTCAGCGTGCCCGGTGTGCGCGTCGGGGCGGTCACCTACGCGGAACCATCGGGTGAACGATCCGCGAATACGGGTTGACTCCCCCCATTCCCGGTGCAACACTTAACCAAATGGTTCAGCATTCGGATCTGGATTCGACGTTCGCGGCACTGGCCGACCCCACCCGCCGCGGAATCCTCGAACACCTGGCGAACGGCCCCGCGTCGATCAGCGACCTGGCCGCGCGATTCGAGATGAGCCTGCCCGGCATCACCAAACACATCCGACTCCTGGAGGAGGCCGGCCTGGTACTGACGGAGAAGAAGGGCCGTGTGCGGTACTGCACCCTCGGCGCCAACCCACTCGACCACGTAGCGGCATGGATCCGCGGCCACCGGAAGTCGATCGAAGACCGCATGGATCGTCTCGCCGCATTCCTCGACGAAACCAAGGAGCCATCATGACCACCCCCGATCCCACTGTCACAGACACCACTCTCACCGTCACCAACCCCGGCGACCGCGTGATCCACATCGAACGCGTCTTCGACGCCCCGCTCGACCGGGTCTGGGCCGCCCATTCCGAACCCGACCTGCTCGTCCGATGGTGGGGCCGGGGGAACCGGCTCGACGTCGAGAAGTTCGAATTCGAACGCGGCGGACACTGGCGGTTCGTCGAGCACGCCGACGGCGAAACCCATGGATTCGAAGGACGATTCCGCGAGATCACCCCGAAGGAACGCATCGTCCAGACCTTCGAGTGGGACGGCATGCCCGGATACGTGTCGATCGACACCGCGACGTTCGTCGACCTCGGCGACGGTCGCACGAAGCTCGTCACCGAGAGCCTGTTCCACACCACCGAGGAACGCGACGGCATGCTGCAGTCCGGCATGGAGTCCGGTTTGAGCGCGAGTTACGTCGCACTGGATCGCCTGCTGGCGGCGTGACACCCGGACACCACACCCCCGCGTGACCCCCCGCGTGACACCGGCTCGGAGACTTCGGTCACCATGTCCGCATGAAACACGGGGGTGTGGCTGTTCTGTTGGGAGTCTTCGCGGTGACGGCGGGAACCGGATGCACGGTCGTCGTGCCCGGAATTCCCTCCGCCTCGGCCGAGGAGCCGACGTTCCCTGTCTCCGCCCCGCACGCGACCGCACCCGAGTCCGAGCTCGCATCGTCCCGGGCTCCGGGCATGTCCTCCCCGGTCCGATCCACCGTCGATGCCGAGAACTACCTGACCGCGCCGGGTGTCTACCACTTCACGAGCGCCAGCGGGAAGTTCGCGTGCATGATCTCCACGGAGGAACCGACGCTCGCCGGCTGCCACGGACCCATGCCGGCGACCGCACCGAAGGTGCCCGGCAGCGGCGCACCCGACGTCCTGGTACCGCCGAACTCGGTGTCCGTCACCGCCGACGGACCGGCCGCGTTCACGAGTGTGGGCGACACGCGGTTCCACGGTCCCGGAGCCGGCGTGCAGCCGCTGCCCTACGGTCACCGCCTCGACGCCGCCGGATTCACGTGCACCGTCGATCCCGTCACGGGCGTCACCTGCGCGGCACGCCTGCACGGATTCACCGTGTCGGACAGCGCATTCGACCTCTGGTAGTGCGCACGGCTCCGGCGCCGCGACGTCACCCGGCGGAGGCCTGCTCCGCGGCCCACTCGGCGACCCTCCGGACGCTCTCCTCCTCGGACAGGTCCTCGACGCGCGTCATGATCGACCAGCGCACCCCGAACGGGTCGCGGATCGAGGCGTAGCGGTCGCCGGAGACGAACGTGGCCAGCGGTTCACGGATGGCGGCACCGGCACGCTCGGCCCGCAGCACCACCTCGTCGACGTTCGAGCAGTACAGCCCGAGCGAATAGCAGTCGGCGTCCCCCTGCGGCGCCGCGACGAGCCCGTAGTCCGGATTGGGTTCGCCGAGTTGCATTCGCCCACAGCCGAAGTCGAGGTCGGCATGGACAACGATTCCCCCGATCTCGGTGACGTCGACGACGCGGGCACCGAACACCGAGCGGTAGAACTCGATGGCGTCGCGGGCCGACGGCACCGCGATGAACGGGGTCAGGCTGGTGGATCCGTGCGGGATACCGTCGGTCGTGTGGTCGCCGGTGACACCGGCTCCGGTCATGGTGTTCTCGTTCATGCCCCGACGCTAGGACCGGACCGTCGGGGGTGGCTTGTAGATTCGCGACAGCACACGAGAAGGGATCCGGCGTGACGACCAGCGACCGACGCGGGGTCCTGTATCCCGCGCGCCTGCCCACGTTCCATCGCGAACCGCCGCCGCGCGAACTCACAGGCCTGGTGCGGTGGTTCTGGATTCCGGAATGGCAGCTCGCCCCGGGCCGAACCTCGCGGCAGGAGGTCCTGTCCTTCCCCGCCTCGAATCTCACCGTCGGAGCCGATGGGGTGACCCTGTCCGGTCCGACGACGCGACGGTCGCACCGCGACCTGACCGGCACCGGCTGGGCGGTCGGTGCGCTGCTGCGCCCCGCCGCTGTCCCGGCGCTCGTCGGCGACCCCCGCGCGGCACGCGACCGGCAGGTCCCGTTCGAGGCAACCGAGCTGCACCGCGCCGTGACGGCGGCGATGTCGCCCGATGGTGACGGCGCCGCCCGGCGGGCTCGCGCGACCGCGGCGTACTCCGCGTGGCTCCTCGACCGTGTCGGCCCACCCGACGCCGAGGGTGAACTGGCCAACGCGATGGAGGACGCGATCGCCGCCGATCTCGGACCGACCCGTGTCGACGACCTGGCACAGACGCTGGGGATCTCCGTGCGCAGCGTGCAGCGCCTCGCGCAGCGTTACGTCGGGGTGACACCGCTGGCGATGATCCGCCGATACCGGTTGCAGGAGGCCGCCCAGCGCCTGCGCGACGACCCGGCGATTCCGATCGGGCAGGTCGCCGCCGAACTCGGGTACGCCGACCAGGCACACCTGTGCGCGGACTTCCGGCGCGTGCTCGGTTTCACCCCGAGCACGTACCGCGACCGCGCCGGCCCCGGCGACGACCCGTCCCACCCCGCACCGACCGGGTGAACGATCGGATCCGGTCCGGAGCCCGGACTCAGAAGTTGCCGCGTGCGGCCTGCTCCCGCTCGATCGCCTCGAACAGCGCCTTGAAGTTGCCCTTGCCGAAGCCGAGCGATCCGTGCCGCTCGATCAGTTCGAAGAACACCGTCGGGCGGTCGCCGATGGGCTTCGTGAAGATCTGCAGCAGGTAGCCGTCCTCGTCGCGGTCGACCAGAATGCCGCGCTTCTTCAGCTCCTCGATCGGCACCCGGACCTTGCCGATACGGGCACGCAGCTCCGGATCGTCGTAGTACGCATCGGGAGTCGCGAGGAACTCCACGCCCTCCTCACGCAGCCGGTCGACCGCGGTGAGGATGTCGTTGGTGGCCAGGGCGAGGTGCTGCGCACCCGGTCCGCGGTAGAAGTCGAGGTACTCGTCGATCTGCGAACGCTTCTTCGCGATCGCGGGCTCGTTGAGCGGGAACTTCACGCGGTGGTTGCCGTTGCACACCACCTTGCTCATGAGAGCCGAGTAGTCGGTCGCGATGTCGTCGCCGATGAACTCCGCCATGTTCGTGAAACCCATGACGCGGTTGTAGAAGTCGACCCACTCGTCCATGCGTCCGAGTTCGACGTTGCCGACGACGTGATCGAGCGCCTGGAAGATCCGCTTCGGCGCGCCCTCGCGCTTGCGGTAGGTCGAGGTGCGCTCGACGTAGCCGGGCAGGTACGGACCGTTGTAGCGCGACCGGTCGACCAGCGTGTGCCGCGTGTCGCCGTAGGTCGCGATGGCACCGATGCGGACGGTGCCGTTCTCGTCGCTCAGCTCGTAGGGCTCCTCGAGGACGGTCGCTCCCTGGCGCCGGGCGTGCTCGATGCACTTGTCGACATCCGGGACCTGCAGCGCGATGTCGACCACGCCGTCACCGTGCAGGCGGTGGTGCTCGATCAGCGGGCTGTCCGGATCCACCGCGCCCTTGATCACGAATCGCACGGCGCCGCTGCGCAGTACGTAGGCGTGGTGGTCGCGGTTGCCGGTGGTGGGTCCGGAATAGGCGACGAGTTCCATGCCGTAGGCCGACTGGAAGTAGTGCGCCGTCTGCGTCGCGTTGCCGACCACCCACACCACAGCGTCCCAGCCGCTCACGGGGAACGGATCCCGTTCGCTGTCGTACTCCACCAGACCGACGAGGCGCTGGAGCTCCTCGGCGTCGAGCTGAGCGAGTCGTTCGCTGTCGGTCAGGGTGTATTCCAGAGTCATCGCTGCAACCTCCTGCCGCTCACTGCGGCACAGTCGTTGTGTCGTGTGTCACCAGGAGAAACCCACCCGCCGGTGGGACGCAACGTCGCCTTCGGGAACTGGTCCGACTGACTCGAATTCGCTGGAATCCTGACGTTCACCTATACAATCAGGCTAGTTTTCGGCGTCCGATGGGAAGGAAGCGCGATGCGCGAGCCCGTGCAGCTGGACGAATTGGATTTCGCGCTTCTCGAGGCCCTGCACGCCGACCCGAAGGTCGGCGCGCTCGAGCTGTCCCGTCGCCTGAAGGTCGCGCGCGCCACCGTCTCGGCACGCCTGCGGCGCCTCGAGGACACCGGGGTGATCGCCGGCTACGAACCCCGGATCAACCTCGCCGCAGCAGGTTTCGAGGTCCAGGCGTTCGTGACGATGGAGATCGTGCAGGGCGCTCTCGAAGACGTCACGGAGGTCCTCGAACGCATCCCGGGGGTGCTCGAAGCGTTCGCCACCACCGGCGCGGGCGACGTCCTGTGCCGCATCGGGGCCGAATCGCATCTCGGCCTCCAGCAGACCCTCATCGAACTGAACCGCTCGTCGATCGTCGCGCGCTCGACGAGCGTGATGGTGCTGTCGGAGGTCGTGCACTACCGGGCGATGCCGCTGCTCCGCACCCTCCAGCCCGAACGATCCGCGAAAGCACCCGCGTACCGGCGCTGAGCCGATCACGTCCACAATCCCGTTCCGACTAGCCGGATTGCACAGAAAAAAGCGCTTCGGGCATCCGGACCCTCCGCACGCTGTACAGTTCTCCGAGGCACAGTTGCGCAGCATTTGTTACTGCCGTCACAGTCGTTCGCCATGAAGAACCTGCTGACCCGATTCGAAGAAAAAGCCCCCGAGATCGTCTTCGAGTGGCACGACACCGAGACCACCGCCCGGGGCTGGGTCGTCATCAACTCGCTGCGGGGCGGCGCAGCGGGCGGCGGCACCCGCATGCGCCGCGGTCTCGACCGGCGCGAGGTGGAGTCGCTGGCGAAGACCATGGAGATCAAGTTCACCGTCTCCGGACCCGCGATCGGTGGCGCCAAGTCCGGCATCGATTTCGATCCGTCCGACCCGCGCAAGGAAGGCGTGCTGCGCCGTTGGTTCGCGGCGGTCACTCCCCTGCTGCAGGCGTACTACGGCACCGGCGGCGACCTCAACGTCGACGAGATGAACGAGGTCGTTCCGCTCACCGAGGCCAACGGACTGTGGCACCCGCAGGAAGGCGTCGTCAACGGTCACTTCGGCAAGGACGAGCGCCAGCGGATCCAGCGGGTGGGCCAGCTGCGGCTCGGCGTCGCGAAGGTCGTCGAGGACGCGCGGTTCACCCCCGCCACCAGCACGAAATACACTGTCGCCGATCTGATCACCGGTTACGGCGTCGCCGAGTCGGTCCGTCACCACCAGCTCGTCTACCGGGGCAGCGACCTGGCGGGCAAGCGCGTGGTGGTGCAGGGCTGGGGCAACGTCGGCGCCGCCGCTGCCTACTATCTCGCCCAGGCCGGCGCGTCGATCGTGGGCATCATCGACCGCGACGGCGGCATCCTCGAGCCCGAGGGGCTCTCCTTCGACGAGGTCCGCACCCTGCTGCTCGAGCGCGACGGCAACGCCCTGCGCAGCGACCGCATGCTCCCCTTCGACGAGGTGAACGCCCGCATCTGGGATCTCGGAGCCGAGATCTTCCTGCCCTGCGCCGCAAGCCGACTCGTCACCCGCGAGCAGGTCGACCGCATGGTCGCTGCGGGACTCGAGTCGATCGCCTCGGGCGCGAACGTCCCGTTCGCCGACGACGAGATCTTCTACGGCCCCACCTACGAGCACGCCGACAAGTCCGTCGCCGTGATCCCCGACTTCATCGCCAACTGCGGCATGGCCCGCGCCTTCGCCCAGCTCATGGAAGGCGACGTGGAGGTCTCCGACGCCGCGATCTTCGGTGATGTGTCCACCACCATCGAGACTGCCCTGCGTCGGTGCCACGACCGTTCGGCCGAGCTCACCGGACTCGCCGCGACGGCCTTCGAGATCGCACTCGACCAGCTGGTTCCGGCCGGGGAGCGCATCGATGACTGAAACCCTGGCTCCCGCGACCACGACCGGTGCCCAGAGCACCGCCGGTCTGCATCGCGCGATGAGGCCCCGCCAGCTCGTCATGATGAGCCTCGGCGGCGCCATCGGGGCCGGCCTGTTCGTCGGGTCGGGGGCGGGCATCGCCGTCGCCGGCCCGGCGATCCTGATCTCGTTCCTCGTCGCGGCCGTTCTCGTCGTGTTCGTGATGCGCATGATGGGTGAGATGGCTGCGGCCAACCCCGCCAGCGGCGCCTTCTCAGAACACACCGAGAACGCCCTGGGTCCCGTCGCGGGCCGGACCATCGGGTGGTTGTACTGGGTGCAGGTCATCATCGTGATCGCCGCGGAGGCCACCGGCGCTGCCGCGATCACCGCGGTGGCACTGCCCGGGATCCCCCAGTGGGCGTCCGCGCTGTTCTACATGGTCGCGCTGACGGGCGTGAACCTCGTCGGCGTGCGCCGCTTCGGCGAGGTCGAATTCTGGTTCGCCGCAATCAAGATCGCCGCGATCCTCGGGTTCCTGGTGATCGGTGTCGCGATGATCGCCGGGTGGATGCCCACGTTCGAGACGACCGGTTTCGCGAACCTCACGGCGCACGGCGGGTTCGCCCCCACCGGTATCGCCGGTATCGCCGCCGGCCTGCTCATCGTGGTGTTCGCGTTCGGTGGCACCGAGATCATCGCGATCGCCGCCGCGGAGACCGCCGATCCCCGTCGTAACGTGGGCCGCGCGGTGCGCACCCTGGTGTGGCGCATCCTCGTGTTCTACATCGGGTCGGTGCTCGTGATGGTGACGATCCTGCCGTGGACCTCCGAGGACCTCGCGACCGGTCCGTTCGTCGCCGTGCTGCAGGCCGGGGCCGTCCCGGGTGCCGCCGCGGTGATGACCGTGATCGTCGTGGTCGCGCTGCTCTCGTCGCTCAACGCGATGCTGTTCAGCGCGTCCCGGATGATCTTCTCGCTGTCGCACCGAGGATCGGCGCATCCCGTCTTCGGGCGACTGTCGTCCAACGGCGTTCCCCGCAATGCGGTGCTCGCTTCGGTGGCGTTCGGCTTCGTCACGGTCGGGCTGAACTTTCTCTACCCCGACCGGGTGCTGCCGCTGCTCCTCAACGCCGTCGGCTCCACGATCCTGGTGCTGTGGACGTTCGTCGCGGTCTCGCACATCGTGCTCCGTCGTCGCGCACGACGCAACGGCACCGAGGATGCACTGCCGCTGAAGATGTGGGGCTTCCCGTACCTGTCGTACGCGACGCTCGGCCTGCTCGCCGGCATCGCGGTGCTCGCGCTGTTCGACACCGCCGCGCGCACACAGCTGCTCGCGACCGGCGCTCTGACCGCAACGATCGCCGGTACCTGCACGGTGCTGGCGCGGCGACGCGCTGCGGCCGAAAAGGTTCAGGAGCACCAACCGTAAGGACGCGTGATCACCTTTACCAAGTGACCGGCGGGGGCGAGGAACCAGGTTCCTCGCCCCCGCCGTTTCTGTTGATGATGACTTTCGGGCCGCTTCCCGGTCGATACAGGAGAACGGATCCATTCGACCCTGGGAGAGATCATGACCCAGCAGACCGCCCGTGCCCTACCTCCGATCGTCGACCGGCAGACCTGGCGGGAAGCGCTCGACGACCTGCGCAGACGGGAGAAGGCCGCCACCCGTGAACTCGACGCCATCGCGGCGCAGCGCCGCAGGCTGCCGATGGTCGAACTGCCCGATTACACGCTGATCGGCCCGGACGGCCCGATTCGCCTCGTCGACGTGTTCCAGGGCCGCTCGCAGCTCATCGTCTACCACCACATGTGGTCCGACGGCGCGGAGTGGCAGTGCGGCGGATGCACGAGCCTCTCCACGCAGTGGACCCGGCTGGACATCCTCGACAACTACGACGCCCGCATGGTCATCGTCACCAACGGTCCCATCGACGAGGCACTGGCCTACAAGGCCAAGGTCGGCAACAGGATGGACTGGTACTCGTCCTCGGAGAGTTCGTTCGGCGCCGACGTCGACGCGCCGCCCGGCGGCGACTTCGCAGTCAACGTGTTCCTCCGCGACGGCGACAAGGTCTACCGCACCTGGCACACCACCGGCCGCGGCACCGAACAGCTCAGCTACACCTTCGCCCTGCTCGACATCCTGCCGTGGGGCCGGCAGGAGGAATGGCAGGACTCCCCCGAGGGATGGCCGCAATCGCCCACCTACTCCAAGTGGCTCGACTCCCCCGACGTGGCGCGGCTCTACGGTCCGGGCACAGACGCCCGGTAAGGTTCGCCGCGTAGCGGCGCCGCTCCCCCACGTGGAGGTGAGTCCGAATCACTTTCCGACACAATCCAATCGAACTGATCGAACTAATCGGCGAGATTTCGGCTGCCGATCCGGCCGGTTCCGTCCCGCAGGGGGCTCGGCTCCACCGAAGCGACATCGTCCCGCCCCGGTGAGACCTTCAGCGGGCGTACAGCCGCCGCCGGTCCATCGCTCCACAACCTCGCGGCCTTGCGGCGGTATCTCCGGCCGAAGGTCTGCATGAGAACGAAGCGCGGGACGGCGGGGATGACGTGCAGGATCACATCGCGGTCCTCCGGGGTGGCGCCGTCGACGATCCAGGGTCCTTCGGCTCCCAGCTCGACGATGCCCTTCGGTTTGACGAAGTACTCGTTCTCGACGGCGAGGTACTCGGCTGTGGTGAGGGTGGCGCCGACGACCGGCATCATCTCGAGTTCTTCACGCCGAAGGTGCGGCAACAGGACCTCGTTGAGCCCGGCCAGCGCGCCGAGCAACCGTTCCCGCGCGCCCGCATCTACGCGGTAGGCCCGGGCAGCTTCCTCCAGAGCGGTGATCGCGGGCGCGATCCGCCGATGGTCGGTCGCCATCTCGTCGAGCAGTGCACTCGCGGAGGGATTCCTGGCCCGGATCAGCGGCCACAGTCCGGCATCCTCGGCGGTGTGGTGCAAGTGCAGGGCACGCATCATCCACACGATGTGGTCGGCGAGCTCTCGTCGGCGTCGCTCGTCGGGTGGTGATTCGGACACCAGTACCAGCCGGGTTCGTTCCAGATCGCGACGCAGAGCGCTGTGGACGATCCCCATGCTTCGGGTATCGGCGGGCTCATGACGCTCCATGCCCATGGCCCTCTCCTTCCCTTCGTCCGCTCAGCCCCTCGAATTCACGGAATCCTTCTGCCGCACAACGGATTACGACTCTTGTGCAAGGGTTCGACAGATTGCTCCGATGTTCAGGGATGCGGTGGCGGAGTTCGCGGTGGCGGACCTGATACATTGAGTTCAATCAGGTTGTACCCAAATTATCGGAGCGGTGATGGCCGAAGTCAAGAGGCGATACGACTCCTCCGGCAGGCAGGAACAGGCCCGCGCGCGACGTCGCGCCGTGGTCGTGGCCGCGAAAGAGTTGTTCGAACGCGACGGCTTTCGGGCCACCACCCTCGCCGGGATCGCGGACCGGGCGGGTGTCTCGGTCAAAGGCCTGTACAAGAGTTTCGGCAGCAAGGCGGCGCTGGCGAAAGCGGTCTTCGACTTCGTGATCGCCGGTGACGACGAACCGGTGCCGGTCGCCGAACGTCCGGAGCAGCAGGCGATGTTCGCCGAACCGGACGTGCGCCGCAAGATCGAGATATTCGTCCACGCCCTGGCCCGCCGGCAGCAACGATCGGCGAAGGTGCAGATCCTCATTCGCGACGGACGGCACGTGGACGACTCGCTCACCCCGGTGTGGCGGCAACTGAGCGAGGAGGGACTGACCGCAGCGACGATGCTCGGGGGGCACTTCCTGGCCACCGGACAGCTTCGTGCCGGCGTCGACCTCGACGAGGTTCGCGATGTTCTGTGGAACTATCTGGCGATCGACACCTACGAGCGACTGGTCCTCGAACGGGGTTGGACACTCGACCGGTATGCGGACTGGGTGGCGCGAACGGTCGTGGCCGCGCTCTGCCCACCGTGATCAGAGCACGTGCGGAATCAGCCGCCACGTGCAGGCGATGTAGCGGCGGTAGGGGTCGCCGAGCGCGTCGACGAGCATGCGTTCCTCCGCCGGTATCCGCACCACATAGGCGGCGGCCAGCGCGAGCACCGTGAGGGGCGCCAGCCAATTCGTATATGCGAGAGTGAATCCCAGCGCACAGATCAGAGCTCCCGTGTACGACGGATGCCGGATCCGCGCGTACGGCCCGGTGTCGATCACCCGCTGACCCGCGACCGTCTGCAGTTCGAAGGTGAACGACGCACCGAGTTCCCGCACCGCGCGCAGCCGGAATCCCTGCCCCGCCAACGCAATCGCCAGTCCGGCAACGAAAAGGAGCAGCTGCGCGGTGGTGATCGTCGTTTCCGTGACGGTCAGGCTCAGAACGGGACCGCCGACGTAGACGGCGACCAGGCCCAGCCCGACGGCGACACCGATTCCGCGGCCGACCGGGTTCGTCCCGGACGGCGGATGCCGCCGCCCGATGAGAACCTCGGAGACGATCCACGCTGCCAGCGCCACGACCAGGGCGATCCCGGCCAGGGGCTCGGCGGCGAACAGCGGAGCGGTCACGGTCCGAGTATCCCGCCGCGCCCGGATCGGGCGCCCGCGAACCCTCGCGAACCACCCGGAGAGGACCGGCCCGGTCGGTACCATCGGATTCGTGCCCGCCCCGGAACACATGCACGCGGCCTACGTCGAATCGCTCGGCGGCGTCGACGCGATTCGCTACGGCCTGTTGCCCGTTCCGCGATGCGGCCCCGGTGATGTGCTCCTGCGGGTCGAGGCGGTCGCGGTCGACAACGTCGACACCTTCGTCCGGTCCGGACGATTCCGAACCGAGGTGACGTTCCCGTTCGTGATCGGCCGTGACGTGGTCGGCACCGTCGTCGACCGGGGCGCCGACGTGACGGCCCCGAACATCGGCGACCGCGTGTGGTGCAACAGCCTGGGGCACGACGGCCGGCAGGGCCCGACCTCGGAATACACGACCGCTCCGGTCGAACGGGTGTATTCGCTGCCCGAAGGGGTGGATCCGGTCGTCGCGGTCGCGGTCGCGCACCCCGCGGCGACCGCGCATCTCGCCCTGTACACCCATGCCGGTCTGCGGGCGGTCGACACGGTGTTCGTCGCCGGCGGCGCCGGGCATGTGGGCTCGGCGTTGACCGCCATGGCTGCGCGCTCCGGTGCGAGCGTCCTGGCGTCGGCGCGCGCGCAGGACCACGAATGGTGCCGTTCGGCGGGCGCGGCGCAGGTGTTCGACTATGCGGCTCCCGACCTGATCGAGCAACTGTGCGCCGCCGCTCCGAACGGTGTCGACGTGCTCGTCGACACGTCCGGCCGGCTCGATCTCTCCGACGCCCTGGAGCTGCTCGCGCTGCGTGGCCGGATCGTGGTGATGGCCGGGATGGACCGGAAACTCGAGTGCCGGGCAGGCGATCTGTACCCCCGCGACCGCAGTCTGCTCGGCTTCGCGATCAGCAACGCCACCACCGACGAGCTGGCCGAAGCCGCACGGCACGTCACCACGTTGCTCGCCGACGGGGTGCTGCGCCCCCGGCACATCGAGGAGCTACCGCTGAGCGCCGCCGGCGAGGCCCACCGCCGCCTCGAGGCCGGAGAGGCGCGCGGCACCCGCCTGGTGCTGCGTCCCGACAACTGAACGGGAGGCCGACGCGATGGACATCGGAAACGGCCGGGTAGTGATCGAGTGGGAGGGCGGCCGCACCGTCGTGGACGCGCCCGACCAGGTGCGGATCGGCCGGGACGAGGCAATGGACATCACGATCGCCGATCCGATGGTCTCCCGCGAGCATGCCCGCGTGCTGTGGGACGACGGCTGGTACGTCACGGACTCGGACAGCAAGAACGGCACGTTCGTCGACGGCCACCGCGTGGATCGGATCGCGGTGACCGACTCCGTCGTGGTGCGCTGCGGCGGTCCCTTCACCGCGCCGTCGCTGAAGATCAGCGTGGCCGACCCGTCCGCGACACGGACCCGGAAGGGCATGATCGAGCAGTGGCGGACGATGCGCGCCGACGATATGCGGCCCGCACCGCGCCGCAAGCGACGCCCCCTGGAAGCCGGCGCACGTTCGATCGGACGCGACCGGACCTGCGACATCGTCGTGAACGACGTCCTCGTCTCCCGCGTCCATGCGGCGTTGCACACCGGCCCGTCGGGCCTCGAGATCGAGGATCTGGGCAGCGTCAACGGCACGTACGTCGACGGGAAAGCGGTGACCCGCACACCCCTGCGCGACGGCGACGTCGTCACCATCGGCAACACCGATCTGGTGGTGCACGGCGATCGCCTCGTGCCACGGCAGGAGGAGCCGTCACCCACGGTCGGGCTGCGTGTGCACGGCGTCGGTCTGACGATCTCCGGTGGGCAGCGACTTCTGGACGACGTCAGCCTGTCCGCCCCGCTCGGTACGCTCACCGCCGTGATCGGCCCGTCCGGGGCGGGCAAGTCGACGGTCGCGAGGATCATTTCCGGAACCACCGGCCCGACCGACGGTGTCGTCGAATTCGAGGGCCACGACGTGCACTCGGAGTACGAGGCGTTGCGGTCGCGGATCGGACTCGTCCCGCAGGACGACGTGGTGCACCGGCAGCTCACCGTGCGGCAGGCACTCGGCTATGCGGCGGAACTGCGGCTGCCGCCGGACACGACGCGTTCGGACCGGGACGAGGCCATTGCGAATGTGCTGGCGGAGCTGCAGCTCACCGAGCACGCCGACACCCGTGTCGATCATCTGTCCGGCGGGCAGCGCAAGCGGGCGTCGGTGGCCCTGGAGCTGCTCACCGGTCCGTCACTGCTGATCCTCGACGAGCCCACGTCCGGGCTGGACCCGGCCCTGGACCGGCAGATCATGGCCACCCTGCGGCGCCTCGCGGACCTGGGCCGGGTGATCCTCGTGATCACGCATTCGCTGTCCTATCTGGAGATGTGCGATCAGGTGCTGCTCCTGGCACCAGGCGGCAAGACCGCCTACGTCGGCCCGCCCGCGCAGGTGGGTTCGGCGCTGGGCAGTACCGACTGGGCGGAGATCTTCGCCCGGGTCGCGGCCGAACCCGACGCCGTGTACGCCGATCACCTGGCGCGCAGCACCCTGGTCGAGCAGCCACCGGCGACCGAGCCCGGTCCGCTGCCGCAACCGGCCCAGACGTCGCGGACGAAGCAGCTCGGCACGGTGGCGCGGCGGCAGCTGCGACTGATCCGCGCGGACCGCGGATATCTGATCTTCCTGTCGGTGCTGCCGTTCGTCCTCGGTGGCCTGACGATTCTCGTGCCGGGCGACGACGGTTTCGGATTCCCGTCCCCCGGCGAAGAACCCGGAGAGCTGTCGTTCATCCTCATCCTGCTGATCCTCGGCGCCTGCTTCATGGGCCTGTCGCTGACGGTGCGCGATCTCGTCGGCGAACGGCAGATCTACTTCCGGGAACGCGCCGCGGGACTGCAACCCTCCGCTTATCTGTGGGCCAAGATCCTGGTGTTCTGTGCGGCGGCGATCGTCCAGTCCGTCGTATTGGTGCTGGTGGTCATGGCCGGCAAGGGCGCTCCGGGCCCCGGCTCCCTGATTCCGGTCGGCGCCGTGGAACTGATGGTGGACATCGCGCTGACCACGTGCTCGTGCGTCGTCCTCGGCTTGGCCCTGTCCGCGGTGGCCCGGTCGAGTGAGCAGGTCATGCCGATGCTCGTTGTGGCGGTGATGGTGCAGCTGGTGATGAGCGGGGGCCTGATCCCGATCACCGGCCGCGTCGTGCTCGAACAGTTGTCGTGGCTGTTCTCGGCACGCTGGGGATACGCCGCATCGGCCTCGACCGTCGACCTTCGCGCGAAGGATCCGACGGCCGAGGCCGATGCGCTGTGGCAGCACACCTCGTCGGCGTGGCTGTTCAACATCGGGATGCTGGTGCTGGTCGGAGTCGTGCTCGCGCTGTTCGCCTACAGTCGGCTGCGGCTGCGGGGTCGGCGCTCGGCACGTCGACGCGAACTCCGCGCTCGCGCAGGCGGCTGATCCGTGCCGCGACCGACACCCGAACAAAGGACACGGCCATGAGCTTCGACACCCCCGCGGGAACTCGTGGTGCCCGCCAGCCGTCCGGTCCCCTGTTCCGTCTGGTCAACAAACTGATGGCCGGGCGCATCCGGCGCAGTGGCCGCTTCCGCGGGAGCAATGCCCTCATCCTCACCACTGTGGGCCGCAAGACGGGGCAGGAACGTTCGACGCCGGTCAACTGGTTCCCCGGTCCGGACGGCAGCCGGCTCATCGTCGCCTCGGCCGCCGGCGCCGCCGGCAATCCCGGCTGGTACTACAACATCGCGGCCAACCCCGACAAGGTGCGCATCGAGGTCGAAGGACGCACCGTCGCCGTCGACGCCGAGCAGCTTCACGACGCCGAACGAGAGCGCGCCTGGGAACAGATCGTCAGCGCGAGCCCGGGGTTCGCCGATTACGAGAAGAAGACCGACCGCGAACTTCCCGTCATCCGTCTCACCGAGCGGAACTGACCCACAACCGGCGCCGACTCTGCTTTCCCCACCAGGTTCGCTGTCGGAGACCGCAGCAGACTCGGTCCGCAGCCGCGACCGGACCGAACCTCGCGGACTCCACGCAGCCCGAAGCAGCTGAGCAGCGCGGGGGCCAGGGGCGGCGGCCGCGACCACGAGGAAGGCCGTGGAGAACCCGCTGCCGAGCGCCTCGAGCGCGCGGGGTTGCGCGGCGGCACCGGGCGCGCCCTCGGGCAGCCTACCCAGCGCGATCGGGCGGAGCCTGCGGCGGCGGGTGGGACGGCGGCGCGATCGCATCCACCTGGTCGTTGCTCACGTAGTGACTCCGTCCGGTATCCGAGGGCCCGGAATCGGCGCGCGAGACCGAGTAAAATTTCGCTCGATCGTTCCCGTTCTGCCTGCAACGGTGAGGATTGTCGATGCCGAGATCCGATCGGACCGCAGATCCCACCACCCCGGCCCGACCCCGGCGGCGGACGTCCTCCCCTGCTCCGGCGCTCACCGGTGCCGCTGCATCCGCGACCGCGACAGCCAGGGCTTCCCTCGCTCGGAGCAACCCATGACGACACCGATCGGACTCGACGACCTTCCCGGCCCCCACGGACTCCCGTGGCTCGGCAACCTGCTGGACATCGACACCCACAGCCCGATCGACGGCTTCATCGCGCTCGCCCGCGAATACGGCCCGATCTACAAGCTGTCGCTACCCATGGGAACCCGGGTGATGGTCTCCGGCGCCGATCTCGTCGACGACCTGTGCGACGACACCCGGTTCGACAAACAAGTCGGTGCCGGGCTCGGCGCCCTCCGCAACAGCGTCGCCGGATCCGGATTGTTCACCAGCGCAACCGACGACCCGTTGTGGCATCGCGCCCACAACATCCTCATGGCGCCGTTCAGCCAGCAGGCGATGCGCGACTACGTCCCGCGCATGCTGGACATCGCCGGCCAGCTGATGGACAAGTGGTCGCGTCTCAATCCCGGCGACGAGGTGAACGTCCCGGTCGACATGACCGCACTGACCCTCGACACGATCGCCCTGTGCGGGTTCGACTACCGATTCAACTCCTTCTACCGCGAGACACCGCACCCGTTCGTCGCGGCGATGGTCCGCTCACTGGCCCAGGCCCAGAAACGCGCCCGCCAGCTGCCGATTCAGCGGCGCCTGGACATCCAGGCGAAACGGCGGGCCCAGGAAGACCAGGAGTACATGCAAACCCTTGTCCAAGGGCTCATTTCGGAACGTCGCCGACGCGGAAGCGACGCCGACAATACGGACCTGCTGGGCCGCATGCTCGAGGGTGTCGATCCGAAGAGCGGTCTCGGCCTTCCCGACGAGAACATCGTCGCCCAGTGCCTGACATTCCTGATCGCCGGGCACGAGACGACCAGCGGCCTGCTCTCGTTCGCACTGTACTTCCTGGTGAAACACCCCGAGATCGCCGACCGTGCGCGGGCCGAGGTCGACGAGGTGCTCGGCGACAATCCACGGCCTACCTACGAGCAGATCCGCCGCCTCACCTACGTCACGCAGATTCTCGACGAGACGCTCCGATTGTGGCCCACCGCACCGATGTTCACGCGTGCTCCACGCCAGGACGAGATCCTCGCCGGACGCTACGCGATCCCCGCCGGCACAGGACTTTCCGTAATCATCCAAGCGTTGCACCGCGACCCGGCCGTCTGGGGCGACGACGCCGACACATTCGATCCGGACCGCTTCACCCCCGAACACAAGCAGGCACTTCCCCCGAACGCCTACAAGCCCTTCGGCACCGGGATGCGGGCCTGCATCGGACGGCAGTTCGCGATGCAGGAGGCCACGCTCGTCCTCGGAATGCTTCTGCAACGCTTCGAGTTCGAAGATCACCGCGATTACCAACTGCACACCCGGACCGCGCTCACCGTCAAACCGGACGAGTTCTACATCCGGGTCCGGCCTCGCGCGGGGCACACACTCGGCACCGCGGCGCCTGTCGCCGCTGACACCGCGCCCACCCCGGAACCTGCCGCCGAGCCGGCAGCACCCGCCACCGGGCACGGCACACCGCTGACGATCCTGTTCGGATCGAATCTCGGTACCGCCGAAGGCATTGCGAACAAACTCGCCCGGGAAGGCACCGAACGCGGATTCCGGGTGACCGTCGGCACGCTCGACGACCACATCGATGCCGCCCGTACGGCGTCGTCGCTGATCGTGGTGTGCTCGTCGTACAACGGGATGCCACCGGAGAACGCCGAACAATTCGTCGCGGCGCTGCGCGAGCCGTCGCTGCCCGACGATGCGTACTCGGCCGTGCGGTACACCGTGTTCGGCTGCGGCGACACCGACTGGGCCGCCACCTATCAGGCGGTCCCGACCCTCATCGACACGGAACTCGAACGGCACGGCGCGCAACGCATCCGCCCGCGCGGTGCGGGCGACGCGCACGGCGACTTCGACGCCCAGTACCGGCAGTGGCATTCGGAGCTGTGGTCGGACTGCGAAACAGCGCTCGATCTGCCCTCGGCAGCCGTCGCACCTCCGGACGGCGGTGGCATGTCGATCTCGATCGTCAACCGTCAGCTCGCCAATCCAGTCGTCCTGTCCTATCGAGCCGTCCCCGCCCGGGTCCGTGTGAACCGGGAACTCGTGCGCGATGGTGCCACCGTTCCCGAGCCTCGATCCACCCGGCACGTCGAGGTCGCGCTGCCCGAGGGCATGGACTATCGCGCCGGTGATCATCTGGGCGTGCTGCCGCGCAACAGCGTCGACTTGATCCGCCGGGTGATGTGGCGGTTCGGTTTGGATGCCGGGATGTACCTCACGATCGTCGCGAACCCGGGCACCCACACCCACCTGCCGGTCGACGAATCCACCCCGCTGCTGGGCATCCTCGGCAGCTGCGTCGAGCTGCAGGCCTGCGCCACCCGCTCCGACATCGAGGTGCTCGCCGAGTACACCGAGGACCCGGAACAACGCGCCGAACTGCTGGACCTCCTCGACGACGAGCAGTACCGCGACGAAGTCGCCCTGCCCAACGTGTCGGTTCTCGACCTGCTCGAGCGCTTCCCCGCCTGCACGGTGCCGTTCGAGAAGTACCTGGATCTGCTGCCACCGCTGCAGCCGCGGTACTACTCGATCTCGTCGTCGCCGGCGACCGATCCGGCGACGTGCAGCCTCACCACCGGGGTGCTGCGTGCCCCGGCTCGCGGTGATGGTCGCCCGTTCGCGGGTGTGTGCTCGAACTATCTGGCGGACATGGCGCCCAACAGCACCATCTTCGTCTTCCGCCGTCGGCCGACCATCCCGTTCTACCCGCCGTCCGATCCGAGTGTGCCGATGATCATGATCGGGGCCGGGACAGGGCTGGCACCCTTCCGCGGGTTCCTTCAGGAACGCGCGACCCAGAAGGCACGGAGTGGTTCGGTGGCCCGTTCGCTGTTGTTCTTCGGTTGCCGCTGCCCCGGATACGACGACATCTACTCCGACGAACTGGAGTCCTACGCGTCGAGCGCCGACGTCGGGGTGCACATCGCGTACTCACGGCAACCGCGCGAGGGCCGCCGGTACGCGCAGGACGAGATGCTCGCCCACCAGGACGAGATCTGGGATCTGATCGGGCAGGGCGCGTCGATCTTCGTGTGCGGCAACGCCCGCACGCTCGCTCCCGGGGTTCGTGCTGCCCTCAGCCAGATCGTGGCAGGTAAGCGCGGCTGCTCGGTCGACGAGGCGCAGACCTGGCTGTCCGGTATGCGCGCAGAACACCGCTTCCTCGAGGACATCTGGGGCGGAAGCTGAGTAACGCCGCGAGCCCCGCAATACCGGGCCCGCGCGGGTTTTGCTGCCTATACTCCCGGCATGCTGATCATCGGGATCATCCTGTTCGGATTGCTCGTCGGCGCGGTCGCACAGCTCGTCGTGGGCAAGTCCAAGTCCGGAATCGACTGGACCCTGGCGTTCGTTGCCGGTGTCGGCGGTTCGTTCGTCGGTGGCCTGATCATCAGCCTGCTCGCCGGCGACGGTCTGGCGCTGCGCCCCAGCGGCATCATCGGTTCGATCGCGGGCGCGATCATCGTGACCGCATTGTGGTCGTGGTGGAAGACGAGGTCCACGTCGCCGGTCGACTGACCATGCTGCACACCTGACCGCGCCGCACACCTGACCTGCGGATACACGATTCCGGCAGCGAGAGCGCGCTTCCGGCCGTACCGTGAACCGATGATCACCGGCGTACACACTCTGGTCTACTCCGACGACCCCGACGCGACCCGCGCGTTCTTCCGCGACATCCTCGGGTTCCTCTCCGTCGATACCGGTGGCGGCTGGCTCATCTTCCGCACCGGACCGTCCGAACTCGGCGTCCACCCGACGTCGGGCGTCCACGAAGGCGTCGAGTACTCCTCGCCGCGGCAGCATTCGATCTCGCTGATGTGTGACGACCTCGAAGCGACGATGGCCGAATTGTCCTCGAAGGGTGCACGATTCACCCGTGAGGTACGCGACGACGGCTACGGCCTCACCGTCGATGTTGCGGTACCCGGGGCCGACGACATCCTGCTGTTCCAACCGCGCTACGATCCGCCGGCCTTCCTCTGACCGGCACGGCGACGCCGATCATGCGGGCGAATGCGGTGCTCCCACACCCGGATCGATCCGCACCGGGCCGTCCGCCGTCGGCTTCACGGGGAAGTCGAAGATCGTCGTCGGAATGTACACCGTCGCACAGGAGTTGGGGATGTCGACGACCCCCGACAATCTTCCCTCGATCGGTGCCGCGCCGAGCAGCAGATATGCCTGTTCCGGGCTGTATCCGAATTTCGTGAGGTAGTCGATCGCGTGCAGGCATGCCCGCTGGTATGCCAATTGGGAATCGAGGTAGCGCTGTTCGCCGTCGAGGGTGACCGAGGTGCCGGAGAACGCGAGCCATTCCGAGAACTGCGGGTCGGTGTTACCCGGCATGAAGATCGCATTCTCGCTCACCCCGTAGGTCTCCATGCCTCCCCGGATGAGGTCGACGCGCAGATCGATGAAGCCGCCCATCTCGATGGCCCCGCAGAACGTGATCTCGCCGTCGCCCTGGGAGAAGTGCAGGTCGCCGACCGACAGGTTCGCGCCGTCGACGAACACCGGGTAGAAGATCCGACTCCCCTTGGTGAGGTTCTTGATGTCCTGGTTGCCGCCGTTCTCGCGCGGCGGCGCGGTCCGTGCCGCCTCTGCTGCGACCCGGTCGAAATCCGCACCGGTGAGGCTGCCGAGGATCGCGCCGTCCGGCTCGGGCGGTAGTGCCAGCGGCGGCACCCGATCCGGATCCGTGGCGATCAGCGCGGCTTCGCGCGTGTTCCACGTCGAGAGCAGATCGTGCGAGGGGGCCGTCCCCATCAGCCCGGGATGCACGATGCCGGTGAACGACACGTGCGGGACGTGGCGACTCGTCGTCTTCTGTCCGGAGAAGTCCCAGATCGCCTTGTACGCGTCCGGGAATTGATCGGTGAGGAAGCCGCCGCCGTTGGGCTTGGCGAAGATCCCGGTGTAGCCCCAGCCCTGACCGGCGAGCGGGCCGGAGTCCTCCTGCGGGATCGGGCCGACGTCGAGGATGTCGACGATCAGCAGATCGCCGGGTTTCGCGCCCTCCACGGCAAACGGACCCGAGAGTGCGTGCACGGTGTGCAGCGGCGCGTTGCGGATGTCGTCGGCCGAGTCGTCGTTGTGGATCGCCCCGTCGAACCATTCCCGGCAGTGCACCCGGAACGAGTCCCCCGGCTTCACGGTCGCGACGGGCGGGATGTCGGGGTGCCAGCGGTTGTGACCGATCTTGTCCTGGTCGGTGAAGCGGCGGGTCGAATCGAGGGGGAAGATGACGTCGGGCACGAAACCTCCTTGATCGGCAACTTCAGGGGCGAGGAAGCAAGCGGTGCCGGGGATCCGTCGTAACGGGCCGCGGCGGTCGCCGCGAGCTCCCCGGCAGTGCACCCGATACGACGCCGGGTTCGGACGCCGTCCGCGCTGCCGCATCGTGTGCACGCATCGCCGCCGATCCGCCACGACCGAGGCGCGGCGCGCCGAGCAGACGCGGAGCCGATCGGGAACAACGGGGACAGGGCGCGGCCGGCCCGACCTCGCTCATCGACATCGAGAGATCGAAGGAACCGCAGTCGGCGCATCGGAATTCGTACAGCGGCATCGGCATCCGTTCTTCGCATATCCGGTGTGCCCCCGACCGTATCCGACCGATTGCGGCCGCGCCGGAGGTCGGCGAAAGTCGTAACGTCGAGGCAACCTTGCGGCTCGGGTGCTGCGACTGCCTGGCAACCCGGGCGAATCGGCGACGGCGACGTGCCCGTCGAGTCGCCCGCGGCGACGGCTCTGCCAGGATGTGCCCATGAAATCAGTGGCCCGGCTGGGCACGATCCCTGTGTCCACGATGGTGCTGCTCGCTGCCCTGTATTTCGCGCAGGGCCTGCCGTTCGGCTTCTTCACCCAGGCTCTGCCCGTGGTGCTCCGGGAGTCCGGATTCTCGTTGATCGCGATCAGCGCGACCGGAGTTTTGTTCGCACCGTGGGCGCTGAAGTTCCTGTGGGCGCCGTACGTCGACCACTACGGCACTCGACGCCGATGGCTGCTGACGCTGCAGTTGCTGTCGGCGGCGGTGACCCTCTCGATGGCGGCACTGGACCTCGAGTCGTCGCTGCGCTGGCTCCTGGTTGGGATCGCGGTCGTCAATGCGGTGTCGGCGACCCAGGACATCGCCACCGACGGGCTCGCAGTGCAGCTGCTGAGCCCTCGAGAGCGCGGTGTCGGCAACGGAATTCAGGCGGGCGCCTACCGAATCGGGATGATCGTGGGCGGCGGTGCGTTGCTGTGGCTGTTCTCCATCGCGGGATGGCGAGCGCTGTTCGTCACGATGGCCGGGCTGCTGCTTCTGACGACGATCCCCGTGTGGACGATGCCGCAGGCGTCGGTACGCAGCGTTCAGGAGCCGGCGACCCCGGTACGGCTGGCGGCCGGGTGGTGGACGCGTCTGCGCCGGCCCGGGATGATCGTCTTCATCCTGCTCATCGGCGGCTTCAAGTTCGGAGACTCGATGGGGTCGGCGATGGTCGGCCCCTTCATGTCCGACGCGGGTCTGTCCCTCGGGCAGATCGCGCTGATCAAGGGCGTCCTGTCGTCGGTCGGTGCACTCGCGGGTGCGGCACTGGGTGCGTGGATGTGCTCACGGTGGGGCCGGCGGAGGGCTCTGCTGATCGGTGGCGTGACCCAGACCGCGAGCGTGGCGCTGTATCTGGTCGCCTCGCTCGGGGTCGGCGGATTCGGATTGATCGTCTCGGCGAGCCTGGCCGAGCACGTCCTCGGCGGCGCCGCGACCGTGGCGGTGTTCACGCTCATGATGGACGCCGCCGATCGCGACCACGCGGGCAGCGACTACACGCTGATGGCGTGCGCGATCGTGGTCGTCCAGGGCATCGCCGGTTTCACGGCGGGCGCGGTCGGTGAACTGCTCGGTTATCCCGCTCTGTTCGGCACGGGTGCCGCCCTGTCGGGTCTCGGCTGCGCGGTTCTGCTCGTCGCTCTCGACCGAGGAGTGGGACCTCGTGGCGTCGGCGACGTCTGGCGAGCACCCGAACGGACGAACGCAACCTGAACGGATTCGGCCGGACGCCCGTGAGGCGTCCGGCCGAATCCGGGTCGGGCAGGTGTCAGGCCTGCGCCTCGGCGGGTGCGCGACGCGCGCCCACGGCGTAGAGCGCCAGGCCCACGACGACCCACGTCACGAGAGTCAATGCGGCCGTTGCCCCGCCGGCCCAGTCGAAGTAGGCGGCCGAGCGGACCAGGGTTCCGGCTGCACCCGGCGGCAGGATCTGGCCGAACGTGCCGAGCCCGCTGGGCAGCCACGCCGAGGTGGTGGCGATGCCGGCCAGGGGGTTGCCGAGGAACATCATCGTCATGGCGCCGAGCGTGAATCCCTTGGCACCGAACGCCTTCTGAAGACCCGCCAGCGGAAGGGCGAGCCCTGCGATACCCAGCGTGAGGGCCGCCGCGACCGGCCACATGCTCGATTCGATGCTGCCGAACCAGTGGGTGAGCACGGCGGAAACTGCGATACCGCCGAGCGCGGCGAAGCCGATCAGGCCCGCGAGGTACCACGCATTGCTACGCGGGAAGATCTTCCGGAACGCGACGACCGGGACGATGCCGCCGAAGACGAGCGGGAACGCGAGTCCGCCGATGCCGATGCCGGTGGGATCGGACGCGGGCAGCGGAACGACGTCCTCGACCGTCACTGCGGATCCGGTCGCGCGGGCCACGGTCTGCGCGGTGCCGGTGAGCGATCCGGAGATGGCGGACGAACCGGCACTGGCGACCAGAGCGTGGACGTTGCCGCCGTCGACGACGAACCCGCCGACGACCTCGCGATTGCGGATCGCGTCGCGCAGAGCCTCGTCCGACTCGAAACGCTGCGGCTCGTATGCATCCGGGGCGGCCGCGCCGAGGGCCTGCTCGAATTGGGCGGTATCGGTTCCCACCACCCCCACCTGCAGATCGTGGGCGCCGCTCTCGAGCGACGGCAGGATGAAGACCATCAGGAGCAGAACCAGGATCACGCCGAGGCCGGCACACATGGCGAGCAGCATGGCGGCGGGGTTTCGGGTGCGTCCGGAAGCGCCCTCCTCGGCTGCCGCCGGGGACTCCGTGTCGATCTGTGTCATTCCCTCGTCCTTCTGCCCCGGTGTTGAACCGGATGAAGATCCTCCACTTATGTGGAGAATAATCCTCCGTTTAGAATGGGATGTCAAGAACGCCCGTCAGGACCGAGCGCCCGAGGAGTTACAGATGCGTTCCGATGCCGCGAAGCGTCGTCAGGCAATCGTCCGGGAGGCACGACGGTTGTTCGCCGCCCACGGCAGCGACGTCGCGTTGGAGACCATCGCCGAGGCCGCAGGCGTCGGCATCGCCACCCTGTACCGGAACTTCGAATCACGCAGCGCGCTTGCCCACGAGGTGGCGCTGGCGATCCTCGGCGACATGCAAGCAGCGGCGGCCGATGCCCTCGACGCGTTCGATGCGGCGCCCGACACCGCCTGGACGAACTACGTGCAGCGACTCGTCGAACTGGATCTCGGGGCGTTGTCGGGCGCTCTGACGGAGTACGTCGCGCACGAACTGCCGGAGTCGGTGCGCCGGGCGCAGCAAATCACGCTCGCCGGGGTCGAGGACGTGCTCGCCGCCGCCCGGTCCGCGGGCGCGGTCCGCGCGGATCTGGGTGCGCTCGAACTCGTTCTCGGGATCGGCATGATCACCCGCCCCCAGCCCGCGGCCATCCGCGCCGTCGCACCCGACCTCGTCCCCCGCCTGGTGTCGATCATGCTGGCCGGGATGCGGCCCTAACTGTCCCCTTCCAGGGTCCGTTCCAGGACATCGGCGGGCGCATAGTTCGCCCAGCCGTGCCCGGGCCAGTTGAACCATCCGGACGACGCGAGGGTTCCGCCGTCCGGATGCAGCGTCGTGCCGGTGATGAACGACGACAGTCCCGACGCGAGGAACACGACGCAGTTGGAGATGTCGTGGACATGTCCGACGCGCCCCATCGGAATCGCGATCGCCGCACTGCGCGGATCGGCCAGGGCGTGCTCCCCCGCCGCGAGCCGCTCGAGGTTCGGTGTCGGAACGAATTCGGGCGCAACGTTGTTCACGCGGATGCGGTCCGGCGCCACCTCGACCGCGAGTGTTCGGGCGAACTGCTCGACGGCGGCCTTCGTAGCGGAGTAGACGGCGAAACCCGATGCGGCCCGGTGCGCTTCGATGGTCGAGAGGTTGACGATGCTGCCGCCGCGGCCACCGTTCTTCATCCGGCGCACCGCGAGCGAACACGCGTGCAACACGTGCGAGAGGTGTACGCCACCTCGGCCACGTTGAACAGCGAGATCGCGAACCTCGAGAAGTGCGCGGCCACTCATTTCGGCCGGCACCCGGACGCTGAGATCCTGCTCGGCCAGCCCGGTCTCGGGGTCGTTCTCGGTGCCCGGGTGCTCACCGAGTTCGGGGACGCCCCCGGTCGTTACGTCGGTGCGAAGGCACGGAAGAACTACGCCGGGACCAGCCCGATCACCCGAGCGTCCGGCAAGACGCGTGTGGTCTGCGCCCGGCACGTGCACAACGACCGGCTCGTCGACGCCCTGAACACTGCTCGGCGGTTGTCACGTGGACGGGTGCCCCGGCCGGTGCGAGTGCAGAACCTCGAGACAACGCCGAAACTCGTCCTCGTCGATCTCCCCGTGCGCGAAGCGTGTTGCCAGGATGCTCTCCGGGGTCGGTTCCGGAACAGGCGGCGGGACCGGAGGCGGTCCCACTTGCGGACCCGGACTCAATGCTCGCACCAACAGGACGATCCCCGCGATCACGAGCGCCCAGAACAGCACCATCGCGACGGTCATGAGGACATAGCCCCAGCCGCTCATGCCGTCGCCGTACCAGAACATCATCGAGATCCACTCCTCCCGCTCGGCGACGCTCCTTCGGGGCGCCGCGGGACCGTTCGTCCACTTCCATGCTCCCCGTCCACGACAATCTGTTCCGCGTCGATTTCGCGAAGACCCGCCCGAGATGGGCCGGACCGAACATGCAGCCGACCACAACGGGAACCGGTGCCCAGCGGCGTCACGGGGGTGGAACCGCCGCGGTCACCGATCCTGCGTCGCCGAGGCATCCTCCGGGTTGTTCCAGACCGCGGCAGCGCCGCTGTCACCGACCCGATAGACCTGGACGACGGATCCAACCGCGAGAACGATCCCGACGACGGCGAACCCGATCGCAAGCACCCGGGACACCTGTGTCGGTGCGGAACCCGCGCGCTTCGCCCACCACGCGCGGACCCGGGACTGGTGGATCGCCCACCACGCGAACGAGACCAGGAACAGCCCGGCCGACCAGTAGACGAGCTGGTCGCCCAGCTCGGCGTGGGTCTCCACCAGCGGATCGCGCGGCGTCCGGTGCTCGAGCCACTCGCCCGCCTGAGTTGTCAGCGGGACAAGGACGAGGGACACGAACGCAACTGTCGGCGTGATGACCCCGAGCCTGCGCCGGGCGGCCGGCCAGCATACCGACAACAGCAGGAGCAGCGCCGACAACGGAACCAGCACCACCACGAAATGCACCAGCAGCGGGTGGATCGGCATTCCGTTGAACGTTGTGGGGCCCATGCTTACTCGCCTTCGTCGAGATGTGTGCGATCGGGCGCCAGACTAGGGGCGAATTCTTGGAGCTTTCTGGGAATCGACAGGTAGTTCGAGCGTGAAGCTGGCTCCGTGACCTTCTCGCGATTCGACCAGGACCCGGCCGCCGTGAGCCTCCGCCACCTCTCGGACGAGGGCGAGGCCGATACCGTATCGGCGCGGCCCCCCGGGCCGGTCCGGTCCGTGCGCGAACCGCGTGAACAGCCGCTGCATCTGCTGAGGAGGGATGCCGATGCCGGTGTCTGTCACCGTAATTCGGGCATACTCGGCATCGGCAGCGACGCGGATGGTGACACGTCCGCCCGGCCGGACGTGAGTGACGGCATTGTCGACGAGTCCGTGCACCGCACGCCGCAGGGCCGGACGGGATCCCGACACCACTGCCGTCGCGGTGTCTCGTTCCAAGTCGACAGTGACACCGAGGGATTGCGCGTGCGCCGAGACGCTGTCGCGGATCTCTTCGCACATGTCCGCCGTGTCGACCGGTTCGCGGGCGTCCGGGCCGGACTCCAACGACGCCGAGAGCAGGAGATCCTCCACGAGCTCGGAGAGTGCTCGGGTATCGTCCACCAGCCCCTCGAGCTGCCGGGACACCTCGGACGGCTCGAGGCGGCCGGCCCGGCGCGCCAGCAGCTGCGCCCGGGTGTGCAGGACGGTGAGCGGCGCCCGCAGCTCATGGGAGGCGTCGGCGACGAATCGACGCTGCAGCGAAAGCGCCTGCGAGAGCGGCCGGATGGACCTTCGGGTCAGCAGGAAGACGACCAGCGTCGAGGCCGCGATGCCGGCGAACTCGGCGAGGGCCAGCGCCGTCAGCAGTCGATCCCGCCCGGCCTCGAACGGTTCCAGGTCGAGAAGGACGACGGCGCGTCCGTACGAGTTGTCGGCGACAAGCACCCGGAAGTGCCGGTCGCCGTCACGGAACTCGACGAAACCGTTCGGGGCATCCACCAACTCCAGGGCCCGCGGCGGGGCGCCGGGGCCGGCCTCGGTGGCTCCGTCGTGGTCCCGGAGCACGATCACCGTGCCGGGCGGAGGATCGTCGACGTCCTCGGCGGTCGCGACGATCGACCGCAGCTGAGTGTCGATCTGACGCGATTGCACGCGGCTGTCGACGAGGAACACGGCGACGCCGACAACCAGCAGAACGAGAGCGAGGGCGATCGCGGACTGCAGCGCTGCGAGCCGACCCGCGCGGCGCAGCAGGTGCTCGTCCCCGATCACCGCGGCCGGTCGCGTCGCGAGGGTCGGAGGGCGACCGCGCCGTCGTGTTCTCATCGGGAGCCGAGCCGGTATCCGACGCCGCGCACGGTTCGCACGACATCGGGTCCGAGCTTGCGACGCAGGTAGTGGACGTAGGTGTCGACGGTCCCCAGCGCACCGGCGGCACCGAACGCGGCGTCGAGGAGTTGCCCTCGCGTGAAGACCTGACCGGGAGCCGCGGCGAGCACTGCCAGCAGCGCACATTCGCTCGCCGATAGCTCGACCACCCCGTCGTCCCCGATCACCGTCCGGCTCGCGAGATCCAGTCGACGACCTGCCACCGGCAACTGTTCGGCCCCGTCGAACCGGCGACGCCGCAGAGCCCGGAGCCGGGCGAGCAGCTCGGGGATCTCGAACGGCTTGACGAGGTAGTCCTCGGCACCGGCGTCGAGTCCCTCGACGCGATCCCCGAGTGTGCCCCGGGCGGTCAGAACGAGCACCGGTGTGCCCACCCCGCGCCGCCGCAGCGCACGCAGCACCTCGATACCGTCGCGTCCCGGCAGGCCCCGGTCGAGGACGACGACGTCGTGCCGGCCGGTCAAGCCCAGCTGCAGACCGGCCTGGGCGTCACCGGCGACATCGACGCGGTAGCCCTCGTCCGTGAGCAGTTCGACGAGCAGATCCGCGAGGCGCGCGTCGTCCTCGACGAGCAGGACCGACGGGGGCGCGGCAGACGTGGACATGATTCGAGAGTGCCACTCGGCGCTCACTCGGGGCCGTACCGCCGCGGTCCGGACGTCTACAGTTCCCGCGTCAGCCCGACGTGAGTGCTGTCGTAACCGAGCCGCGCGAAGAACGTACAGACCCGCTCGCAGACCCGGTCCGCGGTGACCTGAGCGAGCGACGCCCCACGCTGTCGGCCGTGCCCGTGCGCCCACTCGAGCATCGCGGTGCCGACACCCCGGGAACGTTCGGACGGCGCCACTCTGACCCCTTCGATCTGCATCCGCGTGACACCGCCGCGGGAAAGCCCCGGAACGATGGAGAGCTGCATGGTGCCGACGATCCGATCGTCCTCGTCGCGCACCGCGGCCAGGTAGTGCGCGGAGTCCCGGGTCACCGCGTCGTACGCCTCCTCGTACCGCGCGATCTCGGCGCCTTCACGGCCGGTGTCGCCGGACAGGAGCGCGACCAGCGCCGGCACGTCCACGCGGGCGGCGCGCGTCACCCGGTACGTCCGGTCGCCGACACTCAGCCGTCCCCCGACCGATTCCCGCGCTCGTGACCGCAAGCGGGCGATGAGCGTGTCCAGCCAATTGCCGACATTCAGCCGGGCCTCGGAGGTGTCGGGGTAGCGGCAGCGCAGGTGCAAGCCGGACTCGTCGAGGATGAACCACAGCATCACGCCGTCGGTGCGGATCGTCGCGCCGACGTACTGCGCCTCCAGCCCGGTCGCGTCGACCCGGACCGGTAACCGGCGCAGATCCAGCCACGAGATCGCGAACATCCCCGGCGCCTCGGGCATCCCACCCCACGGACGCAGCACGTCCTCGAGGGGCCAAGACCCCATCCCCACCGCTTCCTTGACCGCCTCCGCGGCGGCGCGGGGCTCGGGGACGGCCGATTCCAGCACCGAATTGGTGATGAACCAGCCGACGGAGTCGTGCCACGTGGCGTCGTACCGGCTGTGCACCGGGAACACCGCCCGCAACGGAGAGCCGGCCAGCTCGAGGGTCACGTCGGTCATCGCCGCCACCACCAGGGCGAGGGTCGAGACGCCGTCGTCTTTGGCCTGCGCCCCGAAGGCAGCGCTGTCGTCGACGTCGAGCACGTCGCGCACCTCCACGCGTTCGCGATGCAGCGTCTCCTCGCCCAGCGGCAGCGGGAACCGCGGCATCACGTCGCCACTGGCCGCGAGGACCTCGGCCCAGCGGCGGCGTACGTCGTCGGGTGCGGTCGGGCGGTCGCGAAGCGCGCTGGTGTGCTCGGCGAACGCCGGTGCCGTCGGCAATGCCGGTTCACGGCCCTCGTGGACCGCTGCGAGTGCGGCGAGCAGGTCGCGGGCGAGCACCAGCATCGACCACATGTCGACGTGCGAGTGGTCGGCGGCGATCACCACCGTCGGTCCGTCCGCTGTCTCGAGCATGCACAGCCGGTGCGACGGACGGGTGTACGGCGAGCACGCGCGGTCGAGCACGTCCCGCAGGGCATCGTTGACCGCCTGGCCGGGCGCGATCGAGTGCTCGACCCACCGGCCGGGTGTGATTTCGACCTCGTACAACTTCGGCTCACCGTCGTCTCCGGGCACGAAGACCGACCGCAACGTGCCGTGCCGCGCGATCACCGCCAGCCACGCGGTCGCGAGATCGTCGGGTGACACCGGCTCGGAGAGCCTGAAGGACAAGGCCATCCAGGATCCGGCACGGTCGCCCGCACCGACGTGGCGTCCCTGGTCGAAGGAGACGGGCAGGGGTCGGCCCGGCTGTCCGGCTGTCACGTCGTAGCCGAGCAGCCGACCGAAGGGAAGGCGCAGGTGCGCGACGTTCGTGAGCCGCATGGCGGTATCCTAGGCGCCTTCCTCAGCGACGACCGACCAAGGAGCCGCCGTGCCGACCTTCAGTGTTCCGGGAGCCGAACTGGACGTGGAGCTGAGCGACGAGGGTGGCCACCCGGTTGTGCAACTCCACGGCCTCACCTCCAGCCGCCATCGCGACCGCCTGATGGATCTCGATCTCGGGCGTGGACTGAGCGGGACCCGACTCCTCAGGTACGACGCGCGCGGGCACGGCCGTTCGACCGGCCGCGCGGTGCCGGAGGACTACCGCTGGGAGGTCCTCGCCGACGACCTGCTGCGACTGCTCGACCACTGGTTCCCCGGCGAGCAGGTCCACGGCGTCGGCCCGTCGATGGGCACCGGAACACTGCTGCACGCGGCGGTCCGGGATCCGGGGCGGTTCAGTGGCCTCACCCTGATGGTGCCGGCGACCGCATGGGAAACGCGCGCGGCCAAGGCAGAGAGTTACCGGCAGAATGCCCGGGTCATCGAGGAGCAGGGACTCGACGCGTTCCTCCGAGCGGACCTGTCGCAGTCGCGTCCGCCTGCAACCGCGGGAACCCCGGAGACCGTGCCGGACGTCGCCGAGCACCTGCTTCCGTCGCTGTTCCGAGGAGCCGCGCTGAGCGACCTGCCCGACCCCGACGAGGTCGCCAAGATCGACGTTCCCGCAACGATTCTCGCCTGGATCGACGATCCCGGGCACCCGGTGTCCACGGCGGAGGCGTTGCTGGATCTTCTCCCGGACTCGACTCTGGAGGTGGCCCGCACGCCGGCCGACCTCGCCCGCTGGCCGAGCATCCTGTGCGCGGACGTGGCGCGGCAGGGGTAGCGGCGGGGCGAGTCGTCACATGCGTGGCGACTGGCGGAACTCCGGGGCCGGGGTCGGGGCACCACTGCGGAGGTCGGCGTCGGGCACATCCGGCCCCTTCCCCACGTTCTGCAGCAGCGTCTTCGCAGGGTCCCAGAACTGGCCGTTACTCGGAATGAAGAGCTGAACCTCGTCCGTCAGGCCTTCTTCCTCCAGCCACGTCTTCCCCGCGGCCTCGGTGGCACCTGCCTCGTGGAACAGGTCGCGATACGCGGGAAGCGCGATCGCGGTCGTCTCACAAACCTCGTCGAGGGTGCTCACCGCTGCGCGCAGACGCAGCCACTTGTGGCGCTTCCAACGCTTTTCGTCGGCTGCGAAGCGGTGCCGCAGTCTGGCCCCGGCGAGCGCACCGCGCAACGCCATCGACGCGACCGTCTCACGCCTCATGAACAGGTTGGTTCCGCCTTCCTCGGCACGCTGCCGCACCCACGCGACCCGGCCGCGGGTGCTGGGCATGTTCGTCTGCATGACATCCCGCCAGGTCCGGGCGGTGGACACGATCGCCGCGACGAATCCGGCCGCGGTCCCGCGAACTACGCTGTACGGCGGCACGCTGGACTGCCAGTCCTCGGGAAACCACACGTCCTGATGCTCGAATCCCCGCGGATGCCGCCCCAGGTTCAGACCGAACGTCGGCCATTCCGGCAGAGACTGGTCGAACAGGTGCACCGGGAAGTTCGAAGTGATACCGCCGTCCGACAGCCACAGTTCCTCTGCGATTTCGGTATCGGCATTCATCATCGGGGACTCGAGCGCCTTCTTCGGCTCGAACTCGAGCGGCCGACCCATATCGTCGCGCACCGTGGTCGGCTTTCGCAGCCGGTAGACGCGGACGGCCTTGAAGAGGAACGGTAGCGCCATGCTAGCCCGGACCGCGAATACGACGGGAAGGTCCCACGGCTCGGGAAGCGCACAGAGTTCGCGCCGTTCCCACTTCCCCTTCTCGCCCCAGCACTTGTACATCTGTGCATTCGACTCACCGTCGACCGACTCGGGTGCCAGCAGATCGACGACCTCCGGCGGGAAGATCGCCGCGAGATCCTTACGGTCGACATAGAACTGGCTGCCCAGCGACTCCTTCATGCTCGCGTTGTCGACGAACGGAAACAGGAACGGCCGCTGCTGCGCCAGATCGGTGGTGACCAACTGCAGATTGACGCGGCGCGCGCGGGCACGGTGTGCCAGCTTCTCCCCCCGTCTGTTCTCATCGTTTTCGTCGACGCCCCACAGGTCACCGAACGTCAACGGCCTTTCCTGCCCGGCGAGATCCCGGAGCCGAGCGTCGATCCATGCCACCAGGCGATCCCCCGAGAACAGCCCGTACTGATCCCGCGACCGGAACTTCGCGTTCATGTCCATTGCGATGACGCCCAGGAACGCCGCGGACACGAGCGCCCACAACCCGGTGAAGGCCAGTACGAGCAATGCGGCCAAGACGACTCCACCGAGATCCATGGCCGAGCGGTCCGTCGCGATCCACACGAACGCCGCTGCGGCCGCGACGCAGGCCACCAGCCCGATCACGGTCGCTACGAGCACGCCCTTCGTCGCACGCGGCTCCTCGGCACTGGTGTGGCTCTTCAGCAGCTCCTGGTAGAGCGCGGTTGCCTTCGCGTCCTTGCCGGCGATCCAGTTCTCGATCTCACGATCCAGATCCCGTTTCATGCCGCGCGCTCGTTGGAGACGGAATACACCGACCGCGCTCACGACCACCAACACGATCGTGAGGATCCCGGTCACCGACAGTCCCAACGCCGAGCCCCACCGGCCCCACGCGTCACCGGCCGCTTCGTCGACGGCCCGGCGCATCGCCACGACCAGGAGCGCGAAGGTCCCGGCGCTGATCAGCATGCCGAGGGTGCACCATCGCAATCCGAGCGCCAGCGCGGCCCGCCAGACCGCCTGGTAGCGATTGCGGCGCCGCATGATCGGCTCGAGCAACCCGAACAGCCGCCGCTCCCGGCGCTTCGCCGACTGCGCCTTGCGAGACTCCGAACTACCAGGCGCCGGCTCGTTCGGACGGAAGAGCCCTGCGAGCCGAAATTCGTCGTCCGACTTCCCTTCCGTGTCGGGCCGGGTCCCATCGAGTTGCGTCAGCCAGCGCACGACTTCTGCGACTCCTGCGAAACCGCGCTGCACGGACTCCGGCGTGGACGCCTTCGTTGGCACTTCCACCTGTTCGATCTCCCGGATGCGCCCGAGCTCCGCGGCGGCAGCTGCGGCCGCGGCGATCGCACCCGCCGACGTCCCACCGATGTTGCGCAGCCGGAACGCGCGGGCGATCTCGCACACTGCGAGCGGGTAGACGATGCCCGAGGTCGTGCCGCCGCGCATGGTGATATCCGTGCTGCGCCGACAATAGTCCCCGTACTTATCGACCTCGTCCGCGAACGTCTCCGCCGCCTCCGCGTGGCTGAGATTCAGATCAGGATTGCCCAGGTCGTTTTCGAAGTAAGTATTCGGGTTGAGATAGCCAGTCGCCGGGGGATCCGGCACGGGCGTCGGTGGCGACTCGGCCGGCTCGAGCCCCTTCGGATTCGGCTTGTCGCGCTGCCAGACCTTGCGCGACTCAGTACCGGCGAGCAATTCATCGAGTCGTTTCAGCGCCGACGACGGACCTGGCACGGCCATGGTCGCCGCCTCCTCCCTGTCGGTTCCACAACCGATCGCTATACGCTGCGCTCACCGAAAGGCTTGTCCAGAAGGCATTCTCGGATCGAGATCACACTTCCGAACCTGCCACCGCCGAGCCGGCATCAATGAAGAATTGGCCGAACCCAGATCAGAACGGCCCCAGCATATTCCGACACACCCTTGTGCCTCTTGGGCGATTTCGAACTCCCGAGAAGTGTCGAGTCCCCGCCTTTCGTGAGTAGCGCGAGCTTCGTTGCGTCTACAACCACGACCGAACTGCACGACACCGACCCATTCACATTCCGACCGGTGCAACAATGTCCCCCGACTGCGCATTCGATTCTAGGCCAGGGCCCTCGGGTTGGGCGGCGAGTTCGTGCGGTAAGCCCATCCCGACGACCATCGGCGTTGATCACCGTCTACCGGCGCCTCGGCGCGACCCGATGCGCGGCCGAACCGGCGGCCGATGAGATGATGACGGGCGTGCCCATGCCCTCACCACTACCTGTCAGGAACGGCGTCGGGCCGACGCGACTGCGCGTCCCGAACTCCGGCCCCTGGTCGACGATCGCCGAATACGTCGTCGCCAGGTTCGATCACCTCGACGCCGACGACCTGTACCGGCGGTTCGACGCCGACGAGATCGTGGGCGCCGACGGCAGTCCGATCGACCGCGATACGGAACTGGGAGCGCACCGGTTCGTCTGGTACTACCGCGATCTGCCGACCGAGGAACCGGTGCCGTTCGACGAGGAGATTCTCCACGTCGACGACGACCTCGTCGTGATCGACAAGCCGCACTTCCTGCCGACCACCCCGGGCGGGCGGTACCTGCGCGAGTCCGCGCTCGTCCGACTGCGGACCCGCCTCGACAATCCGGATCTGACGCCGATCCATCGACTCGATCGAGCAACCGCAGGTCTGGTGATGTTCTCGACTCGTCCCGAGACGCGCGGCGCCTACCAATCGCTGTTCGAGAAGCGGCAGGTCGTGAAGGTCTACGAGGCGGTGTCGGCGCTTCCGTCCGAATGGGACCCTGCCGCACCGGCGCTCGCCAGGCACGCCGTGCCCGTCGTCTACCGCAACCACATCGAGTCGCGCCGCGGCGAGCTGCGGGTCGTCGTCGACGATTCGCGAGAGCCCAACTCCGAGACGGTGATCGAGGTGCTCGGCACCGGCGTGAGCGCCTCGGGACGTGCGGTGCTGCACACGCTCCTGCGGCCGCACACCGGACGGATGCACCAACTGCGGGTGCATCTGGCGGCGCTCGGCGTCGGGATCCTGGGCGACCGTTGGTATCCCGACCTCTTGGCCGAGGAACCCGACGATTATTCCCTCCCCCTCCAATTACTGGCGCGGGAACTGGAATTCACCGATCCACTGTCAGGGGTGCCGCGACGGTTCGTCACCCGACGGACGTTGAGCGAAGCACCCGTTCCGGGACGCTGAGCCCGTCCGAAGATCGCACTCGGTCAACCGGACGGCTCCGCAGCGTCGGCGAGCCCGAACTTGGCTAGTTTCCGGTACAGCGACGACCGTGAAATGCCCAGTGCGCGAGCGGTTTCCGCCCGGTTCCCGCCGGCATCCCGCAACGCTTTGGCCACCACGTCGCGCTCGACCGCCTCGACGGCGCTCAGTTTGCGGCCCGGCCCGTGATGGCACCATTCGGGCAGGTCCTCGCGCGTGATTCGCCCGGCCGGCCGCAGCGCGACGGCGCTGCGCAGCGCATCCTCCAGCTCGTGGATGTTGCGCGGCCACGGGTAGCGCACGAGGAGGCGCATCGCGTCGGGCGTGAGCTCGCGGCTCGACGAGCCGGTGATCGTCCGAAGCACCTGCGCCACCACTCCGGGGATGTCGTCGGTGCGGTGCCGCAGCGCGGGCACGTGCACGGTTCGCTCGAGCGCGTCGAGCAACGGAGCGAGGAACTCCGGCGCCGGTTCATCCGAATCCTGCATGGTGGCGACGACGAACACGTGCTCGGGACAGGGTTTCGCCAGCGCCGCCGCCAGGGTTGCAACCACCGGTTCGGGCATGGATCGAATGTTGCGCAGTACGTACAGGGTGGGAGTCGGGGAATCGTCGGTAAGCCCCGAGAGGTCGGTACTGCCGTCGACGAGGATGCTGCGCCCGCCGGGCACCACCGAGTGGAAGATCTCGGACGCCAGCGAGGCCTTGCCCGTGCCCGGCTCGCCGGTGACCAGCACCCGCTCCCCCGTCCGCACCGCGTCCTCGATCTCGTTGCAGGTCCGGGTCCACAGGGGCGAACCGCCGGCCCGCAACTTCCCGGTTCCTGCGGCAGCCAGTCCCGCCCCATGCGAGGGCACGCGGGGCGGAGCGGTGGGCCGGACCGCGGCCGGGATCGCGGCCGCCGCAGCGGCGGATTCGGACACTTCGATCAGGTACCCGGCAGTGTCCTCGCCCGCCCGGATCCGGACGGCCCGCACCCGGACGCTGACACCGTCGGGCAGTTCGACGTGCTCGTCGATGCGGTCGCGGTGGCCGATCATGTAGTCGACATGCTCGCCGACGCGGCGCTGATCTTCCGGCGCCAGGATGGCGTGGGCGAGCGGATTCGCCAGCGACATCGCGCTGCCGGTGGCCAGCAGCGCCGTCCCCCCACGTGCGTCGGCGCGGACGAACGCGTCGAACAGCGCGTGCTGACGGGCGCTGCGATCGCGAAACAGGTTCAGTTCGATCTCGGATGCTGCGCTGCGCGCCACGCTCGCCAGCAACGGGGAAGAATGCTCGGAGAGACAGCTGAGGTCGACGACACCGGCGATGTGGCCGCTGAACGGGTCGCGGATCGGGGCACCGGAACACGCGAACGGTTGGAACCGGTCGTGGAAGTGCTCGGCGCCGTCGATCTGGACTGCCTGTCCGGATTCGAGCACGGTCCCCACGCCGTTGGTGCCGATCTCGGCCTCCCGGTAGTCGAAGCCGGGCGCGAGCGAGACCCGGTCGAGGAGCCGGCCGATGCCGCGGGCACCGTCGATCCTCATCAGCACCTGTGCCTTCGCGTCGGTCAGTGCGATGCTGACGGGAACGTCGACCATGTCCGCCGCGAGCCTGTCGAAAACGGACATTGCGCATTGCACCAGCCGGGATTCCCGATCCACGTCACCGACGTACCCGACGTCCCCACCGGAAGGCTGCACCCCGGCTGCCTGCGACCGCTGCCACGAGGCGGACACGAGCGGCGACACCAGGGACTCGTCCGGCTCTCCGGAATCGAGGAACCCGGCGCGGGCGACCGCCACCGTCAGCCGTCGGTCTGCGTTCTTCATCGTGTTCCTTCCACCACGTCGCAGTGATCTGCGTCACTCGAGGGTACCGGTCGGTTCCGTGCGACGCCCGGACCGAGTGTTCGGTCGGTTCCGTGCGATGCCCGGGTCCAGTGTCAGTTCGCCCCCGAGCGAACGCTCTCTCGGTCCAGGTCGGCCAGCCGGGCCAGCACTGTTTCCGGCACCGCACCCTCGGGGAGCCGGGCGAGCCGGAACGCCCCGGTCTCCGCGGGCACGGCGGCGCGGTCGCCGAGCCAGAAGTCGTCGCCGAGCACATCCCCGTCGCCTTCACCGAACGACACGCTTCGCTGGTCACGCAGCCCTAGCTCCCATCGGTAGTGCACGGCGACGTTGCCGATCGGCGCATAGGCCTCGGGGGGTACTGCAGGCACATCTCCGGCCGCGCGCTCGTCGAGCAGGACCGCCGCGACGGGCACGTCGGCGAACCCGCGCAGCCAGTCGGCCACGTACATCGCCGCGTTCTCCACCCGGTCGGCGTCGAGATCGTCCGTCGTTCCGGGGTGTGTCTGTGCCAGCCACGCACGCGGGGACGGGATCTGCAGGACGAGCGGCAGCCGTGTCGTGCCGGCCACGGTGGCAACCAGCGTCACCGCGGCCCGGCCGGCCTCCGCGTCTCCGAGCAGGGTGCGCAGCGCGTATCCGGGACGCGACCGTGCGGTCATCGCATCCTGCAGGCGGGGGTCCTCGGCGAGGATCCGATAGTAGGCACCGAGGTCGAGCAGCGTGGCGTCCGGGCGCAGCAGCCCGTGTGCCTGGTTGAACAGGTTCGACAGCGCGGTCGGGTCGCCCCAGGGAATCGGATTGCCGCGCAACAGGACCCGCTGACTGTAGTCGAGATGGTCGATGATCAAGGGGGTGCGGCGCCCCGAGGCCGGTGCAGCGAGGAACTCGGGCTTCGAAGTGGTCATCGTGGTCTCCGGGGGGTGAAGGGGTGCCCGCACGCACGTCGTGCGGGCACCCGGTGGACGGGGCGGACGGTGGTCAGGACTTGCGGTGGACCACCTCACCGTGCTTGGCCTCGAGTTCCTTCACCCGCGCGGTCAGCTCGGCGATCTTCAATTCGCGTCGGTCGGGCATCATGATGATCGGCATCTTGTCGATCGTCGTGGTGACCCGCTGTGCACCGTTGACGGTGAAGTGGGTGGCGGTCAGTTCCTCGGTGTCACCCCAGGACCCGTAGTAGAGGAGGTCCTTCGGAGGTTCGGGGGTGACGAACTGCTCGACGAACTGCGCGTAGGGAACGCCGCGGGCGATCCGGGCTCGGCGCATCGACGCACGCAGTTCGTCGGTGGCTTCGGTGTCGACGACGAACGTCTCCGGCTCGTACACGACGCCGTAGATGTCGTGCGCGACCTTCGGTGAGATGCGGTCGATCTCGAGATCCGCGACCACGTCCTCGGGGGCTCGTTCGAGCGGGTCTCCGTAGCCGCCGCCGGTGCCCTGCGAAATCATGTACAGCTCACCGTCCTTGGCGACGTCGAACTGCAGGCCCATGTGGCTGGTGGTGTACTCGGCGCCTTCGAACGGCTGCTCGTTCATCACCTTCTCGATGGACAGGTCGAAACGTTCCGGGTTGCGCCGCAGTTCGTCGTAGACGTTGACGCCCTTGACCATCGCGAGCGGATAGGTGTTGCAGCCGTAGCCACCGAACTGCCCGGTGATGGACGAGAACTTCGCACCCGAGGTGACGGTCATGAAGCCCCACAGCGGGGTGCCTTCCGCCGCCACGATCATCTCGTAGCCCATGCCACCGCGATACTTGCCGAAGCCCTGATTGTCGCGGACGATCCGCTTGCTCACCAGCTGCATGAAGGGCACCTCCTCCTCCATGACCTCCTGTTCGGCGGTGTCGGCCATCGCGCAGAACAGGGGCGATACGGCGTCCTCGCCGTCGCGGAACGCCTTCGCGCCGCCGCCCATGCCGTTGAGGTCGGCGCACAGATTCCCGACCTGATCACCGTGCTGGGTGACCCCGCCCCACAGGAAGGTGTTGATCTGGTTGAACCACGGGGCGATGACGTTGGAGAACTTCTCCGGGTTGGAGAACTGCAGCTTCGCCCAGGGGTTCTGCAACGCCGAGAACCCGCGGAACGAGGCCTGCAGGGATTGGCCCATCGGGGCGTCGTAGCCGGCGTCGGACCAGGTGTGCTCATCGGAGATGATCTCGATCGGACTCATCGCCGACGTGCAGCGCGGCAGATCCGGCCACCAGAACGCGAGGATGGCCTGCATCATCATCGACTTGACCGAGCACAGCGGCGAATTGATGGCCCGGTTGAGAATCTCGGGTCCGCTCCCGCGCAGATCGATCGTCATCTTGTCGCCCTTGACGGTGATCGCACAGGCGAGCTTGATGAGGATGTTCTCCTTGAGCGTCGAGTCCATGAACTGGTTGAACCGGACGGTGCCGTCGGGCAGCTCGCGGATCCGGCGGCGCACCTCGGCCTCGACGTCCTCGACGGTGATGCGCAGTGCAGCGACGAAGGTTTCCACTCCGACCTCGTCGATGATCGCGTCAACTCGTTCCTGGATACGTTGCACCGCACCGATCTTCACCTTCAGATCGGCGAGCTGCAGCTTCGGGTCGCGCACCGAGTGCTGCAGGAAGGTGAGCAGGTCGCGGCGCAGCTCGCCCCGTTCGACGATCTTGAACGGGCTCATCCGCAGGCCGTCGTCGAAGGGCGTCTCCGAGCCGGAGGGCATGCCGCCGGGCTCGCACGCGCCGTTCTCGCCCTCGTGGATGGTGGCCGCGATCCACGCGATGATCCGGTCGTCACGGATGATCGGCATGATCATCGACTGGTCGGTGTTGTGGACGTTGCCGAAGCGGGCGTCGTTGTGGATGAAGCCGTCGCCCGGGTGGATGCCTACGGTCGGCTCGTCCTTCCAGTACTTCATGATGTACCGGATCGGGTGGTGCAGGATCGCGGAGAACGCGATCACGCCGTGGCAGGACAGGTAGGTCACATCGCCGGCGGCGGTGTAGATAGCGGTGGTGAGGTCACCCCATTTGGCGCCGGGAGCCGCACCCATCGCCTCGCACATCTCGAAGCCCTCGTCGAGGGCGCCGGCCAGGCGTTTACGGATGCGATCCACCTCGAGCGGATCGATGCCCTTGGCGATGCATTCCTCCTCGAGCTCGCTGCGCGAGGCGATGTGGTGCGAACGCATGATCTCCCGATCGGGGCCGAGGAACAGCGTGGTCTCGTCCATGAATTCGTCGACCCATTGCTGTTCCTGCTCGTCGAGCGACGCGAGGCGTTCGGCGGCGGCGTTGGCGAGGTCGTCGTGCACTGCGGTCATGACATTGTCTCCTGGTGTTTCTGCGCTAGTCCTTGAGGAACCAGACGGCGCCCTGCGGGGAGGGTTCGAGGCGCCAGCCCGGCTCGACGAGATAGGTCGTGTTCTCGGTGGTGACGATCGCCGGGCCGGGGATCACATGCCGGGCATCGAGGGCCTTCGCGTCGTAGACCGCGGTGCTGATCGCCCGCGGGTGCCCGACGAAGTGCGCGTCCCGATGTCCGATCGGGACAGGCAGCGTTCGTTCCCCGCCATGATGCAGCGAGTCGAATTCCACCGTGTCGCCGTTGACGTACGACGCGACACGGATGGTCTGCACACGGATCCCCGCCTCGGGTGCGGCCGACCCCTCCCCGTACCGTTGCGAGTAGATGTCGGAGAAGGTGCGGATCAGGTGCAGGACGTCCCCGACCCCGTGAATCCGGTTGATGTCGAAGGACACCGCGGTCGTCACCAGCTGGTTGCCGTACCGCAGGTCCATTTCGAGGCGATGCTCGATCACGTCGTCGGTGATGCCCTGCCGACGCAGATCCTCCGCACCCTTCGCTTCCAGGGCAGCCACGATGTCGTTGAACTCCTCGTAACGGTCGTAGAGTGCTCGCGTGGTTGCGTTGTAGAGCACCACGTGCACGCCCCGTTCGTGGATGTGCAGCTGCTTCATGTTGCCGGCGCCGCACGCGGAGAACACCGACGAGAACGGCGGCGCGAGGATCCGGCGGATACCGGCGTGGTCGGCGATGCCGCACGCGTGCAGCGGGCCGTTGCCGCCGTAGGCGAGCATCGTGAAGTCCTCGGGCAGGTAACCGCGCACCCGCAGTTCCTTGGCGATGCCGATCGCCATCTGCTCGTCGACGGAACTCTTGATGACCTTGGCCACGTCGATGACGTCGAGATCCAGTTCGTCACAGAGGTTTTCCTCGATGGCGAACACCGCGCGCCTGGGGTTGAGCTTGATGAAACCGTTAGCGTAGTTGTCGGGGTCGAGGTAGCCGAGCAGCAGATCGGCGTCGGTCACCGTCGGGCGCAGTCCGCCGCGGTCGTAGCACGCCGGGCCGGGGTCCGATCCCGCGGACTCGGGTCCGAGCCGCACGGACTGGTGGATGCGGTCGTAGCTGGCGATGGAACCGCCTCCGGCGCCGAGGGTTTCGAGGTGAATCATCGGTACCGAGACCAGCCACCGGTCGATGGTGGGTTGGAAGTCGTAGTGCTTGACCCCACCTGCGGGCACCAGGCCGATGTCGAAGGAGGTGCCACCCATGTCGGTGGTGATGATGTTGCCGATGCCCGAGGACTCCGAAAGATGCTCTGCGGCACTGACTCCCGCGACAGGTCCCGAGTGGATGGTCTGCAGCGCATCGGTCGAGTTCATCTGTGCCATGCCGCCGGAGTTGTGGATGATGAGCATCGGCTTGTCGTAGCCGGAATCGCGCAGGTTGTTCGCCAGCTGGCTCATCGCGTGGAACATGATGTCGTGCAGGAAGCCGTCGACGATGGTGGAGGTGGCCCGCACGTACTCACCCTTGCGGCCGGACACCTGGTGGCCGAGCAGCACCGGGATGGCGCCGAGCTGATGCTCGGGGTACTCCTCCTGGATGATCTCCATGATCCGCAGCTCGTGCGCCGGATTCTCGGTCGAGTTGACCAGCGACACCACCAGCGCCTGGACGCCGGCGTCGACGAGTTCGCGCACCATCTCTCGTACGTTCTGTTCGACGAGCGGGATGACGATTTTGCCGGCGGAGTTGACGCGCTCCTTCACCGAGCGGATCAGGCTGCGGTGCACCAGTGGTTCGGGACGCTCGGCAGCGGGCAGATTCTGCTGCATCGACGGGTCCAGACCCTCACCGTAGCCACGGCCGCGCGAGAGCGGGATGGTGTCCTCGAAGCCGTGGGTGACGATGGCACCGACGCGGGGCCCCTTGCGCTCGATGAGCGCATTGGTACCGAGAGTGGTGGCGTACCGTACCGAATCCACCTGGGACAGCACGTCGTCGCGGTCGAGGTTGGCCCGTCGGCAGGCAAGGTCGAGGGCCTCGTTGAAGCCCTGCGCGAGGTTGTGGTGGGTGGTGAGGGCCTTGGCCTCGACGTACTTGTCGTCCCAGGCGAAGAAGCAGTCGGTGAAGGTGCCGCCGATGTCGACGGAGATGCGTTTCATGGTATCGGATTCCTTGCGGTCGAAGATGTTCAGTGCTGGTGGCGGCGGCCTTCGAACTCGCCTTCGGCGTCCTGCCCCGGTCCGTAGGTGATGACCTCTTCCGGATCGGTGCCGCGTTCGAGCCACTGGGCACGCAGGGCGTCGATGTCCCACTCCATGTCGACGGTCGGCGGATGGCCCGGCGGGACGTACTCGGTCTCGATCTGGGTTCCGCAACCCGGGCAGTAGTACTCGAGGATCCGGCAGTAGTTCGGGTCCGGTGAGAATGTGAACTCGTAGCGGTCCGGGTCGATGATCGGCTGATGGATCTCGCGCGGATCGCGGTCGTAGACGAGGGTCCCTTCCTTGTAATTGCCACGGGCGCTGCCGAATTCGTGTTGGCACACCCGGCACAGCCACAGTTCGGTGTCGAGATCGATGACCAGGTATTCGGTCATGGGAATTCGCATGTCGTGCATCCTTCGAAGCGGTGGGAGCAGGCGTCGCGCCTGTCGGTCAGTGGGTGTCGGTGAGCAGCAGGTCGCCGCCGGCGGTGACGTGGAAAGTCCAGCCGTCCTGCACCCGGGCGGTGAAGAAGGGGCCTTCGACGATGGCAGGTCCCTCGGCGGTCGCACCCGGCTGCTGCTCGGTGAGCGTGTACACCGGCACCTCGGCGCGTCCCGCGGCACCGAGCACGGTGCGGACACCGGTCGCCTGCGGGTCGCAGGGTTCGGCGAACGAGCTGTCGGGCAGGGCGATTCGATTCATTCGGCGCGTGACGACGAGGGTCAGCGCGCTGGAGGCACCGGCCACGAGTTCCACCGGCTCGCCGGGCCGGTAGGGGGTTTCGTCGACGGTGACGCCGTGCTCGTCCTCCGAGGCAACCGTCCACGACAGAGTGCACTCGTCGAGGGAATGACCCTCCTGGAACATGTCGCGTTCGGCCTTGGCGAGCAGGTCGGCGGTGGCATCGGCGAGTGTCGCGTCGCTCGTGTCCACGAGGTCGGTCTCGTAGCTCTGCCCGATGTCGGAGAATCCGATCCCGAACGCCGAGAAGACGGCGGCGAGCTTGGGGATCAGGACGGTGCGGACACCGGCATCCCGGGCAGCACCACACGCACTCATCGGACCGGCACCGCCGAACGCGGCGATCGTGGTCTCGTCGGCATCCTGGACTGCCGGGGCGATGGCACTCCCCATGGCTGTGAAGTAGGCCTGCTCCATCGCGATCAGCGCCTCGTCGAGGGTGAGGCCGAGCGGCTCGGCGACGGTCTCGCGGACGACCGCGCGGGCCCGGTCCGCATCGAGGGTGAAGCCGCCGTCGAGGTAGGTGGACGGATCGAGTACCCCGAGCAGCAGATTGACGTCGGTGATGGTGGCGGCGGTACCACCGAAACCGAAGCAGGCCGGTCCCGGTGCTGCGCCGACGCTCTCGGGGCCGACCGTGATGACACCGTCGGTGACGGCGATGACGGAGCTGCCGCCGATGCCTGCGGACTCGACGTTGGACATCGGGAAGGAGATGGGGATCCCGGCGATGGAACCTCTTCGGTCCGTGAGGATCTCGCCGCCGGTGACCGTGCCGATGTCGGTGGTCGTGCCGCCGACGTCGATCATGAGGACGTGCTTGAGGCCGTAGACTTCGGCCAGCGCCCGGGTGCCTTCCAAGCCGCCTCGCGGTCCCGACGAGTAGGTCTTGAGCGCAACCGATTTCGCTACGCGCGACGAGGCCCCGTCGTTGCGGTAGATCAGCAGTGGGTTGCGGACGCGATGGTCGCGCAGACGATGCTCGGTGTTGTACAGGAACCGTTCGATCGTCGGGTGCAGGAAGGTGTTGATCACGGCCGACCAGATGCGCCGGGACGCGGTGCGATCGGTGCTGAAGTCCCACGAGTACAGGAACGGCACCGACCCGAGCAGGTGGCGCGGGAACTTGCGCAGCAGGACCCTGCGGATCTCGCGTTCGCGGCCGTCGTTGGTGTCACCGACCGCGACGACGATGCGGGCCGCGCCGTCGGTGATGAGCCGGTTGACCTTGGCGACCAGTTCGCTGTCGAGGTCGTCGGCGGCGCTGTCGATCACCGCGACGCGGCTGCCGACGAGGTCGTCGAACAGCGCGCGCTGCTCGGGGGTGCGCCTGAGCTCGTCCACCGTGCCGGCCGAGTCGGTGAGGATGCCGACACTCGGACCCTTCCGCTCCACGAGCGCGTTCGTACCCTGCGTTGTCGAGTAGCGGATGTGTGCGGTCGAGTGCAGCAGCTCGGGCAGATTCTCCGTGCCGTAGATCTCCCGCGACACTTTGGTGAGACCGTCGAACAGGCACTGCGACAGGTCGAACGGGGTGGTGAGGGTCTTGGTGAAGCTGAAGTCGTGGCCGTCCCACGCGCAGATGTCGGTGAGGGTACCGCCATTGTCGATGTTGATCAGTCTGTCCATGGTGTCCTCGGTCCAATGCGGTGTTGCGATTCGGATGAGGAAATCCTGGGGCTGCAGACATCGTGTGAAGTGTGTCACTTGCGGACACCTTGAGTGATATACGCCCCAACCTGGGGTTTCGGTGTTCGTCCCGCACGACCGATGCGCGCGGGTGTCGGCGTGGTGGAGGGAAGTGTCCGGATGAGGGACACTTTCCGGTTCGATGGGGAGTGCAGGCGAACACGGGAACCACAGATCTCCTAGAGCTGGGGACGACCCGTTTCGGACCCGGCCCCGTAGGGGACTGCCCCACTCGAAGTGAGGGCAGTCCCTTCGGACTCTCGGTCCCTGCCGCTGATGCGTGAAACCGGAGACAGACCACCGCGACACGACAGCCGGGCCGCGGTAGTTCGCACGTGTAACATTTTCGCTCGTGCTCGTCATCCCTCAAGCTCACGGACAGGAAAGTATCGTCGACTATTCGGCGCTTCCCGGACCTGGCGGGCAACAGTCCAAGATGCCTGCGCTCGACGCACTGCAGTGGACGCTGAAGGTCGCGCTCTCGCAGCGTCCGTGGAGCTTCGTCGCCTCGGTCGGCATGGCGGTCGCTTTCATCTGCAACGGCCTGACGCCCGTCGTCGTGGGCAGGGCCGTGGATGAGGCCATCGCCACCTCGTCTGCCGGCCGACTGGGATTCTGGATCCTGGTTCTGGGTTGTCTTTTCGTGCTCGCCATCGTCGCGAACTGGATCGCGCGCTTCATGTTGATCCGCAGTCAGCAGCTGGTCAGCCATGATCTGCGCACCATGGTCACCGACCGCATCCAGGATCCACGTGGGTTCGCCGGCCGCGAGCGCACCGCAGGCGGCTTGCTGTCGATCGCATCGTCCGACACCAGCCGGGTCGGCGAGATCGTGATGATGACGGTCATGCCTGTAGCCGAGGCGGCGGCCATCGTCTACGGCGCCACCATGATGTTCACCATCAGTCCCTGGCTGAGCCTGGCCACCCTCATCGGCGGTCCGCTCCTGGCGATCGTGGCCCTCCGGGTGGCCCGCCCGCTGCAGAGTCGTTCGGTCGCACGTCAGCATGCGATTGCTCAGGCCGCGGCGACCGCCGCGGATGTGGTGCAGGGACTGCGCATCCTGAAAGGCCTGGGCGCGATCGTCACCGTCCGGGTTCGCTATGCCGAGGTCTCGGACATCGCCTATCACAAGACCATTCACGCCAATGCCGCCGAGGCGCGCCTCAACGGGGCCACAGAGGCCACCGGCGCGATCTTCGTCTCCGCCCTCGGCATCGCCGCCGGCGCGTTCGCACTCAACGGGCACATGACCATCGGCGACCTCATCACCGTCGTCGGCCTGACGCAGTTCCTCATCACTCCGATGACCATGTTCGGCAGGAACCTCGCCTCGCGATGGGCCTCGGCCGAGGCATCCGGACGGCGTATCCGCGAGGTTCTCGGGGCAGACTTCGAACACACCACTGAAATCGACGAAGCCAGGACCGCCAACTTCCTGGAGGCCCTGCCGACCGGTCTCACTGTCGTGCGCGGCACCGACCACGAGCTGATCTCCCAGCTGGAGTCGCTACCCCGGACCAGGGTGATCGTCGTCCCGCACGCGGCTGACCTGTTCGACGGCAGCGTCGCCGACAACGTCCACCCCGACCGGGCCACCGCCGAGGAAGCACTCCGCGTCGCCTGCTGCGACGACATCCCCGAGGGCCCCGACAAGCGCGTCGGCGAGAACGGACGCATGCTGTCCGGCGGTCAGCGGCAACGCGTGGCCCTGGCACGCGCCATCGCCTTCGACCCCGAGGTCCTCGTGCTGCAGGATCCGACCACCGCGGTGGACTCGGTGACGGAGCAGAACCTCGCCGAGCGGGTGTCCCGGCACCGGGCAGGCAAGATCACGCTCGTGTTCAGCGAGGCCCCGGCCTGGAACGCCGTGGCGGCCAACCACTCGAGCGTGGCGGAGCTGAAGGCGACGGCGGAGGAGCTGCTGGCGGGGGCCGCCCGATGAATCCGTCGACGAACGCGAGCCCACCCGTCAAGACCGACACCGCCCTTCGGTTCCCCCTGGCCACGCTGACGCAGGTGCGGCGCGAGGTCGCGCGTCAGCTGGGCCAAGTCCGCCATGCGAAGCTGTTGTTCCTGCTCGCCCTGGTACTGCTCGTCCTCGGCGCGTACGCCGGTGTGCTGGTGCCGCAGCTGATGGGCCGGATCGTGGACCTGGTGACGGACCGCACCCAGGGATCGCTGTGGCTGATCGGCGCAGGTCTGATTTCCGCCGCGATCGCCGGCGCGGTCGTGAACGCCTGCGGCTTCTATCTGGTGTCACGGCTGTCCGAGCGCGTGATCGCGAACCTGCGCCAGGACATGGTCGGCACCGCTCTGGGACTGCCCACCCACCGAGTCGAGGATGCAGGCGCAGGCGATCTGGTCAGCCGTTCCACCGATGACGTCGCCGAGCTGTCCGCCGCCGTCACGGAGACCGTGCCGACGCTGTCCACCTCACTGTTCACTGTCATTGCCACCGTCACGGCCCTGTTCGCGCTGGACTGGCAGTTCCTGATCATCCCGGTGATCGTCGCGCCGGTGTACTACATCGCCGCGCGCCGCTACCTCGCCAAGGCCCCCGAGCGCTATGCCGCCGAGCGCGCCGCCATGGCCGAGCGTGCCCGTCGCGTCCTGGAGTCCATCCGCGGTCGCGCGACGGTGCGTGCGTTCTCGATGGAAAACCGCGTCCACACCGAAATCGAGAACGCCTCGTGGGATGTGGTCCGCAAGGGCATCAGGGCTCGCAGCACCATGCTCGTCCTCAACGTCTGGATGCTCGGTGCCGAGTTCCTCATGCTGACGATCGCGCTGTCGGTGGGTTACCGGCTGGTGTCCACCGGTGCCCTCACCGTGGGCGCCGTGACCGGGGCGGTGCTCATGATCATCCGATTGCGTGGTCCTTTGAACACGTTCATGCGCGTGCTCGACGTCGTGCAGTCCGGGTACGCATCGCTGGCACGAATCGTGGGCGTGGTCTCCGATCCGCCGGTGCCGGTGCCCGACAGCGGCGCAGATGCTCCCCGAGGGCACGTCGAGCTGCGCAACGTCAGCTTCAGCTACGGCGGCCCCTGGGCCGTCCGCAACATCAACCTGACCATCACCCCGGGCGAGACCGTCGCCATCGTGGGCGCGTCAGGGGCCGGAAAGACAACGGTGGCAGCGCTGCTGGCGGGACTGCACATACCCGACGAGGGCGAGGTGCTCGTCGACGGACACCCCGTGTCGTCACTGTCCGACCGTGAGCGCGTCGCGCGTCTCGCCATGGTCAGCCAGGAGGTGCATGTCTTCTCCGGAACTCTGCGCCAGGACATGACCCTCGCCAAGCCCGATGCCACCGATACAGAGCTCCGTTCGGTACTCGATCTGGTACATGCCCGCTCATGGTTCGACCGGCTTCCTCAGGGGCTCGACACGGTGGTCGGCGCGCGTGGCATCCAGCTGGAGCCTGTGGCCGCTCAGCAGCTGGCGCTGGCTCGCGTTCTACTTCTCGACCCGGCCATCGTCATCATGGACGAGGCGACTGCCGAAGCCGGCTCGGCGGGGGCGGGGGCGTTGGAGGATGCCGCTGATGTGGTGACCCGTAATCGTTCGGCCCTGGTGGTGGCGCACCGCCTGGACCAGGCCTCGCGTGCCGACAACATTCTCGTCATGGACGCGGGTCAGGTCGTGGAGCAGGGCACCCACGACCAGTTGCTCGCCGCCGGCGGGATCTACCACCGTCTGTGGGCCGCTTGGACTGCCGGTCGGCGAGAGATCGGCAGCGCCGGCCGCGCTCCGGACGGAGATTCCGATCCCGACCTCGTCACTTCGGGGGTGACCACGTAGCCGCGTGCTCCATCCGGACCGGCAACTCGCCCCTCTTGCGCCGAGACCGGCCGTTGCGCGACCGCAGGCCCTAGCCTGGTCCGCATGGCCGACCCGAACGCAGAACACCTGCACCTCGAGTCCCTCGACGAGTGGCACGCGTGGCTGCGGGACAACCACGACCGGCCCCCCGGCGTCTGGATCGTGTTCTGGCGCAAGGAGTCCGGTAACACTCCCCTCGACTACGAGCAGGTCGTGCGGGAAGCACTGTGCTGGGGGTGGGTAGACGGGCACACCCGGATCATCGACGAGCACCGCCGTGGCATGTGGTTCACCCGACGCGCGCGCAACAGCGCGTGGGCCGCGTCCAACAAGGCTCGCGTGACCGAACTGATCGCCGAGGGACGAATGCAGCCGCCCGGGCAGGCCGTCGTCGACGACGCCAAGCAACGCGGTCTGTGGACGCTGCTCGACGACGCCGAGGCACTCGTCGAATCTCCGGAACTCACCGCAGCCCTCGACGCCGACCCTCGGGCGCGCACCAACTGGGACGCGTGGCCGCCGAGCGTCCGCAAATTCGCGCTCAGCCAGATCGCATTCGCGAAGCAGCCGGCGACCAAGACCAGGCGGATCGCCGGCATCGTCGAGAAGGCCGCCCGCAACGAGCGACCGTGATCGGGGCCGCGCCTACGGAACCAGGATGGTCTTGCCCGTCGTCTGCCGGCCGACCGATTCACCGGTCCGACGCGGGCTGTGTGGCACCGCAGGCGCAGGCGCCGCCGCTACGCGGTTGGTAGTCGTGCACATGACCGGTGCGGTCCTGGCTGATCCGGCAGCAGGCCTGCAACCGCTGCCGGAGGTGGGCGCGGCCTCGCTGGACGCGAGATTTCATGCCGGAGACGGAGATTCCGGCCTCGTCGGCGGCTGCGGCATGCGTGCGGGCGTCGAGATCGACCATCTTCACCGCCTCGGCCTGTTCGGCGGGCAGACCCGAGAGCATCGGCACCAGGCACGCGGCGAGTTCCTTCTGGACCGCCTCATCGGTCTCGGAACCGTCCGGCAACTGGTTGTCCGGGACGGCGTCGACAGGCAGTTCCCGGCGATGAGCCGCGGACCGGTAGTAGTCCGTGATCGCGTTGCGGGTGATCGAATACATCCACCCCAGCAGCCGATCCTGATCGCGCAGACCGTCGAGACTCCGGGCCATCCGCAGGAAGACGATCGACAGGATGTCGTCGGCGTCCTCCGGGGTCGAGACCCGGCGGGCGATGAATGCCCGCAGGTCACCCGAGAAGTCCCGCCACAGTTGCTCGAGATCGCCCGGTGCCGGTTGCAGTGTCGTCGCAGTGGGGTCCGTCGTCTCGCCCATGATCTCTGATTCCTCTCCGTCTCCAGCATCCTCGCCGCGCGGCGCTTCCGCGAGCCCCGGACGGTTGCCGTCTCGTCGAGACGGACGATCTAAAGGGCTGTCGGACGCAACCCTGCGCGGCTGCAGCGAGGCAGGCGCTGCGTCCGATTCACATGGGTCTCGTCTGTAGAGGTGTCGATGTCGATATCGGGTTCCCCGATTCGACGTACCGGTAGAAGCGCGGTGAGGAGGTGAGAGCGATGTTGACCACGCATCTGTTGTCGGGTCTGACCAGTGAAGAGGTGGACCTGATCCTGGCGGAGGAACTGCATCTGCTCGACACCGCCGAATGAGCGCTGTCGACGCCCGCCCCGGACGTATCCACTGAACGCGGTACCCCTATCCCCTTCACGGATAGGGGTACCTGCCGTGCCCGGTGTCGGGCGGCGCCGAGACGCCGGAAACCGCCCTGCCCGTACCCGCCACCGGAGCGGGAACGGCGCAGAGCGGGATCCCGGCGCTCAGCGGGCCGACGACGGCCGGATCCGGCGGATCACGATCGGGAGGGCGATGACCACGGCCCACAACCCGATCGCCGCGATCAGGGCGGTGACGGTGTCACCGCCGCTGGCGGTGCCGAGCACGTGCCCGCGCAGGGCGTCGGTGGCATGCGCGACCGGGTTGAGCGACGCCATCGCCCGCATCCAGCCGGGCATCGTCTCGAGCGGCGCGAACGCACTCGAGACGAACATCAGAGGCATCATCACCATCATTCCGGCGAACTGCACGACGTCGGGACGCCGGAGCCGGTCCCCGATCAGCCCGAACAGCGCACTCATCGCCCCGGCCAGGACCACCAGCACAATCACCGCGGAGACGGCGTCGGCGGCGGTGCCGTGGAATTCGAAACCCAGTGCCACTGCGGTGATCCCGAGCAGCACCGCCCGAGCCAGGGTGAACATCGCTTCGTTGAGGGTGCGGGCCACCCCCGGCACGCTCGGGCGCATGGGCAGAGCAGCGAACCGGTCGTGGAGGCCGTTGGTGTGATCGATCGCCGCGGACACCCCGGCGTTGGTGCCGGCCATCACGGTGGAGACGGCAAGCATCGCCGGAGTGAGGAAGTCGATGTAGCTGACTCCGGCCGGAAACTCCGCTCCGGCCGCGACGCTGCGGAACACCTGGCTGAACAGCACCAGCATCGCCATCGGCATGGTCAGCGAGAACATCAGCAATTGCGGGACGCGGGCGCTGGTGCGCAGGTTGCGTATGGTCAGGGCGGCGACCTGGCTCCCGAACGGGGAGACGGTCGGGCGGATGGTGGTCATCGGTGTGCTCCAGTGTTGTGGGCGAGGTGGGTGAAGACGTCGTCGAGACTCGGGGATGTCACATCCAGATCGGTGAGCTCGATACCTGAGCGGTGCAGGTCGGCGACCAGTGCGGTGGCGGCAGGAGCGTCGTCGACGGTGACCGACACCCGGATCCGGGCGCCGCCGTCGACCGGACGTTCGGTGTCCGGGGTGAACGGCAGCGCGCTTGCTCGAACGGCCGGGACGGTGGCGGCGAGGACCTTGCCGCCGACGATCCGCTTCAGATCGCTCGGGGTACCGCGGGCAGCGACCCGGCCACTGCGCAGGACCACGATGTGGTCGGCGAGCCGGTCGGCTTCCTCGAGGTACTGGGTGGTGAGCACCACGGTGGTACCCGCGGCGGTGAGTTCCTCGACGACCTCCCACAGCCCGGTGCGGGCGATCGGGTCCAGGCCGGTGGTCGGCTCGTCCAGGAACAGCACCGACGGGGAGCCGACGAGGCTGGCGGCCAGGTCGATTCGCCGGCGCGATCCCCCGGACAGTTCCCCGACCCGGCGGGTCGCGTACTCGTGCAACCCGAGCCTCTCGATCAGCGCGTCCGCCCGGGGGCGGGCGGTGCGACGCAGCCCGGTGAGGCGACCGATCAGCTCCAGATTCTCTCGGGCAGTGAGGAATTCGTCGAGACCGGCGTACTGACCGGTCACCCCGATGCGGCGGCGGACTGCGGTGGCGTCGGCGACGACGTCGAGACCGTCGACCTGCACTCGTCCGATGGTCGGGGTCACCAGGGTGGTCAGGGTGCGGATCAGGGTGGTCTTGCCGGCGCCGTTGTGGCCGAGCACCCCGACCGTGGTTCCGGCAGCGGCTTCCAGGTCGACGCCGTCGAGCGCCCACGTCTTGCCGTAGGCGACGTGGAGGTCTTCGACCACGACGGCCGGGGCGGTCATCGCACACCCCCGGCGGGGTCGGCGGCGGGACGGGCGGACAGTTGGGTGGTCATCGCTGGTTCCTCTCGAGCTGGCGGTGCCCCCACACGAACGTGGGGTCCGCTAGCTCAGACGAACCAATCGCTGCCCGGACGCACTGCCGCCGAGCGTTGGGGCGTCAGCGGCAGCAGTTCGGATCGAGGACGATCCGCAGTGCGTCGAGAGACTCGGTACGGGCGCGATAGAAGACGTTCATCCCTCGACGTTCGGATTCGACCATGCCGGCCTTGCGGAGCTGCCCGAGATGATGACTGACGGTGGATTCGGCCAGGTCGACACCGGCGGCGAGATCGCAGGTACACACCTCGCCGCCGTCGGCGGTGAGCAGGATGGATACGAGCTTGATGCGGACCGGATCGGCCAGTGCCTTCAATCGGAGTGCGAGCTCGAGGGCAGCGTCGTCGCTCATCGGCGCGGCCGACACCGGAGCGCAGCAGATCGGTGCACTGACGTCGATCACTGGCAGGGCTTTCGGCATGATTCGAGACTACCCAAAAGCTTGACATATATCGAAAAGGTGGCGCACCCTGTAGCCGTCATACTTCGATATATGTCTCAGAGGTGGAGGTCATCATGTCCCGCGCCCAACTCGCCCTCAATGTCGACGACCTGCAGGAAGCGGTCACGTTCTACTCGAAGCTGTTCGGTACCGAACCGGCCAAGCTCAAGCCGGGCTATGCGAACTTCGCGATCGCGGAGCCGCCGCTCAAGCTGGTGTTGCTCGAGAACCCCGGCAAGGGCGGCACCATCAACCACCTCGGGGTGGAGGTCGAATCGAGCGAGAAGGTACATGCCGAGATCGCCCGCCTGACCGGCGAGGGGCTGTTCACCGACGAGGAGATCGGCACCACTTGTTGTTTCGCCACGCAGGACAAGGTGTGGGTCACCGGTCCGGCCGGTGAGAAGTGGGAGGTGTACACCGTCCTCGCCGATTCGGAGACCTTCGGGACGAGCCCGCAGCACCTCGACGGCCCGGTCGGCGAGGGCGGCGTGTGCTGTGGCACCGCCGCCGGCACCCTGGAGGAGAGCGAGCGGCCGCAGCCTGCTGCCACCGAAAAATCCTGCTGCTGAACCACATACCGGTGTCGGCTGCCTTTCGGGCGGCCGACACCGGTGTCCTCGGCGACGCACTCCTCGGGAGCAGGACTTCGGACGCGAGGCGTTGATCGCCGGGGTGCGCCCGGTCGAAGTCCTTTCACCGAGATCAGTTGTCGAGGTCGAGGTCCAGTTCGGCGACGGCAGATCGAGCGGTGCGGCCGACGCCGAGGATCGTGGCCGAGCCGGGGCCGGTCCAGTCGCCGTAGCCGAGCAGATGCAGGCGCGGTTCCTTCAGGGAACGGGTGCCGGCGACCGGCACCGTGCCGGTGTGATCGCGCAGCCGAAGCGGTCTCAGATGCGCGAGTGCGGGCCGGAAGCCGGTGGCCCACAGCACGACGTCGGCGTGCTGCCTACGCTCACCCCAGGCGATGCCGTCGACGGTGAGCCGGTCGAACATCGGCAGCGCGGTCAGCACCCCGCGGTCGCGCGCTGCGAGGACGTCCGGGACCATCACGATGTCTCCGAGGGCGGCGATGCCACCGGGATCGGGCCGGCCGGAGGCCAGGGCGATCGCGCGGCGGGAGGCGAACTCGAACAAGGCCCGGCCGTCGACGCCATCGGGCAGAAATCGTGGTGGCCGGGTGGTGACCCAGGTGGTGGTCGCGGTGGTGGAGATCTCGGCGACGAGTTGAGCGGCGGAGTTGCCACCGCCGACGATCACCACGTCCGCCCCGGCGAACTCGGCCGGGGTGCGGTAGTCGACGGTGTGCAACTGCCGTCCGGTGAACAAGTTCGCGCCCGGGTAGCTCGGCCGGAACGGTCGCTGCCAGGTGCCGGTGGCACTGATCACCCGGCGCGCCCGCCACTGCCCGCTGTCGGTGTCGACCAGCAGATCGAGGCCGTCACGCCGGACCGCGTGCACCCGCACCGGCCGCTCGACCGGCAGGTCGTAGCGGGTTTCGTAGGCGGTGAGATAGTCCACGACATGACGTGCCGGCGGGAACCCGTCCGGCCACCGGGGCATCGGCCGGCCCGGCAGGGAAGCGAATTCCGCCGGCGAGAACAGCCGCAGCGACGGCCACATGTGCGGCCAGGCTCCACCCGGACCCCGCTGGTCGTCGAGGATCACGAAGCGGTGCCCGGCCCGGCGCAGATAGTAGCCGGCGGCCAGGCCCGCCTGGCCGCCGCCGATCACGACCACGTCGACGCTCGTCGTCATCGAAGATCCTGCAGTCAGCGCTGGGACGGCTGCGCGGTCAGTTCGGCGATGAGCGCTCCGACCTTGGCGCGGATCTCGTCGCGGATCGGGCGCACCGCGTCGATGCCCTGCCCGGCCGGGTCGTCGAGCACCCAGTCGCGGTAGGACTTGCCCGGGAACACCGGGCAGGTGTCCCCGCAGCCCATCGTGATCACCACATCCGAGGCCTGCACCGCGTCGGTGGTGAGGACCTTCGGATTCTCCTTCGAGATATCGATGCCCACTTCGGCCATCGCGGCGACGGCAGCCGGGTTGACGTGCTCGGCGGGTGCGCTTCCGGCGGATCGGACCTCGATCCGGTCCCCGGCCAGCGCAGCGAGGAATCCGGCGGCCATCTGGGAGCGGCCGGCGTTGTGGACGCAGACGAACAGCACCGAAGGCCGGGTGTTGCCGCTGGTGGTGGAGTCGGTGGTCATGACGCTGGGGATTCCTTTCCGCAGGAAGTTCGGACGGAGACGGCGCTGTCCGGTCCCGTCAGCTCGTGGCGACGGCAGCCTGGCCGGTGAAGCGTTTGCGCAGTGCGAGCGAGACATAGACCAGGGCGACGAGGACCGGCACCTCGATGAGCGGTCCGACCACCCCGGCCAAGGCCTGCCCCGAGGTCACCCCGAACGTGCCGATTGCGACCGCGATGGCCAGTTCGAAGTTGTTGCCCGCCGCGGTGAACGCCAAGGTGGTGGTGCGCTCGTAGCCGAGTCCGATCGCGGCACCGAGCAGATACCCGCCGCCCCACATCAGCGCGAAGTACGCCAGCAAGGGCAGCGCGATACGCACCACGTCCAGCGGCCGCGAGGTGATCTGCTCGCCCTGCAGCGCGAAGAGGATCACGATGGTGAACAACAGCCCGTACAGGGCCCACGGCCCGATCTTCGGCAGGAACTTGTCCTCGTACCACTGCCGGCCGTTGGCCTTCTCACCGAAGTGACGGGTGAGGAACCCCGCGATCAGTGGGATGCCGAGGAAGATCAGCACCGACTCGGCGATCTGCCACGGAGAGACGTCGAGGGTGGTCTGCTCGAGACCGAGCCACCCGGGCACCACCGACAGGTAGAACCAGCCGAGCACGGCGAACATGATCACCTGGAAGACCGAGTTGATCGCCACCAGCACGGTGGCAGCTTCGCGGTCGCCGCATGCCAGGTCGTTCCAGATGACGACCATCGCTATGCAGCGGGCCAGGCCGACGATGATCAGGCCGGTCCGGTACTCGGGTAGATCCGGGAGCATCAGCCAGGCGAGGGCGAACATGAGCGCCGGGCCGAGGATCCAGTTGAGGAGCAGGGAACCGACGAGGAGTTTGCGGTCGCCGGTGACGGTGTCGAGGCGGTCGTAGCGAACCTTCGCCAGCACCGGGTACATCATGATCAGCAGACCGAGGGCGATGGGCAGCGAGATTCCGTCGATCTCGATGAAGCTCAATGCTTCTCCGAGTCCGGGGATCATCCGTCCCAGCAGCAGGCCGGCAACGATGGCGGCGCCGATCCACACCGCCAGATACCGGTCGAGGGTCGACATCTTCCCGACCACAGCCGGGTGTTCGGTGGTCGTGGTCACGAGAGGGCCTCCTGAACGGCTTCGGTCGGGGCGCAAGCCGATCCGGGCAGTACGCCGGATTCGGTGGCCAGCACCGCGGAGAGCTGTTCGAGCACGGGCGGAATCACTCGGTAGTAGACCCAGGTCCCGCGGCGCTCGCAGTCGAGCAGCCCGGCTTCGCGCAGCACCTTCAGGTGGTGCGAGATGGTCGGCTGGGACAGGTCGAAGGCCGGGCTGATATCGCACACGCAACTCTCCCCGCCCTGGTGGCTGGCGATCAGGCTGAGCATCCGCAGCCGCACCGGATCACCGAGGGCTTTGAACATCCGGGCCAAGTCGGCGGCCCAATCCGAGGTGAGGGGCTGCCGCATCAGCGGGGAACAGCAGGCGTCGCCGCTCGGATCTGCTTGCATTGACATGGATCAATATTGACAGACGTCGAATCAACCGCCAAACTCCGGTGCGGACGTCCCATCTCGATCAGAGGCACACCATGCCGGAACCACAACCGCCGGTCGACCGCCGGGAGATCGCCGCCGACCTCGAACGTGCCCGCCGCACCCTGCACTCACTCCTCGATCACGCCTCGTCCGAGGAACTCGACCGCCGCTCGCACGGCACCCGATGGACCAACGAACAGCTGTTGTTCCACATGGTGTTCGGATACATGGTCGTTCGCCGACTGCTGGTGCTGACGCGGGTGTTCTCCCGCCTGCCCGACCCGGCGGGCCGCGGATTCGCGCGCGCCCTGAACGCGGCGACACCGGCGTTCCACGAGGTCAATTACCGGGGCTCGTGCGCGGCCGCGTTCGTCTTCGACCGCCGCCGGATGGGAAGGCACTGCGATCGCGTCATCGCGAAGCTCCAGCGCTCGCTGGCCACCGAACCCGAGACGAACATGCAGCGCAGCATGGCGTTTCCGGTGCGCTGGGACCCGTTCTTCACCGACACGATGACCGTCGAACAGCTCTACCGCTACCCGGGCCGGCACTTCGACTTCCACCGGAACCAGCTCACCCTCGACAGAAATCCCCCGCTCTGACAGGAGGGCACCGGCGTGGGGCGCCGCAATCCCGCGGCACCCCACCCCACCGAGGTCATCCGCAGCAGACGCTGCCGGCCGACGCATCCTGCTCGGCGCCGTCCTGCTCAGCGTTGTCCTGCCCGTTGCACGCGACCTCACACGCCGAGGTCGTCAGACCCTCGGGGTTGGCGGGGCTGTCGTCGGTCACCGCGTAGAACTCCCACCACCCGTTGGGCACGTCCGGTGCCTCGACGAACACCTTGTCCTGCACCGCATGGCAGCACAAATCCTGTTCGGCCACCGTCGCGGTCAGACCCACGTCCCGGAACCGCGCCAACGCGGCGGAGACGTCCTCGGATGTCGGCGATTCGACACCGATATGGTTCAGACTCTCCTGGGCACCGGGATTCTCGATCAACACCAGCTTCAGCGGAGGATCCTCGATCTCGAAGTTGGCGTATCCGTCGCGCTGCTTGTGCGGGGACACCCCGAACAGCGTCGAGTAGAACGCGGTCGCCGCCGTCACGTCTTCGACGTTGAGCGCGAGTTGAACTCGGGAGGTAGGCATCGTCGTCACCTTTCGGGAATTCGGGCACCGGCGCGAGCGTCCCCATCGGACTCTCGTCACCGTGTGCCGCCCCTACTGACGAGGCTCGTCCCGCAAGGACGCAACTCGGCCAGTGAACCGGTGGCATAGCCGCAAATGAGAAAGATAGCCGCGCGAGGCATGCATCGCGCGGCTATCTTTCTCGTCTGCGCTTGCGCGCGTCGGGGTCCTACACGTTGAAGCGGAACTCCACGACGTCGCCGTCCTGCATGATGTAGTCCTTGCCCTCCATGCGCACCTTGCCGGCGGCCTTGGCGGCGGCCATCGAACCGGCCTCGGCGAGGTCGTCGAAGGAGACGATCTCGGCCTTGATGAAGCCCCGCTCGAAGTCGGTGTGGATGACGCCGGCAGCCTGCGGAGCGGTGTCGCCCTTGTGGATCGTCCAGGCGCGAGCTTCCTTCGGGCCGGCCGTCAGGTAGGTCTGCAGACCGAGGGTGTGGAAGCCGGTGCGGGCCAGGGCATGCAGACCGGGTTCGGTCTGGCCGATCGAGTCCAGCATCTCCTGCCGGTCCTCCTCGTCCAGCTCGAGCAATTCCTGCTCGACCTTCGCGTCGAGGAACACGGCGTCGGCGGGGGCGACGGATGCGCGCAACTCGGCGACCTTCGCCTCGTCGGTGAGCACCGCCTCGTCGGCGTTGAAGACGTACAGGAACGGCTTGGTGGTCAGCAGGTGCAGCTCGCGCAGCAGGCCGAAGTCGAGCTTGTCCTTGACGCTGAACAGCGTCTTGCCCTCCTCGAGGAAGGCCTGAGCCTTGACGGCCTCCTCGTACTGGGGCTTGAGGTCCTTGTTCTTCTTCGCTTCCTTCTCGAGACGCGGCAGCGCCTTCTCGAGGGTCTGCATGTCGGCGAGGACGAGTTCGGTCTCGATGATCTCGATGTCCGAGGCCGGGTCGACGCGGCCGTCGACGTGCACGACGTCGTCGTCGGAGAACACGCGCACCACCTGGCAGATGGCGTCGGCCTCGCGGATGTTGGCGAGGAACTTGTTGCCCAGGCCGGCACCCTCGGATGCGCCCTTGACGATGCCGGCGATGTCGACGAAGGACACCGTGGCGGGCAGGATGCGCTCGGACCCGAAGATCTCGGCGAGCTTCTTCAGCCGCGGATCGGGCAACTCGACCAGGCCGACGTTCGGCTCGATGGTGGCGAACGGGTAGTTCGCGGCCAGCACATCGTTCTGGGTCAGCGCGTTGAACAGCGTCGACTTGCCGACGTTGGGAAGTCCGACGATTCCGAGAGTAAGGCTCACGGAATCAGCATTCTACGTGGCCACGCGCCGGCCCCGTCAGCCGCACGACGTGCGACGGCGACGAGCCAGTCCGCGGCGTCGTGCCAGGGGCGCAGATCCCAGGTCGCGAACCGCTGCTCGAGCACCATCCCGGAGGCGGCGAGGTCCGCGGCGAACTGCTCCGGACGGTAGACGCTGCCGGTGGTGAATCCGGCGACGAACACCCCGCCGGGCCGCAGGTGCGCGGCGATCGCGGCGAGCACCGTGCGTTCGCTGCCCGGTTCCAGGAACACCATCACGTTGCCGGCGGCGACGACCGCGTCGAACGGCTCCCCCGGCAGGTCCAGGGTCGCCAGGTCCGTGAGGTGCACGGTCAGGTCGGGATGGCGGCGGCGTGCCTCGTCGATCAGCACGGGATCGAGGTCGACGCCGGTCACCCGGTGACCGCGCCGGGCCAGTTCGGCCCCCACCCTGCCGGTGCCGCACCCGGCGTCGAGCACCCGGCTGCCGCGCGCGAGGAGGACGTCCACGAAACGCGCTTCACCGTGCAGGTCGGCGCCGGATTCCTCGAGACCGGTGAACCGTTCGATGTAGGCGCGGGAATCGTCGGCGCTGCGCTCGGTCTGCCATCGGGTGCCCATGGCACCCGAACGTACCGAGCCGGCAGTGCCTACGGGCAGGCGACCTTCACGAGCTGCGCGATGCGCGCCGCCTGGTCGTCGGTCGGTTCCACCGAGCCGTTGGTGGCGAGTTCCTGGACGGTCGCGTCGATGTCCTGCTGCGGAGCGCCGTCCTCGATCATCGGGCACGTGTCGGTGACGATCTTCTCGATCGACTCCGTTTCCCGATCCGCCGCCAGGTCCGGGTAGGCGGTGCGGAACGTACCGACGAATGCGCTGAGCTTCGCCTGGTCGATCGCTTCCCCGGCCTTCTCCGCGGCGCTCTCCGCGGCGCTCTGCACGGACGACACCGCACCCTCCGCCTGCTCGCGGACACTCGTCACGACCGCACCCAGCGACGACTGCGCCTCCTCGCTCGCCGGGGTGTTGTCCTCGTCGGAGGAACAGGCGGCGAGTGTGCATGCGACCGCGAGTGCGGCGACGGCCGCCGGAACCGACTTCCGGATCCGAGATCCCACGCTTCGTGTGCTCATGCACTCGAGGGTCCCACGCGTCCCGCGGCCGAACGCGGGAATCGTCGAATTCCGCCAGGTACACGACTCACAGCCCGGAGTTCCGCGGGGTCCGACGCGAGGCCCGTGTGCATCGGCGAACCGGACGCTCGCTCCGTTAGATTGTCGGAACGAGGCCGTCGGAAGGATCCCCGTTGAGCGAAGCGAAGTCCCCGCCCGAACTACCCGCACGTCCCCTCGATCGGGGCGCGGTCATCGGCGCCGGCGGCATCTGGCTGGCCAAGGTGTCGGCATGCGTCGTCCTGATCGCCGCGGGCGCTGTCGTCCTCGGCTGGATCATCGAGAAGATGTGGGTGGTCGTACTCCCGGTCGCCCTCGCGATCGTGGTGTCGACGGTCCTGTGGCCGCCGACCCGTGCCCTGATGAAACGCCGTGTGCCACCCGCGGCGGCCGCGTCGGTCACCCTGCTGCTGTTCTTCGCGGTCGTCGGCGGCATCATCGCCGGCATCGTGCCGTCGGTGGTGTCGCAGGCCCCGGAGCTGGGTAACAAGGCCACCGAGGGTATCCACAAGGTGGAGGACTGGATTCAGGGACCGCCGATCAACCTCCGCGACGAGCAGCTCGAGAACGCGGTCCAGGTGGTGGTGGAGAAGGTTCAGGGCAGCGCCGCGACCATCGCCAGCGGCGTGTTCTCGGGCGTCAGCACGGCCGGCTCGCTGCTGGTCACCCTCGGCCTGGTGCTGGTCCTGACGTTCTTCTTCATCAAGGACGGCCCGCGGTTCATCCCGTGGCTGCACGCCGTCGGCGGTGGGCGCGCGGGACGTCACCTCGAAGAAGTGCTCGTCCGCATGTGGGACACGCTCGGCGGGTTCATCCGCACGCAGGCGCTGGTGAGCTTCATCGATGCGTTCTTCATCGGTCTCGGCCTGGTCATCCTCGGTGTTCCGCTCGCACCCGTGCTGGCGATCATCACCTTCATCGGCGGGTTCATCCCGATCGTCGGCGCGTTCGTCGCCGGCGCCCTCGCGGTCCTCGTCGCGCTCGTGGCCAACGGCCTGACCACCGCGATCATCGTGCTGGGCATCATCATCGCGGTACAGCAGCTCGAAGGGAACGTGCTCCAGCCGGTGCTGCAATCACGGAGCATGCACCTGCACGCGGTCATCGTGCTGCTCGCGGTGACGGCCGGGTCGTCGCTGTTCGGCATCGTCGGGGCGTTCCTCGCCGTGCCGGTCGCGGCGGTCGCCGCGGTGGTGATCCGCTACATCGGCGAACAGATCGACGAACGCGTCGAAGCAGCCAACAAGGAAACCCTGGCGCTGCCCGCTCCCGGGGAGGGCTCGGCACCCGAACCGAGCTGACCGACGTGGCCGGGTTCAGCTCGCGATCTCGACCGTCGAGCCGGCCCGGCCCCGGACGACGTGCAGCCTGCTCGGGATGCGCTGCCGCATCTCGTCGACGTGGCTGACCACCCCGACGACGCGGCCACCGGCACGCAGTTCGTCGAGCACACCCATCACCGAGTCGAGGGCGTCGGCGTCGAGCGTGCCGAACCCCTCGTCGATGAACATGGTGTCGAGCACGAGCCCCCCGGATTCGGCGGCGACGACGTCGGCCAACCCGAGCGCCAACGCGAGCGACGCCTGGAACGACTCACCACCCGACAGGGTCTTCGTGGACCGGACCATCCCGGTGTACTCGTCGTGGATGTCCAGACCCAGACCGCCTCGTTTGCCGTGGCTGCCTGCGGCGTCGGAGTGCACGAATTCGTAGCGTCCACCGGACATTCGACGCAGCCGCTCGGACGCCGCCTCGGCGACCTCCTCGAGTCGCGCCGCGAGCACATACGACCGCAGCGACATCTTCCGCGAGTTCTGCCCGCCACCTGCGATCACATCCGCGAGTCCGGCCAGTTCGTTCTGCTCGGCCCGCAGGGGCGCGAGCTTCGCATCCTCCTGCTCGAGCCGGGTCGTGTACTTGTCGATGTCGGTGAGCCGCCGATCGGCCTCCGAGGCAGCGGTGAGCGCCGCGTGCAGTTCGGCGGCGGCGCGGTTCGCGGCGTCCTGCCGCGCCGCGACGTCGGCCGTCTCGTCTCCGATGAGCGCCGCGAGCTCGGGTTCGGCGAGCGTGGCGGCCGCGACCGCGCGGGCTTCCTCGGCGGCGCGGACGAGTGCGTCGATCTCGGCCAGACGCGCGTCGGATCGCACGGCGGCCAGTGCCGCGTCCAGGTCGTGGAATCCGGCGTCGACGGCGGCTTGCTCGGCGTCGCGGGCCCGCTCGTCGGCGAAGGTCCGGGCCCGGACGGCGGCCGCTCGCCGGTCGAGCAGTTCGGTGGCCGCGGCCGCGAGGGCCGCCAGCCGCGCGCGGCGGTCCACGAGCGAACCCCCGTCCCCGACCGCGGCGTGGATGCGAGCCCGGATCTCGTCGGCTTCGGCAGCGGCGACCGCGTCGGCCTGCGCGATCTCCGCGACCTCGGCCTCCGTGCCGCGCAGCCGCTCCTGCAGTTCCGCGTCGAGCCGTTCCAGGGTGTCGACCTGCGTGCGACGCCGATCGAGTTCCCCGGCCTCCGTGGCCGCCGCGTCGTGGGCCGACCTGGCGGCGTCACGTTCGGCGACGAGGTCGTCGAGCGGCCGCTCGCCGCACCGCTGGCGCAGCGCCGCAACGACTTCGGCCGCCTCGGCGACGGCAGCGATTGCCCGGGCGAGTGCCGCCTCGGCGCGCTGCTCGGCCTCGCGGGCCGCGTCCTCGTCGGCCTTGGTGACAGTGTCCGGTGCGGGCCGCGCCGGCGCGGGATGCTCGGTGGATCCGCAGACGGCACATTCCTGCCCGTCGACGAGTTCGGCCGCCAATTCGGCTGCCATACCGGCGATTCGCCGTTCCCGCACGTCGAGCAGGACGGCCCGGGCGTCGAGATGCGCCGCACGCAGCTCCACGACGCGCTGCTCACGCTTGTCGAGTTCGGTTCTGCGCGAAGCAAGTTCGTCCGCTGCGGCGACCGCATCGGCGGCGCGGTCGCGGGTTGCGGCGAGACCCGGCAGTGCGGCCGCGGCCTGTTCCGCGGCGCGGACGGCGGCGGCAGCCTCGTCGCGGCGCACGGGCAACGCATCCCGCTGCGCGGTGAGTTGTTCGATGTCGGCGGCGAGCGTGCGACGACGCTCGTCCAGCCGGGACCGTTCGTCGTCGAGGGTCGCGACGCGACGCTGCTGCGCGATGAGATCGTCGAGCCGCACGACCTCCGCGGACCACCGCTGCTCGTGCCCGCGGATCCGATCGCGGTCGCCGTCCTCGGGCTGTTCGGGCAGTTCGTCGAGCAGCGCGCGACCGTCGTCGTCGCCGGACAGCGCGGCGAGTGCATCGGCCGCCGCCTGCAACGCCGCCGCGGCGGTCGACGCGGCGCGGCGGGATTCCTCACCGGTCACCGCGACCGGCGCCGCCCGCAGCGCGGCCGCCCTCTCGGCGGCCAGCGCGGCCCGCTCGTCCGCAGTGGCGTCGAGGGCCGCGAGTTCGGACTGTGCGGCGGCGCGGCGCTCCAGGCGACGGGCCAGCGCGACCGCCTCCTCGAGTTCCGCGCGGGCGCTGCGCTCCGCGTCGCGGGCGGTGTCCAGCGCGACGATCATGCTGTCCCGGGTGTCGACGGCGTCCTCGCGCAGCTTGCGCGCCCACCCGACCGGGTCGGCGTCGGCACCGGCCTCGATCCCGGCCGCCGCGTCGACCTTCGCGCTGAGCACGTCGACCTTCTTCTGCTGTTCGGCGAGCTTCTTCGCACCGGCAGCGGCCCGCTCGCGGAACCATTTCTCGACACCGCCGAAGAGCGTCGTGTCGAACAGCCGCTCGAGCAGCGCGCCGCGTTCCTTGCTGTCGGCCCGGAGGAACTTCGCGAACTCCCCCTGGGGCAGCAGGACGACCTGGAAGAACTGAGCCGCGCTCATGCCGAGCAGTGCCCCGATCACCTCGCCGATGTCCTCGTGCCGCGACAGGTTCTGCCCCGACCCGTCCAGCCAGGTCAGCGTCGCCTTCGCCTTCTCCTTGGTCGTGCCGGTGCCGCGCAGCTTCGGGCGTTCGTATTCGGGGCTGCGCACGATCCGCAGGCGTCGGCCGGCGATGGTGGCCTCGAGCATCACCTTCGGGACGGCACCGGCGGCGGCGTGATCGGACACCAGCCGGCGCCCCTCGGCGCGCGCACCCGGCACCGTCCCGTACAGCGCGAACGCGACCGCGTCGAGGATCGAGGTCTTGCCCGCTCCGGTGCGGCCGTGCAGCAGGAACAGCCCGTCGGCGCCGAGTTCGTCGAAGTCGACCCGGACCGTGTCCGCGAACGGCCCGAACGCGGTGACCTCGAGTGCGTGCAGCCTCACGCCGACACCTCCACGACCTCGTCGGCGGCCGCGATCTTGTCCGCGCCTACGCGGTCGGCCTCGCGCAGCGCCTGTTCGATCCAGCGGGCGTCCCGCTGCGACGGCTCCGACCGCACGTCCGTCAGGAACGCGCACGCGACGTCGAGGTTGCTGCGGCCGTGCACCTTCTCCCGGTAGCTGGTTCCCGACGTCGTGTCGGGGCGGTTCCAGACGACGTGCACCGCGTGCGGGAACCGGGTCTGCAGCCGTCGCATCGCATCGAGCGGCCGAACCGCGTCGGTCAGCTCGGCCGCGACGTAGTGGTCCTCTGCAGCGGCGTGCTCGGGATCGGCGAGCAGATCCTCGAGTGTTCCGGACAGCTGGCTCAGGCCCCGCACGACGGGGAGCTCGACCCGTTCGACCGACGCCACGCCGGTCGCGTCGAGGTCGACGAGCCACACCGCCTTGCGGTGACTGCGTTCGCCGAAGGAGTACGGCAGCGGTGACCCGGAGTAACGGACGTGCTCGGCGACGGTCTGCGGGGAGTGAAGGTGCCCGAGGGCGACATAGTCCATGCCGTCGAACGCGGACGCGGACACGGTTTCGACACCGCCGACCGAGATGGACCGTTCCGAACCGGTCGCCTCCGCCCCGACGACGAACGCGTGCGCGAGCAGCACCGTCCGGCCGCCGCGGATCTCGGCGTCGGCGCGGACCCGGCCCATCGCGGCGTCGAGGATCTCCTGGTGGGAGCGGGCCTTGGGCACGCCCAGTTCGGCTCGGGTGATCTCCGGCTCGAGATAGGGGATGCCGTAGAACGCGACCGGACCGTGCTCGTCGTCGACGATCACCGGGCGGTCCACGTCGGCGACCTTGGTGATCAGGTGCAGTCCCCCCTTGGCGGCGAACGCGGCGCCGGCACCGAGCCGCACCGGCGAGTCGTGGTTGCCGGAGGTCGCGACGATGACCGCGCCCGCCTCGTGGATCGCCTCCAACCCGGCGTTGCACACCGCTACCGCGTCGGAGCTGGGGATCGACCGGTCGTACACGTCGCCGGGCACGACCACGACGTCGACGCTGCGCTCGGCGACCAGTTCGGCGATCGCGGTCAGGGCGCGCGCCTGGTCTCCCAGCAGGTCCACACCGTGGAAGGTGCGGCCGATGTGCCAGTCGGAGGTGTGCAGGATCCGCATGGCGACGACCGTAGAGGACCGCACCGACACGTCCGGTTCGGGGTGAGTGCCCCGCGCATGTCGGTCCCGTGCGGCATCATCCGCCTCATGACTGCTCTCACGGCACTCGGGCTGATCGTGGCGCTCGTTCTCGGGTTCGGGCTGGGGTGGCTGGCGCAGGCGTCGCGGATCGGCGACCGGACCGCGCGCGCCGAGGCGCAGCTCGCGGCGCTGCGGGACAACGAGACGCAGTTGCGGCAGTCGCTCGGCGCGGTCAGCGAGGACGCGGCGCGCCGGCAGTCCGGCGCGATCGGCGAGCAGGTGTCGCGGCTGGTGGGGCCGCTGCAGGAGGCGGTGGGCGCGCTGGCCCGTCAGGTCGAGCACGTCGAACGCAATCGGGTCCACGCGTATGCCGGTCTGACCGAGCAGGTTGAGGGCATGCACCGGGCGTCGCTGTCGCTGTCGCAGCAGACCCAGCAGCTCGTGACGGCGCTGCGGGCCCCGCAGATCCGCGGCCGGTGGGGTGAGATCCAGCTCGAGCGGGTGGTGGAACTGGCCGGGATGGTCCGGCACTGCGATTTCGACACGCAGGTCGCCGCCGAGGGGGTGCGACCTGATCTGCTCGTCTACCTGGCAGGCGGCAAGCAGATCGTCGTCGACGCGAAGGTCCCGTTCGCCGCGTACCTCGACGCGGCGCAGGAAGAGGACGTCGCCGAACGCGATCGGCACCTGGCACGGCATGCTCGGCAGCTGCGCACCCACATCGACCAGTTGTCCGCGAAGGCGTACTGGGAGTCGTTCGACCCGACGCCCGAATTCGTGGTGCTGTTCGTGCCGGGCGATCCGTTCCTGGACGCTGCGCTCACCGCGGACTCGGGTCTGCTGGAGTACGCGTTCGGCCGGAACGTGATCCTCGCGACACCCACGACGCTGGTGGCGTTGCTGCGCACCATCGCGCACACATGGCGGCAGGAGGCACTGTCGCGCGACGCCGCGCAGATCCACCGGCTCGGCCGCGAGTTGTATCAGCGGCTCGGCACCGTGGGCAGTCACCTCGACCGGCTCGGCGCGCAACTGGGCAAGGCGGTCGATTCGTTCAATCAGACGGTGTCGTCGATGGAGACACGTGTCGGGGTGACGGCCCGGAAGCTCAGCGAACTGGAGATCTTCGACGGCGACGTGCCCGAGGTGCGTCGGGTCGACGCGTGGCCGCGGCGCGCCACCCTGACCGAAAACCCGGATCCGGCCGGTGCCGTCGACGAAGCAATCTGAGTCGGTGGGTCTACTGTCTATGTGTGTCTGCATCCCAACGTGCTCGCCCGGCGGTGGCGCTCGACATGCGCTCGCTCGCTCCGACCATGCCCGGAGTGCCCTGGTGGGGTGCCGTCGTCATTGCCGCCGGGGCGACTCTGCTCGGTGCGTTGATCGACTCGTTCCGCGGTGACGAGCTGACGACGGTCTTCTCCGTCTTCTATGTCCTCGGATGCATCGCCGCGGTCGTCGCGGTGCAGCAGCGCGGTGTGTTCACCGCGATGGCACAGCCTCCGCTGCTGCTGGTGGCGGCGATTCCCCTCGCCCAGGAGTTGCTGTTCGAATCGAGCGGCTCCGGCCTGCGGGATCTCGCGCTGAACGTGGCGTATCCGCTGGTGAACCGGTTCCCCGCGATGTTCGTTGCCACCGCGGCGGTGCTGATCATCGGTGGTGTCCGGATCTACATGGCCCAGCAGGAGACGGCGAATCGTTCCGGCGGGGCGAAGAGGTCCCGACCCGCCGCATTCAAGGGCACTGTGTCCAAGAGCCCTGCGTCCAAGAGCGCTGCCTCGAAGGGCGCGGCGGTGAGGAGCGCTGCGGTCAGGAGCTCGCGCCCGGCCGAGCAGAAGGCATCCGGAAGCGCGACCGCTCCCCGTCGCGAGGTCGTCGACGAACCCGGCCGGCGGCCGCGGACCGCGGCCGCACCCGCCCGCACCCGGCAGAGCGCGGAGCGTGCCCCGCAGAATCCGGCGCGGTCCCGCCGGGAGCGCGAGGCGGCCGACCCGACGAAGACGTCCGTCCGGCAGGTCGCCGACACCCGCGACAATCCGTCCGTTCAGCGGCGCCCGGCAGACGACGCCCGCGCACGGAGGTCGGAATCGGCGCCGCGCCGTGAACCGGATCCGCGCCGCCGCGAGCCGCAGCCGGAGCGGCAGGCACCGCCGCGCGCGACGCCCCGACCGCAGGTGAGCACCCCCGCCTACCCGCCGCCCGCTGTGCGTTACCGCGACCGCTACGAGGACTGAGCTGCGCTTCGCGCCGGTGTGTACTTCTGGCGGCTCCGGCCGCCACAAAGGCACACCGGCGGCGCAGCCGCCTTACCTGGCCCTGGCTGCGCGCAGCTCGCGTGGGAGTGCGAACACCAGCGTCTCGTTGGCGGTGGTGACGGTCTGCACGTCGCGGTAACCGTGTTCGGCGAGCAGATCGAGCACGCCGCGCACGAGGATCTCGGGCACCGACGCCCCCGAGGTGATGCCGACGGTCTCGACGCCGTCGAGCCAGGCCGGATCGACCTCACGCGCGTAGTCGACGAGGTGCGCGGCCTTCGCGCCTGCGCCGAGCGCCACCTCGACGAGGCGCACCGAATTCGACGAGTTGCGTGATCCGACGACGATCACCAGATCGCATTCGGGAGCCATCGCCTTCACCGCGACCTGACGGTTCTGGGTGGCGTAGCAGATGTCGTCGCTCGGCGGGTCCTGCAGCTGCGGGAACTTCTCGCGCAGCCGTTTCACGGTCTCCATGGTTTCGTCGACGCTCAGCGTGGTCTGCGAGAGCCAGATCACCTTCGATTCGTCGCGGACCCGGACGGCGTCGACGGCGTCGGGGCCGTCGACCAGTTGTACGTGATCGGGGGCCTCACCTGCGGTGCCCTCGACTTCCTCGTGGCCTTCGTGCCCGATGAGCAGAATGTCGTAGTCGTCGCGGGCGAAGCGCTTGGCTTCCTGATGGACCTTGGTCACGAGCGGGCAGGTCGCGTCGATGGTGTGCAGGTCGCGGGCGGCGGCCGCCTGGTGGACCGCCGGGGACACCCCGTGTGCGGAGAAGACCAGGACCGATCCGGGTGGAACCTGGTCGGTTTCGTCGACGAACACGACACCGCGCTCGGCAAGCGTGTCCACCACGTGCCGGTTGTGGACGATCTCTTTCCGCACGTAGATCGGGGCGCCGTGCTTCTCGAGCGCCTTCTCCACGGTCTCGACCGCGCGGTCGACCCCGGCGCAGTATCCGCGGGGTTCGGCGAGCAACACCCGCTTCCCTGCGGACGCGGTCCCCGCCGACCGTGTGATACCGACTTCGAGTGGAACAGGCGCAGACATGCCTCCAGGGTACGGGCCGATGCGGGGCGGAGCCCGCCTCGGCTTCCGTCACGGCCCACCTCGGCTACCAATCGTGGGGCTCGTGAGGCAGTCTTGGGGGCATGATCCGTCCACCGTTCATGGCTCGGGTGGCGGCCGGGGTCGCCGTCACCGCCTACGAAGAGACACTCAAGCTGCCGTCGACCGCCCTCGCGCTGCCGATGACGACGGTCAGCCAGGTCCTGCAGACGACGATGAGGATCCAGCAGTCGATGACCGCGCTCGCGATCAAGGGGGATCGTCTGTTCGAGGCGCTGGGCGCCCGAGCCGAGGAAACCCCGGAGTGGGCGGTGTTCGACGAGGACGAGGCTCCGGCACCGAACGCCGCCACCAACGGGGCGGAGCAGTCGGAGGCGCCCGGCCGGTTCGCGCTGTACTCCATGCCGCCGGCCGTCGAGACCGAAACCGCGGCCGAGAAAGCGGCCGACGCCCCGGAACCGGGTGAGAGCGCGAAACCGGCCCCGACCGCGGCGGAGACCGAGGTGCCCGGGATCGTCGAGGACCTCGACTACACCTCGCTGACCCTCGCGCAATTGCGTGCGCGCCTGCGCACCCTGTCCGTGGAGGACCTGACGGCGCTGCTCGACTACGAGAACGCGACACGGGCGCGGGCGCCGTTCGTGACGATGTTGTCGAACCGGATCACGACCACCACCACGAAGTGACCTCGGCGCATCCCACCACCCAACCGAACTCCGCGGACAATCCGTGGCCGGTACGCACCGTGTCGCAGAAGGTCGCGGGCTGGATCGATCGGCTCGGCACGATCTGGGTCGAGGGCCAGATCACCCAGATGAACGTGCGCCCCGGAACGCGCACGGCGTACCTGACCCTGCGTGATCCCTCGGTGGACATGTCCCTGTCGGTGACGTGCTCCCCGCAGCTGATCCACAGTTCGCCGGTGACGCTGGTCGAGGGCGCGCGGGTCGTGATGTTCGGGAAACTGTCGTTCTGGCCGGCGCGCGGCAGCATCTCGCTGCGTGTCACCGAGATCCGCGCGGTCGGCATCGGCGAACTGCTCGCCCGCATCGAACGGCTGCGCGCGCTGCTCGCAGCGGAAGGTCTGTTCGATCCGCGGCTCAAGCGGCCGCTGCCGTTCCTACCGGGCCGTATCGGCCTGATCACCGGCCGCGGCGGCGCCGCCGAGCACGACGTGGTGTCGGTGGCGCAGCGCCGGTGGCCCGCGGTGCGGTTCGAGATCCGCAACACCGCGGTGCAGGGCCCGACCGCGGTACCGCAGATCCTCGATGCGCTCGCCGAACTCGACGCCGACCCCGCGGTGGACGTGATCGTCCTGGCCCGCGGCGGCGGCAGTGTCGAGGATCTGCTGCCGTTCTCCGACGAGACGCTGTGCCGCGCGATCGTCGCGTGCACGACCCCGGTGGTCAGCGCGATCGGCCACGAACCCGACAGTCCGCTGTGCGATCACGTCGCCGATCTGCGGGCCGCCACCCCCACCGACGCCGCCAAACGGGTCGTGCCGGATGCCGCCGCCGAGCAGGCGCTCGTCGACGATCTGCGGGCGCGCGCCGCGTCGGCGCTGCGCAACTGGGTGCGCCGCGAGGAGCACGTGGTGGCACAGTTGCGGTCCCGGCCGGTCCTGGCCGATCCGCTGCGCGCGATCGATCAGCGTGGCGAGGAGGTCGAGCGGTTACGGCAGGCCGGTCGCCGCGACATCGATCGGGTGCTGGCGGCGCAGGCCACCACGATCGAGCATCTGCGGGCCCGGCTGGCGACGCTGGGTCCGGCCGCGACCCTCGCACGCGGCTACGCGGTAGTGCAGCGGATCGTGCCCGACGGCGACCCGGAGGTCGTCCGGTCGATCGACGAGATGCCCCCGGGAACCCAGTTGCGGGTCCGGGTCGGTGACGGTGCCGCGCGGGCCGCGGTGATGGGACGAGAGAAGTGACGACGAGGATGACGGTGTGAGTGACACGAACGCGGATGTGGCGGAGCTCGGCTACGAGAGGGCCCGCGACGAACTGGTCAACGTGGTGAAGATGCTCGAACAGGGTGGCCTGGACCTCGACGAGTCGCTGGCGCTGTGGGAGCGCGGCGAAGCGCTCGCCAAGCGGTGCGAGGAGCACCTCGCGGGTGCTCGGCAACGGGTCGAGAACGCCCTGTCGCACAGCGAGGACGACGAAGAAGACTGACCGGTCGGGGACAACCGACCGGCCCGGTCGCGGCCTACGGGGTGAGCGGCTCCGCTGCGTTCGCCGCGGCAGCGATCGTGGCGAACTCGGCTTCGTCGCCGGATCCGCCGATCAGGATCCGCACGTCACCGAAGTCCGAGACCCACAGCGGCTCGCTCCCCTCCTCGGCGTACACCGTCCAGTCGCGGCCGTCGATGGTCTCGGTGCCGGTGACGAACCGGCTCGAGCCCGCGACGAACCGCACGAGCTCGTCGGTACCGGCGTTGGACTGGGTGAAGCGTACGTAGCGGCCGGACGGGGTGATGAACCCGACCGTGCTCGAGTCGCCGCCCTGCTGGCCGGTGATGATGCTGCGGCTGCCCGAGTTGGCCTGCCAGTCCTCGGGGACCTGCGGATGCCGGATGGGGAATCCCAGTTCCCTCGCGTCGTACTCGAGACCTGCATCGATGTCGAAGCTCGGCACCGGACCCGCGGTGGGACCGCCCGGGTTGAACGAGCATTGGCTTGCGATCGCAGCGATGACGAGGCACGCCAGGACGAGCGGAATGAGCGACCACGTCATGTCACGGGCGTCGTTCAGGATGCGGGGTTTCTCGGAAGCCACGCGTCCAGTCTGACAGCCTCCGCAGGAACGGGCCGCGGCCGGTCCGGGTCCCAGCCTCCGCCGCACCGGCGCTGATGAGACAATTGCAGCCTGAACCACCATCGGATTCGGCGGCCGCGCGACTCGACGGCCGTCCCTCGTGCCGGCGCACCGCGTCGACCGACAGCATCAGGAGGCAGTAGCCCATGACGGCCACCCCATCGCACCGCGAAGCTCCGGACCGCAACCTCGCCCTCGAGTTGGTCCGCGTCACGGAGGCCGCGGCGATGGCGGCAGGCCGCTGGGTCGGCCGCGGCGACAAGGAAGGCGGCGACGGTGCCGCCGTCGACGCGATGCGTCACATGGTCAGCTCGGTGTCGATGCAGGGCATCGTGGTGATCGGCGAGGGCGAGAAGGACGAAGCCCCGATGCTGTACAACGGCGAGGAGGTCGGCAACGGCGACGGCCCCCTGTGCGACGTCGCCGTCGACCCGATCGACGGCACCACGCTGATGTCGAAGGGTGCGCCGGGCGCGATCGCGGTCCTCGCGGTCGCCGAGCGCGGCGCCATGTTCGACCCGTCGGCCGTGTTCTACATGGACAAGATCGCCGTGGGTCCCGAGGCTGCCGACGTCATCGACCTGTCCGCGGGTGTCGCCGAGAACATCCGTCGCGTCGCGAAGGCCAAGAATCGCACCATCTCCGATACGACCGTCACGATCCTGGATCGTCCGCGGCACTCCGAGATCATCCGGGAGATCCGGGAGACCGGTGCGCGCATCCGCCTGATCTCCGACGGCGACGTCGCCGGTGCGATCGCGACCGCCCGCCCCGATTCCGGTGTCGACATGCTCCTGGGCATCGGCGGCACCCCGGAGGGCATCATCGCCGCGGCGGCGCTGCGCTGTATGGGTGGCGCGCTGCAGGGCAAGCTCGCCCCCAAGGACGACGCCGAGCGGCAGAAGGCCATCGACGCCGGCCACGACCTGGACCGGATCCTGACCACCGAGGAACTCGTCACCGGCGAGAACATCTTCTTCTGCGCGACCGGTGTCACCGACGGCGACCTGCTCAAGGGCGTGCGGTACTACGGCGGCGGCGCGACCACGCAGTCGATCGTCATGCGCAGCAAGTCCGGCACGGTCCGCATGATCGAGGCCTACCACCGCCTCGAGAAGCTGCACGAGTTCTCGTCGATCAACTTCACCGGTGTCGACGGCGCGCAGCCCCCGATGCCCTGACAATGCGCTTCGCGCCGGTGTGTCTTTGTGGCGGTCGGAACCGCCACTTCGACACACCGGCGGCGAAGCCGCCTCGGTGGCAAGCTGAGGTTCATGACTGAGAACAGCGAACCGCAGTTCCGCATCGAACACGACACGATGGGCGAGGTCCGGGTTCCGGTCGACGCCCTGTGGCGCGCGCAGACGCAGCGCGCCGTGGAGAACTTCCCCATCTCGGGTCGCGGTCTCGAACGCGCCCAGATCCGGGCGCTCGGCCTGCTCAAGGCGGCCTGCGCGCAGGTCAACAAGGACCTGGGGCTGCTCGACGCCGGCAAGGCGGACGCGATCATCGCCGCGGCCGGTGAGATCGCGGCCGGTGAGCACGACGACCAGTTCCCCATCGACGTCTTCCAGACCGGCTCGGGCACCAGCTCGAACATGAACGCCAACGAGGTCATCGCGTCGATCGCCGCCCGCAACGGGGTGACGGTGCATCCCAACGACGACGTCAACATGTCGCAGTCGTCGAACGACACCTTCCCCACCTCGACGCACGTCGCCGCCACCGAAGCCGCGGTGCGCGATCTGATTCCCGCGCTCGAGCATCTGCACGCCGCGCTGGCCGCGAAGGCCACCGAGTGGCGCACCGTCGTCAAGTCCGGGCGCACGCATCTGATGGACGCCGTTCCGGTGACGCTCGGGCAGGAGTTCGGGGGCTATGCCCGGCAGGTCGAGGCCGGGATCGAAAGGGTGCAGGCGTGCCTGCCGCGACTCGGAGAGCTGCCGATCGGCGGCACCGCCGTCGGCACCGGGCTGAACGCCCCCGAGGGGTTCGGGCGGCTGGTCGTCGCCGAACTCGTCGAGTCCACGGGCATCGACGAGCTGCGTCCCGCCCGCGACAGTTTCGAAGCGCAGGCCGCGCGGGACGGGCTCGTCGAGGCGTCGGGTGCGCTGCGCACGATCGCGGTGTCGCTGACGAAGATCGCGAACGACATCCGGTGGATGGGGTCCGGTCCGCTGACCGGGCTCGGCGAGATCCGGTTGCCCGACCTGCAGCCGGGCAGCTCGATCATGCCCGGCAAGGTCAATCCTGTTCTGCCCGAAGCAGTCACGCAGGTCGCGGCACAGGTCGTGGGGAACGATGCCACTGTCGCGTGGGGCGGCGCGGCCGGGGCGTTCGAGCTGAACGTGTACATCCCGGTGATGGCGCGGAACCTGCTCGAATCGATGCGCCTGCTCGCGAACGTGTCCCGGTTGTTCGCCGACCGGTGCATCACCGGGCTGGAGGCGAACGTCGAACACCTTCGGACGCTGGCGGAATCGTCGCCGTCGATCGTGACGCCGCTGAATTCGGCGATCGGATACGAGGAGGCCGCGGCGGTCGCCAAGCAGGCGTTGAAGGAGAAGAAGACGATCCGACAGACCGTCGTGGACCGGGGTCTGATCGGCGACGGCCTCAGCGAGGAGGAACTGGACCGGCGCCTCGACGTGCTCGCGATGACGAACGTCGAGCGCGACTCCTAGACGAGGACGGGTGCGGCGCACACGTCACTGCGCCGCACCCTCCGTGTCGTCGAAGAAGTGCCACGTGCCGTCCTCGTGCTGAGCCTCCATCCGCCAGCCGAGTTCGCTGTTGTCGGCTCGCTGATCGACGAACCAGGCGTGCGCGTCCTCCGCGCTCTCGATGTCGCGGGTGTCCACGACCTCGCCCTCCGGGTTGATCACTCTGTAGGTAGCCATGAGGACCGGCTTCCCGCGCCCAGGAGACGCCAAACGTCCCGGCACACCGACGGACGCTACTCGGTGACGACCTCGGTCCTGCCGTCGATGAAGGTGATGTGCCCCATCTCGAAATCGCTCTGCACACCACCGGGGATGGGATGTTCGTCGCTGGTGGGGAAGCCGAGTTCGCCGGCGGCACCACCGGCGGCCTCCCACGCGACCCGGATCTCGCCCCCCACGATGTGGGCGTCGGTGTCCGGACTCCACGCGATGACGCCGCCTTCGAATTCGCCGATGCTGCCGTCGCCTATGCTCTCCTGGCTTCCGGTCGGCGGGCCGAGCGGACCGGCCGCTCCCCCGGTCTCGTTGTACTTGTCGAGGACAGCGCCGCTGATCTCGTATTCCTGACCGTCGGGGCCGGCCACCACGGTGGTCGCGTCACCGGCGATCTCGTTCCCGGCACTCTCGGCGGCGCCCACGGCGCTCTCGGCAGCGCTCTCGACCGCGGACTGGGCGCTCTCCACCACCGACTCCGCAGCGGACTGCGCGGCCTCGGCGGCACTGGTCTCACTCTGGTAGGCGCTCTCGGAGGTGGTGTCGTTGTCGTCGCTGCAGCCCGCGACCACCAGCCCGACGGTGGCAACCGCGGCGGCGGTGGTGGCGACTCGTCGTGGGATTCCCTTCACGGCTGACTCCTCACTGCTGAACTACACGGCTGTGCACTACGCATGCGTCCCTTCGCACGCTGCCATCCCCTCGCGTGCCTCGTCGCGATTCCGCTCAGACTCCTCCGAATCGTTGCAGTTCCCGGACCCGGGGGTACGCTTTCGCCGACAGGCAGGCTCGCGCGGGACTATCATCCGACCGACGGAAAGGTCGCTCATGCGTGCATTCCCTCGCTTCGCGCTCGGTGTCGTGCTCGCTCTCGCGGCCACGGCGACCGGCTGCGTCACGATCGACCCGAACGATCGCGACCGACCCCCGTCGCAGCCCTCCGAGACCGCCGATCTCGCGCCCGACCAGGTTGCGGGAGTTCCCATTCCGGACGGGCAGATCGACGACGCGATCGCGCAGCTCGACGGCCTCGCGCAGAAACTGCTCGATCACACCGGGATCCCGGGTATGGCGGTCGCGGTCGTGCACGACGGGGAAACCGTGTATGCGAAGGGTTTCGGTGTCCGCGCGGCCGGTTCCGACGAGCCGGTCGATGCCGACACGGTGTTCCAGCTCGCGTCGATGTCGAAGTCGATCGGGGCGACCGTCGTCGCCCAGCAGGTCGGTGCCGGTGTGGTCGGCTGGGACGATCCCGTGATCGAGCACCTTCCGACCTTCGCGCTCGCCGAACCGTACGTCACCGAACACGTCACCGTCGGGGACCTGTACGCACACCGTTCGGGGCTGCCCGATCACGCCGGCGACGACCTCGAGGATCTCGGCTACGATCGCGCGCAGATTCTCGAACGGCTGCGGCTGCTTCCCCTCTCGCCTTTCCGTATCACCTACGACTACACGAACTTCGGTGTGACCGCGGCAGCCCAGGCGGTCGCGGACGCGGCGGGTGCGGACTGGGCCGACCTGTCGCAGCGAGTACTGTACGAGCCGCTCGGAATGAGCTCGACCAGTTCACGATTCGACGATTTCACCGCTCGGGAGAACCGGGCGCCGGGGCACATGCTGGTCGACGGCGAGTACGTCGCGCGTGAGGTCCGCGATCCGGACGAGCAATCGCCGGCTGGCGGGATCTCCTCGTCGGTGAACGACGTGGCGAAATGGCTCACCATGCTGCTCGCCGACGGGCAGTTCGAGGGGCGCACCGTCGTCGAGGCGTCGGCGCTGCAACCCGCACTGTCCCCGCAGGTGGTGTCGCGTGCGCCCGCGACCCCGGACAGCCGCGGCGGTTTCTACGGCTACGGGTTCAACGTCGGAACGCTCGCGTCGGGACGGACCTCGGTCGGTCACGCGGGGGCGTTCGCACTCGGCGCGGCCACCGCGTTCACCGCGGTGCCGTCGGCCGACGTCGCGATCGTCACGCTCACCAACGCCGCGCCGATCGGGGTCCCCGACACGCTCAATGCCGAGTTCGTCGACCTGGTGCAGTTCGGGGAGATCCGCGAGGACTGGGCGGGGCTGTACGAGAAGGCATATTCGGCCTACGCCGACCCGAAGGGTTCGCTGGTCGGCCAGGAGCCGCCCACGGATCCGGCGCCGGCGAAGCCCCTCGACCGGTACACCGGGATCTACGACAATCCGTACTTCGGACCGGCACGCATCGACCAGCGGGACGGCAGCCTCGCGCTCACGATCGGGCCGGTGGGCCAGACCTATCCGCTGACCCACTGGGACGGTGACGTGTTCACGTTCGAAGTCACCGGCGAGAACGCCCCGGACGGGACGATCTCGACCGCGACGTTCACCCCCGATGCGGTGACGTTCGAGTACTGGAATTCCGACGGCATGGGAACCTTCACACGACAGGGAGCATCATGACCACATCCGACACGACCACTTCCCAGTCCGCGATCGCGGTGGTGCGCAATTTCCTCGACGCACTGGCGGCATCCGACATCGCCACCGCGGTCGCGCTGCTCGATCCCGAAATCGCTTGGTACAACACCGGACTGCCGACGCTGCGCGGGCTCCCGAGGGTCAGCCGCACGCTCCAAGGAATGTCCCGCCCCTCGGTAGGCCTGAACGTGGTGATGCACCACATCGCCGACGACGGGAACGGCGTGGTGCTGACCGAACGCACCGACGTGCTGCGGGTGGGCCGGGTGTCGATCGCGTTCTGGGTGTGCGGCACGTTCGAGGTGCGCGACGGACGGATCCGGGTGTGGCGCGACCACTACGACATGGCCACCTTCCTGGGAGCCACCGCGACCGGTGTCCTCCGGGCGGTACTGCGCCGGTCGTAGAATTCTCGAGGCCGCCGAACCGTTCGGCGGTGTGAACAGGGAGCAGTACGATGAGCGACGCCGAGCGCACCCCCGGTTTCGAGGCCGGACTCGAGGTCCGCAGGGAGGTGATGGGCGACGACTTCGTCGAGCGCGCGTTCGACCGTGCCCGTGGCACGGATTCGGAGGCCTTGCAGGAGTTCGTGACCGAGCACGCGTGGGGCGCGGTGTGGACCCGTCCCGGTCTCGATCGCCGCAGCCGCAGCCTGCTCAACATCGGCATGCTCATCGCCCTCCGCGCCGAGAACGAGCTGCGCGGCCACATCCGCGGCGCCCTCCGAAACGGCCTGACGCGCACCGAGATCACCGAAGCCGTCATCCATTCGGCCGCCTACTGCGGCTCCCCCGCCGCCCTCGCCGCGATGCGCGTCACCCAGGAGGTCCTCGAGGCCGAGCTCGGCCCCGCCTGACCGACCACCCGAGTTGGCTCACGTTTTCGGGATGATTGACGGCTCACGTCTGTGACCTGCTGGTTCTCGTCGGGATCGGTCTGATTTCACGCACTAACGGCGCTGGTTCTAGGCTCGGCGAGTGGTGTTTGTC
>NZ_JALPTB010000119.1 GCF_023218075.1 Rhodococcus sp. HM1 | reverse complement strand
GACATCGAGGTGTCCGTGGAGAAGGACGTCGCCGTCCCCGCGAACGCGGTCGCCACCGTCGGGCAGACCAGCCTGCTCGGATCGAGCCACCTGGCGCTGAACCCCCCGGCCGGTTCACCACCCGAAGGGCGACTGGCCCCCGGTGCCACGATCGGCCTCGATCGCTCCGCGACGTACCCGTCGACGGAACGCACCCTCGCGGCCGCGGCGGTGGTCCTCAACCGGGGTGGTCTCGGCCGGATCGGCGACATCGTCACCAACCTCAACGACGCGCTCGGCGGGCGCGAGGACGCGGTACGCGACCTGCTCATCCGGCTCGACACCTTCGTCGGCACGCTCGACACCCAGCGCGCCGACATCGTCGCGACCATCGACGGGCTCGAGCGCCTCGCCGGCACCGTGTCCGGGCAGCGGGACGTGGTCGCCGACGTGCTGGACCGGCTGCCCGCCGCCCTCGAGACACTGCTGCGGGAACGTCCGGCGTTCACCACCGCGCTCGACAGGCTCCGGACGTTCAGCGACACCGCGACCGGCGTCGTCACCGACACCCGGCAGGATCTGGTGACCAACCTCGAGCACCTCGAGCCGACGCTGCGTGCCCTCGCCGACGTCGGCGCCGACCTCGACAAGGCCCTCGCATACGCGACGGTCTACCCGTACGGCCAATCCGTGATCGACCGGGCGGTGCGCGGCGACTACCTGAACCTGTTCGCGACGGTCGACCTCACCGTGCCCCGGCTCCAGCGCGAACTGTTGCTCGGTACCCCGTGGGGTGATCCGAACGCGGTGGTGCAGGCGGCGGTCGGTGATCCGGGTTATGCGCAGCCGACCCGCGATCCGCTCGGAGCCGCGGTGGGAGGCACCCGATGATCCTGTCGCGCTTCGTCCGGTTCCAGCTCGTCGCGTTCGCGGTGCTCGGGCTCGTCGGGCTGCTCGTCACGACGTTCGTCTACATCCAGGGCCAGTCGCTCGTCGGCGTCGGCCGCATCCGGGTCACCGTCGACCTGCCGTCCGCCGGCGGCCTGTACCGGTTCGCGAACGTCACCTACCGCGGCGTCGAGGTCGGAAAGGTCACCGCCGTAGACCTGACTCCGGGCGGAGTTCGGGCGACACTCTCGCTCGACGAGGACCACGACATCCCGGCGGACCTGGAAGCGCACGTTCGGAGTGTGTCCGCGGTGGGGGAACAGTACGTCGATCTGCGACCGCGCAGCGACGGGGCGCCCTTCCTCGAAGACGGTGCCGTGATCGACGCGGCCGACACGATCGTTCCCCAGCCCGTCGGTCCCATGCTCGACAACCTCAGTGCGCTCGTCGGGAGCATCCCGACCGGCAAACTCGACGACCTGCTCGACGAGATGCATGCCGGTGTGGGCGCAGTCGGCTACGACCTGGGTTCGCTGCTGGATTCGTCGTCGACGCTCGCGGCAGACGCGAGCGGTGTCGCGGACCGCGCCCGGACGCTGATCGAGGACACGGTGCCCCTGCTCGATTCGCAGGTGCAGAGCCTCGACGCGATCGAGGAGTGGACCCGCAGTCTGGCGGGGGTGACCGGACAGGTCGTATCCGACGACCCGCAGCTGCGCACGGTGCTGCGAACCGGCCCGGGCTTCGCGCAGGAAACCGCTGCCCTGTTCGACACGGTCGACCTGACCCTGCCGGTGCTGCTGGCGAATCTCACCACCGTCGGCCAACTCGCCGTGACCTACAACGCGGGACTCGAACAGCTGCTCGTGCTGTTGCCGCCGGCGGTGTCGATGATCCAGGCCGTGCAACCGTCGAGAAACGCGTCGGGTCTGGGGCTCGGGGACTTCCGGATCGGCGGGATCTCCGATCCGCCCGCCTGCACGGTCGGCTTCCTGCCGCCGTCGCAGTGGCGACCGCCGTACGAGACCGACACCGTCGACACTCCGGAGGACCTGTACTGCAAGCTCCCACAGAATTCGCAGATCGCCGTCCGCGGCGCCCGCAACATCCCTTGCGCCAACAATCCCGACAAGCGCGCGGCGACCGCCGAATTGTGCAACAGCGACCGGGAATTCGTGCCGCTCGCCATCGAGCAGCCGGTCGTCGGTCCCTATCCGTACGACCCGAACCTGGAAGCGCAAGGGCTGCCGCAGGATTCGCGATACAACCCCGACGGATCCCTCGTGGCGCCCGAGGTGGGGCTCCCGCCGATCCCGAGCGCGCGCGGAGCGGTGTCGGAATCGGAACCTGCTTCGGCGCAATACGATCCGCACACCGGACGGTACTTCGGTCCGGACGGGCGGTTGTACCGGCAGGGTGATCTCACCGCCGGTGCCGAGCCGGCCACGTGGCAGGACATGATGCCTCGCTGAAACGTGGTTGCCGGTCCGGGCGATGCTCAGCCGCGACGCTTCCGGACCCGGCCGGCGCTCTTGGGGCGCCCGGCGTTGCCGCGCCGCGTCTTCGGCTTCTTGTCGCCCACGACCTTCCGGGGCTGTGAACCCTGCCGTTCGCCGCGTCGCTTCGCCTTCTTGTCGGGCTCGTCCTGCCGTCCCCGCGAGCTGTTCGCGGTACGGCCGCGCACGATTCCGACGAACTCGTCGACGAGATCGGTGGTCCGGTCGGTCAGCCACACGAGGCCGACCTGGGACTGCGGTGCATCCACCACCGGGCGGTACGTCAGGTCCTTGCGGTGGTGCAGCCGGGCCAGCGACTGGGGGGTGATGAGAACTCCGACCTCGGAGGCGACGTGCGAGATCGCGCCCTCGGTGGTTTCCGGACGTTCGAAGGCCTCCTCGCCCGGGAGCTTCGCCCAGTCCAGCACGTCGTCGAGCGGATGCAGGACGGTCTCCTCCTCGAGGTCGGCGACCGAGACCTCCTCGACCGCCGCGATCGCATGCTCGGCCGGGACCACCACGACCGAGACCTCGGTGTAGAGGCTGATCACCGACAGGCCGTCGCGTTCGAGGGGCAGCCGCAGCAGCGCGGCGTCCGCCTGGTCCTCGCGCACGCACGCGGCACCGGACGTGGACGGGACCGGCACCAGTTCGATCGGGATGTCGGGCATCCGCTCGGTCCACACCCGCACCCATTTGGCCGGGGTGACCCCGGGAACATAGGCCAGCCGGAACACCTGCGGAGACTCGTCACTCACCCGGTCAGGGTACCGTCGTGGGGGTTCAGTTCTCGCAGAGAGGCCCGTAGGTCCAGCGGCCGCCGAGCATCGTGCCCCACACCGGGGTCTCGGCGAGTGCTGCCCCGGTCGCAGGAAGCGCGTCGGCGTTCAGCACCACCAGATCGGCGACATCGCCGGCCGTGACCCGCTCCCGGCCGCCGGTGGACGCGGCGAGCGCGACCGGCCACGGCAACTCGTGCTCCCGATGCCACACCCGTCCGTCGGGGAGCGTGCGGTCGACGGCGGCGGCCAGCGTCAGCCACGGATCGAGCCGTGCGACCGGGGCGTCCGAACCGAGCGAGAGCGTCGCGCCCGAGCCGAGCAGCGTGCCGTACGGGAACGCGCGGGCGGTGCGACCCGCCCAGTACCGGTCGGCGAGTTCGGCGTCGTCGTGTACGTGCGCGGGCTGGATGCTCGCGGTGACTCCGAGCTGCGCGAAGCGGGCGAAGTCCGCGTCGGCGACCAGCTGTGCGTGCTCGACGCTGCCGCGCGTCCCGGTCGTCTCGAAGCAGTCCAGCACGTGCTCGCACGCGCGGTCGCCGATCGCGTGGATCGCGGAATCGATGCCGTGGTCGCGTGCCCGCGTCATCCACCGCGCGAGCTGATCGGGTGGCACGGTGAGCACCCCGTGGTCTCCGTCGGGATACGGATCGTGGCAGTAGGCGGTGCGGGTGCCGAGCGACCCGTCGACGATCACCTTCATCGGCCCGACCGTGGCCAGCCCGCCGGTGCCCGGGATCTCGTCGCCGGTGCGCCATCCCGCGTCGATCGTGGCGTCGAGCCACTGCGGCCAGATACCGCAGCGCACCCGCAGCCGGTCGGTCCCTGCAGTGATGCGCCGCGACCACGCGGTGATGTTGTCCGCGATCTCGAAGTCGACGATTCCGACCACCCCGCGGGCGGCGACCGCGCGGGCGGCCTCGTCCACCCACCGGTCGAGCACGTCGGGGTCGACGCGCTGGAGCTCGTTCATCAGCGGCATGAACTCGGCTTCGCGCAGCAGGCCGGTCGGATGCGGCGCGAGCGAGAAATGCTGCAGGGCAGCGGTATTGAGCCACGCACTGTGTAGATCGGCACTGACCGCGACGAGCGGCCGGTGCGGCGCGATCGCGTCGAGCAGCGCAGCGTTCGGCTCGTCCGGCCACAAGCCGTCCCGAAACCCGTGCGCCACCACCACATCCGGTTCCGGTTCCTCGAGACGGGTCGCGAACAACGCAACCACCTCCGCGGCCGAGCGCGCACCCGACAGATCGAGCGCGGCCTGCGACAGCGCCCACTGGTCGAAATGCACGTGCGAATCCCACAGCCCGGGCAGCACCAGGCGGCCGCCGAGATCGACGACCTCCCCGGCACCGTCGTCCCCGGCACTGCCGCCGACACGGCCGTCGTGGATCCGCAGGTCGGCCGGGTCCGCGCCGGGAGCGAGGCGGGCCTGACGAAGCAGCATCGTTCAGCCCTCGACGATCTCGAACTCGTCGAACACCACCTCGCCGGAGGCATCCGACTCGGCCAGGTTCACCTCGCCGATCAGCGCCCAGCCGTGATCGCCCGCGGGATCGGCGAGCGTCTGCCGGACCCGCCACAGCGTCGGTTCCTCCACGACGGAGAACAGCCCCGGACCGCGTGCGTCCGGTCCGGTGCCGATCTCGTCGTACTCGTCGAAGTACAGCTCGAGCAGATCCGCCCAGTCCTCGGCCTCGAGTCCGTCACCGAGCTCGGCCAATTCGTCCCACCGCTTCCGGGACGCGAGTTCGACCCGCTTGAACATCGCGTTGCGCACCATCACCTTGAACGCGCGGGGGTTCGCGGAGATCGGGCGCGGCGTGTCCGCGCCGAAGGCGAGCTGCTGGTCGTCCGCCTCGACAGCGGGGTTGGCGAGCTGCTCCCACTCGTCGAGCAGCGACGAATCGACCTGGCGGATCAATTCCCCGAGCCATTCGGTGAGGTCCTCGAGTTCCTCGGTGCGCGCCGAATCCGGCACGGTCTGGCGCAGCGCCCGGTACGCGTCCGCGAGATAGCGCAGCACCAGCCCTTCGGAACGGGCGAGGCCGTAGTGCGAGACGAGTTCGGAGAACGTCATCGACTTCTCGACCATGTCCCGCACCACCGACTTCGGTGACAGCGGCGTTTCGGACACCCAGGGATGCCCGGCCCGGTAGGTCTCGAAGGCCGGCTCGAGCAGCTCCGCGAGGGGCTTGGGCCAGGTGACCTCCTCGAGCAGCTCCATGCGCTCGTCGTACTCGATCCCGTCCGCCTTCATCTGCGCGACCGCCTCGCCGCGCGCGGCGTGCTGCTGGGCGAACAGGATCTGCCGCGGGTCGTCGAGGGTCGACTCGATCACCGACACGACATCGAGCGCGTAGGTGGGGGATTCCATGTCGAGCAGTTCGAGGACGGCGAGCGCGAACGGCGACAGCGGCTGGTTCAACGCGAAGTCACGCTGCAGGTCGACGGTCAGCCGCGCCCAGCGGCCGTCCTCGTCGGGGGAGTCGAGGCGTTCGACGATCCCGGCCTGCAGCAGACCCCGATACAGCTCGATCGCGCGCAGGATGTGGCGGCGCTGTGCCTTGCGGGGCTCGTGGTTGTCCTCGAGCAGGTGACGCATCGCGTCGAAGCAGTTGCCGGGACGGGCAATGACGTTGAGCAGCATCGAATTGGTGACGCGGAAGCGCGAGACCATCGGCTCGGGCGGTGCGGCCACGATCTTCTCGAACGTCGCCTCGCCCCAGGACACGAAACCCTCGGGTGCCTTCTTGCGCTGCACCTTCCGCTTCTTCTTGGGATCGTCGCCCGCCTTGGCGAGCGCGCGATGGTTCTCGATCTCGTGCTCGGGTGCCTGCACGACCACCGTGCCCATCGTGTCGAACCCGGCGCGTCCGGCGCGTCCGGCGATCTGGTGGAATTCGCGGGCCTTGAGCTGGCGCATGCGGGTGCCGTCGAACTTGGTCAGGCCCGTCAGCAGGACGGTGCGGATCGGAACGTTGATCCCCACGCCGAGGGTGTCGGTCCCGCAGATCACCTTGAGCAGTCCGTCCTGGGCGAGGCGCTCGACGAGTCGCCGGTACTTCGGCAGCATGCCCGCGTGGTGCACACCGATGCCGTGGCGCACCAGCCGTGACAGCGTCTTGCCGAAGCCCGTCGAGAAGCGGAACGCGCCGATGGCCTCGGCGATCGCCTCCTTCTCCGCCTTGCTGCACATGTTCACGCTCATGAGTGCCTGGGCGCGTTCGAGTGCGGCGGCCTGCGTGAAATGCACGACGTAGACGGGAGCCTGATGTGTGGTGACGAGTTCCTCGATGGCCTCGCCGATCGGCGCGAGCGAATACGAGTACGTGAGCGGCACCGGACGTTCGGCGCCGGAGACTTCCGTGGTGGGCCTGCCGGTGCGGCGCGTCAGATCGTCCCGGAACCGGCTGACGTCCCCGAGCGTCGCCGACATCAGCAGGAACTGCGCGTGCGGAAGTTCGATCAGCGGAACCTGCCACGCCCAGCCGCGGTCCGGTTCCGAGTAGAAGTGGAACTCGTCCATGATCACCTGACCGATATCCGAGTCCGCGCCCTCCCGCAACGCGAGGTTCGCGACGATCTCCGCGGTCGCGCAGATGATCGGCGCACCCGAATTCACCGAGGCGTCACCGGTCATCATCCCGACCAGGTCGGCGCCGAACACCTCGCACAGCGCGAAGAACTTCTCGCTGACCAGTGCCTTGATGGGTGCGGTGTAGAAGGTGCGCTTGCCGGTGGCGAGGGCGAAGAAGTGCGCACCGAGCGCCACCATCGACTTTCCCGAACCCGTCGGCGTCGCCAGGATCACGTTCGAGCCGGCGACGATCTCCATCAGCGCTTCCTCCTGCGCGGGATAGAGCGTCAGGCCCCTGTCCGTCGTCCAGGAGGTGAAGGCGTCGAACAGCGAGTCCTCGTCGACGGGGTCGGGGATCAGATCCGGCAGCAGCACCGTTACAGGCTAGTCGGCCTTCACCCGACAGCGGGCCACGGTCCGTGTCCGGGTGGCGCCGCGCTCGTCAGGTGGCGCTGCGCTCGTCGGCGCCCATCGCGTCGAGGACGGCCATACGGGTTTCGGGACCGCCGCCGATCTGGCTTTCGCTGACACCGGCGATGAGCAGCTGCCGCCAGCGTTCGGCGTCGAATTCGAGCGGGGCAGTGGTGGTGAGGAACTCCTCGACGACTCGCAGGAACCGGATCGGATCGTCGCGGAACGGGAAGTGCCCGGCACCGCGGAAGATGTCCAGCCGGGAGCCCGGCATCGCGGAATGGGCGAGATAGCCGTGGCCGACCGGGATCACGCTGTCGCGATCGCCCCAGATGAGCTGGACCGGCAGGTTCTCGGTCAGGTAACAGCGGTCGAGCATGGTGACGACCTGCCCGCGCCAGTCCACGACCGCGCGGAGGGTACGCAGGTACGCCTCGTAGGCGGTGGGATCGGGCAGTTCGCTGAGAACCCGAACAAGATCGGAGGTGTCGTGCAGCAGTGCGCCCGGACGCAGGGGGGTGCCATGCAGCCGGCTCAGCACGTTGCCGGTGAGCTTGACCGCGGGCAGGGCGCCGGGCAGCCGCAGCAGCTTGAGCACCTCGGCGAACACCGGCATCGAGACCAGACGCAGGACCGGATGCACGTCCTTGGTGACGCCGCCGGAGGAGACGAGGATGAGGCGGTCGACCATGTGCGGGAACTGGTAGGCGAACTGCATCGCGACGCCGCCGCCGAGCGAGTGCCCGATCACGGTGACCTTGTCGATGTCCAGGACCGACAGCAGATCGCGCATGCCGTTCGCGTACGCGGCGACCGAGTAGTCGGCGCGCGGCTTGTCGGAACGGCCGTGACCGAGCAGGTCGGGGGCGATGACGGTGTAGTTCTCCGCGAGGTGGGGGATCACCTCCTGCCACGTCGACGAGTTGTCACCGATCCCGTGGATCAGCAGCAGCGCGGGACCGCTCCCGGCGAGCCGGAAGGCGCGGCGGTAACCGTGGATCGTGCGGAAGACCAAACGCGGTTCGGAATCGGGAACCGGGCGGAGTTTCCGCGTGCGCGCTGTACCCATGAACGTCTCCTGACGACGTCGCGAGGATCCGGGGTCACGAGGACCGTCGGAAGGCCGGCCGGTGTTCCTACCGCCTGCCCACTCTTGCATGCTCGGTGAGCGTACCGACTGTATGTGGCCCGAACAACACGAAGAGTAACAGCAAAGTAACCGCGCGGTAATCGCCGCAGGTCCGACCGCTGCCGGACCGTAACTTCGCCTACGGCGTCGTGCCCGGATCGTCGTCTCGACGCTCGTACTCGGCCAGGAACCGCTCGAACTCCGCACCCAGTTCCTCGCCCGTCGGCAGGCTCTCGTCGGTGGGCAGGGGAGACGCCTGCTGCTCCTGCGCGGCCACGTAGCTGTCGTACTGACGTTCGAGCGCGCGGACCACCGTCTGGACCTCCTCGTTGTCGCCGATGTGCTCGTCGACCTGCTCGCGCACCCGCGCCGCGGCCTGACCGAGCGCCTCCAGCGGCAGCTTCAGATCCGCGACCTCCGCGACCTGCTCGAGCAACGTCTCGGCTGCGGCCGGGTAGTCCGTCTGCGCGAGATAGTGGGGAACGTGGACGGAGAACCCGACGGCCTCGTGCCCGTGCTGCGCCATCCGCAGCTCGAGCAGCGACGACGCCCCGGCCGGCACCCGCAGCTCGCCGGACCAGCGATGGTGGTCGGCGATCAGATCCTTGTTCGTCGAATGGGCCGTGACCCCCAGCGGGCGGGTGTGCGGGATCGCCATCGGAATCGCGTTGATCCCGATGGTCCGGCGCACCCCGAACTGCTCGGCCAGCAGCCGCACCGCGGTGATGAACCGCTCCCACTTCAGGTCCGGCTCCACGCCGGCGAGCAGCAGGAACGGAGTCCCGTCGGTGTCGACGAGCGCGTACAGGTTCAGCTCGGGCGCGGCGTAGTCCGAGAAGTGATCGGACTTGAACGTCATCAGCGGCCGGCGCGAGCGGTAGTCGATCAGCTCGTCGACTGCGAACGACGCGACCAGTTCGGTCTCGAGGCTCTCCCGCAGATGCGTCGTCGCCAGCCGCACCGCATGCCCGGCGTCGGCGAACCCTTCCAGTCCGTGCACGAGCACTGGACCCCGACCATCCGCCGACGTCAGGCGCGGAGCGGGGAACTCCAGCTCGTACATGCGGGACTGCTCGTCCATGCAAACACTCCGATCGTCTGAACCACCCGCGAGACCCGAAGGCACGCGACGTGGCATGGTGGACAACGAGTCTAGTTGAACCGGTGAACGGCTCATGCCCGGGCACGGGACCGGGTCGTCGAGCGTCGGAGGTCCCAGTGGCAGGGCACGATCGTCGAGAATCCCACTCGCGGGGCCGGTTCCGGCGCGCACGATCGGCGGCGGTCGCGGCACTGCCGGCGCTGCTCGTCGTCACCGCGTGCGCGACCACCGTCCCGGGTGCGCCCCTTCCGCAGGCGTCCTCGGTCGACGGTCTTGCGGCGACCGCACCGGCGACACAATCGTCACGGCCTCCGGCGGAGCTGCTGCTGCCCCCCGAGGAATTCCCCGAGCCCTACGTGGCCGTCGTCCTGCCACCGCAGGCCGTCGCACAGGCCGCCCCGGACCTGACCGGTGTCCCGGTCGGTGCCAAGGTGAACCCGCCGGGGTGCCTGCCACCCGCCCAGGACTACGGGCCGGACGGCACCGCCATGGTCGTGGGCACCGACAACGACCGGCGGGCCACCATCAGCGTCGAACTCGTCGCGGGCGCAGCCCCGCTCGAGAACCTGCGCACCTACCTCGCGGATTGCCCGGAGATCGACACCACCCACCGCGGGGCCACCGCGACCGTCACGACGGTGCCCGAATCCGCGCCGCCGTCCCCGGCGGCGGGGGTCGAGACCCTCGAGCTGTCCCGCACGGTGCGATCCGGGAGGGGAGACGACGCGGTCACCCAGTCGATGCGCACCCGCATCGCGCAGATCGGGGACCTCCGGCTGCTCGTGACCTACATGTCGTTCGGGGCCGACGATCCCGACCTCGACAACCTCGGCATCGTCTACGACGCCGCGGTCGCGCGAATCCTCGCGGGATGACTCGGCGCCGGTAGCCCGGCGCGCTATCAGCCGGGTCCGACAATCCCGGCTCCAGGGGTGCCTGATCACCGCGGCGCGGCGAAAGTTGTCCACAGGCGCCCGATCCATCCCCAGATTCCGCGATTCCCGTCGTCGGCCCGCCCGAGCGGCCCACGGATCGGGGAAGGTCGGCGCATGACCACATTCGCCTCGTCCTCCCGCCC
>NZ_JALPTB010000118.1 GCF_023218075.1 Rhodococcus sp. HM1 | reverse complement strand
CCACCCCTCCGATCGTCCCACTTCGTGACGCGCTCAGCATACGGACTGCATGTACCGAGCACATCGAATTCCCGGAGAATGGGAGACGCAGAACCAGGCAAATCGACCACTGCCCTTCCGGTGCAGGTCTGCGTACGATACGGTCGGAAACTGCCCGTAACCCTAAGTACCGCTTATATACCGGGAGTGACGTGTCCAGAACCCTCGAAGCCACGATCGACATCTCCGCGAGCCCGCAGCAGGTGTGGGCGGTTCTCGCCGACCTCCCGCGGATGAAGGAGTTCAGCCCGCAGTGCCGCGGGATGAAGGTGCTCGGCGGTCCGGTCGGTGTCGGCACCAGCACGATCAACATCAACCGCAGGGGCGCGCTCGTCTGGCCCACCACGTCCAAGATCCTCACCTTCGAGCCGGGCCGTGAACTCCGTTTCCGCGTCAACGAGAACCGCACGATCTGGTCGTTCGTCCTCGAACCCACCGAAACCGGCACCCACGTCGTGCAGCGCCGCGAAGCGCCCACCGGCACGACCAAGATCTCGCGGACTCTGATCAACCTCGCGATGGGCGGAACCGAATCGTTCGACGACGAAATGATCGTCGGGATGAACGCCACGCTCACCCGGCTGAAGCACGTGGTGGAGGCCACGCCCGTCACCGTGTAACGCTGCTCGCGTACGCTGTGGTAGCCCGCGGGCCCGTCGGTCCGCGGCTCACATCGCAACGCGACAGTAAGAGGAGCCGTGGCCCGAAAGCCCACACCCGCCGGAATGCCACCCACGAGCGGTGTCGCCCACATCGCCGATCTGGTCCGTAAGGCGGTTCCGCCGCTCCACCCCGCCGGCCTGCCGTTCGTCGCGGCCCCGCTCGCGGTGGCCGCACTCGGCCGCAACCGCAAGTGGGTGCGCCGCGCCGGTCTCGCGTCCGCCGCGGCGACCGCAACGTTCTTCCGTCACCCGCACCGGGTTCCGCCGAACCGGGTCGGAGTCGTCGTGGCCCCCGCCGACGGCGAGGTCGCGCTCGTCGACACCGCGGTACCCCCGGCCGAACTCGGACTGGGCAACGAACCGCTGCCGCGCGTGAGCATCTTCCTGTCGGTCCTCGACGTGCACGTGCAGCGCAGCCCCGTCGGCGGCACCGTCCGCAAGGTCGTGCACCAGCCGGGCAAGTTCCTCTCCGCCGATCTCGCGGACGCGAGCGAGGTGAACGAGCGCAACAGCATGCTCCTCGAGACCCGTGACGGTCACCAGGTCGCCGTCGTCCAGATCGCAGGCCTGCTCGCCCGCCGGATCGTGTGCGACGCCGGTGTCGGCGACACGCTGCCGATCGGCGACACCTACGGCCTGATCCGCTTCGGCTCCCGCGTCGACACCTACCTGCCGGCCGGAACAACCCTGCTCGTCGAGCGCGGGCAGCGCACCATCGGTGCCGAAACCGTCATCGCTCAGCTCCCGTGAACCCCCCGCTGACCACCCCCGAACCGGAACGCAAGCGCCGCGGCCGACCCCAGGCGGTACGCCTGCTGCCCAGCGTCATCACGATCCTGGCGCTGTCGGCGGGTCTGTCCGCGGTGAAGTTCGCGCTCGACGGCGAGCTCGGCACCGCGCTCGGCATGATCGGCGCCGCCGCGGTCCTGGACTCGCTCGACGGGCGCATCGCGCGGCTGCTCGACGCCACCAGCAAGATCGGCGCAGAACTCGACTCGTTGTCCGACGCGATCTCGTTCGGCGTCGCCCCCGCCCTCGTGCTGTATGCGACGTTGCTCGACGGCAGCGCGTTCGGCTGGATCATCACGCTGCTGTACGCGGTGAGCATGGTGCTGCGCCTGGCGCGGTTCAACACCCTGCTCGAGGACGACAGCATTCCCGCGTACGCACGCGAGTACTTCGTCGGTGTGCCGGCCCCCGCGGGTGCGCTCATCGTGCTCTCCCCCATCGCCGCGTACATCCAGTGGGGCGACGGCTGGTGGACCTCCTATCCCGTGGTCGCGGCCTGGACCCTCATCACCGCAGCGCTCGTCGTCAGCACGATCCCGACCCTCGCCATGAAATCGGTGTCCGTGCCGCCGCGCCTGGCCGTGGTCCTGCTGGTCCTCGTCGCGCTCGCCGCGGCCGCGCTCGTGACCTACCCGTTCGTCCTGATGCTCGTGCTCGTCGCCGTGTATCTCGCGCACATCCCGTTCGCGGTCCGCTCCAAGCGGTGGGTCGCCGCGCGCCCGGAAACCTGGGACATCAAGCCGTCCGAACGTCGCGCGATCCGGGCCGAGCACCGCGCGCTGCGTCCCCGCCGCGTCGTGATCCGCCGCACCGCGGCACCCGCGGATCGTTCCTCGGCGCGCCTCGGGCTGCGTCGCCCGCGCGGACGGTGAGTACGTTCTAGGCTCGGCGGGTGACCACCGCTGAACTCGCGCTGACCGTCCGGCTCAACACCTCCGCGGCGGATGCACGCCGCGGCGTCGTCCGCCTGCACCCGGAAGCGCTGACCGCGCTCGGCCTGCGCGAATGGGATGCGATCGCACTGGTCGGCTCCCGCCGGACCGCGGCCGTCGCCGGACTGGCCCCCGCCGGCACCCCCACCGGCACGATCCTGCTCGACGACGTCACCCTGTCGAACACGGGCCTGCGGGAGAACGCCACCGTCGTCGTCGCACCCGCCACCGTGTACGGCGCCCGGTCCGTGTCCGTCACGGGGTCGTCGCTGGCCACCCACTCCATCAGCGACACGACGCTGCGCCAGGCGCTGCTCGGGAAGGTCGTCACCGTCGGTGACGCCGTATCACTGCTTCCCCGCGACCTCGGTCCCGGGACGAGCAGCGCCGACACCACACGCACCCTGTCGCGCACGTTCGGCGTCGCCTGGACCTCGGAACTGCTGACGGTGGCCGCCGTGGACCCGGCCGGACCGGTCAGCGTGCAACCGAACACCGCGGTGACGTGGGGCGGTCACCCCCGGACAGCCGCGCCGAGCGCACCCGCGCTCGCGGGTTCCGACGCAGGATTCACCGAACCGGAACGCGCTGCCGCACCGCCGCCGGAAGACCTGGTCGGTGTGCAGGCCCAGGTCGCGCGGCTCACCGAATGGCTGAAACTGGCCCTCGACGAACCCGAGCTGCTGCGCACCCTCGGTGCGTCCCCGCACCTGGGAGTGCTCGTCACCGGTCCCGCCGGAGTCGGCAAGGCCACGCTGGCCCGCGCGGTCCTGGCCGACCGGAAGGTCGTGGAGGTCGACGGCCCCGGGATCGGTGCGCTCGCCGCCGACGAACGGCTCCGTCGCGTGAGTGCCGCCGCCGACGCCGTGGCCGGCGGCGGCGTGCTGCTGATCACCGACATCGACACGTTGCTCCCCGACCCCGCGGAACCGGTGTCGACGCTGATCCTCGACGTGCTGCGCCGTGTCGTCGACACTCCCGGCGTCGCGCTGATCACGACGACCGCCCACCCCGACGCGGTCGATTCGCGGCTGCGTTCCCCCGAGATCTGCGACCGCGAACTCAACCTGCCGCTGCCCGACGGCGCGACCCGCCGGGCGCTGCTCGAAGTGCTGCTGCGCACCGTGCCGTCCGAGGGGCTCAAGCTCGACGCGATCGCCGCGCGCGCCCCCGGGTTCGTCGCCGCCGACCTCGCCGCACTCTGCCGGGAGGCGGCGCTGCGGGCGGCGTCCCGGGCGAGCCGCGACGACGCGGATCCGGTGCTGCTGCACGACGACCTGCTCGGCGCGCTCGAGGTGATCCGTCCCCTCTCCCGCTCGGGTACCGAGGAACTCGCGATCGGCAGCGTGACCCTGGACGACGTCGGCGACATGGTCGAGACCAAGCAGGCCCTGACCGAAGCCGTGCTGTGGCCGCTGCAGCATCCCGATTCGTTCGCGCGGCTCGGCGTCGATCCGCCGCGCGGCGTGCTGCTGTACGGGCCGCCGGGCTGCGGAAAGACGTTCCTGGTCCGTGCGCTGGCGAGCACCGGACATCTGAGCGTGCACGCGGTCAAGGGCGCCGAACTGATGGACAAGTGGGTCGGTGCCTCCGAGAAGGCCGTACGTGAACTGTTCGCCCGGGCCCGCGATTCGGCGCCGTCGCTGATCTTCCTCGACGAGGTCGACGCGCTCGCCCCCCGGCGCGGTCAGAGTTCGGATTCGGGGGTGGGCGATCGGGTGGTCGCGGCCCTGCTCACCGAACTCGACGGCGTCGAACCGCTGCGTGACGTCGTGGTGCTCGGTGCGACGAACCGACCCGATCTCATCGATCCGGCGCTGCTGCGGCCCGGTCGGCTGGAACGCCTCGTGTTCGTGCCGCCGCCGGACGCCGAGGCCCGCGTCGACATCCTGAAGACGGCGGGCAAGTCCGTCCCGCTCGCCGACGACGTCGATCTCGAGGCGCTCGCCGAGGACCTGGACGGTTACTCGGCCGCGGACTGCGCGGCACTGCTGCGGGAGGCCGCGCTCGCCGCGATGCGCAGAAACGTCGACGCTGCGGTCGTCACCGCCGAGGATGTCGCGACCGCGCGTACCGCGGTGCGGCCGTCGCTGGATCCCGCGCAGGTCGAGCACCTGCGCGCGTACGCGGAGAACCGCTGATGGCCACGCTCACCGCGGCCCGCGTCGACGCCCCGCTCGCGGCACTGGCAGGCCTGTGCGCCACGGCTCTCGCCGGGGTCGTCCTGATCGTCGACGGTGCCGTGACGGTCGCGCCCGTCCACCACGACAGCACCCCGATCGTCGCGGCGGTACTCGCGGTGGTCGCGGTGGCGGGTCTGCAGCATTCGGGGTCGCGGCGCACCGGGTGGGCGATCGCCACCGGCTGCGTGCTGGTGCTGGGCTCCATTCGCTACATCGCACCGTCCGACGCCGCCGCGGACACCCGATCCGCACTGCAGATCGTGGTCGCGGCGACCGCGGGCATCCTGCTCGGCGCGGCGGTCGCCGCGACCTGGGGGCGCGTCGGCGGGCAATGGGCGGTCGTCGCCGGTGGCTGGTCCGCGTTTCTCGCGGCGGCAGCGGCCGGGAACGGGCGACCGTTCGAGTCACTGCGCTGGACGGTGCCGCAGTGGCTGCTCGCGATCGCGCTGGTCACGGTCGTGGCCGCGGCGCTCGTCGCGCAGCCCGGCATGCGGGTGCAGCGGGCCGATCCGCGGATGTGGACGGTCGCGGTCGGTGCGGCGCTGGCTCTGTCCGTCGGATACCGCCTGCTCGCCGACCGGGTCGACGCCGAGGCTGCGTCGTCGACCGTGCGGATGTGGCTGTTCACCGGGGGCGCGCTGCTACTCCTGGTCATCGGCGCCGAGGTCGCGGCACGGTTCCTGCCGCCCGGCGACGGTGCCTTCCCGATGGCGGTCACGGGCGCGATCGTCACCGCCTACCCGCTCGTCGTCGCGCTCGGCGGGCCGGACGTGTCGGGATGGGCTCCGGCGGTCGCGATCGTCGCGGTTGTCCTCGGGCTGCGCGCGGCACCGCGCATGCCGCGGCCCGAGCTGGGTCTGGCGGTCGCGCTCGTGACGACCGCGGTCGCGGCGCTGTGGCCGGATCTCGCCGCCGACGGCTGGCCCCTGCTGGTGCGGGTGGCGCTGATCGCGGCGGGCACGGGCCTTGCGCTCGGGTCGGCGCTGCCGGGGTCGGCGCCCGTCGCCGCACTCGGGTTGTCGTTGCCGTTCGCGGCACTCCCCGTCGTCGGAGCGGTGTGGTCGATCCCGGCGGATCCTAAGCTGATCCTCGGCGCTCTGGTGGTGACCGGGGCGGTGTGCGCGTGGCAGGTGCGGTGAGCTGCATCGGGTGAGCTGCATCCAGGGGCAGCCCACTGGCCTCAGTCCACGAGGCCGAGCGAGTGCAGGTGCTCGAACACGAGCATCGAACCCGGCGCGACCTCCGGCTGGGCGGCGTATTCGGCGACGGTGAACCAGCCGAGCTCGGCGATCTCCCCGGCCGGATACGGATCGCCGATCGGATCGGCGCGGAAGCACGTCATGTGCAGTCGGGTGCCGGCCGGATGGCCGTACGCGACGGTCTCGAAGACCCCGACCTCGGTGACGTCGCGCAGTCCGACGCCGAGCTCCTCCCGGATCTCTCGGTGCAGCGCCTGCTCGGCGTTCTCGCCGGGTTCCAGCTTGCCGCCCGCCATGTAGAACACCGTCGCCCCGGCCGATCGCGTCTGCAACAACCGGCGGTCGCGGACGAGAGCGAGTGCGGCCGTGCGGATGAGGGGACGGTCGGATGCGGCAGGCATGCCCGGCACCCTACGGACCACCGCCGTGAGTGGCGGGCGGACCCTCCGGTTCGCAACGATGCGAAGTTTCCCGTTAGGATGTGAACCAATCCGATTTGCCCTTTTGGCGAACGGCATGCGGTTCGGGGCGTCCCTAGTTTCGGCGGTATGCCGCGCGCACAATGCGACCGTGTGCTTCCGCGCACACTCGCATTTCCAGTTACACGCCGCCAGGCCCGACCCCGACGGAGTGCCTTTTGCTCGCCATACTCTTCGCCCACGCGGTGGCCGCACTACTTGCGCCGCCCCTGGTCAGAGTCATGGGGAGAAACGCCTTCATACCGTTGTCCCTGGTTCCGCTCGCCGGTCTCGGCTGGGTGATCGCGAGCTGGGGGACCGAACAAACCCTGCACATCACCTGGGCCACGACGGTGTCGATGAACATCGACATGCGGTTCGACGCGCTCGCCTCGATCATGTCGGTGTTGGTCCTGGGTATCGGCGCGCTGATCCTGCTGTACTGCGCCCGCTACTTCACCGACGACGAACCCCGCCTCGGGATCTTCGCCGCCGAGATGGTGGCCTTCGCCGGCGCCATGTTCGGGCTCGTCACCAGCGACAACATGCTGGTCCTCTACACCTTCTGGGAACTGACCACGGTCCTGTCGTTCCTGCTCGTCGGGCACTACGCGGAACGCGCGTCGAGCCGGCGCGCAGCGACGCAGGCCCTGCTGGTGACGACCGCGGGTGGTCTCGCGATGCTCGTCGGCATCATCATCCTCGGGCAGCTGGCCGGCAGCTACAACCTGTCCGCGGTGATCGAGGCCGCCCCGCACGGCTGGCTCGCCGGGGTCGGTCTGGTGCTGGTTCTCATCGGTGCGCTGTCGAAGTCCGCGGTCGTCCCGCTGCACTTCTGGCTGCCCGGAGCGATGGCCGCACCGACACCGGTGTCCGGCTATCTGCACGCCGCGGCAATGGTCAAAGCCGGTATCTACCTCGTCGCGCGTCTCGCGCCGGCGTTCGCCGATGCGGCGCCGTGGCGACCGATCGTCATCACGCTGGGGCTGGCGTCGATGTTGCTGGCCGGGTGGCGTGCGTTCCGCGCGTTCGACCTGAAGCTGATCCTCGCTTTCGGCACCGTCAGCCAGCTCGGGTTCCTCACGATGCTCGTCGGGGTCGGTACCCGCGAGGCCGCGCTGGCCGGCATGACGATGGTCGTCGCCCACGCGATGTTCAAGGCGTGCCTGTTCATGGTGGTCGGGATCATCGACCATTCGACCGGCACCCGCGACATTCGCAAGCTTGCGCATCTGGGCAAGCGGACCCCGTTCCTGGCGATCGTGGCGATCCTCGCCGCGATGAGCATGGCCGGACTACCGCCGTTCCTCGGCTTCGTCGGCAAGGAAACCGCATTCGAATCGGTGCTGGTCGCGGACGTGTTGCCGCAGTGGGCGCGGATCGCGACGACCACCACGATGGTGGTCGGCTCGATCCTGACGCTGGCCTACAGCATCCGGTTCATCTGGGGCGCGTTCGGCCGGAAGCAACTCAAGCGTCCGAGCCCCGCCGTCCAGAGGTTCCACGCCCCGGGCCCGCTGCTGCTGTCGGCGCCGTCCGTGCTGGCGGTCGGAGGTCTGGCCGGCGGACTCGCCGCGCCGTGGATCGACTCGCTGCTCAGCCCGTACGCCGACACCCTTCCGGCGAGCCTCGCCTACCCGTATCACCTGGCCCTGTGGCACGGACTCAATCTGCCGCTGGGTCTGACCGGCATCGTCGTCGTCGGCGGTGTCGCGATGTACCTGGCTCAGCGCACAATCTCGCGGCTGCGGTTCGAGCATCCACCGCTCGGCAACGCCGACCGCATCTACGACGCGACGCTGCGCGGCATGGACACCCTGTCGATGCGACTCACCGGTGTCACCCAGCGCGGTTCGCTGCCGTTGACGCAAGCGACGATCCTCGTCACTCTCGTGGTCCTGCCCTCGTCCCTGCTGCTGCTGTTCGGACTCGACTCTGCCCCGGGCACCCGCCTGTGGGACACCCCGTGGCAGGTGCCGGTGGTGCTGATCATCGCGGCCGGTGCCCTGGCCGCGACCGTGCTGCGCAACCGCCTCGCCGGTGTCCTGGTGGTCGGCATGACCGGATACGGCCTCGGCGTCCTGTTCGCGCTGCAGGGCGCCCCGGATCTCGCGCTCACCCAGTTCCTGGTGGAGACCGTGACCCTCGTGGTGTTCGTGCTCGTGCTCCGCAAACTCCCCGCCGAGTCCGATCCGGGCGCGGACGTCGGCAAACGCCTGCCCCGGGCGCTCCTCGGCATCGCCGTCGGTGTGGCCGTCACCGCGATCGGCGCGTACGCCGTCGCAGCCCGCAGTGCCGAACCGGTCTCGCTGCTGCTTCCAGATGCGGCCTACAACATCGGCAACGGCAAGAACATCGTCAACGTGCTGCTCGTCGACATCCGCGCCTGGGACACGATGGGTGAGATCTCGGTGCTGCTGGTCGCCGCAACCGGTGTCGCGAGCCTGGTGTTCCGCACCCGCCGGTTCGGGACCGCCCCGCGCGTCGCCGACGCACCCGCGGCCCAGGTCGACGCCGCGAACGCGAGCACCGAGACGACGTGGCTGCTCGGCGGCGACTTCATCGATCCGCGGCATCGCTCGCTGATCCTGGAGGTGACCACCCGGCTGGTGTTCCCGACGATGATGATGCTGTCGGTCTACTTCTTCTTCTCCGGGCACAACGCCCCCGGCGGCGGCTTCGCGGGTGGCCTGGTCGCAGGCTTGGCCCTGGTGCTGCGGTACCTCGCCGGTGGGCGGTACGAGCTCGGTGAAGCCGTACCCGTCGACGCCGGCAAGATCCTGGGTCTGGGCCTGACGTTCTCGGCGGGTACCGCACTCGCGTCGCTGTTCCTGGGTGCGCCCGCCCTGTCCTCCGCGACGATCGAGGTGACGTTGCCGCTGCTCGGAGACATCAAGCTGGTCACCGCCATGTTCTTCGACCTCGGCGTGTATCTCATCGTGGTGGGCCTGATCCTCGACGTGCTGCGCAGCCTCGGTGCACGCCTCGACGCCGAGACGATCGGAGGTCCCCGATGAACAGCGCGAATCTGGCTCTCCTCGCGGCGGTCGGCATACTCACGGCCAGCGGCGTCTACATGCTGCTCGAACGCAGCATCATCAAGATGCTGCTCGGCCTGCTGCTGGTCGGCAACGGCATCAATCTGCTGATCCTGACGCTCGGCGGCCCCGCCGGCAGCGCACCGATCGTCGGCAACAACAACGACCTGCACGAGAGCATGGCCGACCCGCTGGCGCAGGCGATGATCCTCACCGCCATCGTCATCACGATGGGCGTCGCGGCGTTCGTGCTGGCCCTGACGTACCGGTCGTACACGATCCGGGCACGCGACGAAGTCGAGAACGACCCCGAGGACACCATGGTGTCGCAGCGCCGCACCCCCGCGGACGCGCCGTTCCGCGACCGGTCCGACGACCCGCTCACCGGCGAACCCAGCAAGAGTGGCGACGCCTTCGACGCCCAGGGAAATCCGATCCCCCTCGAGGCACTCACCAACATCGAGGACCTCGAAGCCTACGAGGACCTGCACGACGGCGACTTCGACGACCCGACCGACTCGGCGTATGCGGGCCAGTCGGCATACGCCGGCGAATCGACGCACGGCGGTGTCTCGGCGCACGGCGGTGTCTCGGCGCACGGCGAGGGCTCCGGCGATGCCGATCCCGGGAAGGGAGTCCGCCGATGACGTTGTCCGCGGCCGCATTGATCCCACTGCCCGTCCTCATCCCGCTGCTCGCCGCCGCGGCCACCCTGATCCTCGGCCGCCGGCCCCGCGCACAGCGGTACGTGACCGTCACGGCGCTGACCGCGTCGCTGCTCGTGACCGGACTGCTGCTGTACCTCGCCGACCGCGACGGCATCGCGGTGCTCCAGATCGGCGGCTGGGAAGCACCGATGGGAATCTCGCTGGTGGTGGACCGCCTGGCAGCGTTGATGCTGGTGGTCTCCGGCATCGTGCTGCTGGCTGTCATGCTGTTCGCCGTCGGTCAGGGCATCCACGACGGCAACGAACAACAACCGGTGTCGATCTTCCTGCCCACCTACCTCGCGCTGACGGCGGGCGTGAACATCGCGTTCCTCGCCGGCGACCTGTTCAACCTCTTCGTCGGTTTCGAGGTGCTGCTCGCCGCCTCGTTCGTGCTCCTGACGCTGGGGGCGAGCGCGGACCGTGTTCGTGCCGGCGTCTCGTACGTCATGGTGTCGATGGTGTCGTCGCTGATCTTCCTGGTCGGCATGGCCTTCGCGTACGCCGCGACAGGCACCCTGAACCTGGCGCACATGGCCCTGCGACTCGACGACGTGCCGTCCGGTACCCGCGCCGCGATCTTCGGGGTGCTGCTCGTCGCGTTCGGCATCAAGGCTGCGGTGTTCCCGCTGTCGGCGTGGCTGCCGGACTCCTACCC
>NZ_JALPTB010000117.1 GCF_023218075.1 Rhodococcus sp. HM1 | reverse complement strand
CCCTTCGCCCTGTCCCGCCCCCACGGCACGGTCGTCGCCGACGGCGTCGCCGAATCCTGGTCCCGCGTCGACGATGCCGCCGCGGCCCTGCGCGCGGGAACGGTCCGCGCCGTCGTCGGCGCACTGCCGTTCGACCCGGACCACCCGGCAGCCCTGACCGCCCCGCAGACACTGACGCACACGCCCGCACCGATCTCCAGCCCTGCCGAGGCACTCCCCGCCATCGTCATCGACGCGGCACTGCCGTCCGAACGCGAACACCTCGACCGGCTCGCGACCGCCCTGACACGGCTGCGGTCGGACGACGAGCTCGCCAAGGTCGTTCTCGCCCGCGCCCTCGTCCTGCGTGCCGAACGTCCGGTCACCGCCGGGCAACTGCTGCACCGGCTGGCCGCAAACGACCCGAACGGCAACGGTTTCGCCGTCGACCTGAGCCCGGCGGGCGGAAGCCGGCGCGGACGGTACCTGGTCGGTGCCAGCCCCGAGGTCCTCATCCGCCGCCGCGGCGACCGCGTCACCGCGCACCCCCTCGCCGGGTCCGCGCCGCGCCACTCCGATCCCGAGATCGACCGCAGAACAGGCGAGGCACTCGCCGCCTCCGCCAAGAACCTCGCCGAGCACGCACACGTCGTCGCGGACCTGCGCGCGAGCCTCGAACCCCTGTGCATCGACCTCGACATCCCGGAACGGCCGCAGCTGACCAGCACCCGGCAGCTGTGGCACCTCGGCACCCCGGTGTCCGGGCGCCTGCGCGACTCGTCCGTCACGGCCCTCGACCTGGCCGTCGCAGTGCACCCGACCCCCGCGATCTGCGGCACCCCCACGGTCGCCGCGCGCGAGGTGATCCGCGAACTCGAGGGTGACCGCGGCTTCTACGCCGGCGCGATCGGCTGGTGCGACGCCGACGGCGACGGCGAATGGATGGTCGCGATCCGGTGCGCCGTGCTGGACGCCGACGGCCGCACGATCACCGCGCACGCCGGTGGCGGCATCGTCGCCGCGTCCGATCCTCAGGACGAACTCGACGAAACCACAACCAAATTCGGAACCGTTCTCGATGCATTGGGGGTACACCGGTGAGCACACCCGTCAGTCTCGTCGTCGGCGCCGCGCAGGGCATAGGCCGCGCGACCGCCCTCACGCTCGCCGGGGCGGGGCATCGCGTCGTGCTCGCCGACCGCGACCCCGAAGGTCTGCGCAAGACCGCGGCGATGCTCGACGAACCCGCCCCCACCTTCCCCGTCGACATCCGCGACGCCGACGCCGTCGACTTCGCGATCGACACCGTCGAATCCGAGCACGGCCCCATCACGAAACTCGCACACGTCGCCGGTGTGTTCTCCACCGCCTCGATCCTCGACGGCGACCCGGACGAATGGCAGCGCATCTACGACGTCAACGTCACCGGCCTGGTGTCGGTGCTGCGCGCCGTCGGCCGGCGGATGCGCGACCGCCGAGGTGGGTCGATCGTCGTGGTCGGCTCGAACTCGGCGGGTGTGCCCCGAATCGGCATGGGGGCCTATGGATCGTCGAAGGCCGCGGTGTCGATGATCGCGCGGGTCCTCGGACTCGAACTCGCCGAATTCGGAATCCGCGCCAACATCGTCGCGCCCGGATCCACCGACACCGCGATGCAGCGGTCGCTGTGGGCCGACCCGGACGACGACGCGGGCGCGCTCGGCGCGATCGCCGGTGACCCCGCCCAGTTCAAGGTCGGTATCCCGCTCGGCCGGATCGCCGAACCCGGCGACATCGCCGACGCGATCGAGTTCCTGCTCTCCGACCGCGCCCGGCACATCACCATGCAAGCCCTGTACGTCGACGGTGGCGCGACCCTGCGCGCCTGAGCATCCCCGAAAGGATCGTTTCGTGACATCCGGTCTGCGGCGCACCGCGCTCGCCGAAACCGCCCGCTACCCCGAAGAATTCGCGGAGCTGTATCGAGGAGCGGGGTACTGGACCCCCGAGACGTTCGCGCAGTTCCTGCCGGCGCGTGCCGCCGAGTTCGGCGACCGGGTCGCCGTCACCGGACTCGATGCGCGCGGCGAACAGCGACGCCTGACCTACCGTGAACTGGACGAGTCCGCGGCCCGGATCGCGTCGGGGCTCGCGGAACTCGGCGTGCACGCGGGGGACCGCGTGGTCGTGCAACTGCCGAACATCGTCGAGTACACCGAGGTGCTGTTCGCGGTCTTCCGTCGGGGTGCGCTGCCGGTGTTCGCGCTGCCCGCGCACCGCGCCGCCGAGATCGGCTACTTCTGCCGGTTCGCCGACGCCGCCGCGTACGTCGTGGCGGCGGAGAACGGCGGATTCGACTACCGGAACCTCGCCCGCGAGGTGTGCGCGAGCCTGGACAATCCCCCGGCGGTCGTGGTCGCCGGTGACGCCGCGGAGTTCGCCGCACTCGACGCGCTGCGCGCGCACGAGCCGGCCCCGGCGGCGGAACTCGACCCCGAATCGGTTGCCTTCCTTCAGCTCTCCGGTGGCACGACCGGAACTCCGAAGCTGATTCCGCGGACCCATTCCGACTACCTGTACTCGGTGCGCGAATCGGCCCGCATCTGCGGGGTCGACGCCGACACGCGCATGCTCGTGGCACTGCCTGCCGCCCACAACTTCCCGATGAGCTCCCCCGGCATCCTCGGCGTGCTGCACACCGGCGGCACGGTGGTGCTGGCCCCGGATCCCAGCCCCGACACCGCGTTCGCGCTGATCGAACGCGAGGCGATCACGATGGCCTCGTTGGTGCCGCCTCTCGCCATGGCGTGGCTGTCGGCGCGGGCCCGTAGCGAGCGCGACCTGTCGTCCCTGCAGGTTCTGCAGGTCGGCGGCGCGAAGTTCCCCACCGAAGCCGCCAAACGAGTGCGGCCCGAACTCGGCTGCACGCTCCAGCAGGTGTTCGGAATGGCGGAGGGACTGGTGAACTACACGCGTCTCGACGACGACGAGGACACGATCGTCACCACGCAGGGGCGGCCGATCAGCGTGCATGACGAGATCCGCATCCTCGACGACGACGACGTTCCCGTTCCCGTCGGCGCCACCGGGCACCTGCTCACCCGCGGCCCGTACACCATCCGCGGCTATTACAATGCCCCCGAACATAATTCGACGGCGTTCACCCCGGACGGCTTCTACCGCACCGGCGACATCGTCCGTCTCACCGAACGCGGCTACATCGTCGTCGAAGGCCGTGCCAAGGACCAGATCAACCGCGGTGGCGAGAAGATCGCCGCCGAGGAGGTCGAGAACCATCTGATCGCCCATCCCGCGGTGCTCGACGCCGCCGTCGTGGCGATGCCCGACCGGTACCTCGGCGAACGCACGTGCGCATTCGTCGTGACCGAAGGGGAAGCTCCGAAAGCACTCGAGCTCAAGGCTTTCCTGCGTGAACGCGGCCTGGCCGGATACAAGATCCCGGACAAGGTGCGTTTCGTCGACGCCTTCCCCGTGACCGGCGTCGGCAAGATCAGCCGGAACGAACTGCGGCGCGCACTGGCCGCGACCTTCGAGAACTGAACGCCCAACCCGAGAAAGCGACGCTCATGGCCCTTCCCGAGTCCGTGTCCTATCCGCTGCCCGAAGAACAGCCGGCGAACAGGGTGGCCTGGACGATCGACCCCGAGCGTGCGGTGCTGCTCGTGCACGACATGCAGGAGTACTTCGTGCGCTCGTTCGACCGCTCCGCCGACCCCCTCGCGACGGTGGTACCGAACATCGACGGGATCCGCGACTCCGCGCACGCGGCGGGCGTTCCGGTCGTCTACACCGCACAGCCCGGCAACCAGGATCCCGCCGATCGCGCTCTGCTGCTCGACTTCTGGGGTCCGGGTCTGACGGCCGATCCGGCCGAGACCGCGATCATCGACGACCTGGCTCCGCACGAGGACGACGTCCTGCTCACCAAGTGGCGCTACAGCGCGTTCATCCGCACCGACCTGCTCGAGCGGATGCGCGCGTGGGGCCGCGACCAGCTGATCATCACCGGGGTCTACGCGCACATCGGCTGCCTGACCACCGCGCTCGACGGATTCATGAACGACATCCAGGTCTTCTTCGTCTCCGACGGCACCGCCGATTTCTCGCGGCGCGAGCACACCGATGCGCTGAACTACGTGGCCTCGCGCTGCGCGGTCGTGCTGCCCACCGCCGACGTCGTCGACGCGCTGGCGTCGGCGAACGTCGCCGGGGACCTGGCCGCTTCGCGGGCCTGACCTACGCGACTGCGGTGACGCGTTCGTCGCGCCGCATCGCGAGTTCGGCGTAGCGGCCGTCGCGGGCGAGAAGTTCGTCGTGGCTGCCCAATTCGACGATCCGGCCGCGGTCGAGCACCGCGATCGCGTCGGCCGCCCGCACCGTCGAGAGCCGGTGGGCGATGGTGATGGTGGTGCGGCCGCGGCGCGCGGCGTCGAGTGCCTGCTGCACGGCCCGTTCGGTTTCGTTGTCGAGCGCGCTGGTCGCCTCGTCGAGCACCAGGATGCGCGGGTCCCGCAACAGCGTCCGGGCGATCGCGAGGCGCTGCTTCTCACCACCGGAGAAGCGGTGCCCGCGGGCGCCGACGAGCGTGTCGTATCCGTCGGGCAGCGACACGATCAGATCGTGGATCTGCGCGGCGCGCGCGGCGTCCTCGATCTCCGCGTCGGTGGCGTCGGGCTTGGCGTAGCGCAGGTTCTCGCGCACGGTCGCGTGCAGCAGGTAGGTCTCCTGCGAGACGACGCCGACGAGTGCGGCGACGTCGGAGAGCGGAAGGTCGCGCAGATCGACACCGTCGATCGTGACGCGTCCGGTCGTCGGGTCGTGGAGGCGAGCGACGAGCGAGCCGAGTGTGGTCTTGCCGGAACCGGTCTCACCGACGAGGGCGATCTGCGCGCCGGCCGGCACGTCGAGATCGATGTGGTCGAGCGCGGGACGGTCGGCACCCGGGTAGTACAGGCTCACGTCCTCGAAGCGCACCGCTCCGGCGACCCGGTCGAGGTCGAGCCGGACCGGATCGGCGGGTTCGTCGATCTCCACGATCAGGTCCAGGTATTCGAAGATCCGGCTGAACAGGGCCAGCGACGCGGTGACGGACACGCCCACGTCGAGCAGGCTCATGAGGGGGCGGAAGAGCGCGGCCTGCAGGCCGGTGAAGGCGACCAGGGTGCCGATGGTCATGCCGCCGGAGGTCGCGGGCAGGCCGGCCACGAGGTACAACACCGCGGGGATCGCCGCGAACACGATGTTCATGGTGGCCATGCGCCACCGGCCCGACAGCTGCGCGTGCACCTCGAGATCCGCGAGTTCGGCGGAGGTGTCCGCGAAGCGGCGGGACATGGACGGTCCGGTGCCGAGCGTCTTGGACAGGAGCACACCGCTGATGGACAGGCCCTCTTCGATCTGGGTCTGCATGTCGGCGAGGCGGCGCTGCTGACGCGCGGTGACCTCGCGGCGCATCAGCGCGACCTTGCGGGTCAGCCAGATCGCGGGCGGCAGCACCACGAGCGAGAGCAGCGACAGCCGCCAGCTCAGTACGGCCATCGCGACGGCGGTGCCGACGACGGTGGTGATGTTGGCGGCGATCGACGTGGCCGTGGAGGTCACGACGTTCTGCATTCCGCCGATGTCGTTGGTCAGCCGGGACTGGATCTCACCGCCGCGGGTGCGGGTGAAGAAACTCAGGGACTGACGCTGCAGGTGGGCGAAGACGCGGGTGCGCAGGCCGTGCATGATGCGCTGGCCCACCGTGGTGGAGATCCAGGTCTGGGCGACGCCGAGCACCGAGGAGGCGACGGTCACCGCGAGCATGCCGGCGACGACCCACAGCAGCAGCGAGACGTTCTGTTCGGGGATGGCGTGGTCGATGGCCGCGCGGACGAGGAAGGGGCTGGCGAGGGAGATCACGGACGAGGTGACGATGAGCGCCACCACGAGTGCGATCTGCCAGCGGTAGGGCGCGAAGAGGGCACCGATGCGGCGCAGGCTGACGGGTGAGTCCTGAAGCTGGCGTCGATCGAGGGGGTCGACCTTGCCCCGTCGTCCGGGGCCGGGACCGCCGCCCGGGGGGAGGTGCATCATGTACACCACCTCCTTCTGAGTCGATGTAACGTATTGAGGTTGCCTCACTAAGAGGTAAACGTCAAATGCGGTACTCTTCATTCCATGGCCGATTCACCCGCAACGTTGCGTGATCTGCTGATCACGGCCACCCGCACGCTGCGACGACGCTGGCACGAGACCCTCGAACCGTGGCATTTGTCACCTCACGAGCACCGTGCCCTGCGCGTCGTCGGCGGCTCCGACGGATCCCCGCTGCGGCTCGGCGAGGTCGCCAAGGCGCTGCGGATCGTGCCGCGCTCGGCCACCGAGGTGATCGACCGGCTCGAGGCCCGCGGACTCACCGAGCGGATCCCCGACCCCGCCGACCGCCGCGCGGTGTGCGTGCAACTGACCGACGCGGGACGCGACCTCGCCCGGCAACTCGACGCGGCGCGCGACGCCGAAGCCGGCGAGTTCTTCGCCCCGCTCGACGACCACGACCGCGCCGAGCTCGCACGGATCCTGCGCAAGCTCGTCGAGCCCTGACGGGAGTTCGAGGTTCCCGCAATCCGGATAGACAACAGCGCGCGGTCGGCAGCGCGCCGCTGTCGTCCCGTTCGGCGGCTTGCGACGCCATGACCAGTGCCACACCCGTAATGGTTCATTTGGAGGACGAGGCCGGATCCCGAACCCCGGTACCCTGCGATTGTTCGATGGCTCGTGGTCTCAGGAGGTTCGGCATGGTCGGCTCACCCGAATCGGTTCGTCGCGGCTTCGGCCTGGTCACAGCGGCCCTCGCGATCACCACGATGTCCGCCCTCCTGACGTCGCCGGCCGCCGGCGCGGCACCGGACGAAACCGGCTCCTGCCCAGAACGTTTCGTGCTCGCGGTGGACGGCACCAAGAACGTCGATTCCATCGATTCCCTGGACCCGGAGTCGCCGCTGGCGCAGATCTCGGAGCGCTACCGGCAGCCGGGCACGATCGTCGAACACATCCGCTATCCCGCGGTGGTCGTGCCGGTGCCGGACTCCGGTTCCAGCAAGGGCTCGGACGGCATCGCCTACGACGAGTCGAAAGCAATCGGCAAGAGCCGGTTGCGCGAGGCGATCACGCGGGAGCACGCGGTGTGCCCGAACTCGGAGCTCGTCGTTCTCGGTTACTCGCAGGGGGCCGCGGTCGCGGGCGATGTCCTGGCCGAGATCGCGCACGACGGTTCGGTTCCCCCGGACCGCATCCGGGGTGTGCTCTACGCGGATCCGCGCGACGAGAACGGCGTCGAGTCCCAGTTCCCCGGACAGGTGGCCCCGGGCATCACGCTCACGGGCGGACGCCACGATTTCGGTGACATCCGGGTGGACCGCGTCTGCCTCGCGGGCGATGCGGTGTGCGACGCCCGGACACCGGAGGACAGCGAGCACTGGCTCATCGAGGACCTCGCCGGATACCTGCTCCTGCACACCGAATATCCCGACTACGTGCGCTGACGGCCTACATTCGCCGCACCAGGGAACCGCCCCGGCGGCGATCGTAGGTGATGCCGCACCGGTCGACGACCTGACCGAGCGTCACGTGGCAGTCGTCGCTGTCGAAGGCCCGCGAGAAGCGGCCGTCGGGACGCACCCACACGCGAATCGCAGGCGCCGTCCCCGAGGAGGCGAGCAGGTATTCGTCGCAGCCGTCGGCGGCCACGGACACCCCGCGCACGGCACCCTGGGCAAACGCGAGTTCGATGAGGTCGTCGATCATGCGATTAGGCTAGCCTAATCTAATCCCCGGTGGGGGTGCTACGTCGACGACGACAGATCGAGCCTCACAAGTTCGTGCACTAACTGTTGGTATCCTCGACGAGATGAGTTCCGACGCCGCCGCTCCGTTCACACCGACCCGCGCGGACGATCCCTTGACCCTCGACCGTCAGGTGTGCTTCGCGCTCGCCGTGGCCAATCGCGCAGTACTCGCGGTCTACCGGCCGATCCTGGAGCCGCTGGGACTGACCCATCCGCAGTATCTGGTGATGCTCGTCCTGTGGGAGCAGGCACCGCTGTCCGTCAAGGAGATCGGGCGGGTCCTGCAGCTCGACTCGCCCACCTTGTCGCCTCTGCTCAAGCGTCTGCAGGCGCTCGGCCTGATCACGCGCACCCGCAGCACCGCCGACGAACGGCAGCTCGTCGTCGACCTCACCGACGAGGGTCGCGCGCTGCGGAGCCGCGCCGAGGCCGTGCCCGGTACCGTCGTCGACACGCTCGGTGTGGACATCTCCGAACTCGAGGAGCTGCACGCCGTCCTGAGCCGCGTCAACGCGGCAGCGTTGAAAGCCGGTGCGCTGCAACACAAGTGATGCCCACCCGGTAGGCAGTGGCGCAAACCACCGAACGGCCGGTCGCGCGCGGCCGGCTGCGCGCGACCGTTCGACGGTTCGGTGCCTACGAGTCAGGCGGTGCGGAGCGCGACGGACGCCTCGCCCGTGTAGACGAGGAACGTCAGCGATTCCTGGAAGTACAGCTGCACGGTCTCGGCGTCGTGCGACAGATACCCGATGGACAGGTCCTGACCGATCTGCAGGTCGAAGTCGCCGCCGCGGGTGCTGAGCACGAACGCGCCGTCGATCGCGGGAGCCCAGATGATGTCGCCGTCGATGAGCCGGCGGATCTGCTCCCGGATCGGGTAGCCGTGATCGGCCGTCTCGCTGACCTTCGTGAACTCGTCGGCACCGAGCAGCACCGAGTACGGGCCGCCGACACCGGCGAGACGCAACTGCGACAAGGCCTGGCTGATCGCCTCGGGAATGTCGCGCGGATCCTCCGGCAGGTTCAGCGCCGGATTCGACGAACTCGCGCGGATCCCTTCGATCCCGGCCGCCGCGTAGCCCTCGAAGATCGCGCGGTCCTCCGCGAACGCGATCTTCTTCGCAGCCTCCTTCACCGGATCCCAGTCGGAGTCCTGCGCGCCGCGCTCGACGTTGTCGATCTCCTCGCGGGACAGCGTGAACGGCACCCGCAGCTCGACGAGCGGCGCGACCCGGTGCCGCCGCGACTGCACACCCTCGGCGGGAGCAGCGATCGTCTCGGTGCGCCCCAGCCCGACCGCGGCGAAATCGACGCCGTGCGGGCCGGAGAAGTCCACGACCGTGCGGCCGGCGACGTGCCGCTTGAAGGTGCGGATCGCCTCCTCCTCGATCGACGCCCACGCGGCATCGGTGATCGGGGCGAGATCGCGGTAGAGGTTGTTCATCGCGTCGAACTCCTTCTGAGAGTGCCTATTCCGAGTGATCCGTCGCCCGGTGTGGTCGAACGCCCGTCGACGGGCTCCGGACCCGCTTCGGCGTTCACGGTGCGGCGCGGTGCGGGAAGATCCTCCAGGAACTCGGCGGACGGGCAGAAGAACAATCCGCCGGTGACCGCCGTGGAGAAGTCGAGAATCCGATCGTGGTTGCCCGGCGGATTGCCGAGGAACATGTTGCGCAGCATCTGCTCGGTGACGTCCGGCGTGGCCGCGTATCCGATGAAGTAGGTGCCGAATTCGCCGCTGCCGATGCTCCCGAACGCCATGTTGGCGCGCACGATCTGTCGTTCGTTGCCGTCCGCATCGGTGACGTTGTTGAGCGCGACGTGCGAGTTCGACGGCTTGACGTCGTCGTCGAGTTCGATGTCGTCGAGTTTGGTCCGGCCGATCACGCGTTCCTGCTCCTCGACCGGCAACGCGTTCCAGGCCTCGAGGTTGTGCAGGTACTTCTGCACGATCACGTAGCTACCACCGGCGAACTCGGCGTCCTCGTCGCCGACGAGAGCCGCGGCGACCGCGTCCTCGTCCTCGGGGTTCTCGGTGCCGTCGACGAAACCGAGCAGGTCGCGACGATCGAAGTAGCGGAAGCCGTGCACCTCGTCGACGAAGGTCGCCACCGGGCGCAACCTGTCGTCGATCTTGGCGGCGAGCTCGAAGCACAGGTCCTGAGAGGAGGCCCGGATGTGGAAGAGCAGGTCGCCGGGTGTGGACGGGGCACGGTGCACTCCCCCGTCGAGTTCGACGAACTCGTGAAGCTCGGCCGGCCGCGGGCCGTCGAACAGCCGGTCCCACAGTCGGGAGCCGATGCCCACGACGCAGGACAGACCACCCTCGGGGATCCGGAATCCCACCGCGCGGCGCAGAGCCGCGAGGTCTTCGAGCAGGTCACGAACGTCGGATTCGCCACCCTCGTCGACGGTCGCGACGAGGAAGATCGCCGCCTCGGTGAGCGGCGTCAGGATCGGTTGCGCACGGGCCACAAGAGCACCGTAGATCACCGGGTCGGACAAATCCCGTCGCAACCCGCCGTCCGGTCGACCCGACGGTGCCGCCGCTACCGCGACAGAGCGTCGCGGATCGCGGCGGCAGTACCGTCGAGCACGGTCCGGTTCGGACTGCGGGGTACCGCACGCAGACCGAACCCGTCACCGTGCCTTCGCGGAATGACGTGCAGGTGGACGTGGAAGACCTCCTGCCCCGCGGCGGTGCCGTCGGCCAGGAAGAGGTTCACGCCGTCGACGGGCAGGTCGCCGGAACGCAGCGCGATGGCGATGCGCCGGCCCGCATCGAAGATGCGCGCCCCGTCCTCGGGGTCGAGTTCTGCCAGACCCGATGCGTGACGCTTCGGAACGACCAGCAGATGTCCGGCCGTGAACGGCCGGATGTCCATGAACGCGATCACGTCCGGCTCGTCGAGCACGACGCTTGCCGGAGCCTCACCTGCGACGATTGCGCAGAAGACGCACGAGGTCATTACCGCGTATCCACGACCGGTGGAGCCGGCAGGCTCACAACAGTCGACGAGAAATCCGATACTCCGTCATACTCTCCGATTCTTCCTGTTGCCTTGCTGCGTGTCCCGGAGGAGCGGGATCGGCACGCACCGCAGGGCCGGTCACCGCATCGGCACC
>NZ_JALPTB010000116.1 GCF_023218075.1 Rhodococcus sp. HM1 | reverse complement strand
GTCTGCGGGGTGAGGAAGTAGCCGCCGAGCAGGTTCTCCGGGCCGAGGCCGGTGGAGGCGACGATGTGCACTCCGGAAGCGCGGGAGAGGTTTTCGTACAGCGGCACGTCGCGGCCGTGGAACATGCCGGTGGCGTCGACGAGGGTGCCGCCGCCCGCGGCGCGGAACTCGCGGAGCTTGCCGAGCAGCGTGGTGAAGATCTCGGCGCGGTCGAAGTCGATGTCGTAGGCGTGCTGGGCGCCGGGCAGCACCGAGAGCAGGGCCTCGTGGACGGCGACGATACCGAGTTCGTCGGCGGGAACCGGACCGAGAACGGTGTGGACGGTGGGGGTCGCGGTCGCGGGGCCGGTCATCGGCACTTCCTTTCGTCGACGTCGCACGGAGACGTCCGTGGTGCGAGTCACAGTACGGATTCGGATTACATACTGTCAAGTGACTTTGCGACCAGAATCGTCACTGTACCCGTCGGTAAGTCGGGTGCGCCGCTAGGATTCCTGTTCATGTCACTCCGTGCCGCGCAGAAGCAGATGACCTACGAGCTCTTCCTCGCCAAGGCGCTCGAACTGTTCGGCACCAAGGGCTACGCCGCGACCACCATCGACGACATCGCCACCGCCGCGGGCTCCACCCGCACCACCTTCTACCTGCACTTCTCGTCGAAGGCCGACGTGATGAGCGCGCTGCTGACCAAGGTCGACTCGATCCTCACCGCGGCCGACGACCCGTCGCTGACCGCGGTGATCGCGTCCGGCTCCCGCGCGCTGATCCACCAGTGGCTCGACCGCAAACTCACCCAGTGGGACGAGATCAAGCCCTACATGACGGCCTCCTACCAGGCGGCGCACGACCCGGTCGTGGCCGCGAAGACCGAGCAGTGGTTCGAGGACGCGGTCACCGACATGACCGAGGGGCTGAACCAGTCCGGGCGGCTGGACCCGGACCGGCGGCGGATCCGGTGCGTGCTCGCCTTCGGGCAGCTCGAACACATGTCCCGGCGCTACTTCTCCATCGGCTGGCGCACCCCGCGCGAGATCTGCCTCGAGGAACTGACCGACTCGTGGTGCTATCTGCTCGGCGTCGAGGACTGAGCGGGCGGCTGCGCCGCCGGTGTGTACTTGTGGCGCCTGGGGCCGCCACAAAGGCACACCGGCGCGTCAGCGCACGTCAGCGCCCGGCGTCGAAATCGGTGGCGGCGACCAGGATCTCGCGCAACCAGCCGATGAATTCGGTGTCGGCCAGGCGCGGATTCCACACCATGTCGATGCCCAGGGGCGGCACCGGCAGCGGGAATTCCTCGATGCGCAGCGGCATCTGGCGGCGCATCTGCATCGCGACCCGGTAGGTGTGGATCGCGACCCCACCGGCGCGTCCCACCAGGTGCGGCACCAACAGGAAATCGGAGACCAGCCGGCCGATCCCGTAGGGCACCCCGGCCGCGTCCAGCGCCGCGTAGGGCGTGATGCGGTGCCGCGCGTCGTAGGTGGTGTGCGGCACCGACTCCAGCAGCTCGAGCGCCGAGGCGTCCGGGGCGGTGTCGGGATGGGCGACGACCACCCACCGGTTCTCGTAGAGCCGCTCGCGCGGATAGGGCGCGGAGAACGCCTCCGACACCAGCACCACGTCCACCCCGTCGTCGGTGAAATCGGCCGGCTGCGGCTCGACGAAGGTACGCAGCCGCACCGTCGCATGCGGGGCGCGCTGCGCGATCAGCCGGGTCAGTTCCGGGCCGACCACGAAAGCGGTGCTGTTGGTCATCGCCAGGGTGATGGTGCGGGTGTCCCGGGCCGGGTCGAAGCGGGGGAAGTTCACCACCCGCGCGGTCTGCCGCAGCATCTCCCGCAGCGGCGCGATCAGCTCGAGAGCGCGGGGGGTGAGCGCCAGCCCACTCCCCTGCCGCACCACCAGCTCGTCGCCGATCAACCGGCGCATCCGCCCCAGGGCGTGGCTCATCGCCGGTTGCGTCATCCCGACCCGCGCGGCGGCGCGGGTGACCGAGCGTTCCTCGAGCACCGCCAGCAGCGGGACCAGCAGGTTCAGGTTGATCGCGGCCAGCCGCGCGAGGTCGGGATCGGCGGGGTGCTCCGGGGGTGGATTCACCCACATGAATCTAGCCGGACGTCGTGACCGTGCCGGGGAGCTGTCCGGTGGCCGCGGCGCGCCGCAACCGCGGAATCGGGATGCGGTGGTTGATCGCCACCGCCACCCCGGCGCCGTCCGGATGCCGCCAGTGCAGCAGCGCCGGCCCGTGCGGATCCTCGCCGGCGAGGAAGGTCGGGTCCCCGTCCACCGGCAGATGCCCGATCGCCTTGAGATGCAGCCCGAACTGTTCGGTCCAGAAGTACGGGTCGGCATCGAACTCGGGGGCGTCGTCCCCGCGCAGCAGAGCGACCGCGGCCACGCGGGCCTGCTCGATCGCGCTGTTCCACAACGGGATCCGGCGCACGATCCCGCGGACCGGGAGGTGCGCGACGTCCCCGGCGGCGACGATGCCCGGCGCGACCCGCCCGCGGGTGTCGGCGACCAGGCGGCCGTCGGTGAGCAGCCCGGAGTCCTGCAGCCACTCGACGTTGGGGATGTCCCCGATCGCGGCGACCACCAGTTCGGCGGTGACGCGGGTGCCGTCGTCGAGGGTCACCGCGCCGGCGTCGACGCCGGCGGCGGTGCCGTAGACGATCTTCACGCCGGCGGCGGTCGCGGCGGTGGTGAACACCTCGGACAGATACCCGCCGAACTGCGGGCGCATCGGTGCGGTGTCGGCGACGACGGTGACCTCGCAGCCGGCCTGCACGGCCGCGGACGCGACCTCCATGCCGAGCGGCCCGGCGCCGACGACCGCCACCGACGGACGCGCCGCGAGCCGGTCGCGCAGCAGCAGCGCGTCGTCGAGGGTGCGCAGCACCAGCGCGTCCTGGCCGAGCCGGCGGGCCCGGGTGCCGGTGGCGATCACGAGCCCGTCGAAGGGCAGGTCGCGCCCGTCGTCGAGCCGCACCGTCCGGGCGGCGACGCCCAGGCCCACCGCGGCGACGCCGAGCAGCTCGGTGGCGCCGTGCGCGGGGGCGGCGAGCTCGTGCGAGCCGCCGTCGGTGAGCAGCGCCTTCGACAGGGCCGGCCGCGAGTAGGCGGGCACCGGTTCGTCGCCGACGACGGTGAGCTCCCCGTCGAACCCGGCGGTGCGCAGGCTGTCGCAGGCGGTCTGCCCGGCGATGCCGTTGCCGACCACGACGACCCGGTGCATCCCCGGGGTCTGTGCGGCACTCATGCGAGTTTGAGGGCGGCGACGGGGCACACGCGCACGGCGGCACCGGCGGTGGCGGCCCGCGGGTCGCCGTCGTCGAGATCCTCGACGTCGAGGATCAGCTCACCGTCGTCGTCGAGGTGCATCAGCTCGGGTGCGACCTCCTCGCACAGTCCGTGGCCTTCGCAGCGGGGGCGGTCGAGGGTGATCTTCATGACGGGACAACCTCCAGGATCTCGAGTGCGTCGATGGAGCGGGTGGTGTTGCTGGGCAGCCGGATCGGGTCGGCGGCGACCAGGCGGCGGGCGTGCCGGGCGAGGGCGGCGATGACCGCGTGCGCCTCGAGCCGGGCCAGGCCCTGCCCGGCGCAGCCGTGCGGGCCGTACCCGAAGGACAGGTGATCGACCGGGTTGCGTTCGACCCGGAAGGTGTCCGGATCGTCGTAGTGGCGCGGGTCGCGGTTGCCGGCGCCGAGCAGCACCGCCGCCTGCGCCCCGGCCGGGATCAGGTAGCCGTCGATCTCGACGTCGCGGGTGACCGCGCGGCCCCAGGCGTGCAGCGGCGCCCAGTAGCGCAGCACCTCCGCGAACGCGGCCGGCACCAGCGTCGGGTCGGCGCGCACGAGGTCGAACTGGTCGGGGAACGCCGCGAACAGGGCGATCAGGTTGCCGATCGAGGCGATGGTGGTGTCGACCCCGGCGCCGAGATACTGGTGGATGATGTGCCCGGCGCTGCCGGCGGGGACGGCGCCGCGCGCCTCGGCGTCGAAGATGCCGCGGCCGACCGAGCCGGGGGTCAGATCCTCGGCCTGCACCTGCGAGCACCAGGCGTACAGCTCCCCCGCGATGGGGAAGTTCTCGGCGGTGCGCTGGTTCATGGGGCCGAGGACCTCCATGGCGGCCTGACCCCAGCGGAGCATGTTGGCGCGGACCTCGCCGGTGAAGCCGATGAGGTCGGCGACGACCTCGAGCGGGAAGGCGCGGGCGAGGGCGTCGATGGCCTCGAACGAGCCCTTCTCCACCAGGTCGGCGACGAGCGCGTCGGCCTTGGTCTCGATGGTGGACTTGAGGCCGCGCAGGGCCCGCGGTGAGAGGTTCTCGGTGAGGGTGGCGCGCAGTTCGGTGTGGATCGGTGGGTCGGACGCCAGGGACGTGCCCTGGAGGGCCTCGTTGGCGGCCGGGTTGAAGGCGATGCTGCGGGAGGAGAACGTCGCGGTGTCGGCGAGGGCGCCGCGGATGACGTCGTAGCGGGTCAGGGCGTAGACGTCGTGGGCGGGCAGGTACACCACCGGGCCGAGTTCCCGCAGCTCGGCGAAGGTGGGATAGGGGTCGGTGAGGATCTCGTCGGCGAACAGGTCGAGGTCGGAGCGCGGAGGGCTGGTGGTCATGCCTCCAGTGAAGAGGCCACCGTCACATAATTCCAATTCATAAACCACATGCAAGTTCATGTATGTGGTTCATATTTGGTTCGGTGCGCTTCCCGCGGCCCGGCAGGTCGGCCGGTCACCGGCTCAGGACGTGGCGAGGGCCGGTCGCAGCTCGTCCGCGTAGAACCGGAAGAACCCGTCGACGTCCGGCCCGGCGTTCACCAGCGCCAGGTGGTCGAACCCGGCGTCCGCGTAGCCGCGGATCTTCTCCAGGTGACGGTCGGGGTCGGGGCCGTACCCGAAGCTGTCGGCGAGGTCCGACTCGCGGACCGTCGAGGCGGCCGCCTCGAAGTTCACCGGATTCGGCAACTCGGCCTGCACCTTCCACCCGGCCGCCGAGAACCGGAACAGCCTGTGCGCCGACGCCAGCGCCGCCTCCTCCGTCGGCGCCCACGCCAGGGACACCTCGCCGTAGCGCGGCCCGGTGCCCCCGGCCTGCCGGTACGCGGCGATCAGCTCGGGGTCGGCTTCCGTCGCGAACAGGCCGTCGCCGAGTTCGGCGGCGGTCGTCACCGCCGGACCGCCCGACCCGGCGACCACGATCGGCGGCAGCTCGTCGGGCAGGTCGAACACCCGCGCGTCCTCGAGCCGGATGTGGCGGCCGTCGTAGCTGTGGTAGCCGCCGCTCCACAACAACCGGATCACCTCGATCGATTCGCGCAGCATCTGCGTCCGGGTCGCGGCGGCCGGCCAGCCGCGCGCCACCACGTGTTCGTTGAGGTTTTCGCCGCTGCCCAGGCCCAGCACGAACCGGCCGTCGGACAGCAGTGCCGTGGTGGCCGCGGCCTGCGCGATGATCGCCGGGTGGTAGCGCAGGAACGGGCAGGTCACGCCGGTGGCCAGCCCGAGGGTGGAGGTCTTCGCGGCGATCGAGCCGAGGATCGACCAGGCGAAGCCCGAATGGTTCTGGTCGTGCAGCCACGGGTGGTAGTGGTCGCTGATCTCGACGAAGTCGAAGCCGGCCTCCTCGGCGCGCACCGCCTGGCGCACCAGCTCGGTCGGTGAATACGCCTCGGCGAACAGTTTGTATCCGATCTTCACGCCCGTCTCCGTTCGTTCCCGCCGCGCGGATCCGCCGCGCACACGCTCGTCCGTGTGATGCGGCTACCCGCGGCGGCGGTCCGCGAACCCGGCACGGTCAGCGCGGTGTGAAGGTGCCGTGGAAGGTCATCGGCACGTGGTGGCGCAACCCGAGGGTCGCGACCGGGCCGGCGTCGGGACGCTCGGCGGGAAGGATCAGCACCCGGGACCGGCGCTCGGCGGCGCTGTGCTGGACGGTGAGCAGCCACCCCTGGCCCTCGGTGGCCGAGGCGGGCGCGAACAGCGGCTCGCACACCGTGTCGCCGGGGTCGCCGACGAAGCGCCGGATGGTGCCGGTGGTGTGGTCGACGGTGGCGATCGAGTCGGGGTCGCCGCCGGGGACCGAGGCCTCGGCGAGGTAGGTGTGGCGGTGCGCGGTGGTGGTGCGCCGCGGGTCGAGCTGCGGGAATTCGCAGCCGCGGTCGCCGAGGACCTCGCGGGTGATGCGGCGGGTGCGCCGGTCGATGCGCAGGCGGGTGAGGATGCCGCCGAAGGCGGGTCCGGCGTTGCCGCGGTAGTCGCGCAGGTGCCCGTTCCAGCGTTGCCAGCTTTGCGTGGGATCGTGGGCGACCACGTCGACGACCGTGGTGGTGTCGTCGTCCTCGTAGGCGTTGGTGACGTGGAAGTGGAACAGCGCGTCGTGCTCGATCTGCACGGGCCCGCCGCCGTCGCGCGGCACCAGCACCACGGTGGTGCCCTTCTCCGGCGCGAACGTCAGGGCGTGGTCCATCGGGCGCAGCCCGAGCAGCATCGACACCGGGCGGGCCACGATCAGCGGATCGACGACGAACACCAGGTGGCGTTCGGTGAGCGCGAAGTCGTGCACGAACGCCGGTTTCGGGATGGGGAACGCGGCGATCTCGGTGAACGCGCCGCGCGGGGTGCGCCGGTAGCAGCGGATCAGCGGCCGCGGGTAGAAGTCGAGGCCGAAGTTGTAGAGGTCCCCGGTGCGCGGATCGATCTTGGGGTGCGCGGAGAAGGCGCCGAGCCGTTTGAGGCGGCCGCCGAAGTCCTCGATGCCGAGGGTGTCGAGGGTGGCCGGGTCGAGGGCATGCGGTTTGCCGCCCTCCCACAGCGCGTAGAGGCGGTCGCCGTGCCGGATCGCGTTGGTGTTGGCCATGTTCGCCGGGAAGCGCAGCGCGTTGGCGAGCGGCCCGCCGCGGCGGGGGGTGCCGAATCCGCGGGGCATCTCCGCGGTGCGGTTGCTGCGCCGGTAGCTGCGGGTGCGCACGTAGCGGTTGCGGAAGCGGATCTCGTCGTCGCCGATGTGCAGCCGCGAGATCATGCCGTCGCCGTCGAAGATGTGCTCGACCGGGTGGCCGGCGACGTCGAGGCGTCCCGGTCCGATGCGGTAGAGAGCGCCGCGCAGCCCGTCGGGGATGCGGCCGGTGATCTCGTCGACGGTGTAGTCGTGTTCGCGGTGCAGGGAATCCCACGGGGAGCTGCCGAGCGGTGCGGTGCGGTGGACCCCGGAGCCGGGTGCGGCAGTCATGGATGAAATGTCCCACCCTGGAACACGTTCCTCAATTGTGTCTCGTCACAGGGGTGCGCCGACGCGCCGGTGTGCCGAAATGGCGGCTCCCACCGCCACAATGGCACACCGGCGCGTCAGCGCCCGGCGTCAGCGCCGCGGGGTACCGACCTCGCCGCGACCCCAGTGCCGGAATGCGCTGTCGCTCTCCTCGAGCCGGGCCGCGAGCACCGCGACGATCGTCTCCACCGCCCGCGGGGAGACCATCTCGTGGTGCTCGCAGTCGAGGCGGTACTGGTGGATCTCCCCGGAGACCACGTTGTGCCAGGCGGCCACGGCGGGGATCGACGCCGCCGACCGGCTGGCGGTGAAGAACAGCACGTCCCCGTCGAAGGTGTCCGGGGAATGCCGCCGGGCCGCGCGGGACGCCTCGGTCGATCCGGAGTGGATGCGCTCGAGGTGCGCGGCGGTCAGGCCGGTGCTGCCGCCGAGCGACTCGTCGAGGATCGCCGCGGCCCGCTCGAAGGTCGGTTCGGGGCCGCCGTTGACCGACACGCCCAGGTCGCGGAGCATGTCCTTGACCCCGACCGCCGGGGCGCCGCCGGGGATCGCGAGGTGGCTGTCGAGCAACGCGAGGGTGTCGACGACCTCCCCGGCGCGGCGCAGTTCCACCGCGACCGCGTGCGCGATGACCCCGCCCAGGGACCAGCCCAGCAGGTGGTACGGCCCGTGCGGCTGCACCCGCCGGATCTCCTGCACGTACCGGTGGGCGAGCGTCCGGATGGTGTCGGTGCGTCCCTCCCCGCTCAGCGCCGGCAGCTGCAGCCCGTACACCGGCCGGTGCCCGTCCAGGCGCTGCGCGAGCGGGGCGTAGGCCCAGGACAGCCCGGCCGCCGGATGCACGCAGAACAGCGCCGGGCCGGTGCCCTCGCGCAGCTGCACCAGCACCCGCAGCGCGTCGTCGACGGTCGCCGGTTCGCCCGGTTCGGTCAGGTGCGCGGCCAGGTCCGCCGCGGTCGGGTGCACGAAGATCGCCTGCAGCGGCACCCGCCGGCCCAGGCGCTCCCCGAGCGCCGGCAGCATGCGGGTGGCCAGCAGCGAGGTGCCGCCCAGGTCGAAGAACCCGTCGTCGACCGACACCCGCTCCAGGCCGAGGTGCTCGGCGAAGACCTCGGCGACGATGCGTTCGAGTTCGTTCTCCGGGGCCCGGTAGCGGCCGGTGGCGGTCCCGAAGTCCGGGGCCGGCAGCGCGCGGCGGTCGAGCTTGCCGGCCGGGGTGAGCGGGATCTCGTCGAGCACGATCACCGCCGTCGGCACCATGTGCGACGGAAGCTGCTGCGCCACATGTGCTTTCAGTGCGGCGGGGTCGGGTGCGCTGTCCGGGGCGCAGCGCACGTAGGAGACGAGCACGGTCTGCCCGGACGGGGCGGTGTGCCCGACGGTGTGCGCGAACACCACCTGCTCGTGGCTGCCGAGCGCGGCGTCGATCTCGCCGAGTTCGATGCGGAACCCGCGCACCTTGACCTGGAAGTCGGAGCGCCCCACGTACTCGAGGTCCCGCTCGTGCGTCCAGCGGACGATGTCGCCGGTGCGGTACATCCGCTGCCCCGGCACGTGCGGGTCGGCGACGAACCGGGCCGCGGTCAGATCCGGGCGGGCGTGGTAGCCGCGGGCCAGGCCCGGGCCGGCCACGTACAGTTCCCCGGCCACCCCGACCGGCACCGGCCGCAGCCGCGCGTCGAGCACCAGCGCCCGGAACCCGCGGGTGGGCCGGCCGATGGTGACCGGGTCCCCGGCGGCCAGCGGCGCACTCAGCGAGGTCATGATCGTCGCTTCTGTCGGCCCGTAGGCGTCGATGACGCGCCGGCCCGGCGCCCAGCGGGCCACCAGCTCCGGCGGGCAGGCCTCCCCGGCGACCAGCAGCACCCGCAGCGCCGGCACCGCGACCGGGTCCAGCGACGCCAGCGCGGTCGGGGTGATGAAACTGTGCGTGACCCGGTGGGTGTCGAGCACCGCGGCCAGGTCCTCCCCGCCGTACACCTCCGGCGGGACGATCACCAGGGTCGCGGCCGCCGACAGCGCCATCATCTGCTCGAACACCGACGCGTCGAAGCTCGGCGACGCCAGGTGCGAGACCCGGCCGGTCGGGTCGACCTGCAGGTGCTCGCGTTCCTCGGCGGCCAGGTCCGTCAGGCCCCGGTGGGTGACGGTCACCCCCTTCGGGCGGCCGGTGGAGCCGGAGGTGTAGATGAGATAGGCCGGGTGGTCCGGGCGCAGCGCCGCCGGCCGGTCACGATCGGTGACGGCCGCGGCGGCGCGGGCCGCCAGCGCGGCGGCGGTGTCCGGGTCGTCGAGCACGATCCAGTCGGCGCCGGACGGCAACGCGGCCCGGTGCGCGGCGGTGGTGATCCCGAGCCGGGCCGCGCTGTCGTCGAGCATGTAGGCGATCCGGTCGGGCGGATAGGCCGGATCGACCGGCACGAACGCGGCCCCCGAGCGGATGACCGCCCACACCGCGGTGACCGACTCGATCGAGCGGGTCAGCGCGAGCGCGACGACCCGGTCGGGTCCGGCGCCGCGGTCGAGCAGCATTCGCGCCAGCCGGTTCGCGGCGGCGTCGAGGTCGCGGTAGGTGACGGTGCGGTCCCCGTCGACGACCGCGACCGAATCCGGGGCGGCGGCCACGGCCGCATCCAGCAGCTCGGTCCACAGCCCGGTGCCCACCCCGGCCGGGCCGTACGCCGGCACCAGCGCCCGGGTCTCGTCGGCGGTGACCAGGTCGATGTCGCCGACGGGCCGGTCCGGGTCGGTGGTGAGCGCGTCGAGCAGCCGCACGAACCGGTCCGCGAACCCGGCGACGGTGCCGGCGTCGAACAGGTCGGTGGCGTACACGAACGCCGCATCCAGTCCGCCGGTGTCGGTTTCGGCGAGCAGCAGTTCCAGGTCGAAGTTGCACACCGTCGGATCCAGCTGCAGCCCGGTGACGGTCAGGTGCGGCAGTTCCAGGCTGGGGCGGGCGTTGTTCTGGAACTCGATGGACACCTGGAACAGCGGCGAGTGCGCGGTCGAGCGGACCGGGTCCACTTCCTCCACGACCCGTTCGAACGGCACGTCCGCGTGCGCGAACGCGTCCAGGTCGGCGGCGGTGACCCGGCCGAGCAGCTCCGCGAAGCCGAGCCGGCCGGGCACCCGGGTGCGCAGCACCAGGGTGTTGACGAACATGCCGACCAGATCGTCGAGGGCCCGGTCGCCGCGGCCGGCGATGGGGGTGCCGACGGCGATGTCGTCGCTGCCGGACAGCCGCGCCAGCAGCACCGACAGGGCGGCGTGCACCGCCATGAACAGGGTGGTGTCGCGGCCGGCGGCGAGCCGCTGCAGCCGCGCCTGCAGCTCGGCGTCGATGTGGAACCGGACGATGTCGCCGCGGAAGGACTGCCGCGGCGGGCGCGGCCGGTCGGTGGGCAGGGTCAGCACGTCCGGCAGGCCCGCCAGGGCGCGGCGCCAGTGCGCCAGCTGCGCGGCGGCGCGGGAGGTGGGATCGCCGGCGTCGCCGAGCCGCTCGTTCTGCCACAGCGCGTAGTCGGCGTACTGCACCGGCAGCGGCTGCCACGCGGGCCGCTCCCCGCGGGTGCGGGCGTGATAGGCGGTGATCAGGTCGCGGGCCAGCGGCTCGGCGGACGCCCCGTCGGCGGCGATGTGATGGACCACCAGCACCGCGATGTGCTCGTCGCGGCCGACGGCAAACAGCCGGGCCCGCAGCGGCATATCGACGGTGACGTCGAAGCCGGTGGCGACGAACTCGCGGATCCGGTCCAGCGCGTCCTGTTCGTCGGTGGTGACCACGTCCAGGTTCAGCGGCACGTCGTCGGCGGCGAGGATGCGCTGGCTCGGGCCGTGCGGCCCGGCCGGGTAGACGG
>NZ_JALPTB010000115.1 GCF_023218075.1 Rhodococcus sp. HM1 | reverse complement strand
ACCATGGTGGGTGGGGGCGGGTTGCCGGCCGCCGTGTGAAGCGGTGGTCCCGGGGCGGGAGACCCCGCCCCGGGACCGGCGCTGTGGTTCGCGGTCGCGGACCTTCGGCTATTTCGCAACAGCCCGCAGACCGACCGAATGTACCGCTCGCTCGGACTCGGGGTGGGTCGACACCGGTTCCGGGCGCGGTTATCGGCCGTCCGGAGCGGTGACCCGCTCGGTGTGGGCGCGCAGGGTCCGGGTGACATCGGTGAGGAACGCGGTGATCGCCGCCTGCTGGTCGTCGCTGTGGGCGGCGAACAGTTCCGCGACATCGCGCGCGAACGGCTCGTAGAGGGGCTGCAGGCGTGCTGCCATCCGGTCGGTGGCGACGACCAGGAGGATGCGGCGCCGGTCGGTGGTGTCGGGGACGCGGGTGATGTAGCCGGCGGCGGCCAGTCGGTCCGCGATGCCGGTCACCGCCCCCGGGGTCAGGTGCAGGGCCCGGGCCAGATCCCCGGCGGTGGTCGGCCCGGATCGGGACAGCACGTCCAGGGCCCGATTGTCGGTGGCGGTCAGGCCGAGTCGGTGCGCGACCGCCTCGTGGAACATCACCACGGCCGTCGCGAAATCCCGGCCGAGGAGGTCGCCGGGTGTGATCGGTTCGTTCGTCATGCCTACCCCAAATTATTTCAGCGTTCTAAACTATATACCGCACTGAATCGAAGGAGGGTGAGATGACTGCATCGACCCACGACGCCGTCGGTGTGGACCGGGCACTGGCACGCGTCGCGGCTGCCTGGGAAGAAGGAAATCCCGAGTCCTACTCGCAGGCCTTCACCGCCGACGCCGACTACACGGCATTCGACGGCACCCACATGAGCGGACGCAGAGCGATCGCCGACGGTCACCGCGACCTGTTCGCGGGCATCATGCGCAATTCCCGCATGGTGACCGAACATCGCGACGTGCGTTTCCCTGCTCCCGACGTCGCGGTCGCGTGCGAACGCGGCGGAATCGTCATGTCCTGGCAGAAGCGGCGCACCGTCCCGACCGCGAAGCGCCGCTCCTCGGTGACCTTCGTCCTGGTCCGGCGGGACGGCACCTGGCTGGTGGACACCTTCCACAACACCCGCTATCGGCCGTGGTCGAACACCCTGCTCGGGCGCCTCACGCGGCGAGGCAACCCCACCTGACCCGAGCGAATGTACCGTTCGTCTCCTCAGATCGACCGAATGTACCGCTCGCTCGGAACAACCGGGGGCAGGTAGGGGACGGAAACGCCGATGTGGGTCGGTCCAGCACCGGGATCAGTCCAGCACCGACCCCATCACCCGGTCCACGGCGATCTCGACGACCACGCGAGTCGGGTTCTCCCGCGGCGGCCGGTACCGCCGGGTGTAGCGGTCGACCCCCTCGGCGACCGCGGCGGCGTCGCTGCGCACCCGCGCCGAGCCCTCCAGGGTGAGCCAACGCCCGCCGTCGACCTGCGACACCGCGGCGTAGCCGCCCCGGTCGGCGTTCAAGGCCTTCTGCGAGCCGGCGTTGGTGATCACCCGCACCACCCGGGCCTGCGGATCCCAGGTGAACCCGACCGCGACGACGTGCGGGGTGCCGTCCTTGCGCAGCGTCGTGAGTGTGCCGAGGTGGTATTCGGACAGGAACTGCAGTGCGCGCTCGCCGAGCGCGTCCGGGGTGCGGGCCATACCCGCGAGCCTAGAGCGCTCGACCTGCCCCGGGCACCGGCCCCCGACCGCGCCCGCACCGATCGGTCACGGAACACTGGCAGCCATGACCATCGCGCAGGGAAGCATCGTGATCTTCGGGGGCCGCAGCGAGATCGGGCTCGAGGTGGCCCGCCGGCTCGCCCCCGGCCGCACCGTGATCCTCGCCGCGCGCCGCGCCGGCGAGCTGGACGGCCCCCGGCAGGCGGTGCTGGCGGCGGGCGCGAGCGCGGTGCACACCGTCGAGTTCGACGCCGACGATCTCGACATCCACGAGCGGGTGCTCGAGCAGATCACCGCGGCGCACGGGCCGATCGACGTGGCGGTGCTCGCCTTCGGGATCCTCGGCGACCAGTCCCGCGCCGAAACCGACGCCGCGCATGCGATCGCGGTCGTGCACACCGACTATGTCGCGCAGGTCGCGTTGCTGACCCGGCTCGCGACGCGGCTGCGCGCGCAGGGTGCGGGCCGGATCGTGGTGTTCTCGTCGGTAGCCGGGGTGCGGGTGCGCCGCGCCAACTATGTGTACGGGTCGGCGAAGGCCGGGTTGGACGGGTTCGCGTCCGGGCTGGCGGACGCCCTGCACGGCAGCGGGGTGTCGTTGCTGCTGGTGCGGCCCGGTTTCGTGATCGGCCGGATGACCGAGGGGATGAGCCCGGCGCCGTTGTCGAGCACCGCGGATCAGGTGGCCGACGCGACCGTGCGGGCGTTGGGCCGCGGTCGCGGCGAGGTGTGGGTGCCGGGCCTGCTGAGGCCGGTGTTCTTCGGGATGCGGCTGCTGCCGCGGGCGATCTGGCGGCGGCTGCCGCGCTGACCGGCCGTCACAGTTTGTAGCCGATGGTGCGCAACAGCGCCTTGCGGTCCGCGACGTCGGCGTCGGATTCCACCCCGAGCGGCGGGCTGCCGTCGATGACACCGATGATGCCGCGGCCGAGATCGGTTTCGGCGATGACGATCTCGACCGGGTTGGCGGTGGCGCAGTAGATGCCGCACACCTCCGGGACCAGCTTGATCGCGTTGAGGATGTTCACCGGGTAGCCGTTGTCGACGAACACGACGAAGCAGTGTCCGGCGGCGAGCGCGAGGGCGTTGCGGGTGGCCAGGTCCGTGAGCGTGTCGTCGTTGCCGGAGTGCCGCACCAGGCGCACCCCGGACGCTTCGCAGAACGCGATCCCGAACCGCAGGTGCGGGCTGGATCCGGCGAGCGTTTCGTGCAGGTCCTCGACGGTCTTGATGAAGTGGGACTGGCCGACGATCACGTTGGTGTCCTCGGGTTTGTCGATGGCGACGACGCTCAGCTCCACGGGGTTCTCCCTTCGGGTCGCGGGTCAGGGCCGGCGGGTTTCGAGCAGGCGCAACCACACCTCGCTGACCGTCGGATACGACGGGACCGCATGCCAGAGCGTGTCCAACGGCACCTTCCCGACGAGCGCCACCGTCGCCGCGTGCACGAGTTCGGCGACCTCGGTGCCGGCGAAGGTGGCGCCGACGAGGGTGTCGGTGGCGCGGTCGACGACGAGCGCGGCGTGCCCGGCGAAGTCGTCGCGGGCCAGCGCCGAGCCGGCCACCGCCAGCTCCACCTCGAGGGTCTCGACGTCGAGGCCGGCGTCGCGGGCAGAGGCGGCGGTGTGCCCGACGGACGCGATCTCCGGTTCGGTGAAGATCACCTGCGGCACCTGCCCGTGGTCGGCGGTCGCCCGGTAGCGGGGGTGATCGAGGTCGCGGCCCTCGGCGCGGGCGGCGATCACGTCGCCGCACACCCGCGCCTGGTATTTGCCCATGTGCGTCAGCGCGGCCCGGCCGGCGACGTCCCCGACCGCGTACAGCCAGGTGCCGTCCACCCCGGTGACGTTCAGGTGATCGTCGACGGGGGTGGCCGCCCCCGGGTCCAGGCCCAGCACGTCGAGCCCGAGGTCCGTGGTGGCGGGGCGGCGGCCGGCGGCGACCACGATTTCGTCGACCTCGACGGTGGTGCCGTCGTCGAGCTGCACGGTCGCCGGGCCGCCGTGGATGCGCCCGATCCCGGTGTCGCGGGCGTCTTCTCGGGTGACGCGGCTGATCTCGGTGCCGAACCGCACGTCGACGGCGTGGCGGCCGAAGGTGTCGGCGACGGCGGCGGCCGCGAACGGTTCGACGCGCGGCAGCAGCCGTGATCCGCGCACCGCGACGGTGAGTTCCTCGACGCCGAGCTGGCGCAGCCACGTCGCGGCCTCGCACGCGACCACCCCGCCGCCGACGAGCAGCACCCGCCGCGGAATCTCGACGAGGTTGGTGGCGTCGCGCGAGGTCCACGGCAGCGCCGCGCGCAGTCCGGGGATGTCGGGGACGGCCGCGACGGAGCCGGTGGCGAGCACCACCGCGTGCCGGGCGCGGAGGGTGCGGGGGCGGTCCCCGTCGACGGCGACGGTGCATTCCCCGGTGATGCGGGCGTGTCCGCGCAGCACGTCGATGCCGACGGAGTCGGCCCACAACACCTGGGAGCTGTCGTCGCGGCGGTGGGTGAACTCGTCGCGGCGGGCCAGCACCGCGGCGGCGTCGACCCCGTGCGCGTTGATCTTCTGCTCGACGCCGTGCATGTGGCGGGCGGCGGCAAGGATCTGACCGGGACGCAGCAGCGCCTTGCTCGGCATGCACGCCCAATACGAGCATTCGCCGCCGACGAGTTCGTGCTCGATCAGCGCGGCGGTGCGGTCGCTGCCGTTGATCGCGTAGTGTGCGGCGTTCTCTCCGGCCGGGCCGCCGCCGATCACGATCACATCGAAGACGTCGTGGTCGGAGCCGGCGGTATCGGGACTCACCCGTTCTACGGTAGGCGGATCCGGCGCCGTCCGGACCGGTTCGGCCGGTTCACTCCACGTGCGGGGAGTCCGCGTCGAAGATCAACCCCATCGGGGCGAGGACCCGCACGACCTGTTCGGCGGCCCATTCGTCGAGGTCACACAGCAGCAGCGAACGCCACGGGGTGATCACCACCGGGCGTTCGACGGCGGCGAGGAATTCGGCGGTGCGGGCCGGGAGCACCCCGCCGGCGAGGGCGGCGGCGAGCACGACGGTGCCGTCGGCGCGGTCGAGCCAGCCGATGGGGTGCGGGGGTGGGGTCGGCAGCGGCGCCGTGTCGGTGTCCGGTGCCGTAGCGTCGGCGGGTTCGAGCAGCACGTCGACGACGTCGCCGGTCTCGACCCGCACCCCGGTGTCGCGGCCGCCGCGGGTCAGCATCCACGACCCGTCGGGCAGCGCGCACACCGCCACGTCGGGGGACAGGGCCACGATGTCGCCGCTGCCGTCGTCGACGCCGAGGACGGTGTCGGCGGTCGCGGCGGTGCCGTGCAGCCGCCGGTGCAGTTCGGCGGCGATCGCGCGCACGTCGGCGAGCCCGCCGATCCGCCCGGACAGCGGGGAGGCGACGACACTGCGGCGGTAGGCGCCGTGCACGGTGAGCCCGGCCGCGTGGAGGGACCCGGTCAGGGTGTCGCGGTCGCCGTGCATCCGCAGCCCGGCGTGATCGGTGAGCAGCAGTTCCGCGTCGCCGTGGGCGTGGGCGAGTTCGGCGAGGGCCTGCAGTTGCGCGGCAGTCAGGGCACCGCCCGGCAGGTGCACGTCGACGGCGGATCGGGACTCGGACATGAGGTCCAGGCTAGAACGGTCGCCCGTCGGATGCCGCGGGGGCCCGCGCGCCTGCGTAGGGTGTGGTCATGTCCGATGGGGATCTCACGCGGCCGTCGTTCGCCGACCTCGCCGCCGCCAAGTTCGTGCTGCTCAGCACCTTCCGCAAGAACGGCACCGCGGTGCCCACACCCGTGTGGGCCGCGGCCGACGGGGACCGGTTGCTGGTGTGGACCGAGACCGACTCGTACAAGGTCCGCCGGTTGCGCCGGGACCCGCGCATCACCCTGGCGGTGTGCGACGCGCGGGGCAAGCCGCGCAGCGCCGCGGTCGCGGGCACCGCCGTCGTGCTCGACGACGCCGGCACCGACCGTGCCCGCGCCGCGATCACCCGCAAGTACGGGATCCTCGGCCGGCTCTTGGTCAAGGCGAGCCTGCTGCGCCGCGGCCGGTCCGGCACGATCGGTCTCGCCTGCAGCGTCGACGAACCGTAATCTCGCCGGAGGCCAGCGATCTCGAGTCGATCGCCGCGCAAACCCCGTTCCATCCACCCGACCACGAGGAAACGACTTTCATGAGCGTGCACAGCTTCACCGTCGCCACCGCCGACGGCACCACCGAGGACCTGAGCGGCTACGCCGGCAAGTACCTGCTGATCGTCAACGTCGCCAGCAAGTGCGGGCTGACGCCGCAGTACGAGGGACTCGAGGCGCTGCACCGGCAGGCCGGGGACAAGCTGCAGATCATCGGATTCCCGTGCAACCAGTTCGCCGGTCAGGAACCCGGCACCGACGCCGAGATCCAGGAGTTCTGCCGCCTCAGCTACGACGTGACGTTCCCGGTGTACGGGAAGATCGACGTCAACGGCGACGACGCGCATCCGCTGTACCGGCACCTGCGCGCCGAGGCCCCCGGCGACTTCGGTCCGGACCACGGGTTCCTGTACGAGCACGTCAGCAAGACGATGCCGGAGACGATCGGCACCGACGCGGTGAAGTGGAACTTCACCAAGTTCCTCGTCGATCCGGCCGGCGCGGTGGTGCGCCGCTTCGAGCCGACGGTCACCCCGGAGGAGATCGGCCGGCAGATCGCCGAACTGGCCTGAGACCCGGGGCCCGGGAACCCGCGCGGTTCCCGGGCCCTGCCGGTCAGCGGGCCGCGCTGACCGACGACATGTGGAAGTCGGGGATCCGCATCGGCGGCATCGCGGTGCGCGTGAACCAGTCCTTCCACTCCCGCGGCAGGGTGCGTTCGGTGGCGCCGACCTCGGTGGCGCGCCGCAGCAGGTCCAGCGGGGATTCGTTGAACCGGAAGTTGTTCACCGCCGCGACCACCTCGCCGTCCTCCACCAGGTACACCCCGTCGCGGGTCAGCCCGGTCAGCAGCAGCGTCGCCGGGTCGACCTCCCGCATGTACCAGAGGGTGGTCAGCAGCAGACCCCGCTCGGTGCAGGCCACCAGGTCGTCGATGCTCGCCGCCGATCCGCCGGTGAGCAGCAGGTTGTCGCCGGGCGCGGTGACGGTCGCCCCGAACTCGGCGGCCGCGGCCCGCGGATAGGTCAGCGCGTGCACGGTCCCGTCCCGGATCCAGTCGACCCGGCCGGTGTCGAGTCCGTTGTCGAACACCGACACCGCGTCCGTGGAGGCGGTCGCCGTCACGAACGGTGCGCATTCGAGGCCCGGCGCGGCCGGATCCGAGTACAACGTCAGCGGCAGCGGGGTCAGGATCTCGCCGATCCGGGTGCCGCCCGGCCGGGACAGCGCGGTGTGCCCCTCCTCGGCGCCGCGGCCCTCCATCGACCACATCAGGTAGATCATCAGGTCGGCCACCGCGGACGGCGGCAACAGCGTCTCGTAGCGTCCCGCCGGCAGTTCCACGGACTTGCGCGCCCAGTCCAGGCGCCGGTCCAGCTCCACGAGCAGGGCGGTGCTGTCGACGTCCCGGAAGTCGCGGGTGCCGGCGCCCGCCCAGGCGCCGGGACCGGTCGGTCCGCCCCGCTTGCCGTGCACCTCGATCGAGCCCTCCGGCTGGGTGTACCGGCGCCGCAGCCCGGTGGAGGTGCCGAGCCAGGTGGTGCACACCTGGTGGTGCGCGAACCCGTAGAGCAGATCGGAGCCGCCGAATCCCTCGGTCAGCGCGTCGATGACCTCGTCGAACACCGCGATGCCGGTGCCGGTGAACGCGTCCCCCCAGTCCCCGGGGCTGCCGGTGCCGTCGAGCAGCGGCATCGCGTCGGTCGCCGGGGCCGCGTCCTCGGCGGCGGCCTGCGCCGCGGCGACCACCGCGGCGACGTCCCCGGGATCGACGCTGCTCGAGGTGACGATCCCGACGCGGGTCACCGGTTCGCGCCGGATCGCCAGCACCGTCCAGGACCGCGACCGCGACACCCCGTTGGTGGTCATCGAGTTGCCCGCCCACCGCAGCGCCGCCTCCGACACCTCGGTCACCAGCACGATCGTCTCGTCCGCGGTGGACGCGCGCAGCGCCCGCTCCACCAGCTCCTGCGGCTCGATCATCGTCCGCCCTCCGTCCGGGTGTTGAGCACGTTGATGCCGCGCAACAGCACCGACGGGCAGCCGTGGCTCACCGCCGCGACCTGCCCGGGTTGCGCCTTGCCGCAGTTCAGGGCGCCGCCGAGCCGCCAGGTGGACGGCCCCCCGACCGCCTCGAGCGCACCCCAGAAGTCGGTGGTGGTGCCCTGGTAGGCGACGTCGCGCACCTGACCGGCCAGTTCCCCGCCGCGGATGCGGTAGAAGCGCTGGCCGGTGAACTGGAAGTTGTAGCGCTGCATGTCGATCGACCAGGACTTGTCGCCGACGATGTACAGCCCGTCCTCGACGCCGGCGATCAGGTCCGCGGTGGAGCGATCCACGTGCAGATCCGGTTGCAGCGACACGTTCGGCATCCGCTGGATCGGCACGTGGTGCGCCGAGTCGGCGTAGGCGCAGCCGTTCGAGCGCGGCAACCCGAGCCGCGGCGCGAACGCCCGATCCACCTGGAACCCGACGAGCACCCCGTCGCGGACCAGGTCCCAGGACTGCGCGGCGACCCCGTCGTCGTCGAAGCCGACGGTCGCGAGGCCGTGCGGGTCGGTGCGGTCCGCGGTCACGTGCATCACGTCGCTGCCGTAACGCAGCGACCCGAGCAGATCCGGGGTCGCGAACGACGTGCCCGCATACGCCGCCTCGTAGCCGACGGCCCGGTCGTATTCGGTGGCGTGCCCGACCGACTCGTGGATGGTCAGCCACAGGTTCGTCGGATCGATCACCAGATCCGTCGGCCCGGCGACCACCGGCGGCGCCGCGGCCTTCTCCGCCAGCCACTGCGGCAGCGCCGCCAGCTCCCCGGTCCAATCCCAGTGATCGTCGGTCGCGAGATACTCCCAGCCCCGCCCGGTCGGGGGAGCGAGGGTGCGCATGGTCTCGAACACCCCCGCCGCCTGATCGACGGTGGTCGCCTCGAACTGCGGCTGGATCCGCACCCGCTGCTGGGTGATCGTCGATCCGGCCAGGTCCGCGTAGAAGGTCTGCTCCTTGACCTGCACACAGTGCGCCGTCACATGGTCGACGCCGTCGGCGGCGAGCAGCCGCTGCGACAGGTCGGTGAGGATCGCGACCTTGTCGGCGGTCGGCACCGCGAACGGATCGAGGTCGTACCGTGAGACCCACACCGCGTCCGGATAGACCGGTTCGTCGGCCCACAACACCGGATCCCGGTTCAGCGGCCGCAACGTCCGCGCCACCTCCAGCGCCTGCCGGGCCGTCGCCGCGGCCGTGTCCGCGGTCAGTTCGGCGTGCGAGGCGAAGCCCCAGGTGCCGTCGACCAGCACCCGCACCGCGAGCCCGGCATCGACGCCGTCCACCGCGGCCTGCACCCCGCCGTCCCGCAGCGCCAGCGACTGGCTGCGCACCCGGTGCACCCGCAGGTCCGCGTGGGTGGCCCCGCCGCTGCGGGCCACCGACAGCGCCGCCTCGGCGAGCGCACGTAACGGCAGATCGAGGAAATCGGAGTCGACGGTGTTCACCCGCTCACCGTAGAACTCGATCATCCGAATTGCTGCCAACCGAGCCGCACCACCATCACCAGCACGACGATCAGCAGCACCGCCCGCACGAACCCGGCGCCGCGCGCCAGCGCGGTCCGCGACCCCAGCACCGCCCCGGCGACGTTGCACACCGCCATCGTCAGCCCCAGCGCCCACCACACGTGCCCGGTCGCGGCGAAGAACACCAGCGCGCCGAGGTTCGAGCCGAGATTGATCACCTTCGCCATCGCCGCCGACCGCACGAACTCGGTACCCAGCAGGGTGGCGAACGAGATGATCAGGAAGGTGCCGGTGCCGGGACCGAGGATGCCGTCGTAGAACCCGATCACCGCGGCCGAACCGAGCACGACGATCAGCGTGCGCCGCAGGCTCGGCCGTTCCCGGGCCAGGGTGGTGCCGACCTGCGGCCGCAGCGTCACCATCATCGCGACGGCGACGAGGGCGACCATCACGATCGGGATGAACAGCGCCTTGTCGATCAGCGCCACCGCGGCCGCCCCGCACGCCGCGGACACCACCGCGACCGCCGCACCCGGGGCCAGCACCTTCCACGGCAACCGGATGCGCCGCGCGAACGTCACCACCGCGGCGCTGGTGCCGCAGATCGCGGTGAGCTTGTTGGTCGCCAGCGCGGCCTGCGGGGTCAGGTGCGGCGCCACCAGCAGCAGCGCGGGCAGCAGGATCAGCCCGCCGCCCCCGACCACCGCGTCGACCCATCCGGCGGCGGTCGCCGCGGTCAGCAGTAGCGCCCAGTCACCGGCATCCATGCCCGTGATTCGATCATGGAGCCGCGGTGCCGGCCGATCGGGAGCAAATTCACCGGCCCGTTCGTTGCACCGGTGTGGCCGCCCGGAAGGAGCCCTGATGTTGCCCCTGTTGTTCCTCGTCTACGTCGTCGCCGAGATCGCGGTGCTGGCGGTGCTCGGTTCCGCCATCGGGGCCGGGTACACCGTGCTGCTGTTCCTCGGTGTCAGCGTCCTCGGCTATCTGATCCTCGGGGCGCAGGGCCGCCGGGCGCTGCAGAACCTCGGGAAGGTGCGGGCCGGCGGCTCGCCGGATCGGGCGCTGACCGACGGGGCGCTCGTCGGGGTCGGAGCCGGCCTGGTGCTGGTGCCCGGTCTGCTGACCAGCGTGCTGGGCATCCTGCTGCTGCTGCCGCCGACCCGGGCGTTGCTCCGCCCGGCCGTCAAGGTCCTCGCCGCTCGCAAGATGGCGAACCTCGCGGCCCGCGGGAGCTGGCACGGTGAGCGCATCACCGTCGTCGATGGGCAGGTCGTCGAGCACACCGTCGTCGACACCACGCCGCGGCTGACGTCCGCGCCGATCCTCGACGGCGAGATCGTCGAGACCCCGCAGCGCCCGCAGCGGCCCTGACGGGGCACACTGGACGCTCGTGAGTCCAGCACCGCACACCCAGCTTCTCGTCGGCGGCCGTATCTACAGCGCCGGCGCCCCCGATGCCACCGCGATGGCCGTCACCGACGGGCAGGTCGTGTGGGTGGGGGCCGACCGGCCCGGCCGCGCGCTGCACCCGGACGCCGAGATCGTCGACCTGGACGGCGCTTTCGTCGCCCCCGCGTTCGTCGACACCCACGTGCACGTCACCGCCCACGGCCTGGCCCTGACCGGGCTGGACCTGACCGGCGCCACCAGCCGGGAGGACGCGCTGCGGCGGCTGCGTGAGCACGCCGCCGGCTGCGACGACCCGGTGCTGTGGGGGCACGGCTGGGACGAGAGCCGCTGGCCGGACGCGACCGCCCCGACCACCGCCGACCTCGACGCCGCCGCCCCCGGCCGCGCCGTGTACCTGACCCGCATCGACGCGCATTCGGCGGCCGCGTCCACCGCGCTGCGCGCTGCCGCCGACCCGGCCGCACTTGCCGGCTGCCACCCCGAGCAGCCGCTCACCGCCGCCGCGCATCACGCGGTGCGCGCCGCCGCGCGCGCCCGGCTCACCGCGGCGCAGCGGGCCCGGGCGCAGGCCGCCGCCCTCGACGACTACGCCGCGGCGGGCATCGTCGCCGTCCACGAATGCGGCGGCCCCGACATCTCCGGCCGCGACGACTTCACCGAACTGCTCGGCACCGACCACCCGGTGCAGGTGCGCGGCTACTGGGGGGAAGCGGTCGGCACCGCCGAGCAGGCCGCCGAGCTGCTCGCCGCCACCGGCGCGCACGCCCTCGGCGGTGACCTGTTCGTCGACGGCGCGTTCGGCTCCCACACCGCGTGGACGACCGGCCCCTATGCCGATCGCCCCGACTGCTGCGGCACCGCCTACCTGACCGGCGAGGAGATCACCGCGCACGTGCGGGCGTGCACCACCGCCGGTATCCAGGCCGGGTTCCATGTCATCGGGGACGCGGCGGTCGCCGCCGCGGCCGCCGCGTTCGCCGCCGTCGCCGACGAGCAGGGCGGGCCCGCCGTCGCCGCCCGCGGGCACCGGCTCGAACACGCCGAAGCCCTCACCGTCGAGCAGGCCACCCGGTTGGGCCGGTGGGGGGTGATCGCGAGCATGCAGCCGATGTTCGACGCGCTGTGGGGTGGCCCGGGCGGGATGTACGCCACACGGCTCGGCGCCGACCGGGCCACCCCACAGCG
>NZ_JALPTB010000114.1 GCF_023218075.1 Rhodococcus sp. HM1 | reverse complement strand
GGGTGGGGGTGGGGGCGGTACCACCGTGTCGACGGCGGTCGGTGCGGACAGCGTCAGGCTCGCGGCCGTGGCGAGTCCGACGACCAGCATCGACAGGCCGCGCATGCTCACCTCGCGGAGGCTTCCGTTTCGAGGTGGTCGACGAGTTCGCGGGCCGCGGCCCGGCCGGCGCGGTTCGCGCCGATCGTCGACGCCGACGGACCGTACCCGACGAGGTGGATGCGCGGATCGACGGCGACCTGGGTCGCGAGCCGGCCGGTCATGGTGATTCCGCCGCCGGGGTTGCGCAGGCCGAGCGGTGCCAGATGGTCGAGGGAACTGCGGAATCCGGTGCACCACAGGATGACGTCGACGTCCAGCTCTCGACCGTCCGGCCATCGGACACCGTGCTCGGTGATCTCCGAGAAGATCGGAAGATGTTCGAGCACACCGCGTTCGCGGGCGGCACGGATGGCCGGGGTGAGTGGGAGACCGGTCACCGACACCACCGATCCCGGAGGCAACCCGTGCCGGACCCGGTCCTCGACCACCGCGACCGCGGCCCGCCCCTCCTCGGGAGTGAATTCCTCGTCGCGCCAAGCAGGTTCGCGTCGGGTGACCCAGGTGGTTTCGGTGACGCGGGAGATCTCGTCGAGCAGTTGCACCGCGGAGATGCCGCCGCCGACGACGAGGACGTGCTTGCCCGCGAATTCGTCGGCCGTCCGGTAGTCCTTGGTGTGCAGTTGCCGGCCGCGGAACCGTGCGGCGCCGGGATACCACGGCACGAACGGGTGCTCCCAGGTGCCGGTCGCGTTGATGATGCCGCGCGCGGCATACACGCCGTGATCGGTTTCCACGCGCAGGTATTCGCCGCGGTCGCACACGACGATCACCTGGACGGGCCGGCGCACCGGAAGGTGGTAGCGCTGCTCGTAGGCGCGGTAGTACTCCGGGACCGCCGCGGCGGCGGGTACCTTCCCGTCGGTGGTGTCGACGGCCTCGGCGAACGAGGATCCGGGCAGGTCGTGGAGTCCGTTGACGGTGTCGAGAGTCAGCGTCGGCCAGCGGTGCTGCCATGCCCCGCCGGGGCCGAACGACCGGTCCAGTACCACGAACCCGCTGTCCGGTTCCTTGCCGAACTTCTGCAGGTAGTAGCCCGCCGACAGCCCGGCCTGCCCGGCTCCGATCACGACGATGTCCACGAACGTGTCGGGATCACCGGTCGTCATCGTGTCCGCTCCCTGTCGTGGGTTGGTCTGTGGCAATCATGATGCCAACTGTCCGGGCGGTCCACCGGGCTATGACTCCGAGCCCTCGAAACCACGGGTGGAAATGTGATATCACTTTAATATCGCATTACCGACCACGACGAGGAGCGCGCCATGGCCGCAACGCAATCGACGATCACCGAACGCCCCGGGCGTTCCCGCAACGGCTGGCTGGTGCTCGGCATCGGGCTCCTCGTCGAACTGGCCGGCGTCGGGTTGATCGTGCTGGGTGCACTGCAGACGAACATTCCGCTGATCGTCGCCGGTGCCGTCCTGGTCGTGCTCGCGAGCGCCGCCCTCGCCGGTCTCGTGCTGGTCGAACCGAACCAGGCGCGCGTGCTGCAGCTGCTCGGCGGCTCCTACGCGGGCACACTCCGGGAACCGGGACTGCGCTGGATGAACCCGCTCAACACCCGCCGCAGGATCTCCACCCGGATCCGCAACCTCGAGACCGGCAAGGCGAAGGTCAACGACGCGGACGGCAACCCCATCGAGATCTCGGCGGTCATCGTGTGGCAGGTCCAGGACACCGCCCGCGCCGTCTTCGACGTCGACGACTTCGAGGAGTTCGTCGCGGTCCAGACCGAAGCCGCCGTTCGTCACATCGCCGGCAGCTACCCCTACGACGCGCCCGCCGACACGATGTCGCTGCGTCAGAATGCCGCCGAGATCACCACCAAGCTGTCCGAGGAGGCCGCCGAGCGCGTCCGGTCGGCCGGCGTGCACGTCGTCGAATCGCGCATCAACCAGCTCGCCTATGCCCCGGAGATCGCACAGGCCATGCTGCGCCGCCAGCAGGCGGGCGCGGTCATCGCCGCCCGGGAGCAGATCGTCATGGGCGCGGTCGGGATGGTCGCCACCGCCCTCGATCAGCTCGAGCGCGAGCACACCGTCGAACTCGACGAGGAACGCAAGGCCGCGATGGTCAGCAACCTGCTCGTCGTACTCTGTGGGGACCAGGGTGCCCAGCCCGTCGTCAACACCGGTTCGCTCTACCAGTAGTCAGGTCCGATCCGCATGGCCGAACGCAAGAAGCTGCTGCTACGGCTCGATCCGGCGGTCCACGACGCGCTGGCGAGGTGGGCGGGCGACGAGCTGCGCAGCACCAACGCGCAGATCGAGTTCCTGCTGCGGCGCGCGTTGACCGAGGCCGGCCGGATGCCCGGCCATGTGGAGAAGATCCGCCGGCCCGGTCGCCCGGCGAAGACCGACCGCGCCGAGCCGACCCCGGACGACACGGACGAGTGACGGGACGGAAATCCTTGCCCCGCAAGATGTTCGGATCGGATCACCGTGTCGCACGCCGGACGGTCACCGTGAACACCGAATCCGTGGGCAGTCGCGGCGTCGGCTTCGGACGGTTCTCCGGCGCGGTCGTGCCGACACGGACCAGTGCCTGCGGGCATCCGCCCTCGGGCAGCAACGTGCGGATCATCTCCCGGCTCTGCCCGAACTCGGTCACGTGGGTGAGCGGGCACGTGGCCAGGCGATCGACGGTGGCCTCGAGCAATACCGCCGACAGTGCCTCGCCCGCTCGGAGCCAGTCCTCGCACGTGTTTCCTTCGGTGCTGACCACGATGACGGTCGAGCGGTCGGTCTCCGGGGCGTCGCCCGAGGTGCGGCTGCCCGCCGGGAACCGGCGGCCGATCTCGACGCGCGCGCTCTGCTCCGCCGTGGCGAGCGCCTCCGGGGGAATTCCGAGGGATTCGACGGAATGGCCGGTCCACCAATGGAGTTCGGTCTGATACGCAGTGTCGTAGCGTCGCATCGCAGCGGTGAGCTCGGTGGCGGCACCGAGGACCTGGCGAGCATCCTCCGGCAACACCGTCACCCTCGTTCTCGGGTGGAGCACCTCCCGGAGCGGTCCGGGGAAGCCGGTGCCGGTCGACGGCGGCGCGAACGGCCTGCGGTCGGAATAACGCCTGCGGATCGCGGCCACGAGATCGAAATCGTGCGATGCCGGTCGAGCGCCGTGGCTGAACCGGATGCTGGCCAGATGATTGGAATGTTCTCCCACCGGCAGGCGGTCGATCTCGGTGGACCACTTCAACGCGGTCGCCGCGATCTGCAGGTGATGGAGGGCGGCGCCACAGCTCAGGACGAGTTGCCGCGCGGACGGATCCGTCGACGGCAACAGGCGGCTGCGGTCGCTGAAGAGGTCGAGGCGCCCGTCGGAATACGTCCACCGCCACGGTTGGCTGTTGTGCACCGACGGTGCGCGGCAGGCGAGATCGACTGCCATCCTGACCGTGTTCACATCGGGAATCCGTGGGTCCATGACCACTCCTGGGAGTGCAGCCCGCCGTACAGCCGACGAGTGTGCTGATCCGCTCCCCATCATTGTTCGCCGCCCCTGATTTTACCGCGAGCGACAGGCGCGACCGCGTGGAACGCTCAGGCTCGCCGGATGGGATGATGCCTGCGCCAGGATCGGAAGGTGAGGCAAGGAACATGATCGGGATCAGCCGCGACGGTGACGTCGTCACGATGAAACTGCAGCGCGCCGAGCGGCGGAACGCGCTCAACACCGAGATGTGTGTGCAACTCCGCGAGTGCATCGAGCAGGCCGTCGAGGACGACGCGCGCGTCGTCGTCATCACCGGTGAAGGACCGGCGTTCTGCGCGGGTGCCGATCTGTCCGGTGACGTGTACGCGGAAGGGTTCCTCGACAGCCTCACCGAGATGCTCACGACCATCGAGACCGCGCCGATCCCGGTGATCGCCGCCGTCAACGGCCCCGCGATCGGGGCCGGTACCCAGCTCGCGCTCGCGTCGGATCTGCGGGTGGTCGCGCCGAAGGCCCGGTTCGCGGTGCCCGCCGCCCGACTCGGCATCTCGGTGGACCGATGGACCGTACGCCGGCTGGCGACGCTCATCGGTGGGGGAGCCGCCCGCGCGGTGTTCCTCGCCGCCGATTCGATCCACGCGGACGAAGCGCTCGCGCGGGGCCTGGCCAACCGGATCGGCGACCTCGAGGCGGCGCAGGCATGGGCGCAGGAGATCGCGGCACTCGCGCCGCTGTCGCTGCGCGCGATGAAACTGTTCCTCAACGACGACGGCACCCGCGACGAACCGTCGCCGGAACAGATGTCGGCGCTGGCCGCGGCATGGCTGAGCGAGGACGCACAAGAGGCGCGCGTCGCGCGCGCCGAGAAGCGCGATCCCGTCTTCCGCGGAAAGTAGCCGCCCGCACCTCGGGCACGACGCCCAATCCCCATTTCGATCCGAGAGGGATCGGGAGACGCGCCCTACAGTGGTGTGGTGAGCGTCAAACAGGCTGCCTCGTCCGCCCTCGCCGGAGCCGGATTGCTGTGGGTGGCGCGTGCCGCCCGCGGTCTGCCGACCTCGATCGGTGCGTCCGTCGCCGACATCCGGCCGTACGCGGCGGGTTCGCCCCGCTATCGCGACGGCCGGTTCCACAACTCCGAGCCGAGCAGCACGCTCGGTCCGGAGGCGGGCGGTGGTTTCCTCAAGGACATCCTGACCCGCGGGTCCGTCGGAACGCCGCGGACGGAGGTGCCGCTCGCACCGCCGCTCGCGCCGGTGGACGCCGCCGAGCTGGCGGTCACCTGGTACGGACATTCCAGCGCGCTCGTCGAGATCGACGGGCACCGCATTCTCGCGGACCCGGTGTGGAGCGATCGGGTGTCGCCGTCGGAGACGATCGGGCCCGCCCGCATGCATCCGGTGCCGGTGCAGCTCGCCGAACTGCCCCGCATCGACGCGGTGGTGATCTCCCACGACCACTACGACCACCTCGACCGCCGCACCGTCGAAATGCTTGCCGCCACGCAACGCGACATCCGGTTCCTGGTGCCGCTCGGTGTCGGCGCGCACCTGCGCCGGTGGCGGGTTCCGGAGGAGCGGATCGTCGAACTCGACTGGGATCAGCACACCGAGGTCGGGGAGCTGACGATCACGTGCACCGAGGCCCGTCACTTCTCCGGTCGCGGATTCGCGCGGGACATCACGCTGTGGTCGTCGTGGGTGATCGCCGGTCCGACGCGCCGTGTGTTCTTCGGGGGCGACAGCGGATACACGAGGCGGTTCGCCGACGTCGGGGACCGGTACGGTCCGTTCGATCTGACGCTGCTGCCGGTCGGCGCGTACGACCGTCGCTGGCCGGACATCCACATGAACCCCGAGGAAGCAGTGCGAACGCACGGTGACCTCGGTTGCGTGGACCGCCCCGGCAGTCTGCTCGTGCCCGTGCACTGGGGCACCTTCAACCTCGCCTTCCATGCGTGGTCCGAGCCGATCGCGCGGCTGTTGCCGGCAGCGCAGGCCGCCGGGGTCGCGACCGCGGTCCCGATGCCGGGGCAGCGGGTCGACGCGCTCCGGCCGGGTGCCCAGCATCCGTGGTGGGTGTCCCTCGGCTGAGACTTCGCACGATGTGCCGTTTGCCCGACTCCTGCCGTGGGTACCAAGGAGCACACGGATTCCGCGTCCGGCTCGGGTGGCCGGACCCCGGCGCGAGGAGGTTCTGATGTCGACGGATGCCATCGTGATTCTCAAGGACGATCACAAGGAGATTCGACGGTTGTTCCGTGCCTTCCGGGGTGCGGGTGAGAACGCGGAGAAGGAGAAGGGGCAGCTCGTCGACAAGATCATCGAGGCGTTGACCGTGCACACCTACATCGAGAACGAGTGCATGTATCCGAAGGTCCGCGATCTCCTGCCGGACCTGGAGGAAGACGTTCTCGAGTCCTACGAGGAACACCACGTCGCCGACGTGCTCGTCACCGAGCTGGCGGGAATGTCGCCTTCCGACGAGCGATTCGACGCCAAGGCCACGGTGCTGATCGAGAACGTCGAGCACCACATCGAAGAGGAAGAGGAAGAGTGGTTCCCGCAGGTTCGTGAGCAGCTCGGCCGTAAGAAGCTGCAGGAGATCGGTGCGGAGATGCTCGAACTGAAGAAGAAGGCGCCGCGCTCACCGGCCCAGCCGTCGGCGCTCAAGAAGACGGTCGACGCCGTTCTGGCCTGAACCTGTTCCGGTGCAACGGAAGTCCGGGGAAGAAGCGCGCTCACATGTCCTCGGCGTCGCGCGCTTCTTCCTCGGCGATCCGGCGGGCGTCGCGGCGCCTGCGCCATGCGATGATCGCGAAAACCGCTGCCGCACCGCAGATCCCGCCGACGATCATCCCGAGCCACGTTTCCGGATCCTGGTCGAGCGGTGCGGACAGGCGGGCGTAGATGCCGACCGCCCCCGCGATGTACAGCGCAGCGGCGAAGATGGCGCGGGGGCGCCACGTCTTGGCGGAGGCGTACACGTCGACGTCCTGGGAGCGTGCGTAGGCGGCGGTGACGATCGAGACCACGAACCACGCGAGGATGATGCCGAGTGCGGTCCACGCGCCGACGCGTCCGGCGACCCACGGGAGGACGGCCGTCGCGACGAGCGCAATCCATTGGGTCAGTTGGAATCCCACTGCGGACGCTTCGTTCCAGACGTCACGCTGACGTTCGTCGCGGTAGAAGTCGTCGTCGAGATCCCCGATCACGCGAGCGGCCTTGACGAATGCGGTCATGGGGAGTCCTCCTCGGTGAGTGGAAACAGATCTTCGACGGTGGTGCCGAGGGTGCGGGCAAGCCGTAATGCGAGGTAGACGCTCGGCGCATAGTCGCCCTTCTCGGTGGACACGATGCTCTGACGGCTGACGCCGACCCGCTCGCCCAGTTCGGCCTGGGTGATCCGCAGTTGCTTGCGGAACTCGCGAACTCGGTTGCTTCCCGGTGTGCCTGCCACGAGTGGAAGTCAAGCATCCTTGTCATCCGGTGTCAAGAGTGCTTGTCTTTTCCTGACCCAGGCTCGTTTCGCGGGAAGGCGGAGCGGGTACCAGTGCGTCATGGCGACACCCGCAGGTACCGCACATTCGACGTCCGCGACCGGCCCGGCCGTGAGCGGCCTCCGGGCGCTGCGTCTGGTCGCGACCCTCGGCTTCCCGTCGGTCGCCGCCGGGGTGATCGCCCGTAGGTCCCGGTCGATGGCGCTGCTGGAACGGTTCGGCGCCGACGCGTCCGCCGTGCACGCACTGCGCCGGCTGCGTGCGGAACACGGCTCCGGGCCGCTGCGGATCGAATTGCCCGGCAGGCGGCTGGCGGTCGTGCTCGACCCGGCCGACGTCGGCAGGATCCTCGAGGGCTCGCCGGACCCGTTCGACCCTGCCACCCGGGAGAAGAAGGGTGCACTCTCGCCGTTCCAGCCGCACGGTGTGCTCATCTCGCAGGGCTCCATCCGCTCCGAACGCCGCCGGCTCAACGAAGAGGCACTCGACACCGCGCACATCCTGCATCGCCTGGCCGAACCGATCGTCGAGGTCGTCGACGGGGAGGCGTGCGCCCTCCTCGAATCGGCGATCCGCACCGGCACTCTCGACAACGACGAGTTCACCCGAACCTGGTGGCGCATCGTTCGCCGGATCGTCCTGGGCGACTCCGCCGCCGAGGACAACGACATCACCGACAGATTGAAAAAGCTTCGCGCGAACGGGAACTGGTCCTATTTCATTCCCGAGCGGAGCCGTCTTCGCGACCGCTTCACCGAAGACCTGTATCGCTACGTGGACCGGGCCGAGCCGGGTTCGCTCGCCGGAGCACTCGCCGCGCTACCCGCCGGAGGTGCGACCGATCCGGTCGGTCAGATTCCGCACTGGCTGTTCGCGTTCGACGCCGCGGGCATGGCCGCTGCGCGCACGCTCGCGCTGTTCGCCGGTCACCCGGGGCAGCGCGGGACCGCACGCGCGGAGATCGCCGCCGGTGACGCCGAGAAGCCGCAGCCCTACCCGTATCTGAGGGCCGCCGTACTCGAATCGGTGCGTCTGTGGCCGACGACGCCGATGATCCTGCGGGACTCCACCCGCGACACGGTGTGGGGCCCGGAGCAGGAGCGGTTCACCATTCCCGCCGGCACCGGATTCATGATCCTCACCGCCGGTTTCCACCGCGACGGCGAGACCGTGTCGTTCGCCGACGAGTTCGTCCCCGAGGTGTGGCTGGACGGACGCGCGGAGAGACGTCCGGAACTGGTGCCGTTCAGCGCCGGACCGGCGGCGTGCCCCGGCCGCAACCTCGTGCTGCTGGTGACCAGCACCCTGCTGGCGCGGATGCTCGCCGCTGCGGACTTCCGGGTCGTCTCCGATCCGGTGCCGGCCCCCGACCGTCCGTTGCCGAACACGTTCGACAACTTCGGGCTGAAATTCGAGGTGGCGCGCACCGCCGGTGCGCCCCGGTGAGGAGTAGCGACATGAACGCGTCCGGCAAGCACGACGAGGACGAGGGCTTCCACCGGGTGTCACCCGACCCCGAGGAAACCCCGCAGGACGACGATCTCGAATCGGATCACGGGGATCGGCCCGACAGCGGCACCGACGCCGGCCAGGAGGCGACGGATCCGGCGCGCCGGGCAGGAGAAGAAGGCGGGGCCGGCGAGTAGTGACGGGGGCCGGTCCTCACTCGGCCGGCGGATACGGATCCTTCAGCAGTACGCGGGCGAGATGTGCCGTGTTGCGGGCGAGGGTCGCCGTCGCCGAGGCGACCGCGTCGGGCACGGAGTCGAGGTCGTTGTAGTCACCGGGCGTCATCGCTTCGCCGTTCCAGTACGTGCACCCCTGCGCCGGGATCGTGTACCCGCAGTCGTCGAGCGCCTGGAACAGACTCGCCACGATCGCGTGTGCCCCGTCCTCGTTGCCGACCACCGCCGCGACCGCGACCTTCCCGAACAGGATCGGGCGGCCCTCGTCGTCCGTCTCGGAGAGTTCGGCATCGAGTCGTTCGAGCGCCCGTTTGGCCACGCTCGACATCTGGCCGAGCCACGTGGGGGTCGCGATCAGCAGGATGTCGGCGTCGAGGATGCGCCGTCGGACGTCCGGCCATCGGTCGCCGTTCCCCATATCGGCCTCGACGCCGGGACGGATGTCGAGATCGACCAGCCGGATCGCCTCACCGGTCACGTCGTACTTGCCGAGCTCGGCGAGGACGTGCTCGGTGATCAGATCGCTGCTCGACGCGGCCGGGGACGGCTTGAGCGTGCAGACCAGTGCGAGCGCCTTCAGAGATGTCATGCCGTCGCGGGTACCCGTGCCGCTTCGCGGGTGAAACGCGGTCCTGCCGCTCGGTGCGCGATCGCAACTTCCCCGCGCTGGCATAGCCTGTTCTTCATGTCAGTTGAAGAGCCCACCGCGGTCGTCGGTGCCGGTGAGACGGTCGTGACCGATCCCGCCCATGTCGCCGGCGGCCTGACCACCGAGCAGGTCGCCGAACGTGTGGCGCGGGGCGAGACGAACGACGTTCCCGATCGCGCGTCCCGGTCCGTCAAGGACATCGTCCGCGCGAACGTGTTCACGCGGATCAACGCGATCCTCGGTGTGCTGTTCCTCATCGTGCTGTCCACCGGCTCGATCATCGACGGCATGTTCGGCCTGCTGATCGTGGCGAACAGCGGCATCGGAATCATCCAGGAGATCCGCGCGAAACGGACCCTGGACAAGCTCGCGATCGTCAGCCAGACCAAGCCGGTCGTACGGCGCGACGGACGGTCCGCCGAGCTCGCCCCGCGCGAGGTGGTGCTCGACGACATCATCGAACTCGGTCCCGGCGACCAGTTGGTGGTCGACGGTGTCGTCGTCGAATCCGAGGGCCTCGAGCTCGACGAGTCGCTGCTCACCGGCGAATCCGACAACGTCGACAAGGCGCCCGGCGCGACGGTGATGTCCGGCAGTTTCGTCGCGTCGGGCAGTGGTGCCTACCGTGCGACGAAGGTCGGTCGCGATGCCTACGCGGCGCGGCTGGCCGAGGAGGCCAGCAAGTTCACGTTGGTGCACTCGGAACTGATGGCCGGCATCAACAAGATCCTGAAGTTCATCACCTACCTGATGATCCCGGCGGGTCTGCTCATCATCTACAACCAGCTGTTCTCGAGCGGCGAGTCGCTCGGTCCCGCGCTGAGCGGCATGGTGGCCGCGCTCGTGCCGATGGTTCCCGAAGGCCTCGTGCTGATGACGTCGATCGCGTTCGCGGTCGGGGTGGTCCGGCTCGGGCAGCGCCAGTGTCTCGTGCAGGAACTGCCGGCCATCGAGGGCCTGGCCCGCGTCGACGTGGTGTGCGCGGACAAGACCGGAACCCTCACCGAGAACGGGATGCGGCTGGCCGAGATCGTGCCGATCGACGGCGCGGACGAGAACACGGTCCGCGCCGCGCTCGCGGCGATGGCCGGCGACGATCCGCGCCCGAACGCGAGCGTCGCCGCGATCGCGGAGGCCCTGCCCGACGATCCGGGTTGGGGTGCGGCGACCGCGACCGCCCCGTTCTCGTCGGCGAAGAAGTGGAGCGGCCAGTCCTACGGTGCCCACGGCAACTGGCTGCTCGGCGCCCCCGACGTGCTGCTCGATCCGGCATCCGACGCCGCCCGCAAGGCCGAGGAGATCGGCGCGCAGGGGCTGCGGGTGCTGCTGTTCGCCGAGAGCGACCGTCCCGTCGAGGACGAGGCCGCGCCGGGCACCGTCACCCCTCGTGCGCTGGTCGTGCTGGAGCAGCGGGTGCGGCCCGACGCGAGGGACACCCTCGAGTACTTCGCCGGGCAGAAGGTCGACGTCAAGATCATCTCCGGTGACAACGCGGTGTCGGTCGGCGCGGTCGCGTCGTCGCTGGGTCTTTCGAACGGGGATCGGCCGGTCGACGCGCGCACCCTCCCCGAGGACCCCGACGAGCTCGCCGAGACCGTCGCGTCCGCGACCACGTTCGGCCGGGTGCGGCCCGATCAGAAGCGCGCGATGGTCGGGGCGTTGCAGTCGCGTGGGCACACCGTCGCGATGACCGGCGACGGCGTGAACGACGTGCTGGCCCTCAAGGACGCCGACATCGGAGTCGCGATGGGCTCGGGCAGCCCCGCAACCCGCGCGGTCGCGCAGATCGTGCTGCTGGACAACAAGTTCGCGACCCTGCCGCACGTGGTGGGGGAGGGCCGCCGCGTCATCGGCAACATCGAACGGGTTTCCAACCTGTTCCTCACCAAGACGGTGTACTCGGTGCTGCTGGCGTTCTTCGTCGGGGTCTCCGGGGTGCTGTCGCAGCTGTTCGACTTCGATCCACTGCCCTATCCGTTCCTGCCGCGGCACGTGACGATCGCCGCCTGGTTCACCATCGGCATCCCGGCGTTCCTGCTGTCGCTGGCCCCGAACAACGAGCGTGCCCGGTCCGGGTTCGTGCCCCGCGTGATGCGGCTGGCGATTCCGTCGGGCGTGATCATCGGTGTCGCGACGTTCGTCTGTTACGTGCTCGTGTACGGGGGACCGGAGCAGACCGAGCAGCAGAAGATCCAGGCCGGTACGTCCGCGCTGATCACCCTGATCATGATCGCGCTGTGGGTGCTCGCGGTCGTCGCCCGGCCGTATCAGCTTTGGAAGATCGTGCTGTTGATCGGATCGGTGCTCGGCTACGTGATCCTGTTCACGGTGCCGTTCTGCCGCGAGTTCTTCGCGCTGGACCCCTCGGACCTCGGATACACGACGATCGCGTTCGTGTGCGGCGCCGTCGGTGTGTTCCTGGTGGAGGTCTCGTGGTGGGTCACCGGGCGTCTGCACGGCGAGCACCGCCGCCTGTTCGCCGCCCCGGACGATCTGCTCCCGGGCGTACACTGACCGGCGTATTGCGAACACCCTCGGCAAGAACCATCCGCTTCGACGGAAGGAACAGCAGATGGGCTTCATGGATACGTTGAAGGGCTTGGTCGGCAAGGGCAAGGACTACGCCGCCCAGAATCCCGACAAGGTCGGTTCGGCCATCGACAAGGCCGGCGATCAGGTGGACGAGAAGACCGGCGGCAAGTACGCCCAGCATGTCGACAAGGCGCAGGACGCGGCGAAGAAGCATCTCGGTGCCACCGGTGGCCAGGACGCGGGCACACCGCCGCCGGGTGCGCCGCCTGCCCAGCCCC
>NZ_JALPTB010000113.1 GCF_023218075.1 Rhodococcus sp. HM1 | reverse complement strand
GGCGGCCATAGCGACAGGGAAACGCCCGGTCCCATTCCGAACCCGGAAGCTAAGCCTGTCTGCGCCGATGGTACTGCACTCGACAGGGTGTGGGAGAGTAGGACACCGCCGAACACCCGTTACCGAAGACCCCCACCGATTCCGGTGGGGGTCTTCGGCTTTCCCGGGTCCGGGTGTTCCGGTCCCGGCCGGTGACCAACAGTGTGCGTCCGGCTGCCGGTGTGTCGCTGGGATTCACCCGCGGATCTACGGCGATCTGCCCCCTCACTCGGAGAGGTGGGCGAGGATGTGGACGATCGTCGTTTCGGCGCGGCCGCGCAGAGCGATCCGATCGTGCGGAGTCCACAGTGCGCCTTCGGAATCCGACGCGGCATCGACGGCGCGCCCGGAGGCTGCGACCCTTCCGGGGACCGACTTCGCCAGCTCCGACAACCGTGCCGCCTCGTTGACCGGATCACCGATCACGGTGTATTCGAAGCGTTCCCGTGCCCCCACGTTCCCGGCGACCGCCCGTCCGGCGGCCACGCCGATGCCGGCTCGGCACTCGGGGACCTCGGTGAGGATGCGGAGGGCGATCTCGCGGGCGGCGCGCAGGGCGGAGCCGGCAGCGTCGTCGGTTTCGACGGGTGCGCCGAAGATTGCCAGGGCGGCATCGCCTTCGAACTTGTTGACGAAGCCGCCGGCGCGGTGCACTTCGTCGACGACGACCTCGAAGAACCGGTTGAGCAGCGCGACGACCTCGGCCGGCGGTCGGCTCGCGGCCATCGCAGTGGAACCGATGATGTCGACGAACAGCACCGCCACATCCCGTTCTTCTCCGCCGAGGACATCTGCATTGGCGAGCGCGGCCGCCGCGACCTCGCGTCCGACGTGCCGGCCGAAGACGTCTCGCAGTCGTTCGCGTTCGCTCAGTCCTTCGGCCATCCGATTGAACCCGGCCTGTAGTTCGCCGAGGGCGGTGCCGTCGTACACCACGACCCTGGTGTCGAGGTCGCCCTGCTCGATTCGGGTCATGCCGGCCCGCACGGATTCGATGGGCGCGATGCTCGCGCGCACACTGAGCCACATCAGCAGGGCACCGACGACGAGCGCGATCGAGCCGATCGTCAGGATCGTCACCGCGAACCGGGTGGGAGTGACGGGCCGGATGAAGCTGAACACCGCGACCAGGAGCAGCCCCACGATCGGGACGGCGCTGCCCAGTCCCCACGCGAGCATGAATCTGCCGCCGGCACTCGCCGGCCGTCGGTTCACCGGCCCACCCGCTTCGAGTGCGCGGGCCGCTACCGGGCGCAACGCAAACTCACCGAACAGGTAGACGAAGCCGCACACGGTCAGACCGGCCAGGGTGATCGTCAGGGAGACCTTGGGGATCGTCGTCGGATCGACGATGCCGAAACACGTCGTGAACAGGACCAATCCGATGAACCAGAGCGTTCCCTGCTGAAGGGTGAGCCGCCACGGCAGGCGGAGCGCAGCCCGCTTCTGAGTGTCGGTCGGGGGCCGGTCGTCGAGCGCCCAGCGCAGTTGCTCGAGTCCGAGCCTGGTGCCGCGCACCGTTCCGACGACCATCGCGACGAGTACGTAGACGGGTGCGATCACGGCGACGACGACGAGAAATTCGCGGGTGAGCACCGTCGGGCCGGGGACCACCACGTTGATCAGCACGGCGGCGATGGCCGCCCCGAGGAAGTGCGTGCCGAGCAGCGAGAAGGTCAACAGGGTCTGGATTCGGATGCGTTGCCGCCGAACCGGTTCGGCGGGCTCACCGAGGATCGGGGAACCGAGTGGCGCGTCACTTGCACGGCGTACGGGCATAGTCGTTGGAGACTAGTCGTTTAGTGCGTGGCACGGGGCATCCATTAGGGTGGCAGGAGTGCGCCTAGTGATTGCCCGCTGCCGAGTCGACTACATCGGACGCCTGACGGCACACCTGCCGACGGCGCGACGCCTGCTGCTGGTCAAGGCCGACGGTTCGGTGAGCGTCCATGCCGACGACCGTGCCTACAAGCCGCTGAACTGGATGAGCCCGCCGTGCTGGATGGCCGAGGAGCCGACCGAGGACGCGGAGGCTCTGTGGGTGGTCACCAACAAGGCAGGTGAGCAACTGCGCATCACGATCGAGGAGATCGAGCACGATTCGAGTCACGAACTGGGCGTCGATCCGGGCCTGATCAAGGACGGTGTGGAGGCGCACCTGCAGGAGCTGCTCGCCGAGCACGTCCATACATTGGGCCCCGGGTACACGCTCATCCGACGGGAGTACCCGACGGCGATCGGCCCGGTCGATCTGCTGTGCCGGGACGCGGACGGCGGCACGGTGGCGGTCGAGATCAAGCGACGCGGCGAGATCGACGGGGTCGAACAGCTCACCCGCTATCTCGAACTCCTCAACCGGGATCCGCTGCTGGCGCCGGTGACCGGCGTGTTCGCGGCGCAACAGATCAAACCGCAGGCCAAGACTCTCGCCACCGACCGGGGCATCCGCTGCCTCGTCCTCGACTACGAGGCGTTGCGCGGAACCGAGAGCACCGAGTTTCGGTTGTTCTGATCATGCCGCGCCGCAACCGAGCTCAGCCGCCGCGGCAACGCGGGCAGAACCTGCACGCGTCCGCGACCGTCCGCACCGAGTACGGGCCGGCGGGCGCCGAGTCGGAACGGTTCACCGTACGCACGGTGCCGGGGTCGCGAGCGACCAAGTCGTATCGGTGCCCGGGATGCGACCACGAGATCGCGCCGGGCACCGCGCATGTGGTCGCCTGGTCGACCGATGCGCTCGGTGGCGCGGACGACCGCCGGCACTGGCACACCGGATGCTGGTCGGGACGCGCGACTCGCAGTCCGACGAGACGCTGGTCGTAGTCGCCGGACGCGGGTCGAACACGCGCGATTCGGCTACCTGCGTGCCTTGCTGGTGACCGCGGGGGAACGACCCCGATCGCCCGCCACTGCCGGCATCCGCTCGGTTTCGTCGCCGGACCGGTCGTTGTTCGCCGTCGACTCGGGGGCCGAAGCCTCGGCATCGTCCGACCCTGCGCTGTCGGCTTCCGCTCGGTCGGTGCGGTCGTCCTGTGTCGACTGCCCGTCGCGGTCGAGCAGCTCGCCTTCCCGCGTGACCGCGGCGAGCATCGACGGAACGGATTCGAGTTGCTCGCGTACCCCGTCGAGCTGGGTGAGGATCCGGCTGCGCAGCACGCGCAGCTCCTCGGTGAGATCGCGGGCGTTGGCGATCTTGCGCTCCGACTGTTCGGTCGCGACGGCGAGACGTCGTGCGGCTTCCTGGGTCGCCTGCTCGACGCGCCGGTCGGCCTCGGCCTTGCTGGTGCGCTCGAGTTCGTCGAGCGCACCGAGCAGCTTGGACCGACGCTCGCCCATCGTGATCTCGAAGTCCTGCTGGACCTGTGCGCGCTTGGCTTCGGCTTCCGCGGCGAGCCGGTCGCGTTCCGCCTCGGCGGCGGCGATGATGCGATTGGCCTCGGCGCGTGCCGCGGCCATCGTCTCCGCATGTTCCTCTTCGAACGCGACGCGCCGCCGCTCGAGCTCGGCGATCTTCGCTTCGTAGTCGCCGCGCAGACGGATGCCTTCCTGCTCGGCGAGCGAGATCATTTCCGCCGCTTCGGCTTCCGCGCGCGCCCGAAGCTCGGACGCCTCGTCGGACGCCAGCCGGAGCATCCGGGAGATGCGATCGCTCATCCCCTCGGCGGTCGTCGGAGGCACCGACAACCGATCGACGTCCCTGCGCAGTTCGTCGATCTCGTTGCGGGCGTTCTCGAGCTGACGGGACAGGTCGCGGGCCTGAGCCGCGGCGGCGTCCCGGTCGGTCGCGGTCACCCGCAGCTCGGCCTCGAACCGTGCGAAGTAGTTGGTCACCTCGTCGCGGTCGAAGCCCTTGCGCACGATGGAAAACGGGAGATGGCTGGGGGTGCGATCGCGATCGAAGACCATGGCGTCAATCTACCCGGTCGGTGAGGCTCGGGCGGCGGGCGATCCCGCGTTGTGATAAGCGCCGCGTCGAGGACTCAGTGGTGAACGTCGGCGGCCGGCTCGACGAGCTCGACGAGCACACCACCGGCGTCCTTCGGATGCAGGAAGTTGATGCGCGAATCGGCGGTTCCGCGGCGCGGTGCGTCGTACAGCAGCCGCACACCCTGCTCACGGAGAATGGTCGACACGGCGTCGAGATCGCTGACGCGGTAGGCGAGCTGCTGGAGTCCCGGGCCGCTGCGGTCGATGAACTTCGCGATCGTCGAGTTCTCGTTCAGCGGTGCGAGGAGCTGGATCGCGGTGGAACCCTCGGGGGAACCGGGCACCGACAGCATCGCCTCGCGCACGCCCTGCTCCTCGTTGACCTCCTCGTGGGTGGAGACCAGGCCGAGGTTCTCGGCGTACCAGGTGAGGGCGGCGTCGAGGTCGGGCACCGCGATGCCGACGTGATCGATGGCGGTGACGAGGCCGGAGGCCAGCACGGCGCCGGTTGCGGGGGAATGGGAGGACGACTCAGTCATGTTCTAGACGGTAGCGCTAACGTTAGATCAGATCACGCCGGGAGGTCGCTTCCGGCACAACCCCAGGAACGCGCCAGGCTGCTGTTCCTCGAGACCTCGGAGGAATTCCCCGTGACCACTTCAGTCATCGTTGCCGGTGCCCGTACCCCGATGGGCCGTTTGCAGGGCGCGTTGAAGGATTTCTCGGGGTCGGATCTGGGTGGTATCGCGATCAAGGGGGCACTGGCCAAGGCCGGGGTCGCCCCGGAGCAGGTGGAGTACGTGATCATGGGTCAGGTGCTCACCGCCGGCGCCGGGCAGATCCCGGCCCGGCAGGCCGCGGTGGCGGCGGGCATCCCGATGGATGTGCCGGCGTTGACGGTCAACAAGGTGTGTCTGTCCGGGATCGACGCGATCGCGCTGGCCGATCAGCTGATCCGGGCCGGGGAGTTCGAGATCGTCGTCGCCGGTGGTCAGGAGTCGATGTCGCAGGCGCCGCATCTGCTGGAGAAGTCGCGGGCCGGGTTCAAGTACGGGGATGTGACGCTGCGTGATCACATGGCCTTCGACGGGTTGCACGACATCTTCACCGATCAGGCGATGGGGAATCTGACCGAGTCCGCGAACAGCGGGGAGCGGTTCGTCTCGCGGGAGGAACAGGACGCGTTCGCGGCGGCCTCGCATCAGAAGGCGGCCCGGGCGTGGAAGGACGGGGTCTTCGACGACGAGGTGGTGCCGGTGTCGATCCCGCAGCGCAAGGGTGATCCGGTCGAGTTCGCCGCCGACGAGGGGATCCGGGCCGAGACGACGGTCGAGTCGCTGGCCAGGCTGCGGCCGGCGTTCGCGAAGGACGGGACGGTGACGGCGGGCTCGGCCTCGCAGATCTCGGACGGGGCGGCGGCGGTGGTGGTGATGAGCCGGGCCAGGGCCGAGGAACTCGGATTGTCGTGGGTCGCGGAGATCGGGGCGCACGGGGTGGTGGCCGGTCCGGATTCGACGTTGCAGTCGCAGCCGGCGCGGGCGATCGCCAAGGCCTGTGCCCGGGAGGGGATCGATCCGGCCGAGCTGGATCTGGTGGAGATCAACGAGGCGTTCGCGGCGGTGGGGATCGTCTCGGCGCGGGAGTTGGGGATCGATGCGGAGAAGGTGAACGTCAACGGTGGGGCGATCGCGATGGGGCATCCGTTGGGGATGTCCGGGGCGCGGATCGCGTTGCACCTGGCGTTGGAGCTGAAGCGTCGCGGTGGTGGGGTCGGGGCGGCCGCGTTGTGTGGTGGTGGCGGTCAGGGTGACGCCCTGATCGTGCGCGTGCCCAAGGCGTAGTTCCCGGCTTCCACAAGGCTGCGGAGGGCACACGACGTGCGCTCCGGATGAGGACCTTCGGCGTGACGAGTCTCACGGCTCCGACCGCCGGAGGTCCTCCGCCGTTCCGGGCTGTCGAAGGCCCGTGGCGGACCAGCACGTGGCTATATCCTGAAGAGCACGCCTCGGGAGGTGGCGTCACGGAGGGAACGTGCGCCGGTCGAGCCGTCGGGACCGGCACGCGGGAACTGCGAGTCGGCGGAGTGAGTAGCACGTTCCGATGAGCGACGCGGATCCGGTCGACACACAGAGGTTCCCGGCCGACCCGGCAGGGGAGTTGGCCGGCGCCGGTTTCGATGATGTCGAGGTGATCGGACGCGGCGGGTTCGGGGCGGTCTACCGCTGCACCCAGACGGGCCTCGATCGCACGGTGGCGGTCAAGGTGCTCACCGTCGATCTCGACGAGGAGAACCGGGCGCGGTTCTTCCGGGAGCAACAGGCGATGGGCCGGCTGACCGGGCATCCGAACATCGTCCACATCCTGCAGGTCGGCACCACCGGCAGCGGCCGCCCCTATCTCGTGATGCCGTACCACCGGCACGGGTCCCTGGAAGCGCGGATCCGCCTCGGGGGTCCGCTGCGGTTGGATCAGGCCCTGCGGCTCGGGGTGAAGATGGCCGGTGCGATCGAGTCGGCGCACCGCCTCGGGATCGTGCACCGCGACGTCAAACCCGCGAACATTCTGCTCACCGACTACGACGAACCCCAGCTGGCCGACTTCGGTATCGCGCAGGTCGCCGGCGGTTTCCGCACCGCCACCGGCACCGTGACCGGGTCGCCGGCCTATACCGCGCCGGAGGTGCTGGCCGGGGATCCGCCCGGCCCGGCGGCCGATGTCTACGGTCTCGGCGCCACCGTGTTCAGTGCGCTGACCGGCCACGCCGCGTTCGAACGGCTCAGCGGGGAGCAGGTGGTCGCGCAGTTCCTGCGGATCACCTCGCAACCGGTACCCGACCTGCGGGAGCACGGGATCCCCGAGGACGTGTCCGCCCTGATTGCGCGGGCGATGGCCCGGACCCCGGACCAGCGTCCGGCCACGGCCGCCGAGTTCGGCGAGGAGCTGCGGCTGCTGCAGCGCCACCACGGTTTCCCGGTCGACGAGATGGCCCTGCCCACCGAGAGCGAGGGCGGGGTCGGAGGACCCGGGTCACTCGGGGATGCCGAGCGAGTACCGCCGGGCCGTGGGTTCGCGGTGTCCGTTCCGGCGGGCGCGACCGGTGATCTGCCGCTGGATCTGACCAGTTTCGTCGGCCGCCGGGACGAGCTCACCGCGGCGAAGAACCTGCTGACCGGTTCGCGGCTGGTGACGTTGACCGGGATCGGCGGGGTGGGCAAGACGCGGCTGGCCGTGCGGGTGGCGTCGGCGGTGCAGCGCGACTACGCCGACGGGGTGCGGCTGGTCGAGCTCGGTGAGCTGAACGACGGGGCGGCGGTGGTGGACGCGGTGGCCGCGGCGGTGGGGCTGCGGGATCAGTCGGGCAGGCAGAGGTGGGAGGTGCTGGTCGAGTTCCTGATCCCGCGGCAGATGCTGGTGGTGCTCGACAACTGCGAGCACGTGGTCGACGCGGTCGCCGATCTGGTGGAGTTGCTGCTGCGACGGTGTCCGGGAGTGCGGGTTCTCGCCACCAGCCGTGAGCCGTTGGGGCTCGGCGGGGAGGCGGTGCTGGCTATTCCTCCGCTGGCGGTGCCGGACCCGGAGCAGGGGCCGACCTCGGTACGGGCGCTGTCCCGCTTCGATGCGGTGAAGTTGTTCGTCGACCGGGCTGCAGCCGCCGTGCCGGGTTTTTCGCTCACCGAGGAGAACGCGGCGACGGTTGCACGGATCTGTCACCGGCTCGACGGGTTACCGCTCCCGATCGAGCTGGCCGCGGCCCGATTGCGGGCGCTGTCGCCCGAGCAGATCCTCGAGCGATTGACCGACCGCTACGTCCTGCTGACCCGCGGCAGCCGGGGTGTGCCGACGCGGCAGCAGACCCTGCGGTGGTGCATCGACTGGAGTTTCGAGTTGTGCACCCCAACCGAACAACTGGTGTGGGGCCGGATGTCGGTGTTCGCGGGCAGTTTCGACCTCGACGCGGCCGAGCAGGTGTGCGGCGAGGGTCTGGCGGCGGGGGAGGTCCTCGACACGCTGACCTCCCTGGTGGACAAGTCGATCCTGATCCGGGAGGAAACCGGGTCGGTGGTGCGATTCCGGATGCTCGAGACGCTGCGGGACTACGGCGCCGAGAAGCTCGAGCAGTCCGGTGAGGCCGTGGCCGTGCGTCGCCGGCACCGGGACCGGTTCGAGGCGATGGCGCTGGAGGCGGAAGCCGACTGGATCAGCGCCCGTCAGCTCGACTGGATCGCCCGCCTGAAACAGGAACAACCGAACCTGCGCGAGGCCCTCGAATTCAGTCTCGAGGACGATCCTGCCGCGGGGCTGCGGATCGCCGCCGCGCTGTTCAGGTTCTGGACCTCCCAGGGCCTCTACAGCGAGGCGTGGCGCTGGTACGACCGGCTGCTGGCTCGTTACAGCGGCCCACTCACCTTCGAATGGGTCAAGGCGATCTACACGGCGAGCGTGGTGGTGGGCTTCCTGGGGGACTTCCCCGTCGGGGCAGCGCTCGTCGAGCAAGGACGCATGCTCGCCGCGCAGACCACCGACCCCCTGATCCGCGCGTACGTGTCCTTCGCCGAAGGCACGCTCGGTCTCCTCAGCGGTGATCTCGAACATGTGTGTTCCCAGTTCGAATCCGCCCGTGCAGGGTTCAGCGCATGCGGAGAACGGGCGTCCGAGATCTCCGCCCTGGTCGCACTTGCGACGGCCTACGGGCTGTCCGGACTGACCGAGCAGGCGATCGAATGCCACGAGCGGGCCCTCGAGATCACCGGAATGCACGGGGAGAAGATCTACAGAACGTATTCGCTGTTCGCCTTCGGAGTTGTTCTGTGGCAGCAGGGTGACGCAGATCGAGCGGTCCCGATCCTCGAAGAATCACTGCAGATTTCCCGGCAGGTCCGCAATCCCCACAACGTGGCAGCCTGCCTCGAGGCGCTGGCCTGGATCAGCTTCGACCGACGCGATGCGCGTCGGGCCGCCGTTCTCATGGGCGCCGCGGACGGGTTGGCGAAGGAGGTCGGCATCTCTCCGATCATTCACTCGACACTGGTTGTCCACCACGACGAATGTGCCCGCAGGACCCGGGAGACACTCGGCGACAGGGCCTTCGAGGCCGCCCATCGGGAAGGTGAGCAACTCGGGTTCGACGCGGCCATCGCCTACGCCCTCCACGAGCGACCACCGGCCGCCTCCCCGTCGAGAACCGATGAGCCGGCGCGATTGACCAAGAGGGAACGCCAGGTCGCGGACCTCATCGGGGAAGGCCTGACGAATCAGGCCATCGCCCGTCGCCTGGTGATCTCCCCGCGCACCGCACAGGGTCACGTGGAGCACATCCTGGCCAAACTCGGATTCACCTCCCGGGCACAGGTCGCGGCCTGGGTTGCGGAGCAGTCGCACGACTAGGCACCGGGAACCTGCAGATACAGGTATGTCTCCAGGTATTTCGGCCGTCGCTTCCGCGCGGCGGTGACGGCATCGTGTGACTCGCCTCACCGTTTCGATCGAAGGCCGACCCGATGCAGCACCGACACCTCTCGCCGATCACCCCAGCCGCCGATCACCCTGCGGCGATGCCCTGGACAACTGTTCGACTCGACGCCGGGACGGGGGTGTGTGGCGTGCTCGGACAAGGATCTCCCTTGGTCTTCGTTCCGGGTGGGGGATCGACACCTTTGACGTACCGTCACGCCCTCGAACGGCTTGCCCGCCGTTTCCGTGTCTACGCCCCGCTGATACCGGGCTTCGCTGGAGTGGCGGGCCGTCCACTCGATCGACGGACGTTGCGGGACTGCTCTGCCTGGCTCGGTCGGTTCCTGGACGCCGCCGATCTCGGTCCCGTGACTCTCGTCGGGCACTCGTTCGGGGGAGCGATCGCCATCCAGACCGCCGACGCGGATCCGGATCGCGTTGCACGCCTCGTCCTGGTGAACTCGGTGGGCGGAGGGCCGTGGCCGGAGATCAGGAGTGCCGGGTCCCAGGTCGGTGACAGGAAGTCCCTGCCGCTCCGGATGCGTGCCACGACCGTCCTGCCACGTCACACGGCCACCATCTGCAACAGCGTCCGAGATCCCCGGCCGATCCGGCCCAGCGCTCCGGTCACTTCGGGCGGGTACCTGGTACCCGAGCTGAACCGGATCGCCGCACGACCCCTGCCGGTGTCACTGGTGTGGAGCCGCGGCGACCGCTTGATCACGCGTGCACGTCTCGAAGCGCTCCGGGATTCCCTGGGCCGACCACCGGTCTTCACGGTCGCGGGAGGCCACGACTGGCCGATCACCGCGCCGGACTATTTCGGTAACGCGATGCGGACCGTCCTCGACTGGCTGCCGACCAGGGGCGAGCAATGAGTACCGGTCTCGCCGCTCGCCGGGCCTGAGACCACGCGTCCCGGGCGACCTGTCATCCGACACGCGGGCGCTGCGCTGCCCGCACTGCCTCGCGGTCACGAATCGAAGGAGTCACCCGGACGCCCCGCGTCGAACTGTCCGTCCGGGACCGCATGCCGGATGAACAGGCCGATTTCGGTGATCGCGCGCCTGGACTCGGGCAGGAGATCTGCCGCCGACTGGAACCCGTGCAGTTGCTGCTCCCAGATCTGCAGGTCGCATTCGCTGCCGGCCTCGGCCAGCCGCTCTGCCATCACTTCGGCATCCGGCAGCAACAGTTCGTCCGAACCCACCTGGATCAGCGTGCGGGGCATGCCGCGAAGATCGTGATCCACCGGGCACATCCGGGCCTGCGCGCCCGGGTCCGTGGCTTTCCGTGCCTCGATGTTCCGGGCCAGCCTGAAGAGCTCCGCCGCGGCGCTGACCGGCAGGAGCGCGCATCGATCCGCGTTGGGGTGAGCCAGCTTGCGACCCGGATCCAACTCCGTGAGCGGCGACAGTGCCACGACCGCGGCCGGCGCGGGGAGACCCTCGTCGCGGAGGCGCAGCGGCACCATGAACGACAGGTAGCCTCCCGCGGAGTCGCCTGCGATCACGATCTGCTCGGGACGCCAGCCCGCGGCCAGCAGCGCGCGGTAACCGTCGACACTGTCGTCGATAGCGTCGTCGATCGAGTGCGCCGGCAGCATGCGGTAGTCGACCATCAGCACGGGCGCCTGCGCCTCGGCGGAAATTCGCGAGACGAGCCGCCGGTGGGTGCGGACTCCGCAGCACAGGAAAGCGCCGCCGTGCAGGTAGAGGACGACGCGGTCGGAACCGACGTCGGGGGCTTCGACCCAGAGTCCCTCGCAGTTCGGGAGCTGCGCGGGCCGGCATCGGGTGCCGTCGATCGGCGGCAACAGATTTCCCACCGAGTCGATCAAGTCGGCAGGCCACGGCAGGGCGGATGCGCGCGCCCACAGTGACAGCACGGGACGCAGGGTCATCCGGACCGATCGGGACAGGAGTCGCGCCTGCACGCTGGTACCCGGGAAATGCCGCCGATGCACGAGTGTCGGCCGGTGGTGGACTCCTGGCCCCTCCTGCGCGCCACCGCCGCCCACATCGTGGGGCTCCAGGAGCCGGCCAGTCGTCGCGATCGTCGTCATCGGTGCAAGTCCCTTCCGTGCGGTCATGCGAAGGGCCGGTCCGAAGTGCGTCGGCGAGCGGTGTCGGAGCAGTGGAGAACCCGGATTTCGCGATGGGTGGCAGCGCATTGGCAGGACATATGGTCGCGTGGGGCGAAAGGTCCCGCACCGGTCGAATGACCCGCGTGAGGTACCTGTTTATCGCCCACGGGGATGCGCCGGCCGGTGCAGCGTCCTTTACAGGTGCAGTGGCTTTACACCCGTCACCGTCCCGGCGCACCGGGGCGGGACGGTGATGTCTCTCACGGCAACGACGGGTCGTCGTAGGACTCGGGCACAATGGCGACCATGACGAACCTCCTCGACCTGTCCACCCCCGCGAAGCGATTCCGGCTCGTAGCGATCTGGGAAGCGATCACCTGGCTGGCCCTGCTGATCGCGATGTTCTTCAAGTGGGTGCTCGGACACGAGGAGGCCATCCGGATCCCGGGCATGGTGCACGGGGTCGCCGGATTCACGCTGTTCGTCGTCGTCGCGCTCGCAACCGCGTGGTCGCTCAAGTGGGACCTGAAGACGACCTTCCTCGCGCTGGTCTCGAGTGTCCCGCCGTTCGGCACCGTCGTCTTCGAGCGTTGGGCGGTGCGCACAGGCCGCCTCGGCGAGCTTTCCGATTCCGCGGCGCGCGAAACCGAGCCCGCACTGTCCTGACCGGGCGGCGAGCTACCCCCGAAACGTGACAGACTGGACGGCGTGACTCGACCCGGTTCCCGTCCAGCACGTTCCGCCGCGGCAGCAGCGGCGATCTCCGGCGCGGTGGATCTCGCACCGCTGAAGGAAAGGGCGTCCGCGCCCCCACCCC
>NZ_JALPTB010000112.1 GCF_023218075.1 Rhodococcus sp. HM1 | reverse complement strand
TCCACGGCATGCTCGACTATCGGACTCCGGCCGAGGTCGAGACCGCCCACTACGCACAACCGCCAGCCGCTTCTGCGGCCTGAGAACTGAACACACGCTCAGCCTCAACAAAACTCGGGACTTGACAGACCCTGCGGTATCCGATCCCACAGGAATTCGACAGCGCCGTAGGTGAGCAGCCCACACAACGAAATCACGACGACGAACAAGACTTCCTCGACCGGGAGGTGTCCCGGTAGTTCCACCCCGGTGACGTAGCGAGGATTGAAGCTCCATACCCCGGCAGTAACGGCCAGCACATCCCAGGCCACGAAGATAACTGCCACCGGTGCGACAGCTCGGACCATGCGGGCCGGCTGCCGGTAGACCCGTGCCCCCCACTCCAGGGGAGCGGTCACCATCAAGCAGGCCGCCAAGACGAATAAGTAATGCCAGGAATCCATCTCACGCTCCGTTCAGGGTGAAGGAGTCGATGCAGCTCGCGTCCAGCATGGGCAGCTCGGCCGCGACCGACGGACTCCTGATCGGCCAGGAGCGTCGCAGCCGAGCACAGTTCGGACCTCGATCTCAGCGCCACTCCGTCATTCCGCCGACGCGTGTCGAGCACGCACCTGCGAACACAGCCAATCACGACCTCAGGCCGGCCATGCCCAAACGGTGCAGAAAATTGCAGAAGGCGACACGCGGAGCGTTCGATCGTCAGCGTACGGTGCTCGAATCGATGACGTTGTTCGTCGGCGACTACCCGACGGGCATCCCTATAGGGTCCTCGGCGGCCCAGCGTTCTGGTGTATTCGATGTCGATTCGACTGCCATGGCGGGCCGCTCGGCAGCAGCACCGGTCTCGGGTGAGGATAACTCTTCGGGATGTGGCCTTTCGCATCCCCTGTGCGCTGGGAAGAGTGCACCTATTTGCCGGCTCTCGGTGAAGATGCTGGTCTGGCGGAGGTGATGCGTTTCCTCGATGTGCACGAGCGCCGTTCCGGTGATCGGGTGGAGCCGCGTTATCTGCTCGCGGGCGCTGGTTTCGGCGGCGTTCATTTTGATCGGCAGCAAGGTTCGGTGACCTGATCGGTCGCAAACGCGCTTACGTGTTGGGACTGCTCGGCTACGCGACGGGAGCAGCGGCGATGCCCCTCGCAGGGACTGACGGTGGTGATTCTCCTGAGGGCGGTGGGCGCTGGTCGGCGGGATCGGCGTCTCGCTGTTGCTGCCCGCCATGCAGTCACTGGTGCACGGCAACTTCCACGACGCCGCGCAGAAGAAGGTCTACGCGCTCGTCGGAGCGGCAGCTGCGATCGCCGCTGCCGTCGATCCACTGCTCGGCGGCTTCGTCACCACCTACCTGTCGTGGCGGGTCGGGTTCGCTCTGGAAGTGGTGATCATCGCGGTGGTGCTGGCCGGCATCGGGCTCGTCCGGGACGTGCCGTACACCGGGCCGCGCGGCGCGGACCCGATCGAAACCGGGCTGTGGGTCGTCGGTATGGGTGGGATCGTGCTGGGGATCCGGATATGGCACGAGGGCGGCGATGCGGTCGGGACATTGCTGCTCACAGGCGTCCCCGCTCTCACGTACTGGCTGAGCCGCCGCACACGGCGCGGTGAGCCCGCCCTGCTGGACCCGGGCCTGTTCCGGTCGAAGGTGTTCCGGCTCGGCGTCACCGGGCAGATGCTTCAGCAGATCGCGTTGGGCGGGACCATGATCGCGCTGCCTATCTATCTGCAGATGGTGCTCGAGTACAACGCCATGCAGGCCGGTCTTTCACTCGCACCGCTGTCGCTGAGCATGTTCGCCGTCGCTCTGCTTGCGGGGAACGAGGCAGGCAATCACCGCCCCGCAGCCATCATTCGATGGGGGCCAGTGCGTGGGTAGCCGCAAGATCGGTTTTCGTTGCGGCCGGCGCACTCGGTCGGGGTGACGATCTTGCGTCGCAGTATCGCCCCACGGGCGCGCGCTGGCCGAAGCCTTTCAGGGCTCCCGCGTCATCGACCGTTACCACGGTGATCCGTACTTGACCGGCACACGCTTGAGCCGTCCACTGTGGCTTCTCGAGGTCGCCGGGATCAGTGGGGAGCATGGGCCACCCGCGTCGGTGGCAACCACTCGCTCGACGCGGTGCACCACAGTCGCTCACAGCACTGGGCGCGCACCATCCACCGCGCCCACCGCGACCTGGACGGAATCATCTACCGAGGTCGGTTGGCCGGTGCGACCTCGATCGCCCTGTTCGAGCGCGCCGCCGACGCATTCGTCCCTCGGCCGGAACTGTCACGCCCCTTGCTCATCCCGCGCTCGCCGATGCGCCCGCCACGGCAGCCCGCCAGCTCGACTACACCATCATTTGACCGCGGTCGCCTCTGGGTGGGCCTGCCACCGCAGGGAATACATGCTGGCCTTATGGACCTTGTGGTGGTCACAGGGCGATCGCGGCGCGGGCGGTGGCCGTAACGGCCGGGTGCGTGCCGGTGAGCCGTCCGCGGTGTGTTGTGCCGGCGAGGAGTTCGAGGGCGTCGAGTGTGGGATTGGCGACGGCGGCCGGAGCGAGAAATGCACGACCTTCCGAGCGCCATCCGAGCCCCTGCAGTAGGGCGCCGATCTCGGTGTGCCAGTGCTCGGCCGGGATACCGGCGGCGACGACGGCTAAGGTCGACCAGCCGGCGTGCCGGTCGAAGTCGGTCCTGCCGAGGGGCAGGCGGGACACGATGTGCTGCCACAGTGCCACGGGTCGGTGACGGGATCGTCGTGCGACCGCAGTCGGCGTCAACCGGCCGTGTCGCACGCCGACCAGCCCGAGTGCGCGCGCGTTGGCGCGTAGACGTGCGAGCGGCCAGGTCAGGTCCTCGCGGTTCGCCTTGCCGATCCACCATCCGCTCACACCGGTCCGGTCGGCGAGTTGCTCAACCAGCGCCGGTGGTAGGTAGCCTGCGTTGGTCAGCCGGACCCCGTCGCCGATCAGGTCGAGCAGCACAAGAAATGGCTCGAGCAGCTGTGCGGCTTCGGCCTCACCGATCGGGAGCACAGGGTGCGATGCCGCCTGCTCCAGCAGGTGCGTCAGCGTCGGGTCCGCGCGACGTTCGAGTCGTGCGCGCAACGCTGCAAGTTCCTCGGGTACGGGCACCGGCATGGTCATTGCCGCCGCGATCGCGGCGGTGGCGTCGGCGACATCGAACCGGTCGGGATGCCAATCGAGCGGCAGCCACCTACGAGCGTCGTCGATGTCGTCGAACGGCGGCGGGACCGTTGCCGGATCACATCCACCCCGGACCCAGGCTGCCAGCTCCGAATACCCCCACAAGCCTCCGCAGTCCTCGGGCGGGCAGGCCCTGCGGCCGGCGGTGCAGCGCACCTCGGTGGGAGGCTCGTCGAGCACTGCTTCCACCTTCAGGATGTGGTGCCAGCCGTCACCGAAGTCGTAGTCGTACCAGAGGCGGTCGCCCGGCTCGGTCAGCAGCTGATCGAGCCGAACGGTGTCTTCGAGTACACCGTCCTCACCTTCCTCGACATCGAAGGATGTCACGAAATAGGGGGAGCGGGGATCACTGCCGGTACGGAAGCGGTGTAGATGACTGTCGAACCAGCCCATCGCGGCCTGGATGACCGTATGCACCCGGTCGAGGGTCAGATCGCCGGGCACCTCGAGTCGTCGCCACACCGGCGGGGTGGCGCCGAGCAGATCCAGCCGGATCCGGAAGCCACGTGCGCGCGCCGGTGGCTCACCGATGACAGGTTCGGGGGTGCGCAGCATGTCGTCGAGCCAGTCCCTGGCACCGTCGGCGCGCAGCGCCTCGACCACAGCCTGTCGCTGCTGCGGGGTCAGCGCCGCCATCAACTGTTCGGCGTGCTCGCGGGGATCGTCCGGTGTCGCCACGATCACCAGTGAACCATCGACGATGGCCAGCATGCCGAGCGGCTCGCCGCGGTGCGCTTGTGCCGGTAGAGCCACAAGATGTGGGAGGCCCCAGCGATGAATCAGCGTACGAGTATCGGATTGGATGTGCACGCACGATCGGTGGTCGCCTGCGGCCTCGACGGGGACACCGGTGAGTTGTTCGAGCGCCGATTGACGCCCGCGCACCACGAAATGCTCGAGTGGATCCGGACGCTTCCCGACCCAGTGGCGGTGACGTACGAGGCCGGCCCCACCGGCTACGGGCTCGCACGCTTCCTGGCAGCAGCCGGGATCGAGTGTCTGGTGGCGGCACCGTCGAAGCTGCAGCGCCCGCCGGGAGAGCGGGTCAAGACCGACACACGCGATGCGCGGCACCTGGCCCGACTGTTGCACCTCGGGCAGATCTCCGATGTGGCGGTGCCCAGCGTCGAGCAGGAGGCCGCCCGCGATCTGGTGCGGGCCCGCGAGGACTCCCGCCGCGATCTCATGGCGGCCCGGCATCGGGTCTCCAAACTGCTGCTGCGACAAGGGATCGTCTATTCCGGTGGCAACGCGTGGACAAAGGTGCACGACACCTGGCTGTGCGCCCAGCACTTCGACGCACCCGGCTTGCAACTGGCGTACGACAGTGCCTACGACGCCATGGTTGCCGCGCTGGACCGGCGGGATCACCTCGATGCGGCGATCGCCGCGATGGCCGAGAACAGCGACTACACCTCGGTGGTGACTCGGCTCAGCTGCCTGCGCGGAGTCTCGACGCTGACCGCGTTCGGGTTGGCCGTCGAGATCGGGGACTGGCACCGCCTGACCGGCCGATCGATCGGCGCCTACCTGGGGTTGGTGCCCACCTAATACTCGTCCGGGTCAAGCAGGTCGCAGGGGTCGATTACCAAGACCGGCAACGGCCACGCCCGGCGGTTGCTGATCGAGGCCGCCTGGCACCACCGACCCCGGTATCGCCCCTCGGCGGATCTGCGGCGCCGCTGGGACAAGGCGAGTCCCGCGGCTCGGGCTCGCGGACAGCGAGCGAACCGGCGACTGCATGAGCGTTGGGTCGGGTTCGACGTTCGTCGTAAGCGCCCGGCACTGGCGAACACCGCAATCGCCCGTGAACTCGCAGCTGGTGTTGGTCACTGGCTGTGCTCGATCCTTGAAATCCGGTTCCTCGCTGCGCGTTCGCCGCGAGTGTGGTCGTTGCCCCGTCGGCGCGGCAAGGTCGGTTCTCCTCGCTGCGCTGCGGGGACTCCACCTTGCCCCTCGCCCGGCCGGCGACCGGAAGCGCAAGGACCGCAGGCGAGGAACCTCCACAACGTCCGGGTGAATCATGCGGTGGTGACGGCAGCGCCCAGGAGTGATCCGCGAGCACACTATGAGCAATCCCCAACCGTCCATTGGGATCACGCTCGACTTTAGACAAGCGACCCACTCCAGCCGAATAGCCGTCCTGCGGTAGCCAACCCGCGCATATCAGAGTTGACCACGCGTCGAAACCGACACGCTCGTCACTACCCAGCTTCGCCCGGACCCTCAGAGGCGGCGTCCACGACGACGGTCCTGGACGCCGCCTCACCCTGCGTCCTTGACAAACCTACGTCCATATCAGTGTGCCATTTTCCGCACACGCACCGCCGCTACCTGCACAGCGGGCTGGCGGCGAGAATCCCTGTCACATAAGGAGTATCGGCGTGGTCCCCCATCCTCCGAAACTTGCGGAGTATGCATTGTCGCGCTCGGTGGGGACGACACCGCCATCCTTGACGCCACGGGGATCAAGCGTGAAGGGGACTGATGGCGGGCTCTCGGGTGAGTAGGTTGCGCACGACCGCACCGGCAGCTCACGAAGCCTCTCGCCGCCAGGAGGAGAGAATGCTGAGCGCACCGGAGATTATTTGAGAACGGCGATCGGGTCCGTGCACCTGACGGTGATCGTCTATATAGGGGCAGGGCGGCGATCATCCGTAGTGGTACCGACAGGCGGCGATGCGGACTTCCGTGTCGGTCACCTTGTAAACAAGCCGGTGCTCGTCGGTGATTCGTCTGGACCAATACCCGGCGAAGTCGTACTTGAGAGGTTCGGGTTTGCCGATCCCCTCATTGCCATTGCGCTGGATATCGACCAGTAGGGTATTGATCCTCTTGAGGATCTTTCGGTCCTGTTGTTGCCACCAAAGGTAGTCCTGCCAGGCGTTCTCGTCCCACACCAACAGCATGTCAGTCGATGTCGAGCAGGCTGTGCGACTGGCCGCGACCGGCTTCGAGCCTCTCCATTGCGTCCAAGAGGCGACGAGCGTTGGCGGGGGAGCGCATCAGGTGCGCGGTCTCCCGGAGGGACTCGTAATCGTCGAGGGAGACCATGACCACGGGTTCGTGGCCGGCACGAGTGATGATGACTTCCTCGCGGTCATTGGTCACTGCGTCGAGGACCTCGGCGTAGCGTGCCCGGGATTCGGTGTAGCTCATAGTTTTCACGTGCACCTCCTGTACGTAAAAGCGTACAGTATTTTTGCGGGGCAGGCAATTGGTGGCCTGTCCGCCGGAAGATTGCGGAGGAATGTGGGGTTATGCCGAGCTGGCGGCGTGGGTGCGGGGAGGGCGAGACCCCTCGTCGGTCCCGTCGCCGTTCGACGACGTCGAGGATGCTCTCGATTGGCTCCCTCTTGAGTGGCATCCCGACCGGTTCGATGTCGCCGAGGCCACGGCTGTGATCGCCGCGGCGATGGCCGCGCCGGTTCGCGTGCCCGACGAACTCGCCGCGCTGCGCACTCGACTCGAGCACCGCGGTGACCCGGCGCTGACACACCTGCTGGAACGGGCAGCTACTCACCCGGTGGTCGAGGTCGACGACTCGGAGGCCGCGCAACTTGTCGAGCCGTATCTCGAACTGCTCGACGCGATCGGCGACGGGATGCAGCTCGCCGCCGCCGGCTACCTGCCACCGGCAGTGGTCGAGCAACTCGCCGCCCGGACCGGCGTCACCGGGTGGTGGATCGGCTCGGCGAATCGCGAGGATCTGACCCGGCCACCTCCGTGATCGAGGTGTTGCGACGACCGATTGAATCCACCCTGTGCTCCGTGATCGCTGTGAAAAATCACCCCGTCCACGCCGCCACCACGGGAGTCGACCGCCATCTGCAGTGCATCGGTGACCAGTTCAGACGACATCGGGCCAGCACGTCGAGGCCGAGATAACGCCGGCCTTCGAGTCATTCGTCGGTCTGTGCCGCCAGCACCGCACCGACCAAACGGGCGATCGCGTCCCGATTCGGGAAGATCCCCATCGCGTCGGTGCGGCGCCGGATCTCCTTAGTCAGCCACTCGGTGGGATTGTTCGACCAGATCTGACTCCACACGTCCTTCGGAAAGGCGGTCAACGCGAGGATGTCCTCCCGGGCCTGCCCGAGATGCTCGGCCACCGCGGGGAGTTTGTCGTCGTGTTCACCCTGGTGCCGTCAACGTGGGTTTTGGTGCCGGTCCCGTACTGGTCGATCCAGCCTGTCAGGGTGCCGCGCACGACTCCGAGGTCAGCGGCGATCCCTCGGATCGTCGCGCCGGGTATGGACTCGTACAACTCGACGGCCTGGCGCCGGAACTCCTCCGAGTAGTTCTTTCGTGACATGACTGAAGATCATCTCGCTTCCCCAGCAGGTGCTGGTTTCAGCGTGTCGAAGAACCAGGGTCAAGGCCCACCGGCTCCATGTCGTGCTCACGCACCTCGTTCCTGCGGGCGCACCCCGCGGTCTCACTGTCGACCGAGCCGCCCGACTTCTGCGGACCACCCGGCCTCGCGACATTGCGGGCAAGACGCTGCGCAATCTCGCTGTCGACCTCATCGGCGAGGTGCGACAGTTGGATCGGCGCATCCTCAAGTCTGCCAACGACATCGAGCAAGCCGTCACCGAGTCCGGAAGCGCCCTGACCGAACTGTGCGGTATCGGGACACTGACCGCCGGCAAGATCCTTGCTCGGGTCGGGTCGGGTCGGGTCGGGTCGGGTCGATCGGTCGGTTCCGATCGGCCGCCGCGTTTGCCAGTTACACCGGAACCGCGCCGATAGAGGTGTCCTCGGGCGATGTCGTTCGACATCGGCTCTCGCGTGCTGGGGACCGGCAACTGAACTACTGTCTGCACACCATGGCCATCACCCAGATAGCTCGGGACACGCCCGGCCGCGCTTATTACCAACGGAAACGAGCCGATGGAAAGAGTCACAAGGAAGCGTTGCGCTGCCTGAAAAGACGGCTCTCGGACGTCGTCTCCCACGAGCTTCTCCGCGACTCAGTGGCCGAGCCGGCGGCAGGCCCGCTGATCTACAACGTGCAGACGGAAGGCGTGGTCACAGCGAACCTGCGCGATACGGCGCAGCGGGCGGGTGTTCCCATGGTGGAGGTCACCGAAACACTGCCCGAAGCACCGATTACATCACCTGGCTCACCGATACCGCCAGTCCCTGGCCGACGCAGTGGCTGCAGACTGACACCCGAACCTCGCGGTCTCGGCCTCGGCATCTCGAACGGGTATGTGCCGCTCGGGGTGAGCGGCCGCGCCCGGCGCAGAGTATGCGCCGGGCGCGGCCACGGTCGGTTCAGATCTCGCGGGGGTCGATCAGGCCGGCGTGTACCGCTTTGACCAGGCGGCGTAGAACGCGGAAGGTGGTGCCCGAGAGGGTGATCGGGACGAGAGTGGGGGTAGCCGCTGTCCATTGCGCGCGCCGGGAGCGGGTATTGGCGCGGGAGGTGCGTCGTTTGGGTACTGCCATGACGGAGTCCTTCGAGGGTGGTGTCAGGGGCGGCGTCGGCCGTATTCGCGTTCGAATTTCTCGACGCGACCGGCCGTGTCGAGTAGGCGGGCGGTGCCGGTCCAGTAAGGATGCGAGGCGTTGGTGACGTCCGCGACGATCAGCGGGTAGGTGTTGCCGTCCGGCCAGTCGATGGTGCGGTCGGAGCGGGCGGTCGAGCGAGTCAGGAAGGTGGTTCCAGTGGTGGCGTCCTGGAACACCACGGGGCGATAGTCGGCGTGGAGGCCGGGTTTCATCGTCGTTCTCCTTCGAGCAGTGAGGTTTCCTGTTCGGCCTGAGCGGTAGGTGCACACGGGTCTTCGTGGTAGTTGCCGAACGGATCGGGCCAGCTCGCCCACAGGGGCGGCTCGGCGAGTTCGGTGGCGGTGAGCAGCGCCCACTGCAGCGTCGCGCGGATCGCGTCGGGATCGGCGTCGTGGATGAGGATCACCATCGAGGTGTCGCGATCACCGAAACGTTCGTCCCAGCGCCGCGCCGCGAGGGCTTGCCGTTCGATAGTGGTGGCGGCGAGTTGTTCCGGCGTCATGGCCGCGAGCCACGGCCCGTCCTGGGCGACGCGCAGCCCGCCCTCGGCGGATTCGAGCAGCAGCGCATAGTCGGGTTGGGTCGCCACCCAGACCCGACCGCGAGCGCGGATCACGCCGTCGAGCAGGACGTCGATCGCTTCGTGGAGGCGACCGGGGTGGAAGGGACGACGAGCGGTGAACTCGACTATCTCGATGCCGCAGTCCTGTTCGAGGGGTGGCCGGCCCCGCAGCGGGGAGTGGGCATCGCAGACCGCTCCGCGCCGGGCGGTCGGCGGGTACGGCGTAACAGCGACTCGATGTCGCCGTGCTCGTCCCAGATCATCGGCGCATCCGGGGCGAGGCGCGAGAGTACGGCGTGTAGTCGGGCCTGGTGCCATCCATCGGCTCCGGGGCGGACGACGAGGGCGTCGGCGAACTCCACCTGGCCGACCACCACCTGTGCGGCGGTGCGGTCGTCGTCGAGTTCGTCGTCCCCGGTGGCGTCGTCGAGCCAGGTCTCGGCATCGACGCAGGTGATGGTGGCCTGGATCTGCACGTCGTGGCGGCCGGGGCGTCGAGCCGGCCGACGATGCCGGCCACCACGTGATGTTCGATCGCCCAGCACAGTGCTTCTGGTTCGATCAGAGGGTCGAGCAGCAGCACGATGCGGTCGACGGTGCTGCGCTCGTGCAGGCGACGCAGTAGCGGCAGCAGGTCTTTGCGCAGGGTGCACGAGACGCAGCCGTGGGCGAGTTCGAGGATGGTCTCCCGCTCGTCGTCGGTGGTGGTCAGGGTGCGGCGCACGACGCCTTCGTAGATGTCGGCAAGGTCGTGGCGCACGACGATGGTGCCGGGTCGTAGCAGAGCGTGTGCTGTCTGTTCGGTCGGTCCGCCCCGCCCGGCAACGAGGATCAGCGGTGTCCGGCTCGCCACAATAACAACACCGACTCGGAGTCGCATGCCGGGGCCGAGGATGAATGCGACCTTGGGCGCTGGGCGGGCCGGCACCGCATCGCCCGTGTCCTTGGCATCCTTTCTGCAGCTCGCGAGGCCGAACTTGAGGCGATCTGATTTGACTGGAAGGTCCCTCGTCCGGCGGGTTTCGGCAGCAATCATCGCCGGATGCTGTTCGAGATCGCTGCCTACCGCGAAAAGAACGGTACCGGCGAGATCCCGAGCACCTACATCTTCGGCGATGGTGAACCCGTGGGGAGTGGCTATACCGTAAGGTCCGCACGTGGCGCGACGGCCACCTCCCGGCCGACGAGCAAGCTGTCCTCGAACTTCTCGGAATTTCGCCGACTCCTCGGCCGCGCGGACCACGTACTGCCAGGCGAGTGCTTTCTACGCGGCAGGCTGCGGCCTTGGCGCATTGAGCACCTCGACCGCGGGAAACAATGCAGGAATCGTGGTGGAGACGAGGACGTACTCGGCGTTGATTCGCACTCCGAGATAGTCGATTGCTGCCATGCTCTCCATCCTTCACAGGTTCGAGAGCCTCCGACAGACCCGGAGTGATTCACCTACGAGTCGGCAGCGCCGAGGTGGTCGAAAACCTCACGGTGCAGCCTCTCGAGCACCCCGGCCTTGGCCCATGCGGCGAACCGGCGGTGTGCGGTCGGGACCGTCACCTCCAATGAGGTGGCAGGTGCCGCCATGCACACCCGCTCGTCAGTACGAAGGTGACCGGGGTGAAGACTGCGCGGTCTCGACTGGTTTGGCTGTCACCGCCCGGTGGTCACGGGGCGAACCACGGAATCAGTGGTTCGGCGATCTCCCGCAATGGAGCCGGGACCGACCGGGGAGAAAACTCGCCCATCATTTGTCACACCATGCACTGGTAAATGACTTCATCCACGTGCGGCACGCGCTTACTGGACGATATGGGTGGCGCACGATCTATCGTGAGTTCGTTCCCGTTGCGTCAGGCGTCCGTCGCTCCGGGGAAGGATTCACTCGGCGCGGGGCGGTGTAGACGTCGAAGTGATCGAAGCACAGTCGACCGTCTGTGGCTATATCCTGGGCGTACGTCTCGGAAGGTGGCGTCACGGAAGGAACGTGGGCCGGTTGTGCCGTCGGACCGGTGCACGCGAGCGACGAGCCGACGGGGTGAGCAGCGTGTTCCGATGAGTGAAGGGGATCCGCTCGACACGCAGAGGTACCCGCTGGCCCCGGCCGAGGAGCTGACAGCCGCCGGTTTCGACGACGTCCGCGAGATCGGCCACGGCGGGTTCGGGGTGGTTTACCGCTGCACCCAGACGGATCTGGATCGCACGGTCGCGGTCAAGGTGCTCACCGTCGACCTCGACGAGGAGAACCGGACGCGGTTCTTCCGGGAACAACGGGCGATGGGCCGGCTGACCGGGCACCCGAACATCGTCAACATCCTGCAGGTCGGCGCCACCGGCAGCGGCCGGCCCTACTTGGTGATGCCCTACCATCCGCAGGACAGTCTCGACGCGCGGATCCGTCGCCGCGGTCCGCTGCCGCTCGGCGAGGCCTTGCGGCTCGGGGTGAAGATGGCCGGTGCGCTCGAATCCGCGCACCGGCTCAGGATCGTGCACCGAGACGTGAAACCGGCGAACATTCTGCTCACCGACTACGGCGAACCGCAGCTGGCCGATTTCGGGATCGCGCACATCTCCGGAGGTTTCGAGACCGTCACCGGCGTGGTTACCGGGTCGCCGGCCTACACCGCGCCGGAGGTGCTGGCCGGTGATCCGCCGGGTCCGGCCGCCGATATCTACGGTCTCGGTGCCACCGTGTTCAGCGCGTTGACCGGGCACGCTGCGTTCGAACGCCGCAGCGGGGAGCAGGTGGTCGCGCAGTTCCTGCGGATCACCACGCAACCGGTACCCGACCTGCGGGAGCACGGGATCCCCGAGGACGTGTCCGACACGATCGCGGGCGCGATGGGCCGGACCCCGGCGGAGCGGCCGGCCACCGCCGCCGAGTTCGGGGAGGAGCTGCAGGCCCTGCAACGCGCCCACGGTTTCCCGGTCGACGTGATGGCCCTGCCCACCGACGGCGAGCTAGTGGCTCGACACAGATCGTTGACCGGGTAATCCCCGGCTGACCGACACGTCCACGGCAGACTATCTCCGAGTCGAGACAAGGAGGTGGTCGTGGCACGCAAACCGAGCGTGTTCGTCCGATCGT
>NZ_JALPTB010000111.1 GCF_023218075.1 Rhodococcus sp. HM1 | reverse complement strand
CCGACAACCGCGCCAGCAACACCGACAACGCCGCATGCACCACCATGAACAACGTCGCGTTGTGCGCCCGCGCCACCTGCACCAACCGCCCGTGCAACTCGGCCGGGATCTCCACACCGACGCGCGCACCGGCCACCGACTGCACCGCCGGGCGCGGACGATCGGCCGGCAACTCCAACTGGTCCGGCAGACCCGCCAGGGCTGTGGTCCAGTGGCGGATCTGCTGCGAGATCAGCGAGGACGGGTCGTCCTCCGAACCGAGCACCGACCGCTGCCACAACGCGTAGTCCGCGTACTGCACCGCGAGCGGTTCCCACGACGGCACGCCGCCGCCGATCCGGGACGTGTACGCGGTGACGAGGTCACGGACGAACGGCCCGCCCGACGAGCCGTCGGCGGAGATGTGGTGGACGACCGTGACGACCACGAAGTCGTCGGCGCCGAGCTCGAAAACCCGTGCGCGGAGCGGAATCTCGGTGGTCACGTCGAACGGCTGCCCGACGAATCCGGCCATCGCCCCGGTGATCGACGCCTCGTCGACGGTGACGACGTCCATTGCGACCGAGGCGCGTCCGGCAGGCAGGATCACCTGGACGGGCCCGTCGACGGTCTCCGGGTAGACGGTGCGCAGCGACTCGTGCCGCGACACCACGTCGGCGACCGCCGCGCGCAGCGCCTCGACGTCGAGGGCTCCGCGGATGCGCAGCGCGGTCGGCAGGTTGTAGGCGGTCGAGTCCGGGTCGAACCGGTTGAGGAACCACATGCGGGACTGCGCCAGCGACAACGGAATCCGCTCCGGGCGCACCTGTGCCGTGAGCGCAGCGCGTCCACCGGCACCGGTGTGCGACTCGAGCCGGGCGGCGAGGGCCTCCACCGACGAGGCTTCGAACAGTTCCCGCACCGGAACGCGGACCTCGAGGGCGGCGCCGAGGCGCGCCGCGACCTGGGTCGCGATCAGGGAGTTCCCGCCGAGCGCGAAGAAGTCGTCGTCGAGACCGACCCGCTCGACGCCGAGCACCTCGCCGAACACCGCGGCGACGATCTCTTCCACCGGCGTGGTGGGGGCGCGGAACGCGCGGGTCTCGAACACGGGCTCGGGCAGCGCCTTGCGGTCGAGCTTGCCGGACGCGTTGAGCGGGAACGCGTCGAGGACGACGGCAGCCGCCGGAACCATGTACGACGGCAGACTCTTGCCGAGCCCGGCGAGCAGCGACTGCTCGTCGATGTCGGCGCCGGCCTCGGCCACGAGGTAGGCGACGAGCTGATCGCCGGTGGGGGTCGCGACGACCTGCACCGATGCGGACATGACGGTGGGGTCGGCGAGCAGGGCCGTCTCGATCTCGCCGAGCTCGATGCGCTGGCCGCGGAACTTCACCTGGAAGTCGGTGCGGCCGATGTACACCAGTTCCGGTGCGCCGCCGGCCGTGCGGGTCCAGCGGACGAGGTCGCCGGTGCGGTACATGCGATCGCCGGAGAGACCGAAGGGATCGGCGACGAAGCGGTCGCTGGTCAGGTCGACCCGGCCGTGGTACCCGCGTGCGAGCTGGACGCCCGACAGATACAGCTCACCCGCGACCCCCAGCGGGACGGGGCGCAGCCGGCCGTCGAGCACGTACACCTTCGAATTCCACTGCGGCACACCGATCGGGACCGACCCGGCGTCGTCGAGCGCCGCCTGCCGGTAGGTGATCGACACGGCCGCCTCGGTCGGCCCGTACAGGTTGTGCAGTCCGGCCGACGCGACCGACGCGAACGCGTGCGCGGTCTGTGCGGGCAGTGCCTCACCGATGACGAACACGTCGCGCAGCGTCACCAGGTCGGCCGGGTCCGCGTACGAGACGAAGACGGCGAGCATCGACGGCACGAAATCGGTGACGGTGACCGACCGTTCCCGGATGGTGCGGGCGACGTATTCGGCGTCCCGGTGCCCGTCGGGTGTCGCGACGACGAGCGTCGCGCCGACCCGCAGCGGCAGGAAGAAGCCCCACAGCGACACGTCGAAGGTGGTGGCGGTCTTCTGGAGATAGACGTCGGCCTCGGTGAGTCCGTATTCGCCTTGCATCCAGGCCATCTGGTTCGCGATCGCCCCGTGCGGCACCGCGACACCCTTCGGGCGGCCGGTGGATCCGGAGGTGAAGATGACGTAGGCGGTGTTTCCGGGACGCAGCACCCCGGTGCGCTCGCTCGCCGGGACCGGTGTGGCCGGCAGGTGCGCGAGGTCGAGGGTGTCGAGGTGCAGGACCGGGATGCGCTCGGGCAGCGTGAGATCGTCGCGCTCGGTGGTGAGCACGCAGACGGGTTCGGCGGCGTCGAGGATGTACTCGGTGCGCGAGGCCGGGTGGTCCGGGTCCACGGGCACGTAGGCGCCGCCCGCGCGGAGGACCGCGTACATGCCGACGACGAGTTCGACGGACCGGCGCATCGCCAGCGCGACCCGGGACTCCGGTCCGACACCGAGGGAGATCAGGTGCCGCGCAAGACGATTGACTTCGGCATCGAATTCGGCGTAGGTGAGTTCGCGACCCTCGTACACGAGGGCGGTCGCGTCGGGGGTGCGGGCGACCTGTGCGTCGAAGCCGTCGAGCAGCAGACGGTCCGCGATCGTGTGCTCGGTGTCGTTGCACGTGTCGAGCAGGACGCGGCGCTCGTCGGCGCCGAGGATCTCGAGGTCCCCGACGGTCACCGTGGGATCGGTGGAGACCGCGTCGAGGATGCGCAGCAGTCGCTGCGAGATCTCCACGACCGACGATTCGTCGAACAGCGCGGTGGCGTAGGTGAGCATGCCGACCATGCCGTCGGTGTCGCTGTCGGTGGCGAGGGTCAGCTGCAGGTCGAACCGTGAGGTCGTCGTGCCGGCGTCGAGCCCCTCGACGCGCAGGCCCGCGAGGTCGAGGTGTGCTTCCTCGAGGTTCTGGAAGAACAGCGCCACCTGGAACAGCGGGTGCCGCGACTGCGACCGGACGGGGTTGAGCACCTCGACGAGCCGCTCGAACGGCAGATCCGCGTGCCCGAACGCACCCAGGTCGGTCTCGCGGGCCTGGGCGAGGAGTTCGGCGAAGGTGGCTGCGGGCGAGACCTGGGTACGCAGCACGAGGGTGTTGACGAACATGCCGACCAGGTCGTCGAGCGCCTGCTCACCGCGGCCCGCGACGGGCGTGCCGATCGCGATGTCCTCGGTGCCGGACAGCCGGGCCAGCAGCACGGCGAGCGCGCTGTGGACCACCATGAACAGGGTGCCGTGCTGGGTGGCGGCCACCGCTTCGAGGCGTTCGACGAGATCCGCGTCGATCGGGAAGCGGTACATCGCACCGGCGTTCGACGCGGTCTGCGGCCGAGGACGGTCGGTCGGCAGGGCGAGTTCGTCGGGCAACCCGGCGAGCGTGTTCTTCCAGTAGTCGAGCTGCGCGGCGATCAGCGAGTCCGGATCGTCCTCGGAACCGAGGACCCGGCGCTGCCACAGCGCGAAGTCCGCGTACTGGACCGGCAGCGGTTCCCAGGCCGGCGCCGATCCGACGCTCCGGGCCGCGTACGCCGTGACGACGTCGCGGGTCAGCGGGGCCATCGACGAGCCGTCCGCGCTGATGTGGTGCACGACGAGAACGAGCACGTGTTCGTCCTCGCCGAGCGCGAACAAGCGGATCCGCATCGGGACCGCGGTGGTGACATCGAATCCCTCGTCGACGAAATCGACCACGTCCGAGAGAATTTCGCCTGCGGTCGACGGAACGGGGATCAGTTCGTCGACGACCTCGGCGGTGGGGAGAACCACCTGGTGCCCGGTGCCGTCGAGTTCCGGGTAGACCGTCCGCAGGATCTCGTGCCGCTCGACGACGTCGCCGATCGCCGCGCGCAGGGCCGCGACGTCGAGGTGGCCGGTGAGGCGGATCGCCAGCGGGATGTTGTTGACGGTCGACGTGGTGTCGAACCGGTTGAGGAACCACATCCGCTGCTGTGCGAGCGACAGCGGGACGACGGTGCCCCGGTCCTGCGGCACGAGCGGGATGCGCCCTGCCGCATCGCCGAGCGAATCGAGGTAGGCGGCGAAGGATTCGACGGTGGAGAACTCGAACAGGTCCCGCACGGGAAGGCGGGTGTCGACGACGGCGCCGAGGCGCGCGACCGCCTGCGTCGCGATCAGGGAGTTGCCGCCGAGTTCGAAGAAGTCGTCGTCGACGCCGACACGTTCGACACCGAGCAGGTCGGCGAACACGGCCGCGACGGTCTCCTCGGTCGGGGTCGACGGAGCGCGGAACTCCCTGGGCTCGAACACAGGCTCCGGCAAGGCCTTCCGATCCAGCTTGCCGTTCCCGGTGAGGGGGATGGAGTCGAGGGTCATCACCACGGAGGGGACCATGTGGGACGGCAGCGACCGACCCACGAATTCCTTGAGCGCGTCCTGGTCGACGACCGATCCGGCCGCGGGCAGCACGTACGACACCAGCGTCGTCACGCCGGTCGCGGACGTGTGCCCGACGGTCGCGGCGAACTCGACGGAGTCGTGCGCGGACAGCGCGGCGTCGATCTCACCGAGTTCGATGCGGAAGCCGCGGACCTTGACCTGGAAGTCGCTGCGGCCGACGTACTCGATGACCGGCCCGGTGGGACCGTCGATCCAGCGCACGACGTCGCCGGTCCGGTACATGCGCGCGCCGGGCTCGGTGCCCGCGTCGTCCGTGAACGGGTTCGCGACGAAGCGTTCGGCGGTCAGGCCGTGACGCCGGTGGTAGCCGCGCGCGACGCCCGGTCCGGAGAGGTACAACTCACCGGCGACACCCATCGGCGTCGGGTTGAGGCGGCCGTCGAGGATGTGTGCCGAGACACCCCGCAGGGCGACACCGATCGGCATCGGGCCGTCCGCCTCGAGCGGGTCGCTACTGGTGGAGATGACGGTCGTCTCGGTCGGCCCGTACACGTTGAAGAAGTCGCGGTCGCCGGCCCACTTCGCCATCAACTCGGTGGAGTAGGCCTCACCGCCGACCATGACCGCGCGCAGCGAATCCAGACCGGCCGGGTCCATCGACGCCAGCGCGGCGGGGGTGATGAAGGCGTGGGTGACACTTTCCTTCCGCAGCAGCTCGGCGAGTTCGTCACCGCCGTAGACCGTCGGCGGCACGATGACCATGGTCGCCCCGGCACCGACCGCGAGCAGCAGCTCGAGGATCGACGCGTCGAAGCTCGGCGACGCGAAATGCATGGTGCGGGAGGAAGAGTCGATCTTGAACCGCTCGCGCTGCTCGGCCGACAGATTCGACAGGCCCCCGTGGGTGACCGTGACGCCCTTCGGGAGGCCGGTGGAGCCGGACGTGTAGATGACGTACGCGGTGTTGTCGACGGAGAGCGATCCGACGCGGTCCGCGTAGGTGACCGGCGCCCCGGACACCGCCGCGCACTCGGCGGCCAGTTCCGCGCTGTCGAGGGCGAGCCAGTCCACCGAGTCGGGCAGGCGGTCGCGGTGCTCGGTGACGGTGAGGCCGAAGCGCGAGCCGGAGTCGGTGACCATGTGCTCGATGCGGTCGGCGGGATAGGTCGGGTCCATCGGAACGAAGGCGGCACCGGTCTTCGCGACGGCCCACCAGGCGAGGACCGATTCGATCGAACGGGTAAGTCCGAGCGCGACGAAGGTTTCGGGCCGTGCGCCGCGCGCGATCAGTACCCGCGCGAGGCGGGAGGACTGCTCGTCGAGCTCGCCGTAGGTCAGACGGCGGTCGCCGAGAACGACCGCGGTGGCCGTGGGGTCGATCTCCACGGCCGCGGCGAGCAACTGCGGGAGGGTGAGTGCACGTGTGCGGCGTCGACGAGCGGGCCTGCTGGAGCCGGTCCTGCGGCGTGCCCCACCTGCAGCCTTGGCACCGGTCTCGTCAGCCGTCATTCGTTAACAACCCCTCATGCCCAGGACAGGAGAACCTCGGTCGCAGCGCGACGCGGGGCTCTCTCGTCTATTGACCCAACAACCCGCTCCATGGTACGAGCCGGCGCTTCGGCGCCACATCCGGCTGATGCGTGCACGAAAGCGTCAACTCTATACCCTCGCGGCGCGCCGATTCGTTACACGATCGCGACCTGGAGTGCCCGGAACCCGGGCCGCCGCGCGGTCCGGGTTCCGGCCCGCGCGGCGGCCGATCGAGCTGCCGCTCCCCCTACCGGCCGCCGCCGGCGGCGGTGACCACGTCGGTGAACAGATCCGGACCGTCGGCGCCCAGCAGGTCCTCGTATCCGGGCTCCGGCTGCACGTCAACGAACACCATCGCCGCGAGGTCCTCGGGGATTCCGTCGTCGAACCGGGGCGCGCCGGGTGACCCGACGAACAGGTGCGTCACCCACTGATCGGCGAGCTCGTCCTCGAACGACTCCGCGCGTTCCTGCGGCGCCACCAGGGCGGCACCGGCAGTGGCGGCCACGAGCAGCTCGAGCACCGCGGCCTCCGAATCGGCGGGCCCGTGCAGGTGGGTGCGGGACTCGTAGTCGACGCCGGTGCGGGCCGCGAGCCGGGCGGCGGTGTCCGCCGCGGCCGCGTGACCGATCACCCGCTCCTCTTCGGTGCCGGCCGCGATCACGAACGCCGGGTCGTCGCCCCGGATCGGACGTGTCAGGTCCGCGTAGGTCACCGGGGTCCCGGACTGCGCCTCGATCGCCGCGGCCGCGTCCGGATCGTCCAGGACGATCACCGACGCATCGGCGGGGTCCCCGGCGACACCGAGCACGACGTCGAGCCCCGCCCCGCCGGGCACTGCCCCGCCGGACACCGCCTCGTCGAGGAGGACGACTGCGGCACCGGTCTTGAGAACGGCCCACACGGCGGCGGTGCGGTCCACCGAGCGCGGCATCCGGATGCCGACCCGGCTTCCGGCGCCGATTCCGCGGCCGAGCAGGAACCGGGCCGCCCGCGACGACCTCGCGTCCAGCTCGGCGTAGGAGACCTCGTCCTCGCCGTCCGCGAGCGCCGGAGCCTCCGGGTCGGACTCGACGGTGGACATCAGCACCGACGCCAGGTTGCGGGCCGTGGCCCCCGACTCGGATTCCGTGTCGGTGGTGCGGGACTGGAACTGTGCGCGTTCGGCGGCACCCATGATGTCGATGTCGCCGACGGTCACGTCGGGCTTCGTGACGACCGCCTCCACGATCCGGGTGAACCGCTCGGCGAACCGCTCGACGGTGGAGGCGTCGAACAGGTCGGTGGCGTAGGTGAACCCGGCGATCAGCTCGTCCGGGTCGCCCGCGTCGTCGTAGGTGCCCTCGAGCGTCAGCATCAGATCGAACTTGGCCGCGACCTCCCCGGTGTCGAGGCCGCTGATCGTCAGGCCCGGCAGCTCGAAGGACACCGGCCGGAAGTTCTGCAGCGACAACATCACCTGGAAGAACGGGTGACGTCCCGACGACCGTGCCGGATCGAGAACCTCGACGAGACGCTCGAACGGCACATCGGCGTTCGCGAATGCCGACAGGTCCGTTTCCCGGGCGCGGTCGACGAGCTCACCGAACGACCGGGACGGATCGACGTCGGTGCGCAGCACCAGCGTGTTGACGAACATGCCGATCAGGTCGTCGAGTTCGGGTTCGCCGCGTCCCGCGACACCGGTGCCGACCGCGACGTCGCGGCCGCCGGTGAGCCGTGCCAGCAGGACCGCCAGCACCGCGTGCACCACCATGAACATCGACGTGTTGTGGGCGCGCGCGAGTTCGGTCAGCCCGCGGTGCAGCTCGGGCTCGAGCCTGAACGCGTGGTACGCGCCCGCCATGGACGGCATCGCCGGCCGCGGCCGGTCCGTAGGCAGTTCGAGATCGTCGGCCAGTCCGGCGAGAGCCTCCCGCCAGTAACCGAGCTGTGCCGAGATCTGCGAGTCCGGATCGTCCTCGGTGCCGAGGACGGCCCGCTGCCACAACGCGAAGTCGGCGTACTGCACCGGCAGCGGTGCCCATTCCGGCAGGCGTCCCGCGGCCCGCTCGGTGTACGCGACCATGACGTCACGGGTCAGCGGACCGAGCGAGAAGCCGTCGCCGCTGATGTGGTGCATGACCAGCACGAGGACGTGTTCGGTCTCGTCGACCGCGAACAACCGGATCCGAACCGGAATCGCCTCGGTCACATCGAATCCCGCCGACGCCAGGTCACGGACCCGGCCGGGGAGCTCGTCCGCGCCGACCCGCTCGGGAGTCAGGTCCGGCAGGGCGTCGGCGACCGGCAGCACCAACTGGTGCCCGCTGCCGTCGAGTTCGGGATAGACGGTGCGGAGGATCTCGTGCCGGCCGATCACGTCGCCGACCGCGCCCTGCAGCGCCGCCACATCCAGCGTGCCGGACAACCGGATCGCCAGCGGGATGTTGTAGGACCCGGAAGCCGGATCGAACCGGTTGAGGAACCACATGCGCTGCTGCGCAAGCGAGAGCGGCACGATCTCCGGTCGCGGACCGGCCGTGAGCGGCGCACGGCCACCACCGCCGGCGAGCCCTTCCAGCCGGGCCGCGAGCGTCCCGACAGCCGGCGCCTCGAACAGTTCCCGGACCGGGACCGTGGTGTCGAGTGCCGCGCCGAGCCGAGCCGCGACCTGCGTCGCGATCAGCGAGTTGCCACCGAGATCGAAGAAGTCGTCGTCCGCCCCGACGCGGTCGACGCCGAGCACGTCCGCGAACACCCCGGCGACGATCTCCTCGATCGGCGTCGACGGCGCACGGAACGCCTTGGCCTCGAACACCGGTTCCGGCAGGGCCCTGCGGTCCAGCTTGCCGACCGGGGTCAGCGGGATCGCGTCGAGCGGGATCACGACGACCGGCACCATGTGTGCGGGCAGCGAGGTCGCCGCGAACTCCCGCAGCGCGTCGACGTCGAGGTCGGCGCCGGCGGCGGGGACGACATACGACACGACGGCGGTGCCACCGGTCGGGGTCTCGTGGCCGATCGTCGCCGCGAAGTCCACGCTCTCGTGCGAGACGAGCACGGCGTCGATCTCGTCGAGTTCGACCCGGAGGCCGCGGATCTTCACCTGGTGGTCGCTGCGGCCGACGTAGGCGATCTCCCCGCTCGGGGTCCACCGCACGACGTCACCGGTGCGGTACATCCGCTCGCCGGGTTCGCCGTACGGGTCGGCGACGAACCGGTCGGCGGTCAGTGCGCCGCGGGCGTGATACCCGCGTGCGAGCTGGATTCCCGAGATGTACAACTCGCCGACGACACCGACCGGTACCGGGCGCAGCCGCGCGTCGAGCACGACCTCGCGCATACCGCGGATCGGGCCACCGATGGTGATCGGGGCGCCCGGCACCATCGGCTCCGAGATGTTCGCCATGATCGTGGTCTCGGTGGGGCCGTAGCCGTTGTACAGCGAACGACCGGGCGACCAGCGCGCGACGGCGTCGGCGGGCACCGCCTCACCGCCGGCGGCGAGGTGCTGCAGCGAATCCAGACCGGACGGGTCCATCGACGCCAGCACCGACGGGGTGATGAACGCGTGCGAAACCCGTTCGCGGCGAATGAGTTCCGCCAGTTCCGCACCACCGAACACGCCGGCGGGCGAGATCACCGTCGTCGAGGACGCGCCGAGCGCGAGCAGCAGCTCGAGCATCGATGCGTCGAAGCTCGGCGACGACACGTGCAGGATCCGGGAATCCGGTCCGGGACGGTAGCGCTCACGCTGCTCGACACAGAAGTTGTGCAGACCCGCGTGCGTGACCGAGACACCCTTGGGCTTACCCGTGGAGCCGGACGTGTAGATGACGTACGCCACCTGCTCGACCCGGGTCGGCAGGGGCAGTTCACCTTCGGCCACCGGAGTCGCCGCTTCCGCCTCGATCGCGGTCTGCAGCTCGGCGTCGTCGAGGACGAGCCAGTCGGTGACGCCGGGCAGTGCCTCCACGTGCTGCGCCAGGGTCAGACCGACCGCGGCGCGCGCATCGGTGACCATGTGCTCGATCCGGTCCGCCGGGTAGTTCGCGTCCACCGGGACGAACGCCGCCCCGGTCTTCGTCACGGCCCAGACCGCGAGTACCGATTCGATCGATCGCGGAATCGCGACCGCGACGAGCTGCTCGGCACCGACGCCGCGCTGCAGCAGCACGCGGGCCAGCTGCGACGAACGGGCGTCGAGCTCACGGTAGGTGAGCTCGCGATCCTCGCAGCGGACCGCGACCCCGTCGGGGTTCGCGGCGACGGCCGCAGCGATCAGCTCGCGCAACGTGCACGGCTCCGGTCCGGTCGGTCCGGCGTGCGCCAGGAGCCCGGCGAGCTCGCCGGGAGCGAACAGATCGGCGTCCCCGACGGCCCGCTCCGGGGACCCGGTCAGTGCGGCGAGCAGCCGCACGAAACGCTCCCCGAACGCGGCGACCGTCGAGTCGTCGAACAGATCGGTCGCGTACTCGAACATCGCGGGCACAGCCGCGCCTTCGTCCCGGTCTCCCGGGACGAGGGTCAGCTGAAGGTCGAACTTCGCGATGTGGGCGTCGGCCTGAACCGGCGCCACCGACAGGTCGCCGAGCTCGAACGTTCCCGCGGCCAGGTTCTGGAAGGCCAGCGCCACCTGGAAGATCGGCGAATGTGCCTGCGAACGGACGGGATCGAGCTCGTCGACGAGGCGCTCGAACGGAACGTCGGCGTGACCGAACGCGGCGAGGTCACCTTCACGGACCCGGCGCAGCAGATCGGTGAACGACTCGGAGCCGTCGATGACGGTGCGCAGCACCGCGGTGTTGACGAACATGCCGACCAGGTCGTCGAGCGCGGCCTCACCGCGGCCGGCGACCGGCGACCCGATCACGATGTCCTCGGTACCCGACAGGCGTGCCAGCAGCACCGCGAACGCCGCGTGCACCACCATGAACGGTGTCGCCGACTGCTCGGACGCGAACCGTTCGACGGCGGCGAACACGTCCGCCGGCAGCTCGAAGCGGTGCGTGTCGCCGCGATAGGTCACCTGCGCCGGCCGGGGCCGGTCGGTGGGCAGGTCCAGCACGTCCGGGGTCCCGGCGAGGGTCTCGGACCAGTAGGCGAGCTGGGCGGAGATCAGCGATTCCGGATCGTTCTCGTCGCCGAGGACTTCGCGCTGCCACAGCGCGAAGTCCGCGTACTGCACCTCGAGCGGTGCCCACGACGGCGCCTCTCCCCGCGACCGGGCCGCGTAGGACACCATCACGTCGCGGGCGAGCGGGCCCATGGAGAACCCGTCGGCGCTGATGTGGTGCGCCACGAGCACCAGAATCCGCTCGGCTGTGGACAACTCGTCGGAGGACAATTCGAGCAGCGCGGCACGGAAGGGCACCTCGGCGGTGACATCGAAGCCGGTACCGATCAGTTCGGCGACCCGCTCGGTGACGCGCTCGGCGTCGACACGCTCGACCCGCAGCACCGGAGCGTCGGCGACGGGCAGCACGACCTGCTGTCCCACGCCGTCGAACTCCGGGTAGTAGGTACGGAGCACCTCGTGGCGGGCCACGACATCCGAGACCGCTGCGGTGAGTGCCGCGACGTCGAGCGCTCCGCTCAGCCGCAACGCCACCGGAATGTTGTTCACGGCCGTGCCGGAATCGAAGCGGTTGAGGAACCACATCCGCTGCTGCGCCAACGACAACGGCACCCGCTCCGGACGCGGACGCGCCGTCAGCGCCGCCCGCGCCCCGGAACCGGCGTGCGACTCGACCGCCGCGGCCAGCGCCGCCACCGTCGAGGCCTCGAACACCGTCCGCACCGGCACCTGCGCATCCAGCGCCGCACCCAGCCGGGCCGTCACCTGCGTCGCCACCAGCGAATTGCCGCCGAGCGCGAAGAAGTCGTCGTCCAAGCCGACCCGCTCGACGCCGAGCACCTCGGCGAACACACCCGCGACGATCTGCTCGATCGCGGTGACCGGGGCACGGAAGGCCACGGCCTCGAACACCGGCGCGGGCAGTGCCCTGCGGTCGATCTTGCCGTTGATGTTCAACGGCAGCGCGTCGAGCACCACCCACGCGGTCGGCACCATGTACGACGGCAGCTCCCGCGCCGCCGACTGCTTCACCACATCGAGGTCGAGCTCGCCGTCGGGCACGAGATAGGCGACCAGCTGCTCGCCGAGATGCGCGTCCTCACGCACCACGACGACGGCCTGCGACACCGAATCCTGGTTCCGCAGAACCGATTCGATCTCACCGAGCTCGATCCGGAAACCACGCACCTTCACCTGGAAATCGGTACGCCCGATGTACTCGAGCCCACCGCGCTCGTTCCACGCCACCAGGTCACCCGTGCGATACATCCGCACCCCTGGGTCACCGAACGGGTTCGCCACGAACCGATCCGCCGTCAACTCCGGCCGACCGAAATACCCCCGAGCCAACTGCACACCCGACAGATACAACTCACCCGCAACACCCACCGGCACCGGACGCAACCGCTCGTC
>NZ_JALPTB010000110.1 GCF_023218075.1 Rhodococcus sp. HM1 | reverse complement strand
CCCCACCCCCGACTCCACCTCGACCACCGCATCATCTCCCCATCCTCCACACCGCCCTGCTGCAAGTGTGGAACCTCTGAACGGTGCACATTCCTCGACACGCCGGGTGTTCGATGCCTTCAGACATCCTCGACGAGACCCACAACACCTGTGCGCCAGTAACTCCGACGCGAAAGGTCACACCGACGTACTCCGCGCCCCCTGAGCGCATTCGGCGACACACGAGGCCCCACTGTCGTCTTCACCCGCACGTCGCCGGGGGTCGACTACGACCGACCCTGACCGGCCTGAGAGTCAAGGCCCCGTCGCTCGGCGACCACCCGCGCGAGCTGCAGGCTCACTCACGCAGGGCGTCCGCTGCCTATCCGGCGGCTCCTCGATGTGGCCCCGGGCATCGGCCGGATGGCACTCGACGACCACGTCGCTGATGTACCTGTCACCCCGACAGCACTTCCGTGGGACGGATGGTACACGGTACAATTGTGGCACATATGGAGGTGTGCCATGCCCGCCGATCGTGACCGTGCCCGCGAGACGATCCATGCCCTGTCCGACGACGACCTCGTCGGTCTCCTCGCCGACGAATTCTCCCGCCGGCCGCATATGCGCCCGGTCCGAGACGACGTGACGGCACTCCTGGCGATGAGCCCGGCGCTGGCACTCGCCCAAGAACGTGCGGTCACCAATCCCGCCGCGGCCGCCGTTGCCCGCACCCGCATCGTCACCTCGGTACTGGGCACCCTCATCGACGAGCACGAGATGCTCGACTCCACCGCCGTCAGTCGCGTCCTGGGCAAGGCGACGACCAGCCGCAACACCGCAAGCCGACTGGCCGCCACAGGCACGGTGATCGCCCTGCCCGCCGGTGGACACAAGCTCTACCCCGCCTTCCAGTTCGACGCCGAACGACGCCGGGTCCGCCCGATCGTCGCCGAGATCAACACTGCCCTGGGCGCGAAATCCGACCCATGGGGCACGGCATCGTGGTGGCTGAGTCCCACCGCATTCGCCGACGACCCCCGCTCCCCGGCCGAACTCGCCGTCGCAGGCGGGTACGAGCAGGAACTGCGGGACATGGCCGACGATCTGCTCGAAGGCTGACGGGGCGTGGACTACCCGGATCCACCGCGTGTGCTGCCACCTGCCCTGATCACCACCATCGCTGCCGGGACCTCGGTATGGCGGATCCACGGCGCCACCCGCTGCGCCGCCGATCTGAACCCGACGCCCCGGCCACGGGTACGGGCGGGCGGCCGGTTCGACAGCCTCGACGGCACGTACTCGTACCTGTATCTCGGCGACAGCCCGGCCGCCGCGGTCGCCGAAACCCTGTGCCGCAACCTGCCGGTCGACCAGTCTCCCCGGCTGATCCCCCGCGTCCAGATCGCCGGACGCGTCCTCAGCGAGCTACACACCACCCGAACGGTGCGCGTGGTGGACCTGACCGGCACCGGCGCCACGCGGATCAACGCCGGAGTCTGGTTGACCAAGTGCGATCCCTCCGGGTACCTGCACACCCGGCGCTGGGCGGCGGCGATCCTCGCTGCGAATCCAGGCATCGACGGCGTGCAGTACCGGCCCCGGCACGACGAGAACACCCTGGCCTGGATGCTCGCCGGCTCCCCCGGCACGCCCAGCCATCCCGCCGTCGCCGCGGTCGGCGGCGTGATCGCGCTCGACTCCGCGGACGGGCACTACCTGCTCGGGGCGCTGCTCACCGCCCACAATGCCGCTCTCGCCCCGTGAAGCTCCACCGAATCGACATTGCGGCGCACATCTATCCCGGCCGGCGGACCGGTGCACGCCCATAGTCGAGCGACGGGTGCCCCGGACCTCCGATCAAGAGAAGCGTGCCACGGCCACCCAACCGACCGATTCGGAAACGCCGTCCGCCACCTCAAACCCATTATGCTACAAGCGAGTTCGAGAAGCGGCTCTGTCGCACTTTCGACGAGCCCCCGTCAACGCCGCCCAGTTCGCCTACGACCCCTCCGCGCAGTCTCGGCGTCACCGTCCTCACCTGTCACCGCACTGCGAACAGCGCCGTCGCTCCCCGCATCGAGACCTACCGACCACGAGCGACCACACCCTGGCGCCCTCATGCCGAACGGACCGGCGGATGCTCCTCGATTGCCGAGCAAGAAGGGTCATCAGGATGGCTGAGCCAGGGTCCGTCCGGAGGCGGCTCATTCCGTCAGGGCGTGAAGGCACCTGATCGGGACCCACTGGGCAGGTCAGAGGTGTGCACGCGCATTCCCTGTCGAAACGTGAGCCAACTCGAGATGCTGCTGGTTCTACCCGCCCTCATGACACCTGGACGACGGCCTTTCCTCGGATCTTGCCTTGCTCGAGGTGCTCCAGCGCCTTCGGGAGGTCGGCGAACGAATATCTGGCACCTATCTGCGGAACGACAGTTCCCTCGGCGATCATGCGCTCGAGGGATTCCGCCTGCACCCGCATGAGGTCGCTGTCCAGTCCGAGGAATGCTCCGAATGCCGCACCGATCACACTCGCGTTGCGAAGCAGCAACCGGTTCACCTTGATCGATGGGATCTTCCCTGCCGCGAATCCGACGACCACGATCCGTCCCTCGGGAGCGAGAGCGCGCACGGCCTCGTCGAAAAGCCAATCGCCGACCGGATCGAGGACAAGGTCCACTCCTCGTCCGTCGGTCATGTCGCGAAGGGTCGCGGCGAATCCGGGTTCGAGCACGATCGTTTCCGCTGCGCCGGCCGCGGACGCGATGTCGGCGCGGCTCTCGTCCGAGACCCCGGCGATCACCCGCGCACCCAAACCGGCCGCCACCTGGATACCAGCGGTGCCGATCCCCCCACCTGCGCCCATCACCAGAACAGTTTCACCAGGTCGGACCCGACCTCGTCGTGCGAGCGCAAAGTGCACCGTGTGGTAGTTGACCACCATGGCGGCAGCAAAATCGAAGTCGACGGCGTCGGGTATGCGGACCACCGAATCAAGCGGAACGGCAACCTGTTCGGAGAAGCCGCCCTGCCACACGAAGGCAGCGGCGCGATCTCCGGGGCTCCAACCCGAATCGGTCGGTGCGCTGACGACCGTGCCCGCGATTTCGCAACCCGGAACGACGGGAAGTTCCGGTTTGTGCTGATACTGCCCCTTGGTCATGAGCAGATCCGGAAAATTCACCCCCACCGAGTGCACCCTCAGCAGCAGTTCGTCGTCTGCGGCGGCAGGTGGGTCCACCTCGGTGAGGGCGAGCCCCGTGGGGCCGCTGTAATCGTTCAGCACGAAGGCGTGCACCGTAACTCCTTCCGTGTAAATGAGAATGCCTGTCAAGCAGGGGGATATGTCAGATACACGATCTGCCCGAGCATCGCCGGCCGGTCCTGCCCCCGGATGTCCACGCGCACCGCCACCGTGTACTGGACGCCGCCATCCTCCCGGAGTCGGGACGTGACGAGCTCGGCGGCCAGGCGGATCTGCGCCCCAACGGGAACGGGGTGCGTGAACCGCACACGATCGATCCCGTAGTTGGTGCCCCGCGCCTGGTCGGTGATCGTCAGCAGGGTGTCGAGAAGTCGCGGGACGAGCGCGAGCGTCAGATACCCGTGGGCGATCGTGTGGCCGAACGGCCCGTCCGCTGCCCGTTCGGGGTCGACGTGGATCCACTGGTGGTCGTCGGTGGCGTCGGCGAAGAGATCGATCCGATCCTGATCCACGGTCAACCACTCGGTAACACCGAGATCGACGTTCTCCATCGCGGCGATCTCCGCGACGGTGACTGTCGTCGCAGCGCGAGGCGTTGTCGATGATGCGGTCATGTTCGAGCCTCCCGTCTCACTTGTACTTGCGGAGTTCGTTTTTCGCGATCGTGCGCAGGTGCACCTCGTCCGGACCATCGAAGATCCGCATGGAGCGGTGCCAGCCGTACATCGCCGCGAGCGGCACATCGTCGCTGACACCGGCACCGCCGTGGACCTGGATCGCCCGGTCGATGACCTCGAGCGCCACACGCGGCACCGACACCTTCGCAGCCGACACGTACGGGGCTGCGGCCTTGTTGCCGTGCTCGTCGATGGTCTTGGCCGCAAGACGGCACAACAGCCGGGCCTGATCGATCGCGATACGCGACTCGGCGATCTGATGCTGGACGACACCCTGCTCGGCCAGCGGACTACCGAAGGCGACACGCTCCTGGGCGCGTGTGGTCATCAGCGACAGGGCACGTTCGGCGGCACCCAAGGCGCGCATGCAGTGGTGGATGCGGCCCGGACCGAGACGCGCCTGCGCCATCGCGAAACCGCCGCCCTCCTCACCGAGGAGATGATCGGCGGGAACCCGCACATTGTCGTAGACCACTTCGCAGTGCCCGTGCTGGTCGTAGTGCCCGAATACCGGCACGTCGCGCACGATCGTGACCCCGGGAGTGTCGATCGGCACCAGAATCATCGACTGCTGGCGATGCGCCGGGGCGTTGGGGTCGGTCTTGCCCATCACGATGAGCAATCGGCAGCGAGGATCCGCCGCGCCGCTGGTCCACCACTTGCGCCCGTTGATGATGTAGCTGTCGCCGTCGCGTTCGATACGGGTTTCGATGTTTGTCGCGTCGGAGCTGGCCACAGCGATCTCGGTCATCGAGAAGGCGGATCGGATCTCACCGTTGAGCAGAGGGTCGAGCCACTGCTTCTTCTGATCATCGGTGCCGAACAGGTGCAGCAACTCCATGTTCCCCGTATCGGGGGCCTGACCGTTCGTTGCCTCCGGCGCGAGATGCAAACTCCAGCCGGTGATCTCGGCGAGAGTTGCGTAGTCGAGCTGACCGATGCCGGACTCGGCAGGCAGGAACAGATTCCACAGACCGCGCGTGCGGGCCTCCTCCTTGAGTGCTTCGACGACGGGTGGCACCGTGTGGTCCTCGGGCCCGGCGTTGCGCCGGTACGCCTCGTATTCGTGCTCGGCCGGGAATACGTGGCTGTGCATGAACTCGATCAGGCGGTCCCGCAGTTCGAGTGCCTTTCCGGAAGGACGTAGATCCAGGGACGCGACGTCGGGTTGGGCATCGAGCGCAACGGTGCGCAGTGTCGTCATGGAGTCCTCAATCGTGTGTATCGGTGGTGTGGTCAACGGTTGGTTCGGAGACCCGATAGCCCGGGCGCCGATGAGTGCGAAGCACGGTGAAGTGCCCGATCCAGTAGGGGACCGACCATGCTCCCGACGTCGGATACGTCTTCACCGTCCGTGTGCCCCTGCAGATATCGTGCGTGGATCCCCTCGAGGATGACGGCGATCTTGAAGTCGGCGAAGACGAGGTACCAGTCGAGGTCCGCCACGTCGATCCCGCGTGCCTCTCCGTACCGCTGCACGATCTCCTCGCGGCGAGGGAAGCCGGCAAGGGCCGTGGCGCCCGCCGTGATGGGGTTGTGGAACTCGCCTTCCTGATCCCAGAACGAACACAGAATTCCGACATCGGCCAGGGTGTCGCCGAGCGTGGACATCTCCCAGTCCAGCAGTCCGAGAATCCGGGTGGGATCCTGATGATCGACCATCAGATTGTCGATTTTGAAGTCGCCGTGCACGATCCCCGGGTGGTTGCTCCCGGGAAGCGACGCTGCGAGGCGAGTGCACAGCTCGTCGACTTCGGACCGAGGGACAGTCGCCGAGTGTTCCCACTGCTGCTTCCACCGCCGCAGTTGTCGCTCGAGATATCCCTGCGGCCTACCCCAATCAGCAAGACCGACCTCGGCCGGGTCGATCTCGTGCAGAGCGACCAGGATATCGACCATCGAGTCGGCGATCGAGGCTCGCTGTTCCGGAGTCAAACGCCCGGTGTCCTGCGCCGTGCGCAAGGTTGTGCCGTCGAGCTTTTCCATCACATAGAACGGTGCGCCGAGCAGGGCCGAATCCTCGCACAGACCGACGGTGCGGGGGACGGGTACCGCGCTGTTCCGCAAGGCCGTCATCGCGCGGTATTCGCGACCCATGTCGTGGGCTGTGGGCAGGACATGTCCCATCGGCGGGCGCCGCAGGATCCAACTGTGCTGACCGTCGGTGAGCGAATAGGTCGGGTTGGAGCGGCCACCTGCAATCTGTTGTGCAGTCAGATGCTCTCCGACCGAGCATGTTTCGTGCTCGGCCAGCCACCGGCGCATGGTTGCGAGGTCAAATGGGAAGGCTGTCTCCGGTGCGGGCGGCTCGGTGTCCACGGAGTCCGTCGACGGCGCGCTCATGGTCGGATCCTTTCCGACGAAGGGTTCGAAGCCGGCCCCGACGTATCCGTGGGTACATCGGGGAAACGGAAAGAGGACACGGCACCGACGGTTCCGAGCGCGAGAGCCGCGTAGCGATCGGCGATCTCGTCCGGTGACAACGCTCCACCGGGGCGGTACCAGGACGCGATGGAATACCCCATGTTGATGATCGCGCGAGCGGCTTCGCGAGGGAACTGCGTGGTGAACGAACCCTCGCTGATGCCGCGATCGATGACGTCACGGAACAGGCTCTCCTGTTGATCTCGCAACGCGACGACGATGCGGTGACCCGACTCGTCGAGACTGCGGATCTCGGAGGCGCCGATGAGAGCCTCGGCCCGCCGAGTCGTGTGGAAAATGACCCATGTTCGTACCAGGGCGACGAGTTGGTCATCGGGTGTGCTGCCGCTTCGCACCACCGCCGATCGCGTCAAGGAGATGACATCGGTGAGGACCTTCTCCATGATCTCTTGCAGGATCACCTGTTTCGATGGGAAGTAGTGGTAGATCGATGCCGGGGTGATCCCCGCGTCGCGCGCAATGTCACGGACGGACGTGCCGTGATATCCGAGCCGTTGGAAGTTCTCGACGGCTGCGTCGAGGATGAGAGCCCGCCCCGTGGTGGGGTCATCAGCATCCCTGGCCATGGTTCTCCTCCCATCGGAGAAGGTTTCCGCCGGCGGTCTCGGGGAACCCACCTGCGAGACCGGGTGACGCCGAACGCGGATACAGGTTCACCCACGCTGTATCGGTGGTGTCCACGTGAGTTGCCACTTGTCTCACCTCGCCCTTCTGTGCGTTGGTCTCTTCTGGGGTGGCGGGTATGCCCCTCGCCACCGTGGCTCCTGAGGTGTATTTCACAGATACGAGACCCATCTGTCAACCGAACGCTCGTTTGGACAGAGCTTGTGATTGATCGATTTATGGCTATGACCAGTGGTTTTGTTAGTTCGCCGACTCCACGGGTTGACAATCGACCGTTAGGCTCACCACTATCCAATGACGCAGATCACACTTCTCACGGGAGTCTCCATCTATGACGACACAGCGTGAGGGAGTGCGAAACTCCCTCGAATCCCCGGATTCCACTCAGAAGTCCCGTCGGGCCGCGTTGGCGGGCGGAGTCGGCACGCTCATCGAGTACTACGACTTCAGCCTGTACGGATACATGGCCGTCGTTATCGCACCGCTCTACTTTCCGAGCGACAACCCGGTCGTCTCCTTGCTCTCGGCTCTCGCGGTCTTCGGCACCGCCTACCTGATCCGACCGCTCGGCGGTGTCGTGTTCGGACACTTAGGTGATCGACTCGGCCGAAAGAAGGCGTTGCTGGCAACTCTCGTCTGCATGGGCCTGGGAAGCACCCTGATGGGTCTGCTTCCGACCCCCGCTCAGATCGGAGTCTGGGCCACCGTGCTGCTCGTCTTGGTCCGACTGCTGCAGGGATTCTCGGCCGGCGGCGAGGTCGGCGGATCTGCGACGTTCATCTCCGAATCCGCCCCCTCCCGACTCAAGGCGTTCTACGGCTCGTTCACCCCGATGGGGTCGACCGGAGGATTCGCCTTGGCTGCGGTGATCGCGGGTATCGTCTCCGCGCTCACCACGGATGCTCAGATGGAATCGTGGGGCTGGCGCGTTCCGTTCCTGCTCGCACTTCCCCTGACGGTGTTCTGCCTCTGGATCCGCACACGCGTCGACGAAACCCACGACGTCGACGGGACGGTAGCGAAGAAATCCCACGCGCCTGTCCGGGAAGTCTTCGTACGGCAGCCCCGTGCCCTCCTTCAGGCGACCGGCATCAGCGCTGCGGTCAACGGAACCGCGTACATCGGCCTCACGTACATGGCGATCCACCTGACCAAGCAGCTCGGATATGACTCCACCCTCGTCTACTGGGTCGCGGCACTCGCGATCGGAACAGCGGCGCTGAGCATGCCGCTCGGCGGACTGCTCGGCGACCGCATCGGACTGAACAAGTTGATGATGGCGGGTTTCGCGGGCTTCATCATCCTGACGTACCCCCTCATGGGAGTGATGGCGACGAGCCTTTTCGTTGCGGCGCTTGCATTCATCGTTCTGATGATGAACTCCGTGGCCACCCAGGTGGGCGCCTACACGATGCTGCCGCAGCTCTTCGACAAGAAATCCCGGTACACCGGCGTCGCCATGGGCTGGAACCTCGGCGTGATCATCGCGGGCGGTACAGCCCCCTTCTTTGCAGTGTGGCTCGTCGAGAACACCGGCAACATCCTCTCGCCGGCATACTTCGTCATCGCACTCTCGATCGTCGGCTTGATCTCGGTGGCGAGCGTACGGGCGGAACACACATCCGAGACGCACGTCTAACCGATGTACGGAGGTGAGGCGCCCCAACTCCGCCTCTCACGATGCAGTCGGCGCGTCACCGCCCCGACGCCGCAGCCAATCCCATCGTCATCCGCGAAGAAGGCAGATCATGAGTCTCTACGACGAAAAAGTGTGGCTGTCGCAGTACACCCCCGCGCAATCCGAACCGCGCACGATCGAGTTCGACAACGCGCTGGAGATGTTCGCCGCCACGGTGAAGCGCAACCCCGACGGCGACATCATTCGATACTTCGACGGTCGTATCACCGCACAGGAACTCGATGCACTGAGTGACGCGTTCGCTGCAGGGATCATCGATGCGGGCTTCCGTCCGGGCGAACGAGTCGTCATCTACGCGCAGAACATTCCTCAGTTCGTCATCGCGCAACTCGGAGCATGGAAGGCCGGCGGTATCACAGTCTCGGCCAACCCGATGTACCGCGAGCGCGAACTCGAGGAGATCCTGCGTGACTCCGGTGCCACCGTCCTGGTGACTCTGCAATCGTTGTACAAGGATGTCGCCGCACACGTCGTCGGATCCACCGACGTGCGCACCGTGATCACGACTTCGGAACTCGAATTCCAGAGTGCGAACAGCGGAACCCTCACCGCCGTCGAACGCATCGAGTGTCCCGGCACCACGGACATGACCGAGCTGCTCGCCGCCTTCCGCGGTCGGACCGTCCCTCCAGTCGAGATAAGCCCTGACACAGTGGCATTCCTGACGTACACCTCCGGCACCACCGGACCCCCGAAAGGGGCGATGACAACCCATCGCAACGTCACCTTCAACGCCCAGACCTACCGAGATTGGATCGGCATCGGCGCCGACGACGTGATCCTCGGAGTCGCCCCGCTGTTCCATGTCACCGGACTCGTCGGTCACATCGCACTGTCATTGCTGACCGGCGCCCCACTGGTGCTGATGTGCCGGATGGACCCGGTAGATACCGTCGACACGATCGAGAGGCAACGCGCGACCTTCACCGTTGGATCCATCACGGTGTTCACCGCGCTGATGAATGCGCAGAACGCATGTAAGGAAGCACTGGCAAGCCTGACCAAGATCTGCTCGGGTGGAGCACCGATCCCACCCAGCATCCTTGCCGACTTCGAGGAGAAGTTCGGGCACTACATCCACAACATCTACGGTCTCACCGAGACGACATCCCCGTCCCACTGCGTGCCCTTCGGGAAGCGAGCACCCGTCGACGAGCTGACCGGCGCGACCGCCGTCGGAGTACCGGTCTACGACACAGTCGCACGAATCGTCGACGACAACGGCGACGACCTTCCTCCCGGTGAAGTCGGGGAGCTGGTGACAGCGGGGCCACAGGTCATGGCCGGATACTGGAACAAGCCCGAGGCCACCGCGAATGCGATTTCCGCCGGTGTGCTGCACACCGGCGATGTGGGCTACATGGACAGCGCCGGCTGGTTCTACATCATCGATCGTAAGAAAGACCAGATCAACGCGAGTGGCTTCAAAGTGTGGCCTCGCGAGGTCGAGGACGTGCTCTACGAGCACGAAGCCGTTCGTGAAGCGGCCGTGGTAGGCGTGTCCGACTCCTACCGTGGAGAGACGGTGAAGGCGTTCGTCAGCCTCCAACCCGGGTCAACGGTCACGCCCGAGGAGCTGATCGCTTTCACAAAGAAGCGGCTGGCAACCTACAAGTGCCCACGCATCATCGAGATCATGTCCGACCTCCCCAAGACGGCAACCGGGAAACTGCTACGCCGCGAACTGCGAACAGTTCCGCAGTCCTGATACCTACCCATCAATGTGCCGCTACGGCACCGGCGGCGACTCCTTGCCGATCGGGCGCATCATCCCGCCGCACCTGTGGTCCACCGCCGAATCAAGGGGCGGGTCTTCAAAGCGTCACCGGCGCCGCGCAGACCCGCCCTTGGCAAAGGGGGTCATTCCAGCTACTCAAGTGCGCGTTCTTTAGTGCTGCAACGACAGTGAGTGATGTCGCCGTATGTAGTGGCTGGCGCGGGCTCCGGCTTGGCCGACTCGGCACCAGAGCGACCAGCGCCAAATCTCGCAAAGGGCGTGGTAATCGGGCAGGTCGCACGGTTGAAACTTGCCGTATCTCGATGATCGTCAGAGGGATCAATGCTGTAGCGCCCCGACTGCGGTGGAGACTCTTGATGCCTCTCGGTTGTTCCGGCGGGATGGGGTGAATGGCAGTGGGACTGTTCGACTTCGGCGGGTGGGATCATCCCTATCGCGCCATGCAACCACCGGGGGGGTTGAATCGGTCGATGCACTCGGCCACCGCGATCTCAAGGCCGTCAATCGACTTCCAAGAGCCTGTGCTGCGGACCAGTTCGGCTCTGGACAGTGAGTTGAACACCTCAGCGAAAGCAGCGTGGGATTCTCTACGGCCACCCACCGACACGATCGCGCCAGCATCGGCAAGCAGTGGGTGTAGCGGTACAACAGGCAGACCCGCGAGGGCGCATCTTCGCTGTCGAAGACAACTTCATGAGTGAAGCTGCGAACCGCCTGCTCAACAACAGTTAGCCTCAGGTCCGTATTGCGAGTGCTGCGATTCTCAACTTCTCTCCTGCACCAAGCATGTGCGCAGATTCGCCGACGCGCTGCCCAAGCGAGCTTGTCGTTCGGTGAGCGACAAGCAGAGTCGGAACTCGCCCCGCGGCGTCCAGTTGCACTTCCCTGCGAACCCGGCCGAGTCGCCACATCCCGTGCGATCCCGATATCACGTATAGCATTGCTGCAGAAGCGTTTTCACATCCTAAGGACAATCCGGGAGCGGGTTCGACGTCGACATCTCATCCCGTCCCGCACCGACAGCTGCACACGATCGAGCGCGGCCCGGTACAGGCCACCCTCAACCGACAAAGATCAGGACACCGACGACTCCTCCCGTGAGCAGCGATGCGCCGCCACAGATCAACCACGCCCGGGTTGCGAGCTTCCGCCACCGATCGCACCGACCAGCCGCGACCGATCCCCTCCGATCCCGATCGGACGCCCGGGACTCGGACGTGCGGCGGGCCTTCGCGTCCGCTCGGGCCGCCACGCCGAACGAAACGGGAACCACCAGCAACAGCCACCACAACAGACCAACCATCGCGCCGATACCTACTCCGGGCATTGCCTTCCTTCCACACCACACGACACCCACCAAAAAGACCGTTCACCGGTCCCCGGCCACCCGCGCCTCCGACACCGACACGACCACGCCCCACCGACACCCACCAGGGACCACGCCTCGCGCCTGGTCCATGCGCCCGGCACCAGAACCCCACCTCGCCACAACCACCGCTGGACCGACACACGCCGTGGGGAGTCTCCCGGGGCCAGCACAGTTCTCGGTCAGGAACGACGCGTGCGCCGTTCTCCGCCGGTGGCTCGATCGAGTTCCGGCATGCGCCCAGGATCAGCAGAAGCCGGAAGTCACCGGGAGTCGCGTGGTTCGAAGACCGGGAATCTCTCCCCCGGTTGTGTCCACCGGAAATGCACCCTCACCGGCCGATCGGACGGCACCGGAACCTCACCGTCGATCCACGAATAGACCCACGGGCCCTCGTCGAGTTCGACGATGGCGATGACCGACGGGCACGGCGCACCGCACACCGGGTCGGGTGAGCGATCGGCGGTCCGGCACGACACGATTACTCCCGCACCGGCCGAGTCGACAGGCTCGAGCTCGCCGTTGCCGCACGAGTGGCAGGAGACGGTCAGGGGCGGGAGCAGCACGGCGCAGTCCCGGCACTTCCAGATGACGAGTCTCCCCAGTCGCGTGGTCATGCGCCCGCGGCCGGAGACAGCGGCGGTCGCGGTGCGACCTCGACACCGAACCCGCCCAGTGTCAACGGCCATCGTGATGTCCCCGCTCTTGGCCAGGTGAAAGTCCCCGCCTCGTGGGTGTTTCGGGGGTTGGGGTCAGGGGCGTTCACCTCGTTCGTGTCGGGCTTGGCGCATCCGGTAGGACTC
>NZ_JALPTB010000010.1 GCF_023218075.1 Rhodococcus sp. HM1 | reverse complement strand
GGACGGCGCAGCGGCGGCCCCTGGGGCGGCCGCGGCCGATACCTGGGGTCGGGACGGTCGCCGTTCACGCGTCAACTGTACGTTCCGCGGTCGCCGGAACCCGAGGGCACGGGGATCCGCCGACGAGAAAGGCAGCAGCGCGTGGCGGGCAGCGCGCTGCTGTCTGCGCGCCGCGCGGCTGCCTCACGGCAGCCAGGACACGTGCCCGCGCAGCGCCTGATACCCGACGAACGCGACCGAGTCGATCAGCGCGTGCGCGATCACCAGCGGCCACAGCCGCGACGTCTTCTGCCAGAACCGGCCGAAGATCAGACCCATGACGAAGTTCCCGACACCGCCGCCGAGCCCTTGATACAGGTGGTAGCTACCGCGCAGCAGCGCCGACGCGACCAGGGACCGGTTCTCGGACCAGCCGAGCTGCCGCAGCCGGGTGATCAGATACGCGACGACCAGCACCTCCTCGGCCGCCGAGTTGGCGATCGCCCACAGCACCAGCGCCGGCAGCCGCCACCAGTAGTCCTCGAGGGTGCTCGGCGCGACCGTCAGATTCAGGCCCATCGCGCGCGCCGCGAGATACAGGCCCAGACCCGGGATGCCGATCAGCGCGGCCAGCCCGACACCGGGCAGCACGTCGCGGCGCACGTGCGGCCGCGCGAACCCGATGAGCTTCGGTCCGATTCCGCTACGCCACAACAGGTAGACGCCCAGCGCCGCCCACGCCAGCAGCCGCACGATGCCGAGGAGCTGGCGGGCCAGATCGATGAGCTGCTGCGACGACCGCGGCACGTTCAGCGCGACCGTCTGCTCCGACAACGGCGCCGGGGCGAGCGCGGATTCGAGCAGCGACAGGATCGACGACACCCCGCTGAGCCCGAACGTGACCAGCAGGACGATCGTGATCTCGATCCACAGCGCGCGGCGCTCCGCGGCGTTCAGCGGTGTCGCCGGGTTCCGGGGTGCGGGGGAGAGCCAGTCGCGGATCGTCGTCGTCACCGCAGCGATTGTGCCGCACGCGCGCCGGATACGGTCACCAGAAGTCGAGCGCCTCGGCGATCGCGATGGACTGCGCGTGCGTCGGCCGCTGTGCGCCGTCGATCGCATAGATCGTGTTGCCGACGGTCGCGACGACGAGCCCGTGCCGTGCGGTGCCCATGGGGGCGAGTTCGGTCCACATGCCGGTCGCGATGTCGTACGCCTCGACCTCGGAGAGGACGCGGGTGGGTTCTTCGCCGCCGATGGCGACGATGCGGCCGTCGAGGTAGGTGGCGCCGAGGCCGCCGCGGGGGGTGGGCATGTCGGGCAGACGGGTCCAGGTGTCGGTCGCGGGATCGTAGCGTTCGACGGTGGCCGTGTTCTTGTCGGAGGAGAGGTTCCGGCCACCGATGACGTAGGCGTAGGTGCCGTCGGTGGTGGCGGCGAGGTGTTCGCGCGGGGTCGGCAGGTCGGCGACGGTGGTCCAGGAGGTGCCGTCGAAGACGTCGGTGGGGGCGACGAGCTGGTTGTCGGCCTGTCCGCCGAAGACGTAGATCTTGTCGCCGATGGTCACGGCGGCGCCCGCAGCTCGAGCTTGCGGCATGGGCGGCAGGTCGACCCATTCCCCGTCGCGCAGAGCGAACACCCGATCCGACGGATGCGCGGTCAGATTGGGACCCTCCGGTTCCCACCCGCCGAGCACCACCAGCTCGCCGTTGTATTCCACAGCCATCGGATGGTTCAGCGGCGCAGGCAGATCCGGTCCCGCCTTCCACGTGTCGATCGCCGGGTCGTAACCCTCGACCTTCCCGGTGGAGCCGTTGTTGTCGAGCCCGCCGAGCACCCACACGGTGCCGTCGGCGACGGTCGTCGCGGTCTGCTGACGCGGGGTCGGGGCGTCGCGCAGCCGGCGCCACGCCGGACCGGGCTGGATCTGCCGCGGCGGGATCTGCAGCGCCTCGTTCACCGCGGTGGACTCGGCGTGCGTGGGTTCGGTCGCGCCGTCGATCGCGTAGAGCGTGTCCCCGACCGCGCCGAGTGCCAGACCGTGCCGCGGGGTGGCCAGCTCGGGCAGTTCCGCCCACGTGCCCGTGCTCACGTCGTACGCCTCGACCTGGCCGAGGACTCGGGTGGGTTCTTCACCGCCCGCGGCGACGATGCGGCCGTCGAGATAGGTGGCGCCCAGGCCGCCGCGGGGGGTGGGCATGTCGGGCAGGCGGGTCCAGGTGTCGGTGGCGGGGTCGTAACGTTCGAGCGCGGCGGTGTTCTTGTCCGAGGAGAGGTTCCGGCCGCCGATGGCGTAGGCGTAGGTGCCGTCGGTGGCGCCGGCGAGGTGCTCGCGCGGGGTCGGCAGATCGGCGACGGTGGTCCAGGAGGTGCCGTCGAAGACGTCGGTGGGGGCGACGAGCTGGTTGTCGGCCTGTCCGCCGAAGACGTAGATCTTGTCGCCGATGGTGACGGCGGCGCCCGCGGCGCGCGGGTGGGGCATGGGCGGCATCTCGACCCACTGGCCGTTGCGGACCGCGAAGACCCGATCGGACGTCGTCGCGGTGAGGTTCGGCCCGTCGGGAATCCAGCCGCCGAGCACGACGGGCACGCCGTCCCAGGTCACCGCCATCGCGTGATTGAGCGGAACCGGCATGGCGGGGCCGGTCTTCCAGGTGTCGATCGCCGGGTCGTAGCCCTCGTGTGCGGCCGAGGAACCCTCGTCGTCGAGTCCGCCGAACACCCACACGGTGCCGTCGGCCACGGTCGTCGCGGTCTGCTGACGCGGGGTCGGGGCATCGTGCAGCGTCCGCCACTGCGCGGTCGGCGGCAGTTCGAGGGTGTTCTCGCCGCCCGCCGCGGCCGTGTCGGAACCGTTCGGCGGACGCGTCACCAGGTAGAGACCGGTCCCGGCGACCGCGAGGAACAGCACGGCGAGCACGGCGAGCACGGTGCGCAACGACACCCGCCCCGACGATGCGTCCGCACCGGTCGGCGCAGGCGCGGCCGGGCCGCTCGGGTGGGGGGTGGCAGGGCCGCTCGGGCCGCTCGGGCCACTCGGGCCGCTCGGGTGCGGAGTGACCGGAGGTAGCGGGGGCGGTGTCGACGACCCGTTCCGGATGCGCACCGCGGTGGCGGTGTCGGCTGCCGGCGCACCCTTCAGGGTCGGTTGATCGTGCTGACGGTGATCGCCGGGCAGGGCCATCTCGTCGACGTGCCGTCCGTGCCGGGCCTGGATCTCCTGCAGTTCCCGGCCGAACTCGGCGGCGGTCGACGGGCGGGCCGCCGGATCGGCCGACATCGCGTGTTCGAGCGCGGCGCACACGTCGTCGGGGATGCCCTGCGGCCGCAGGTCGGGGATGGGCTGGCTGCTGATGCGCAGGAACTGCGCGACGATCTCCTCACCGGTGCGGCGTTCGAACGCGGCACGGCCGGTCAGCAACGCGAACATCGCCGCCCCGAGCCCGTACACGTCGGAATTGGGTGTCGGAGGCTTGCCCTCGAGCACTTCGGGGGCGGTGAACGCGAGCGATCCGGTGAAGGCGCCGGTCGCGGTCTCGAATCCGCCGGCGATCCGCGCGATGCCGAAATCGGTGAGCTGCGGCTCGCCGTACTCGGTCATCAGGATGTTCCCCGGTTTCACGTCGCGGTGCAGCGTGCCCGAGTGATGGGCGGTTTCCAGGGCGCCGGCGAGTTTGACGCCGACGCGCACCACCTCCGGCCACGGCAACGGCCCGTCGCGCCGCACCTTCACCGCCAGCGAATCGTTCGGGTGATAGGGCATCACGATGTACGGCCGGCCGCTCGAGGTCACCCCGACCTGGAGGATGTTGACGATGTTGGGATGGCCGGACAGCCTGCCCATCGCGTAGCCCTCGCGCAGGAACCGCTCCCGGTTCTCGACGTCGAGGTCGGAGGAGAGCACCTTGATCGCGACCGTCCGCCCGAGCGAGCGTTGTTTGCATCGGTAGACGACACCGAAGCCGCCTCGTCCCACGACCAGCGCGTCGTCGAATCCCGCGGCAGCCAGCTCCGCGGTGATTCCCTGACCCGCCGGGCGGGTCGCTTCCGGATCGAAATCGGCCATCGGCCCAGGCTTTCGACGTGTACAGCGTGGTTCGCGAGTGTACGACGAGGATACCGCTGCAAATGACCCGGAAACGAAGATCAGGGACGGGCGCGGAGACCGTTGACGAACGGGCAGCCGACGAGGCGGCGCAGCGCGCGGCTCAGCCCGGTGGCGTCGTCGACCGGCTCGTGGAACGGAATGCGGACGTCGTGGTCGCCGGTGCTGGATTCGATGCGCAGCCGCAGGCCGTACCGGTCGAGACCGAGGGGGCGGATGCGGCCGGTCCGCGCGGCCGGCGGGATGCGGCGGGCGATGCGCAGGACGATGTCCGCGTGGTCCTGCTCGAGGTGCTGCAGCCACGCGGTCTCGAGCGCGGCGAACGGGTCGGGCAGCGCGGTCAGCACGTCCTCGACCTCGACGGATTCGGCTCCGGTGGTGTCCGCGGCGACCACGGACGTCAGTTCGAGACGCAGCAGTTCGGTGCCGTGGCCGACGTCGAGCAGTTCCGGATGGGGCAGGTCCTCGGCGACCTCGGCGGCGAGTTCGCGGGGGTTCCCGACTGGGTGGAGCGACCCGCTGAGCCAGATCAGCGACCGCACCGGGTTGCGCAGCGCGATCGGCGAGTGGTCGGTGAGTTCGAGGACTGCGGGCAGTCCCGCGGGGCCGGCCTGCCAGGCGAGTACGACGGCCGGGCAGTCGAGGGGAACGGTGACGACGATGTCGCCGTCGGTGTGGAGGTGGTGGACCGCAGTGGTCACCGGGTCGCAGCCGTCGACGGCGAGAACGGTCGAATCGGCACGCACGAGGGCAGTGCACACCCGCTCTGCGGTGCTGGGGGCAGGAACGTCGGTGAGAGTCTGCATGCCGTCCTCCTCGGTAAGTAGGTGAGGCAAACCTAAGTCATTGTGGTGGGCGTCGCAAGAGTCTCCCGGGGCTAATCTGAATCGGTGTCGATCCCGCTCTCCCTCGGAATGCCGCCCTCCCGTGAAGAACCTCGCGGGCTCCTCGACGCGCTGCTGACCCACCGCGCGCCCGCACCGGCGGACGTCCCCGCCCGCTTCCTCGCGCCGAGAATCGTGACCGCCGCCGACGCGGAGGCCGCCGGCGACGTGGTCGTCGAACTCGACGCCGGCGCCGAGGCTCCCGCCCCCGGCAGCCGCCGCCCGCTGCGCTACCAGATCGACTGTGCCCCCGAGTATCTCGACGACATCCTCGCGTTCACCGCGCCGGCGCCGCTGTGCGTGTACGTCACGGGGGACACCCTCGCCGACACCACCCGACGGCTCACCGAGGCCGGTCACCTCCCCGGCCTGCCCGCCGGCCGCAGCGCCGACGAGATCGCCGACTTCCTCGCCGTCCTCGCCCACTCCGACACCGGCTACGTCGCGCAGGCCCGCGACGCCGCCGAGGTGCTTGCGCTGCTGTCCGCGACCGCCGCGGCACTGAGCGGATTCGACGTGCGGCAGGCGGTCGCCGAACCCGACGCGGCCCGCCTCGCCGCCCTCGTCCCCGAGGCCGCCGCCGCGGTCCGCGAGATCCTGCTCACCGTCGAGGTCGACGACCCCGCCGCGATCGTCGCGGGACTGGCCGGCCTCGGCCTCACCCGCTAGCGCGGATAACGGTTCCCGTCACCCCGAGCGCAACGGGGCCGGAGCGCGAGGTGCGATGCGTAACCTCGTAGGCGTGCCACGCATCGCCTACTTCGGTCCGACCGGGACCTTCACCGAAATGGCCCTCGCACGCCTCGAGGACACCGGAACCTTCGACGCCTCGGTCGAACGGGTGGCGGCGGCCAGCCCGCCCGCCGCGCTGCAACTGCTGCGCGACGGCGACGTCGACGGTGCCGTGGTGCCGATCGAGAGTTCCGTCGAAGGATCCGTCCCGCCGACCATGGACGCCCTGTCCATCGGACCCCGGCTGCAGATCGTCGCGGAAACCGAACTCGACGTGACGTTCACCGTCGTCGCGCGCCCCGGCACCACCGCCGAGCAGGTCCGCACCCTCGCCGCGTACCCGGTCGCGGCGGCACAGGTGCGGCAGTGGGTCGCCGACAACCTGCCGCAGGCCCAGATCGTCACCGCCTCGTCGAACGCCGGCGCGGCCGAGGACGTCGCCGCCGGCAAGGCCGACGCCGGAATCTCGACCGCCCTCGCCGGTGAGCGGCTGGGCCTCGACGCCCTCGCCGAGAACGTCGCGGACTTCACCGGCGCCCGCACCCGGTTCGTGCTGCTCACCCGGCCCACGAAGACCCCGCCCCGCACCGGACGCGACCGCACCTCGGTGATCCTGCAGTTGCCGAACGAACCCGGATCGCTCGTACGGGCGATGACCGAGTTCGCGACCCGCGGCATCGACCTCACCCGCATCGAGTCGCGCCCGACCCGCCAGGAATACGGCACCTACTTCTTCCACTTGGACTGCGTGGGACACATCGACGACGCGCTCGTCGCCGAGGCACTCAAGGCCCTGCACCGATTCGCGCAGGTCCGGTTCCTCGGGTCGTGGGCGGCGGTCGCCGACAACGGTGTGCCACCGGTGTCGGACGAGGCGGATGCGCAGTGGCTCGACGCGCTGCGACGGGGAGAGGAAGACCGGTGAGCGGCAGATTGATCCTGGCCCGGCACGGGCAGACGGTGGCGAACGTGGCGCGGCGGCTGGACACCAAGCTGCCCGGCGCCGAACTGACGGAACTGGGTATCGCCCAGGCACACACACTCGGCACCAACCTGGCCGACCGGCCCCCGGTGCTGCTCGTCGCCTCCCGGGCGATCCGCGCCCGGCAGACCGCCCACCAGATCGAACTCGCAGCCGGGGTCGCCGCGACCGTCCGCGAGGGACTGCACGAGGTCCAGGCCGGCGACCTCGAGGACCGCAGCGACGAGGAATCCCACAAGCTGTTCATGAAGGTCTACGAGGCCTGGCACAGCGGCGACCTGCGCTCACGGGTGCCCGGCGGTGAATCCGGCCTCGACGTGATCGACCGCTACGTGCCGGTCGTCGAAGACCTGCGCGAGCACTACCTCGGCGACGGATCGGGTGACGTCGTGGTGGTCAGTCACGGTGCCGCGATCCGGCTGATCGCCGCGTACCTCGGCAAGGTGCCGGGCAGCTTCGCGACCAGCAACCACCTCGCGAACACCCAGACCGTCGAACTGGTGCCGCGTCCCGGGGGCGGCTGGGAATGCGTGCGGTGGGGTACCTTCCAGGCGCCCTTCCACGAAACCGGAGGCGCGGGCGCCGACGACCCGATGGGCTGAGCTACCGGTCCGGCCGGTCGCGTCCGAGCCGGGCCACCAGGTCGCCGAGCGCCTGCCGCAGGAACCCGGCGGTGCCGGAACTCAGCGTCGTCCACGCGGTGCCGTCGGGAGCGACCGACGACGTGCCGACGACCCGCCCCGCGGTGGTCTCGAAGACCGTGACGGGCCCGCCGGCCGGGGCCGTGGACCCGTCTCCGTGTCGGAACCCGACGATCTCGGCGAACGTGCTGCACCGCCCGAGCGCCGGCCCGAGGACAGCGGCTTCCGCCGCCGGCACCCCGGCCTCCGCCAGCAGTCGGGTGGTGCGCGCACCGTCCCCGGCTCCCTCGTTCAGTGCCGCGGACAGTCGCGCGGTGGGCAGGCTGACCCCGGTGGTGCGCGCCGGTTCGGCCGGGCCGAGCATCTGCACGATCGGGGACACGGAACCGGCGTCGACGTCGTCGAGGACGAAACCGCCGGGCACGGCCCGCACGGTCACCGTCCGCGAGCCGGCGCCGGACACCCCGGCCTCGGCGCTGCCGTGCGCGAGGCACAACCGGTCGACGGCGCCGTCGTGGAGTCGCCGCACCGCGATCTCCCACGCCGGCCGGCCCAGGGTGCGCAGCCGGTCGACGATCACCGGGTGCGCCACTCCGGCCCGGACCAGCCCGCGCGCGGCGAGTCCGTCGGCGGCCCGGGTGAGCGCGACCTGCCGCTCGGTGTCGCTGTCGTGGTGATGACGATGCATCAGCACGACCGGCACCTCCGGTACCGCCGCCATCCCGAGCAGGGCGTGCAGTTCGTCGTCGCTGACCGGGACCGGTCCCGGCGACGCGGATCCGGCGAGGACGCCGAGCGTGTCGATGGCGATCACCGGCCCGGTTCCGGGTCGGCGCCGAGCACGGCGGGGATCACGGTGCGGCCGTCGGCGAAGTGCTCGACGGTGGGACGGAAGTCGGTGCGGGTCTGCTCGCCTCGGTCGTCGTCACTGCCGCCGTCCGCCGCTCGGGCGGCCGCCGATCCGATGCCGTGTGCGGGAGCGGCCGGGCCGCCGATCGGGTCGCCGGAGACCCGGAGGTCGCCGCGGACCGGGCCGGTCGCGGTGCCGGTCGCGGTTCCGCCGCCGGCGGCTCCGATCGAGGAGATCCCGGCCGCGGTTCCGCCCGCGGCGGCGAGCCCTCCTGCTGTCGGAATCGCGCCGAGCCCCGAAGGACCGGCGATCGTTCCGGATCCGGTGATCGTCGCGGAGTGCACCGCGGCCGGTGCGGACCCGGCGCCGAGACCGGTGCCCGGCGTGTACGTCGACGTCGCGACGGTGGATGCGTGTCCTTGCCCGAACAGCGATGTGACCTGCGGCGCCGCCGATCCGGCGACACCGCCCCCGCCGGACGCCGCGACCTCGGCCGCGACCCGTCCGGCCTCTCCGCCGACGCTGCGGAGCACATCCCCGTTGCCCAGGGCGTCGCCGACGCGCGATGCCACCGAGTGGGCACCGTCGACGACGGACTGCACCGGATCGGAGAACTGCACGTGCTCGGTGCGTCCCGCGCGGGAGGCGACCGCCGCGAGTTCCTGCACACCGATCGATACGGGCGCGTCGGCGGTCAGCGACGGCGGGGCGGTGAACCGGTCCGGGACCGCGGCGAACACCGTCGCCGCCTCGTAGGCCTCCATCGCGGCGGCCGCCCGCAGATCGAGCGCCTTCTCCGCGGCCTCCGCGGCCGCAGCAGCACCGTTGACCGCGCCGCCCGCCGTGTAGGCGGTGGCCTTCGCGGCCTGGACCGCGGCGATCTCGGGCAGGCTCGGCATCGCGATCAGCGCGGTCGCGTACGCCGCCGACCCGACCGCGGCCTTCTGCGCCGCCGCGGTGGCCTCCCCGACGACCGATTGCGTCCACGCGATGAACGGGCCGAGAGAGGTGATCGCGGAACCGCCGGTCGTGCCCTCCCAGCCGAGACCCAGTTCCGCCGCGACCCGGGTGAGGGTGAGGTCCGCGTCCGCGAAGGCCGCGGCGACCGCGGCCCAGGCCGGTCCGGCCGCGCCGATCGGCAGCGGTCCCGTCCCCGTGGTCAGGCTCGTCGAGTTCACGGTGGCGCCCCGCGGCAGCCACACCACCCCGGTCATTCCGAGCGTCATCGGTTCTCTACCTTTCTGACTGCGCGTCCGGAGAAGTCGGTCACATCGTGGCGTGCAGGGCGACGACCCGGCGTGCCTCGAGATCGGTGTAGTGCGCGGCCTGGCTGCGGATGGTCAGCGCTGCGGTCCGCAGTTCCTCGATGCCCTGGACGGCCGCCGGCCTGAAGCTCGCGGCAAGCCCGCCGAAGTGCTGCGAGATCAGCCGCGACACCTCTTCCGAGCCGGGTGGGGACACATCCAGAGCCGGATCCGCGGCCTGGACGGACGCTTCGAGACGCAGCGCGAGCGCCTCGAGTTCGGCGGCGGCGAGGAGCAGAGCGTCGGGATCGACGCGAATGTGGTCGGGCACGGGCCGTTCTCCTGACATCTCGGGTGCGTGTGTGGGCGCGGGTGGCGATCCCTGCGCCGTCGAAGGGTTGGACGCGTCGCGGTCCGGATCGGTTCCGTTCGATTTGTGCCGGTATCCTCGAGCCCGTCAGTGACAGAGCGATCGATAGGTTGGGATGCGGTAATGGGAACTTCCACCGGCGACACCGTCACCGACGGGGTGGCCGTGCCGGATTGGCGGAAGCTCGAGGAGACCGAGCTGACCCCGATCCTGTCCGCCGCGCTCGACGCGTTCTACGAGACCGGCTTCCACGGCACGTCGGTGCGCGAGATCGCGCGGCGCGTGGGCGTGACGGTTCCGGCCCTGTACTACCACCACGAGAACAAGGAAGGGCTGCTCATCGCGCTGCTGGAGCTGTCCACCAGCGATGTGCTCGCGCGGGCGCACGCCGCGGATGCCGACGGCGGCGACGATCCGGTGAAGCGGCTGTCCAACGTCATCGAGGCCATCGTGCTGCGCATGACGCTGCGCGCGCGCCTCGCGGCCCTCGAGGGCGAGTCGCGGTACCTGAGCCCGGAGAACCGGCAGCGTTATCGCGCGGTCCGCAAGGGTGTCGAGCAGCTGGTCCGGAGCATTGTCGAGGAAGGGGCCGCGGCCGGCGTGTTCGACGTCGACGACCCCGCGGAGACCACCCGCGCGCTCCTCGGTATGTGCCAGTCCATCCCGCGCTGGTACCACTCCCAGGGCACACTCACCCCGGAAGAGGTCGCGGCGAAGTACGTGGCGATCGCTTTGAAAACGGTCGGGGCGGCCTGACCGTCGCCGGCCCGGCCGCCCCGTGACCCGATCGCCGGGTCAGCGTTTGCGGTAGACCGCCGGTCGCTTCTCCATGAACGCGGTCGCGCCCTCGCGGAAATCGTCGGCGGCGAGCAGAACGAGCTGACCTGCGCGCTCCCGCGCGAACGCGGCGTCGAGTTCGGTCAGCGTCGCATCGTTGATCGCGGCCTTCGTGGAACCGAATGCATCCGAAGGCCCGTCGGCGATCCGCTGCGCCAGCGCCTCGATCGCGTCGGCGTATCCCTCGTCGGGGTAGGTGTCGGCGATCAGGCCGGCCGCGACGGCCTCGGGGGCGGGCAGGCGCTCGGCCAGCAGCGCCATCTTCAGCGCGCGGGCCCGCCCGATCGACGCGGCCACCAGCGCCGACGCGCCGCCGTCCGGCATGAGCCCGACCTTGGTGAACGCGAGCAGGAAGTACGTCGACTCGGCGGCGACCGTCAGATCACACGCCAGAGCCAGCGAGACGCCGACACCGGCCGCGGGTCCGTTGACGGCCCCGATCACGGGACGCGGGAACGCACGAATGGCCGCGACCGCGCGGTTCGCGGCGTCGATGATCGCAGGGCTCGGAGGACCTGTGAGGTCCCTGCCCGAGAGGTCCGCGCCGGTGCAGAATGCCCGGCCCGCGCCGGTGAGGACCGCGACGCGCACGGACGCGTCGTCGGCGTGCTTCTCGAACGCGTCGGCGACCGCCTCGACGGTTTCGGTGGTGACCGCGTTCATGCGGGCGGGGCGGTTGATCGTGACGCGCAGGACGCCGTCGTCGACGAGGCTGTCGACGCCGGGGATGTCGGTGCTCATGAGGGCTCCTGTCGGTTCAGGGTTGGAGGGAGAGCGCGACCTTGCCGGTCGCGGTCCGGTCGGCGAGGGACAGCAGTGCGTCGGCTGCGCTGGTCATCGGGTGGAGCGTAGGTTCGGGGAACTGCAGTGCGCCGGATCGCAGCAGCGGTTCGAGCTGCGACCACTGCCGGGCCGGGTAGTCCGGGAACGTGCGGACGTATTCGCCCCAGCCGGCGCCGACCACCGACGTGTTGCGCAGCAGAAGGCGATTGACCTTGACGGTCGGGATCTCCCCGCCGGTGAAACCGAGCACGACGACCCGCCCGTTGGGGGCGAGGCTGCGCAGGCTGTCGGTGAAACGGTCGCCGCCGACGGGGTCGAGGATGATGTCGACGCCGCGGCCACCGGTCAACTCGAGGACACGGTCCTTGAAGCCGTCCGCCGGGACGACGTGGGTGGCGCGATTGGCCCGGGCCACTTCGGCTTTCGCTTCGGTGCTCACCACTGCGACGGTCTCGAGACCCAGCGCCGCCGCGACCTGGAGGGCGGCGACGCCGACGCCGCCCGCGGCGCCGTGCACGAGCACGGTTTCACCGGGGCGGTAGCGGGCGCGTTCGTCGAGCGCGAAGTGGACGGTCAGGTAGTTCATGAGGAATCCCGCGCCGGCGGTCAGCGACACCGAATCCGGCAGGGGGAACACGGAATTCACGTCCACGGCGACGGTCTGCTGCCAGGCGCCGCCGACGGCGAGGACGGCGACGCGCTGTCCGGCGGTCAGGCCGCTGTCCGCCGGTGCGGAGCGCACGATGCCGGCGCCCTCGACGCCGAGGACGAACGGCAGGGGGCGCACCACCTGGTAGGAGCCGCTGGTCTGCAGCAGGTCGGGGAACGAGACGCCCGCGGCGTGCAGATCCACGATCACCGAGCCGGCCCAGGCGTCGGGTTCGGGGATGTCGACCAGGCGCAGGCCGTCGGGGCCGGTCGTCTCGGTCAGTTGAACTGCCTGCATCGGGGTCTCCTCGTCGATGGGTCGACCGTCGCGGACGTGCACCGTGGTCCGCGACACAAGGCTCATCCTTACCAGAGCCCACCGATCGTGCGCTAGGTAAGCCGAGCCGTTGACCGAGCGATCGATCCGTGGTAGTCCTTTTAGCGATCGATAAGTAGAGCCTGGGAAGGAAATCGATGGCCGACGAAGCGACCACCACCGAACCCGCCGCGCTGTACGAGCGCCGCGGCAACGTCGCCCTCATCACGCTCAACCGCCCCAAGGCGCTCAACGCCGTCAATGCGGCGCTGTCCACCGCCGTCGGCACCCTGCTCGAGCAGGCCGAGGCGGACGACGACGTGCGCGTCGTCGTGATCACCGGTGCGGGCCGCGCGTTCTGCGCCGGTGCGGACCTCAAGGCGCTCGCCGCGGGCGAGAACACCGCCGCCGACGGGCATCCCGAGTGGGGCTTCGCCGGCTACGTCCAGCACTGGATCAGCAAGCCGACCATCGCCGCCGTCAACGGATTCGCGCTGGGTGGCGGCACCGAGCTGGTGCTCGCGTCCGATCTCGCCGTCGTCGACGAGGAGGCCAAGCTCGGCCTGCCCGAGGTCAAGCGCGGCCTGTTCGCCGCCGCGGGCGGTGTCATCCGCCTGCAGCAGCAGATCCCGCGCAAGATCGCGCTCGAACTCGCCCTCACCGGCGAACCGATCACGGCCGCAGAGGGCAAGGAGCTGGGCCTGGTCAACCGGATCGCTCCGGCCGGCACCGCGCTCGAGGTCGCCCTCGAGCTCGCCGAGAAGATCGCCGCGAACGCGCCGCTGTCGGTGCGCGAGTCGAAGGCGATGATCCACCGGACCGCGCACGCCGACGACTGGGGTTCCGCCGCGTGGGACGCCAACATCGCCTCGATGAAGGTCGTCTTCACCAGCGAGGACGCGAAGGAGGGCCCGACCGCCTTCGCCGAGAAGCGTGAACCGGTCTGGAAGGGCCGCTGATCCCACGAACCCGGTCCGGCGTCACGTCCCCTGCCGAGGCGCCGGACCGTATCCAACTTTCCCCGAAAGGAATTCGTCATGACCACTGCTGTCATCGTCGACGTCGTCCGCACCGCGGTCGGCAAGGGTAAGCCCGGCGGCGCCCTGTCCGGCACCCACCCCGTCGAGCTGCTCGCGCACGTGCTGCGGGAGATCGTGCAGCGCAACGGCATCGACCCCGCGCAGGTCGACGACGTCATCGGCGGCTGCGTCCAGCAGGTCGGCGAGCAGGCGCTGAACATCTCGCGCTCCGCTCTGCTGTCCGCGGGCTTCCCCGAGTCGGTCCCGGCCACCACGATCGACCGCCAGTGCGGCTCGAGCCAGCAGGCCGCCCACTTCGCCGCGCAGGGCGTCATCGCCGGCGCCTACGACATCGCGATCGCGTGCGGTGTCGAGTCGATGAGCCGCGTCCCGATGGGCACGGCCTCGATCGGCAAGGACGCCAACGGCCCGGGTGTCGCTGCCCGCTACCCCGAAGGCCTGGTCAACCAGGGCATCTCCGCCGAGCTGATCTCCGCGAAGTGGAAGTTCGACCGCGACGCGCTCGACGCGTTCTCCGCGCAGTCGCACCAGCGCGCCGCCGCCGCGATCGCCGCCGGGCACTTCGACAAGGAGATCGTGCCGATCACGGTCACCAACGCCGCGGGTGAGCAGGTCGAGCACAAGGTCGACGAGACGGTGCGCGCCTCGACCACGGTCGAGGGCCTGGCGGGCCTGAAGCCGTCGTTCTACACCGAGGAGTACGCGGCCCGGTTCCCCGAAGCGCAGTGGATCATCACCCCCGGCAACTCCTCGCCGTTCACCGACGGCGCGTCGGCCGCCCTCATCATGAGCGAGGAGATGGCGAACAAGCTGGGCCTGACCCCGCGTGCCCGCTTCGTGTCGTTCTCCGTCCTCGGCGACGACCCGCTGTTCATGCTCACCGCGCCCATCCCGGCGACGAAGAAGGTGCTCGCCAAGGCCGGCCTGACCATCGACGACATCGACGCCTACGAGGTCAACGAGGCCTTCGCGCCCGTCCCGCTCGCCTGGGCGCACGAGCTGAACGCCGATCCCGCCAAGCTCAACCCGTGGGGCGGTGCCATCTCGCTCGGCCACGCCCTCGGCTCCTCGGGCACCCGCCTGCTCTCCACCCTGGTCAATCACCTCGAGGCCACGGGCGGACGGTACGGTCTCCAGACGATGTGCGAGGGCGCGGGCATGGCCAACGCCACCATCATCGAACGACTCTGATCCGCAACACGATTCGAAAGGTGTGAACATGATCGTCAACGACAGCGTTGCCGTCGTCACCGGCGGTGCCTCGGGCCTGGGCCTGGCCACCGTCAAGGCTCTGGTCGCCGACGGCGCCCAGGTCGTCATCATCGACCTGCCGTCGTCCAACGGTGAGACCGTCGCCAAGGAACTCGGCGACCGCGTGCGTTTCGCCGCCGCGGATGTCACCGACGAGGCCGCCGTCGCCGAGGCGCTCGACCTGGCGGAGTCGCTCGGCCCGCTGCGTGTCGCGGTGAACTGCGCCGGCATCGGCAACGCCATCAAGACCGTCAGCAAGAACGGCGCGTTCCCGTTCGACGACTTCAAGAAGGTCGTGAACGTCAACCTGTTCGGCACGTTCAACGTCATCCGCCTCGCCGCGGAGCGCATCGCCAAGACCGAGCCGATCGACGGCGAGCGCGGCGTCATCATCAACACCGCCTCGGTCGCGGCCTTCGACGGTCAGATCGGCCAGGCCGCATACTCCGCGTCCAAGGGCGGCGTCGTCGGCATGACCCTGCCGATCGCCCGTGACCTCGCGTCGCTGCTGATCCGCGTCGTCACCATCGCGCCGGGCCTGTTCAAGACCCCGCTGCTCGGCTCGCTGCCGGAGGCGGCCCAGGCTTCGCTCGGTGCGCAGGTTCCGCATCCGGCCCGCCTCGGCGATCCCTCCGAGTACGGCGCTCTCGCCGCGCACATCGTCGCCAACCCGATGCTCAACGGCGAGACCATCCGTCTCGACGGTGCCATCCGCATGGCCCCGCGCTGATCAGACGAATGTGAGAGGACGGGGCCGATGACTGCGCAACCCGAACCGGAGTTCTCCGTCGACTGGCGGGTGTTCGAACCGCTGCAGCTCGGCCCCATCCTCGAACATGCCCTGGAAGCCTTCGGCGAGAACGGCTTCCACGGCACCACCGTCCGCGACCTGGCCCGCCGGGTCGGCGTGACGGTACCCGCGCTGTACTACCACCACGAGAACAAGGAAGCCGTTCTCGTGACGCTGCTCGACGCCGCCGTCCTCGACCTCATCGACCGTGTCCGCGCCGCGGTCGAGGACGGCGGCGCCGACGCGGTCGCCCGCTTCGCCAACGCGGTCGAGGCGATCGTTCTCAACATGACCTACCGCGCCAAGCGCTCCAGCCTGGATTCCGAACTACGGCACGTGTCCCCGGAGAACCGGCGCACCTACGCGGCAACCCGGAAACGGCTCGAGCTCATCGTGTTCGACCTCGTCCGTGACGGCGTGGAGCAGAACGTGTTCGACGTCGACGGCATCGAGGAAACCGTGCGCGCGCTGCTCGGCATGTGCCAGTCCATCGCCCGCTGGTACCAGATCGACGGGCCGCTGACGCCGGACGAGGTCGCCGACCGATACCGAAACATCGCGCTGCGCATCGTCGGATACCGCAGCCCCGCCTGATCCCAGGAGAACCACTGTGCTGTCCACCGCCTTCACCGAGACCTTCGGAGTCCGCCACCCCATCGTCCAGGGCGGCATGCAATGGGTCGGCCGCGCCGAACTCGTCGCCGCCGTCGCCAACGCGGGCGCGCTCGGTATGATCACCGCGCTGACCCAGCCCACGCCCGAGGATCTCGCGAAGGAGATCGCCCGCACCCGCGAGCTCACCGACCAGCCGTTCGGCGTGAATCTGACGATCCTGCCCGCGATCACCCCGCCACCCTACGACGAATACCGCCAGGTCATCATCGAATCCGGTGTCAAGATCGTCGAGACGGCCGGTTCCAATCCGGGCCCGCACCTGCCCGACTTCCATGCCGCCGGTGTGAAGGTGCTGCACAAGTGCACCAGCGTCCGGCACGCGGTCAAGGCGCAGGACATCGGGGTCGACGGCATCAGCATCGACGGTTTCGAATGCGCCGGTCACCCCGGTGAGGACGACGTGCCGGGCCTGGTGCTCATCGCCGCCGCGGCCGAGCAGATCACCATCCCCATGATCGCGTCGGGTGGATTCGGCGACGGCCGCGGTCTCGTCGCGGCGCTCGCGCTCGGTGCCGACGGCATCAACATGGGCACCCGGTTCATGTGCACCGCCGAATCCCCGATCCACCAGCGGATCAAGGAAGCCATCGTCGCGGGGAAGGAAACCGACACCGAGCTGATCTTCCGCCCGCTGCGCAACACCGCGCGCGTCGCGAGCAACACCGTCAGCCGGGAGGTCGTCGAGATCCTCGACCGCGGAGGGAAGTTCGAGGACGTGCGCGAACTGGTCGCCGGTGCCCGCGGCCGCCTCGTGTACGAGAACGGTGACCCCGAGGCGGGCATCTGGACCGTCGGAACGGTCCAGGGCATCATCCACGACATCCCCACGGCCGGTGAGCTCGTCGAGCGCATCGTCACCGAGGCCGAAGCACTGATCTCCGAGCGTCTCGCGGGCATGATGTCGCGCGTGAACGCCTGACCACAGAAATATTGGGGGACACCATGAAACGCACACTGTTCGAAGCCGACCACGAGGCGTACCGGGAGACCGTGCGCGAGTTCCTCGCCCGCGAGGTCGTGCCGAACTACGAACGTTGGGAAGAAGAGCGACTCATCGACCGCAACGTCTACCTGGAGGCGGGCAAGTCCGGGATCCTGGGTCTCGGTGTGCCGGAGGAGTTCGGCGGCTCCGGCGTCACCGATTTCCGGTTCCGGCACGTCGTCCAGGAGGAGATCGCGCGCACCGGCACCACGTCCTTCGGCGCGACCCTCGCACTGCAGGACGACATCGTCATTCCCTACATCCTGCATCTCGGTACCGAGGAGCAGAAGGCCCGCTGGCTGCCGCGCATGGCGGCCGGCGAGGTGATCGGCGCGATCGCGATGACCGAACCGGGCGCCGGATCGGACCTGCAGGGCGTCAAGACCACCGCCGTGCGCGACGGTGACGAATGGGTCATCAACGGCCAGAAGACGTTCATCACCAACGGTATCCACTCCGATCTGGTGATCGTCGTGTGCCGGACGGATCCGGGTGCCGGCGCCAAGGGATTCTCGCTCATCGTGGTCGAGCGCGACACCCCCGGATTCAGCCGTGGACGCAAGCTGCACAAGGTGGGCCTCGCGGCCCAGGACACCGCCGAGCTCGTCTTCGAGGACGCGCGGGTGCCGGCGGAGAACCTCCTCGGTGGCGAGGGTCGCGGGTTCTTCCACCTCATGGAGAACCTGCCGCTCGAGCGTATCGGCATCGCCGTCTCCGCGATCACGTCGGCCCGCGCCGCGTACGAGTGGACCAAGCGGTATGCGTTCGAGCGCAAGGCATTCGGCAAGCCGATCGGCGACCTGCAGAACACCCGTTTCGTGCTCGCCGAGATGCTCACCGAGATCGAGGTCACCGAGTCGCACATCGACCGGTGCGTGCTCGCGCTCAACGCCGGCGAGCTCACGGCGGTGGATGCGTCGAAGGCCAAATGGTGGGCGACCGAACTGCAGAAGCGTGTCGTCGACCGCGGTGTGCAGTTGCACGGTGGTTACGGCTACATGATGGAGTACCCGATCGCGCGCGCCTACGTCGACGCCCGCATCCAGACGATCTACGGCGGCACCACCGAGATCATGAAGGAGATCATCGGCCGCGACATCGCGTCCGAATTCGCCTGATCCCGTTGGGTGATGGGAGCCCGGGACCGACTGGGTTCCCATCACCTCCACGTGAGGAGTGAGCATGTTCGACCTGACGGGTAAGCGTGCGCTGGTCACCGGCGGATCCGCCGGTATCGGTTTGGGTATGGCCCGCGGGCTCGCCCGTGCCGGGGCGGATGTGGCGCTGTGGGGCCGCAGTTCCGGCAAGCTCGAGGCCGCGGCGTCGGGTCTCGCGGAGTTCGGTGGCCGGATCGTCACCCGATCGGTCGACGTCGCCGACGAGCAGGCGGTCGTCGACGCGACCGCCGCCACCGTCGAGGAACTCGGCGGGCTGGACGTGGTCGTCGTCAACGCCGGAATCAGTGTGCCGCTGGCGAAGTTCGTCGAATCGACCACCGAGAACTACCGGAAGGTGATGGGCACCAACCTCGACGGCGCGTACTTCACGCTGCGCGAGACCACCAAGCACCTGGTCGCCCAGGGCACCGGCGGATCGGTGATCGTCACGTCGAGCCTCGGTGCGCACGAGGGCGCGGGACGAAACCAGGCCTACGGCGCGTCCAAGGCCGCTGTCCTCGCCCTCGCCAACGGGTGCGCGGTCGAGTTGGCGCGCTACGGCATTCGCGTCAACAGCGTGCTGCCGGGCTGGGTCGCGACGGACATGACCGGATCGCTACAGGAGTCCGACAACTTCAACTCCCACGTCATCTCCCGGGTGCCGCTGGGACGCTGGGCGACTCCCGAGGACTTCGAGGGCATCGCCGTGTACCTCGCGAGCGACGCGTCCGGATTCCAGACGGGCAGTTCGACATTGATCGACGGCGGATACAGCATTTTCTGACGAGGCGGATCGGGCGGGTATTCAGCCCTGCCCGATCCGTTCGAGAGCGCGGCGGAACAGACTCAGCGTCGTCGCATGCAACCGCTGCCCGACCTCGGTGTCGGCCTTGCCCGCGAATGCCCGCGCGTAGGTGCCCTCGAGGATGATGCCGAGTTTGAAACACGCCAGCACCACATACCAGTCGAGAGCGGAGAGATCCCGATCCGATTGCGCCGCATAACGTTCGACGAGCTCTTCGCGCGTCGCGAGACCGCCCGCGTCGCCGAGGGCACCGCCGATCGTGCTCTCGTCGTTGCCGTGCTCCGGCCAGGTCGCGAGGAGCCAGCCGAGGTCGAGCAACGGGTCGCCGATCGTGCACATCTCCCAGTCGAGGATCGCCGCGACCTCCGGTGACGACGGCGAGAACATCACATTGCCGATGTGGTAGTCGCCGTGCAGAATTCCCGGTGTCCACCGCTGCGGCACCGACCGTGCCAGCCAGTCCGCGATCGCGTCGACACCCGGCAGCGGTTCACCTGGATACCCGTCGAGCGCGGCGTAGGACTCGAGTTCGCGCAGCCACCGGGGGACCTGCCGTTCGACGAAACCCTCCGGGTGCCCGAAATCGCCCAGGCCGATGGCGGTGTGGTCGACGGACGCGAGGGTCGCGAGGGCGTCGATCATCGACAGGCCCATTCGGTGCCGGATCTCCGGATCGGAGGCGTGCGGTTCGGGTAGCGCCACGAACGCGTTGAAGCCGTCGACCGGTTCGACGAGGTAGAACGCGGCACCGGGCCAGACGTCCTCCTCGGGGCACGCCGCGATCAGACGCGGATGCGGAACGTCGGTGCCGGACAGGGCGTCCAGTATCCGCATCTCCCGGCGCAGCACGTCGTTCGTGCGCGGTCGCAGATGGCGCGGGCCGCGCCGCACCACGAACGAGCGGTCGCCGCGGGTGAACCGGACCATCAGGTTCTGGGTTCCGCCGGTCAGCTGCTCGAGGTCGGTGACCGGGCCGGGTCCGAAGCCGCGGGCGCTCATCCAGTCGTCGAGCGCGGTGATCTCGTCACCGGCCAGTGGCGAATCGGTCGTGGTGTCGCTCATCGCCGTGACCTTAGCGGCCGCGCGCCACGTAGTGGGAAAAAGCGGGCAGACCCATTGCGTGAGCAAAGGTCTTCGGTAATTGTTGGGTAAACCGGTGACACCGGACACACTCTCCCCGAAAAGGATGAACATGTCACTCACTGCCCTGCTGGAACTCGAGTTCAAGCCCGACGCCCTCGACGACGCGAAGAAGGTCATGGAGCGGGTGCTCGGCGAGACGCGTGAATTCGACGGCTGCCTCGGCATCGAGATCCTGGTCGACAAGGGCAACGAGGCCCGCTGGGTCATCGTCGAGAAGTGGCAGTCGGAGGAGCACGACACCGCCTACCGCAAGTTCCGCGCCGGCCCCGGAGCGATCACCGATCTCGGTCCGCTGCTGGCCGGTGCGCCGAAACTCACGCACTACAACGAACTCTGACAGTCACGCGGGCGTGGGACGTCACCGTCCCACGCCCGCGGTCTGTCTTCTTCCGGCGTTTACAGGGCCAGGCGCGCGCGAGCGTCGGCGTATTCGGCGCGGAAGCGGTCGACGACATCCGCGACGGACGTGACGGCCTCGATCGATCCGACGCCGTGCCCGGCGCCCCAGATGTCCCGCCACGCCTTCGGACCGCGCGCGCCGCCGTCCGTGGCGGTCTCGGCCCCCAGGTTCATCTTCGACGGATCCGAGGTCTCGAGATTGTCCGGGTCCATGCCCGCCGCGGCGATGCTGCCGCGCAGGTAGTTGGCGTGAACGCCGCTGAACAGGTTCGTGTAGACGATGTCGGACGCGGTCGAATCGACCAGCATCTGCTTGTAGGCGTCCGACGCGTTGGCCTCGGTGGTCGCGATGAACGCCGAGCCGACGTACGCGAGGTCGGCGCCGGCGGCCTGCGCGGCCAGGATCGAGTTGCCGTGCGCGATCGACCCGGACAGCAGCAGCGGACCGTCGAACCAGGTGCGGATCTCCTGGATCAGCGCGAACGGCGACTGGGTGCCGGCGTGACCGCCCGCCCCGGCGGCGACCGCGATCAGACCGTCCGCGCCCTTCTCGATCGCCTTCTTCGCGAACCGGTTGTCGATGACGTCGTGCAGCACGATGCCGCCGTAGGAGTGCACGGCGTCGTTGACGTCCTGCCGGGCGCCGAGCGAGGTGATGACGATCGGCACCTCGAACTCGACGACGGTCGCGAGGTCCTCGGCGAGCCGGTCGTTCGACTTGTGGACGATGAGATTCACCGCGAACGGGGCCGCCGGCGAATCGGGATTGTTGGCGTCGTGCTTGGCCAGTTCCTCGGTGATCCGCATCAGCCATTCGCGCAGCTGCGACTGTGGGCGCGCGTTGAGCGTCGGGAACGAACCGACGATCCCTGCCTTGCACTGCGCGATCACCAGGTCCGGGTTGGACACGATGAACATCGGTGACGCGACGACGGGCAGACGCAGACGGTCGCGAAGGACGGGCGGCAGACTCATCGAGTTTCTCCTGGGGGTCCGAGATTTTGAGGGTCGGGGGTCAGGCTTGGCCGAGTTGGGCGGCCATGCGGGGGATCAGTGCCTGCAGGCCCTTGATCGGGCGGACCATGACCGTGAATCGGGTGATGCGGTCGTGTTCGTCCCACTCGATCATGTCCACCCCGTTGACCTGGACCCCGTCGAGATCGGCGACGAACTCGAGCACCGCCGAGTTCGGGGCGTACCACTCGCCGACGAAGTGGAATCCGGTGCCGTCGCCGAACACGGTCACCGCCGCACGGAGGTAGGCGAGCGTCGCGGCCTTGCCTTCCTGCGGGGTGAAGACGACGGGAGACCGGAAGACGGCGTCGTCGGCGATCAGCGCGTCGAGCGCGGCGAGGTCCTTCGTCTCGGTCACGCGGTGCCAACGTTCGACAACAGCAGGGCGCTCGGTGTTCGTCACGGTGGTCGCCTCTCGGTCGCGGGATGCTGCCGAGCGTAGGGCCCTCACCGTTAAACAGTCAATGGTGACCGTTCATCAGGGTCGCGGGGAGCGGGTCGATGGTCGGTCCTCGAAGGGCCGTTCGCGAGTGCAGCCCGAGGGGCCGGAGACCCGACAATGTAAGGTCCTACGGCATGGGTGACATTCTCGAAATCGTGGGCGTGGCTGTGGTGATCATCGTGGTGCTGCAGGTGATCTTGGGATCGCTGGCACTGCTGTGGATCTCGACGGTCAACCCGCACTTCATGCAGCGCAACAAGTGACGCGCTGAGCTTGTAGAACAGCAAGGCTCGTAGAACAACAGGCTTGTAGAACACGCGCTGGGGCGGCCGGTCCGGTCAGCCCCAGCCCAGTTCGTGGAGGCGGTCCTCCTCGATTCCGAAGTAGTGCGCTATCTCGTGGATCACGGTGACCGCCACTTCGTGCACCACATCGTCCTCGGACTCGCAGATGTCGAGGATCGCGTCCCGGTAGACGGTGATCGTGTCCGGCAGCGACCCGGCATAGTGCGAGTCGCGTTCCGTCAGCGCAATCCCGTGGTAGAGGCCCAGCAGGTCCGGCTCCTCGTCGTGCCGCGCATCGACGAGCACCACCACGTTGTCGATCGCCTCGGCGAGCTGCTGCGGAATCAGGTCCAACGCCTCGGAGACCAGTTCCTCGAAGCGTTCCTCGTCCATCCGGACACTCATCGCGTGCCGCCCGGGAGCGGAGCCGCACCCGGCAGCGGGGTCGGCAGCGACCGCCCCTCCGGCACCGGCGGCGGCGGGACCGGCGGCTGGCCGTCGATCAGGATGTCGCCCTTCGCCGAACCGGTGATCGACGCGAATCCACCCCCGTCGACCTGCTTGCCGACCGAGCAGTTCACCTTGCGGCTGCCCGCGAGCCAGCTGTCGAAGTCCAGGTTGTCCCAGAACAGCGTCAGCGTCTTGTTGCGCAGTGCCTCCGGATCGCCCAGGTAGGCGTTGGTGGTCTCGGTGCACGTCGTCTCGAGGTACTTGTCCTGGTCCTCCGTGCTCGGCACCCCGCCGGGGAACTGGGCGGACATGTCCACCACCGCGGCGACCTCGAACGCGTGCGGTTGCGCGCAGTCCACCGGATCGGCGGGCACCCCGTTGTTGATGCCGATGCAGGTGCCGACCTCCCACGCGCGGGACTGGTCCTGATCGGCGACGCGACCCTCGATCGGCAGCAGATTGCCGGTCGTCGACGAGAACTGCAGCCCGCAGCGCAGGGTGCGTTCGCCGGCTTCCCAGCCCGCTTCGCCCGGATTGATGAGGCCGACGCTGAACTTGCCGTGCGGGTCGAAACGCCCCTGCAGGTAATCCATGGCGGCGGGCGCGCAATGTTCGTCGCGCAGTTCCGTGAACCGCAGGACCGACGGGAATCGCGAGCCCGGACCCCACTCCGCGCCCGGGAACACGCTCAGGTCGATGTCCTCGACCACCTCGAACAGGTGGGTCTGTTCGCAGTCGACCTTCTCCAGATCGCTGGCGTCGATCGCCGACCAGGTCAGGCAGTCCCCGGCGACCGCGGTACCGAACGCTTCACCGGCCACCGCCCCGGTCGTGCGCAGCGCGCTGCCCGTGGGGGTCTCGTCGTCGGAGTCGCCGAACCCGGCGAACACGGCGGTCGCGACGGCGGCGAGAACCGCGCCCGCGGCGACCAGTATCAATGCGCGACGGGTCAGCTGCGCTGACGGTGCGCGACGGGTCAGCTTCGCGGACGGCGGGCGCCGCGTGGACTGCTGTTCTTTCTCCTCGGCCATCGTCATCCATCATGCCTGGCGCCGGTGTGGGGAGTAATTTCGGTGTTCGTGACGGACGATCCGATCGATCCCGAAGTCCAGGAAATCGCCCAGCGGATGTTCGACGCGGCGCGGGCCGGTGACGCGGACACGCTCGCCGCCTTTCTCGATGCGGGCGGCCCGGTGAATCTCACCAACGGCACCGGCGACACCCTGCTCATGCTCGCCGCCTATCACGCGCATCCCGGGGCCGTGAATCTCCTGATCGAGCGGGGTGCCGACGTCGACCGGCTCAACGATCGCGGGCAGTCGCCCCTCGCGGGCGCGGTGTTCAAGGGGGCGGAAGAGGTGGTGCGGGCGCTCGTGGCGGCCGGTGCGGACCCCTACGTCGGCTATCCCACCGCGGACGATGCCGCGCGGATGTTCGGGAGGGACGACTACCAGCAACTCTGGCACCGGTAGGCTTCCCTCTCGTGATCGACCTCAAGTTCCTCCGCGAGAATCCCGATGCCGTCCGTGCCTCGCAGCGCACCCGAGGTGAGGACCCCGGTCTCGTCGACGCCCTGCTGGAGGCCGACGAGACCCGCCGCGCCGCGGTGCTCGCCGGCGACAACATCCGCGCCGAGCAGAAGGCGCTGGGTAAGAAGGTCGGTCAGGCGTCCCCCGAGGAACGCCCCGCCCTGCTCGCCGGAGCGAAGGAACTCGCCGCGAAGGTCAAGGAGCTCGAGGCCGAGCAGCACGCCGCGCAGGAAGCCCTCGACCGCGCGCACCTGGCGATCTCCAACATCGTGCAGGAAGGTGCCCCGGCCGGCGGTGAGGACGACTTCGTCACCCTCGAGACCGTCGGTGAACTGCCCACCTTCGACTTCGAGCCGAAGGACCACCTGACGCTCGGCGAGTCGCTGGGCCTGATCGACATGGAACGCGGCGCGAAGGTGTCCGGCGCGCGCTTCTACTTCCTCACCGGCTACGGCGCGTTGCTGCAGCTCGGGATGCTGCAGCTCGCCGCGCAGAAGGCCACCGCCAACGGCTTCACGATGATGATCCCGCCGGTGCTCGTGCGTCCCGAGATCATGCAGGGCACCGGGTTCCTCGGTCAGCACGCCGACGAGGTGTACCACCTCGAAGAGGACGACCTGTACCTCGTCGGCACCTCCGAGGTGCCTCTCGCCGGCTACCACTCGGGCGAGATCCTCGACCTGTCCGCGGGCCCGAAGCGGTACGCCGGCTGGTCGTCGTGCTTCCGCCGCGAAGCGGGCAGCTACGGCAAGGACACCCGCGGCATCATCCGCGTCCACCAGTTCGACAAGGTGGAGATGTTCGTCTACTGCAAGCCCGAGGACGCCACCGACGAGCACCAGCGCCTGCTGGCGTGGGAACGCGAGATGCTCGCCGCGATCGACGTGCCCTACCGGGTCATCGACGTCGCCGGCGGCGACCTCGGTTCGTCCGCCGCCCGCAAGTTCGACTGCGAGGCGTGGGTGCCGACGCAGGAGCGCTACCGCGAACTGTCGTCGACGTCGAACTGCACGACCTTCCAGGCCCGCCGCCTCGGTGTCCGCTACCGGGACGAGAACGGCAAGCCGCAGATCGCCGCGACCCTCAACGGCACCCTCGCCACCACGCGCTGGCTCGTCGCGATCCTCGAGAACCACCAGCAGGCCGACGGCTCCGTGAAGGTGCCGGCAGCGCTCGTTCCGTTCGTCGGGCGTGAGGTGCTCGAGCCGATCGGCTGAGGTCGCGCCGCCTTCGGCGAGCCGACGTGCCGGCCGCCTTGGGCGAGCGAATGTATCCCTCGTCTCCTTCGACCGACCGGGTGTGCCACTCGCTCGGTCGAAGGTGGGGTACGAACTGGGGTGGCCCTCCGGGTCAGCCCAGGATCATGCAGGTGGTCGAACCGCTCGCCACGAGCCTGCCCTGCTCGTCACGGGCCTCGCCGCGCGACGTCGCGGTCCGGCGTCCCGAATGCTCGCAGAAGCCCTGCACCCGGATGAGGTGTCCCGGCTGCACCGCCCGCAGGTAGCGCACCTGCAGGTCGAGGGTGGTGTAGCCGACGCCCGGGGCGAGGGTGCTCGCCACGGAGAAGCCCATCGCGGTGTCGAACAGTGTCGCGACGACCCCGCCGTGCACGCTGCCCACGGCGTTGCAGTGGAACTCCTGCACCTCCAGCGTCACCTCGGCGAATCCCTCGCGCGCATCCGTGACCGTGAAGCCGAGCGTGCGCGAGGTCGGGTGGTGCGGGATGCTGCCGTCGATGAGTCCGCGCAGGAAGTCGAGGCCGTGCATGTCACGATTGGCAGCCGAGGTGGGGGCGGGGTCGTCCCACGTGTAGGTGCGTTTGCGATCGGTCACAACGTCGACCGTAAATCACTGGATGAGGCGGCGCCGAGGTGGGACGATTCTGTGCATGTCCCGTCGATGTTGACTTGCACCGACCACATCGTTGACCGTCCGCGCCGTCGCGTATTCCGCGACGCGCGAACTGGTGCCGCTCTACGGCGTGTACGGCCTGCTGTTCGAGGACAACGGCCTGTCGACGGCACAGATCTCCTCGCTGTTCGCGGTGTGGTCCATCGCGGCGTTCGTGACCGAGGTGCCGTCCGGGGCGTGGGCCGACATCGTGCCGCGCCGGACCCTGCTGTTCGGTAGCGCCGTCCTTCTCACCGCGTCGTTCACCCTGTGGATGCTGGTGCCGAGCTACTGGGGCTTCGCGGCCGGCTTCGCGTTGTGGGGGCTGGCCGAGTCCATGAAGTCCGGCACGTTCGAGGCGTTGCTGTACGAGGAACTGGCGGCACTCGGCGCGCGGGACCGGTACGCGACCGTCCAGGGGTACGTGAACTCCGCCGAGGTGACCAGCGTGTTCGTCGCGACCGCGTCGGCCGGTCCGCTCTACGCCCTTGGCGGTTACGGGCTGGTCGGGTGGGTTTCGATCGCGATCACCGTCGTCGACGGCCTGCTGGTGTTCACGCTCCCGCCGGCACCCCGGACGGTTCGGGTCGACAGCACCGAACCTGCACCGGACGACGGTGGCACCTTCGTCGCGCGCTACGTGGGGGTGCTGCGCGCCGGGACGCACGAGATCCGCACCGACGTGGTCGTCCGGCGGGCGGTGCTGCTCACGGCAGTGCTGATGTCGTTCCTGGCGCTCGAGGAGTACTTCGGCCTGCTCGCCCGTGACGGCGGTGCGTCGACCGCGCAGGCGCCGCTGCTGGTGTCGATCACGGTCGTCGGGCAGATCGTCGGGGCCGCGGTCGCCGGACGGACCGCCGTCATGACCGGGCGGACCATGGCCGTCGTGCTGTGCGCGGCCGCGGCGCTGCTCGCGGTCGGGGCGGTCGCCGGGGGAGTCGCGGGATTCGTCGCGATCGGCATCGGATACGGCATCCTGCACAACGCGGGGATCGTCGCCGAGGTGCGGATGCAGGACGCGATGTCCGGATCGGCGCGCGCGACCGTCACGTCGGTGGCCGGTCTGACCAGCGAGGTCGCGTCGCTCGCCCTGTTCGCGGGCTTCGCGGTGGGGTCCGCGTGGCTGTCGCTGTCGATCCTCGTCGCCGCGGTCGCGGTGCCGGTGCTGCTGACCGCGGTCGCGGCACCGCACATGCTGCCCCACCGCCCCCGCCCCGCCGGGTGACGGGGCAGGGGCGGGACAGGATCAGAGCTTGGTGCAGCGCAGCTCGTGGCCCTTGGACGTCTTGCAGCGGCCCGTCTCGAGGTCCCACTGCCAGCCGTGCAGGTTGCAGGTCAGAGTGGTGCCGTCGACGACACCGAACTTCGACAGGTCGGCCTTCAGGTGCGGGCAGCGACGCTGGACCTCGTAGCCCCCGATCTCGATCGACGCCGAATCGTCGTGTGCCTCGGCGAACCAGCCGTCCGCGTACGCGATGCGCTCGTCGGTCAGGCACTTGAAGAACGTGTAGAGGAACTCGTTGTAGCCGCCCACGCGCCACGCCGTGAACCGGGTGGACAGGAAGATGGTGTTGACCCAGTCCGGCTCGTCGTCGCGCAGCACGGTGCGCACGAGTTCCGGCGCGATGCGGAAGCCGTAGCGGTACTTGCCCTCGCCCTCGATCGGTTCGCGGACGACCCGCTTCGGGAAGTCGAGCACGACGGTCTCGTCACCCATCACGAGCCCGACCGGATACCCGATGCCGTCGCAGATCAGATCGGACTGCGCCATGATCGGCTCGAACTTCGCCTTGAGCGCCCCGATCAGCGGCTCGCCCTCGGCCGGCGCCCACGTCGCCTTCTCGGCCTCGATGATCGGCGCGAACCGCTGCGCCATCTCCTCGATGTAGGCGGCCTTGTCGGTGAAGATCCGATCGACCTGCTCGTCCGGGATCGGATGCGTGAGGGTCATCCGATCGCTGCCGGTCAGATCCACGACCGAACCCGGAATCATCAGCAGGCCGCCGTCGCGGCCGTGGATCCGCAGCTGCTCGAGGAACACCTGCTGGTCCGGGAAGATGTTGCCGACGTCGCCGTGGTCGTCGTTGAGGTCGCGCAGCTCGGGATCGAGGAACACCGGGGGGCCCGCGGACGGCACGATCCACGTCGCCCCGACCTGCTCGATGTAGGAGCGGCAGCGGTCCATGCCGCGCTGGCGCTTCTGCTTGCCGAAGTTGCGCTTCGTGCCGGCCGGGATGTCGTAGACCATCGGGTACCAGATGGCACCGGAGTACTGCAGCAGGTGGATGTCGATGTGCCCGAACGCCTCGAGCATCGGATCCATGTCGATCGGCCGCGCGTCGTTCATGTTGAAGACGGTCGTCGTGCCGTCGGACACCACGAGACCGGAGTCGCCGATCGGGCCGTCGGCGGGCGCGCGCAGCGCGATGATCATGACGTCGAGCGAGCCCTTGGGTCCGGTCACGGTGTGCTTGACGGAGTCGGTGGTCTCGAAGAACTTCGTGAAACCGAGCGCTTCGAGCTCACGCTTGAGGTCCGGCACCGGGTAGTCCGGCAGCAGCACGGTCGCGTCCTTGCTGACGTGCTTGCTCAGCGTTCCCGGGTCGAAGTGGTCCTTGTGCAGGTGCGAAACGTACAGGTAGTCGACATCGCCGAGGGTGTCCCAGTCGAGCTGCGTGTTGTCCGGGAAGGGCACCCACGATGCGAAGTACGCGGGGTTGACCCACGGGTCGCACAGGATCGATCCCGCCTCGGTCTGGATGTGGAACCCGGCGTGTCCGACGCTGGTGATCTGCACTACGTTGCCCTCCTGAACTGGCGACCGGCGTGCCTACCAGGGTAGGCGGCGCCGTTCGGCTCACTTCGGCCAGGCAGTTCGGCACTGTCCCGGGCGGGGTCGATTCGGGTGTCGTGGTCGGTGCAGATCCGGCGGTTCCGGCTACTCTGGCCGTCGTGGAACCCTTCTACCGGACCATCATCGGCGTGGCGCGCACGCTCTTCGCTGCGCAGGGCCTGAAGTTCACCATCACCGGGGAGGAACACATCCCGGCGACCGGCGGCGCGGTCATCGCGATGAACCACACCGGATACATGGACTTCACCTACGCGGGCATCCCGGCGCGCGCCACCAAGCGGTACATCCGCTTCATGGCGAAGAAGGAGGTGTTCGACAACAAGATCTCCGGCCCGATGATGCGCGCGATGAAGCACATCCCCGTCGACCGCGGCGACGCCGGCGAGTCCTACCGCCGCGCGGTTGAGGCGCTCCGCTCCGGGGAACTCGTCGGCGTGTTCCCCGAGGAGACGATCAGCCGCAGCTTCGAGCTGAAGGACTTCCGGTCCGGTGCCGCGCGCATGGCGCTCGAGGCGGGTGTGCCGATCGTGCCGATGATCATCTGGGGCTCGCAGCGCGTGTGGACGAAGGGGCATCCCAAGCGTCTGGGCCGCACCAACACGCCGATCGTCATTAAGGTCGGTGCCCCCGTCGTCCCGCACGAACCGGCCTCGGAGACCACCGCGGAACTGCACGCGGTGATGGAGAAGATGCTGCACGAGGTGCAGCAGGGCTACGAGCACGAGCCGGGTGCCTACTGGGTGCCGCGCCGGCTCGGCGGATCGGCGCCCGGTCGCGAGGAGGCCGACGCCGAGGACGCCCGCGTCGCCGCGGAACGTCGCGCCCGCAAGGAACGCGAACGCGCCGAACGGGAAGGCCGCGCGGCCGGACCGGGCACCGACTCCGGGACTCCGGGACAGTGACTTGGTGAGTTCTCCCGTTCCGAGCCTCGTCGCCACCGATGTCGACGGCACCCTGATCGACGACGCGAACCGCGTGTCGGAGCGGACCCGTGCCGCCGTGCACGCGGTCGTGGAGTCGGGGACGCCGTTCGTGCTGGCCACGGGCCGGCCGCCGCGGTGGATTCCTCCGGTCGTCGAGGAACTCGGATACGCCCCGCTGTCGGTGTGCGCGAACGGCGCGGTGATCTACGACAGTGCGACCGACCGCGTTCTCCACACGACGCTGCTGTCCGCCGAGGAGCTGGCGTGGATCGCGGACGTCGCCCGCCTCGCGTTGCCCGGTGCCGGGCTGGCCGCCGAGCGGGTCGCGGCGAGCGCTCACGACGCGGCGAGCCCCCAGTTCGTCAGTGCCCCGGGTTACGAACATGCGTGGTTGAACCCGGACAACACCGAGCTCGCCGAGCACGAGGTGATCGCCGAGCCCGCCATCAAGCTGCTCATCCGGATGGCGACGGCGACGAGCCGGGAGATGGCCGACGCGCTCGTGCCCGCGCTCGCGGGCCTGGTGGACGTGACCTATTCGACGGACAACGGCCTGATCGAGATCTCGGCGTCGGGCGTGACGAAGGCGTCGGGTCTCCGGGCGGCGGCCGAGCTGCTCGGGGTGCCCGAGGACGGCATCGTGGCGTTCGGGGACATGCCCAACGACATTCCGATGCTCACGATGGCCCGGTACGGGGTGGCGGTCGAGAACGCCCATCCCGACGCGAAGGCCGCCGCAGACGAAGTGACCGCCACCAACGCCGAGGACGGGGTTGCCCGTGTCCTCGAGCGCTGGTGGCGGCCGTGAACTTCTTCGCTCAGGGAGCGGGAGCCGGTGCCGGCTCGGGCGCCGGGGCCGCTTCCGGGGCGGGTGCCGCATTCGCAGACGCTGCCTCGACCGGGGGAGCGGTCCGCAGCGACTCCTCGTAGGCGTCGTTGTAGGCGCGCAGCACCTTCGTCACGGCGCCGGTGATCTCGTTGAAGATCAGCGACCCGTTCTCGAAGTCCGAGCGCCAGCCGTCCGGTACCCGGTATTCGTCGCTGATCGGCAGGCCGAGTTCGCCCTCGTCGAGCCCGTACTGCTTCCACGCCTTGTAGATCTCGCCGAGCACCGTCCACACCCCGCCGTTCGGTGAGGTGTAGATCGCACCGTTGACGAACTCCGCGTGCTCGAATCCGCCCTTCGCCAGCAGGACACCCGTGAGCGCGGCGCCCAGTCGGCCGAGTTCGCCGCCCTCGGCGATCCACTTCTGCGCGAGCGGGGAGTTGTCGGTCAGCCGCAGCAGCTCGGTGATCAGGCCCTGCGCGTTGTCCGCGGATCCGGTCGACGGGGCTCCGGCGGAGTTCGGCGGGATCGGGGTCGAGCTGTCACCTGCGAGCACGGCGGTGTCGGGCTCGGAAGTCGACGGCGACGACGGCTTCGACGGCACCGACAGTCCGGTTCCGGCCGCCGCGGCGGCGGCGATGTCGCGGATCTTGCTCATCTGGGCGTATCCGGCGTCGCCCGGGCAGCTGGTGCTGCCGACGTCGCGGTGCGCGAAGATGATCGGCAGATCGACCGCGGCTCCCTGCGGGTAGGGCGTGAACGACGTGCCCTCCGAGTACATGGTGGTGCGGCCCTTGGGATCCAGACCGGCCTTCTTCAGCCGCCACCCGAGGAACTTGCCGACCGCGTCCAGCGTCACCTGCGGGGGCGTCACGCTCGAGAAGTCGCCCATCATGGCGATACCCATGGTGTTCTCGTTGAACCCACCGGCGTGAGCGCCCTGGACCGGACGGTCGAGACCGCCGGCGCGGCCTTCGAAGATCTGCCCGTAGCGGTCGACGATCACGTTGTAGCCGACGTCGCACCAGCCGAGGGTCTGCGCGTGGTACGCGTAGATGGCCCGGACGATCTCGGCGGACTCGGCCTTCGAGTAGTCGTTGCTGCCGGCCGTGTGGTGGACGGTGGCACCGCCGAGGGAGTCGTCGTAGGTGGGTTCGTCGCAGCGCAGCGACTCGTCGGCACCCCACTGGGCGCGGGTGATGACCTTCAGTCCGCTCCCCGCGATGGGCTCGGCGACGTCCGAGAGGTACGCATCGGCGGCACCGCTGCCCGGGTTGATGAGCACCGCGGTGACATCGTCGGTGGGCGCGGCGGCAGGCTCCTGCGCGCGCAGCGGACGCGACGACGACGCCGGGACGTACCCGAGCTCGGGGGCCGGATCCTGAGGTGCGGCCACGGGAACTTCGGCAGGCGCGGGAGCTTCGGCGGGTGCGGGGGCCTCGGCGCCCGCGAGCGTCGGTTCGGGTCCCGGACGCGGCGTGAGCAGCACCTGCACCGCGCGCGTGAGACCGACATAGATCGGTTCGGTTCCGCCGCGGCTGTCGGCGACGTTGTCCCGCCGGGTCGACTCGATCGGCTCGGTGGCCGTCCACGGGCTCCAGCTGCCGTCCTCGTTCCGGGAGCGGATCAGGGCGTCGGTTGCCGCCACGTCGCGCGCGGCCAGCGCGACCATGCTGAACGGGCTGTCGCGGGTGATCTCCTTGACCGTGGCGCCGATGCGATCGACGAGCCCGGTCGCGTCGGGGTTCGGTGCGGGCGTGATGGCGGGCAGACCCTCGACGAGTTCCTTGATGCTGAGGTCCGGAAGGTTGAGTCCGGTCAGATCCTGGAGCGGAATGACGACGTCGGGCGCGTTCGCGAGGACGACCTCGGCGATCTGCGGTGCGATCGCGGCGATCGCATCCGTGGTCTCGTTCGCGGTGCGGACGTCGGACGTTCCGTTCGTCAGGCCGGACACGGCGAACGGCGTGGCCACCGCAAGGGCTGCGACGGCACCCAGGACGATCGACGGCTTCGGGCGGCGATGCGGCACTGTTGCTCTCCCCTTGTGTGTTCTGCGTTCGTGTTCGGCGTTCCTGTGTCGGTTGTTCGGGGGCAGGTCTCAACGGACCGAATACTCCGTTACAAGCCCGACTCCCTGAGGCATTTCGGTCTCATTTTGTGCAACTTGTGATTCTCATGTGACTGGTGTGTCTGTTGTTGCCTTGTTCAGTCACTCTTGCAACACTAGTCGCAGTAAACCTTAAGCCTCAACCTGAGCTTGAGGATTTGTTCGAGTCCGATCGTGCGAACTGTCCGTTCGCGCGGCACCCCGGAGTGAGACAACGAGGGAGCGCAGCGCATGTCACGACAGCCGAACCGCCGCAGGGGACGAATCCGCAGAAGTCGCATCATCGTCGGTCGGCCCCTGCGCAGCGGTTGGAAGCCCGCGGTCGCGCGTGCCGCCACGCTCGGTCTCGCGCCCGCACTCCTGATCGGCGCCACGATCGGCGGCATCGTGCACGTGCGGTCCGGCGCACCCACGGTCGAGCAGGCCGTCTCCGCCGACACCCCGTTCACGTTCACCGGTTACGGCCACGGCCACGGCCGCGGCATGGGCCAGTGGGGTGCCTACGGATACGCGCAGGACGGGTGGACCGCGGAACGGATCGTCGGGCACTACTACGGCGGCACCACGCTCGGCACCGCCGACGTCACGCCGATCGCCGTGCGACTCGTCGGCCAGGACGACGTTCCCCTCGCGGTGTTCTCCGACGCCGGGCTCGTCGTCGCAGGTCAGCAGGTCGGGCCCGGTGATGCCGCGCACCTGACGCCGACCGCGGACGGCGGCGCCGACGTCGTCGTCACCGCCGGCTGCTCCGGTGAGGTGCGGTGGCAGGGCCGCGCCGATCTGCCCTGGGTCGACCCCGTCGACCTCGCTGAGGACCGGCCCGCGAACGAACACCTCAAGCTGTGCGCCGACGGCACTTCCTACCGCGGCGCCATCGGGGTGGTGCTCGACGGCAACGCCGCCCGCACCGTCAACCGGCTCTCCGTCGAGGACTACCTGCGCGCGGTCGTGCCCGTCGAGTCGCTGCCCGGCTGGGCCGACACCGGCGGCGCCGAGGCGCTGCGCGCCCAGGCCATCGCGGCCCGCTCCTATGCCCTCGCCGAGCAGCGCCACGAGAAGTGGCAGACCTGCGACACGCAGAGCTGCCAGGTCTACGGCGGATCGGCGAAGGAGGACCCGCGCACCGACGATGCCGTGCGCACCACCCGCGGCATGGTGCTGATGCGGGACGGCAAGGTCGTGCGCACCGAGTTCTCGGCGTCGACCGGCGGCTACAGCGCGGGCGGCGACTTCCCGTCCGTCGAGGACCTCGGCGACAAGGTGGCACCGAACCAGCAGTGGGCCAAGACCCTCACCGCCGGCGAGATCGGCAACGCGTTCGGAGTCGGGGAACTGCAGAACTTCGAGGTGCTGACCCGCAACAACCTCGGTGCCGACGGTGGTCGCGTCACCCGGGTCCGGGTCGTCGGCTCCGACCGCAGCATCGAGACCACGGGCGCCGAGGCCCGCGCCAAGCTGGGGCTGCGGTCCGACTGGTTCACCGTCAACGAGGGCGCGGAATCGACCGTCCCGCCGAGCACCCCGGCCCCCGAGACGGGCCCGGAGGTCGCCATCACGCCGTTCGGCACCGACCAGAGCCCGGCGATCCAGGAGAAGTACAACGAGCTGGGCGGGGTCTCGGGCGAACTCGGTTCTCCCGTCGGACCCGAGCTGATGCTGCCCGACGAGCGCGGCAAGTTCCAGGTCTTCACCAACGGGGTCATCCTGTGGACACCGGAGTTCGGGGCCCAGGTGTTCGACGCCTCCATCCTGCGGCAGTGGCTGCCGGGAACCGGTAGCGCCGAATAACACAGCCACCCATCACGGGGACGAGGCGGCCGCCGACGGGTTCCACCCGCCGGCGGCCGTTTTCGTCGTCCGGTTCTCGCTGTTGACATTGACGCAACGTCAAGATGCACGCTGGATGTCACGAGGAAGGGAACGCCGTGACACAGCGTGAACAGACGACACAGCGTGAATGGTCCATTCAGGAACTGGCCCGCGCGGCCGGGGTCACCAGCCGAACCCTGCGGCACTACGGCGACGTGGGCGTGCTCCCGCCGAGCCGGACAGGGGCGAACGGCATGCGGTTCTACGACCGCGACGCGCTGGTGCAGCTGCAACGCATCCTGCTGCTGCGGGAACTCGGCCTCGGCCTGCCCGCGATCCGCGAGGTGATCGCCGGGCAGGCCGACACCACCGAGGCGTTGCGCACCCACCTCGAGCTGCTCGAACTCGAGCAGCGCCAACTGGGGCGCCGCATCGAGGCGGTGCGCACGACCATCCGCAAGACGGAGGCAGGTGAGGAACTGATGGCAGAGGAAATGTTCGACGGTTTCGACCACACGCAGTACCGCGACGAAGTGATCGAACGGTGGGGCCGCGACGCCTACGACAGCAGCGACCGCTGGTGGCGGGAGATGACGGACGAGCAACGTCGCGACTGGCAGGCGGTCGCGGCGAGGCTCGGCGCCGACTGGACGGCCGCCGTGCAGGCCGGTCTCGACCCGGCCGGCGACCGCGGACTCGAGCTCGCGCGACGGCACGTCGAGTGGCTCGGATCGATTCCGGGGACGCCGGGCTACGGCAAGACCGAACCCGACCGCGACTACGTGCTGGGACTGGCCGACATGTACGTCGCCGACGAACGGTTCGCGGCGAACTACGGCGGCACCGCCGGAGCCGAATTCGTCCGTGCGGCGCTGCGCGCACTGCTCGCCTGACGTGCGTGTTTCCGGTAGCTGCGGCTACCGGAAACACGCACGAGGACAGCGGTCGCCTACCCTGGTCTTCCGTGACTGCTGCATCAGCGCCCCAGCCCTCCACCGGTGACCACGACCTGATCGTCGTCGGATCCGGATTTTTCGGACTGACGATCGCCGAGCGCGCCGCAACGCAGCTCGGGAAGCGAGTACTGGTCGTCGAGCGTCGCCACCACCTCGGTGGCAACGCCTATTCGGAGCCCGAACCCGAGACGGGTATCGAGGTCCACAAGTACGGCGCCCACCTGTTCCACACGTCGAACAAGCGGGTCTGGGACTACGTGAACCAGTTCACCGAGTTCACCAACTACCAGCACCGCGTCTTCGCGATGCACAAGGGCCAGGCCTACCAGTTCCCGATGGGCCTGGGTCTGGTCTCGCAGTTCTTCGGCCGCTACTTCACGCCCGACGAGGCCCGCGCCCTGATCAAGGAGCAGTCGGCCGAGATCGACTCGTCGCAGGCGAAGAATCTCGAGGAGAAGGCGATCTCCCTGATCGGCCGTCCCCTCTACGAGGCGTTCGTGCGGGACTACACCGCCAAGCAGTGGCAGACCGACCCGAAGGACCTGCCCGCCGGCAACATCACCCGCCTGCCGGTCCGGTACAACTTCGACAACCGCTACTTCAACGACACCTACGAGGGTCTGCCCGTCGAGGGCTACACCGCGTGGCTCGAGAACATGGCGAAGGACGAGCGGATCGAGGTCCGGCTGAACACCGACTGGTTCGAGGTGCGCGACGAGATCCGCGCCGCCAGCCCGGACGCCCCCGTCGTCTACACCGGTCCGCTGGACCGCTACTTCGACTACGCCGAGGGCAAACTCGGCTGGCGCACCCTCGATTTCGAGACCGAGGTGCTGCCCACCGGCGACTTCCAGGGCACGCCGGTCATGAACTACAACGACGCGGACGTCCCCTACACCCGCATCCACGAGTTCCGGCACTTCCACCCGGAGCGGGACACGTACCCGACCGACAAGACCGTGATCATGCGCGAGTACTCGCGGTTCGCCGGTGACGACGACGAACCGTACTACCCGATCAACACGCCGGAGGACCGCGCGAAGCTCACCGCCTACCGCGACCTCGCCAAGCAGGAGGCCGCGCAGAACAATGTGCTGTTCGGTGGCCGCCTGGGTACCTACCAGTACCTGGACATGCACATGGCGATCGCCAGCGCGCTGAGCATGTTCGACAACACCCTCGTTCCGTTCTTCGAATCCGGTGTGCCGGTCTCGGGGGACGCATCGTGAGCGTGGGGGAACTCGAGGAGAACGTGCAGGGGAACACCGTGAGCCCGGACAATTTGCTCGGCAAGTCGCTGCTGCAGCGCATCATCCTTCCGCGACCCGGTGAGCCGCTCGACGTGCGCACCCTCTACCTGGAGGAATCGCCGACCAACGCGCGTCGCGCGCACGCCCGGAGCCGGACCACGCTGAACATCGGCGCGGAGTCCGAGGTCTCGTTGTGCACCTACTTCAACGCGTTTCCGGCGAGCTACTGGCGACGCTGGAGCACGCTCGGGTCCGTCGTGCTGCGCCTCGAACTGTCCGGGCACGGCCGGGTCGACGTCTATCGCAGCAAGGCCGACTCGAGCCGCATCCACGTGCAGGGCCGTGAGTTCACCGCTGCCGGTGACGCCGCGACGATCGTCGAACTCGAGACGGACCTCGGCCCGTTCGAGGATGGCGGCTGGATCTGGTTCGACATCACCACCGACACCGACGTCACGCTCGTCTCCGCCGGTTGGTACGCGCCGGTCGAGGCGCCCGGCAAGGCGTCGGTCGCCGTCGGCATCCCGACGTTCAACCGTCCCGCCGACTGCGTGAAGGCGCTGCGGGCGCTCGCGTCGGATCCGCTGGTCATGGACGTCGTCGACGCCGTGATCATCCCCGACCAGGGCACCCGCAAGGTCCGCGACGAGGACGACTTCGCCGAGGCCGCCGCGCCGTTCGGCGACCGGCTGGTCATCCACGACCAGGCCAATCTCGGTGGTTCCGGTGGCTACAGCCGCATCATGTACGAGGCGTTGAAGACCACCGATTCTCCTTACATCCTCTTCATGGACGACGACATCGAGATCGAACCGGACTCGGTGCTGCGCGCGCTGGCCCTGTCGCGGTTCGCGAAGTCCCCGATGCTCGTCGGCGGCCAGATGCTCAATCTGCAAGAGCGCAGTCACCTGCACACGATGGGCGAGGTCGTGAACCGGTCGATCTTCATGTGGTCGGCCGCCCCGAACGTCGAATACGACCACGACTTCGCGGCGAAGCCGCTGCGCGACCGCGAGAACTCGAAGCTGCTGCACCGCCGCATCGACGTCGACTTCAACGGCTGGTGGATGTGCATGATCCCGCGCGTCGTCGCGGAGGAGATCGGCCAGCCGCTGCCGCTGTTCATCAAGTGGGACGACGCCGAGTACGGGCTGCGGGCGCGCGCCGCCGGCTACCCGACGGTGACGATGCCCGGTGCCGCGATCTGGCACATGGCCTGGTCCGACAAGGACGACGCGATCGACTGGCAGGCGTACTTCCACCTGCGCAACCGGCTCGTCGTGGCGGCGCTGCACATGCCCGGCGACGGCCGCGGCCTGGTGCTCGACACGGTCAAGGCGACGATCAAGCACCTCGTGTGCCTCGAATACTCGACCGTCGCGATCCAGAACAAGGCCATCGAGGACTTCCTCGCCGGACCGGACAGGCTCTTCGAGCTGCTCCCGACCGCCCTCGGCCAGGTGCACGCGCTGCGGAAGAACTTCTCCGACGCGCGGGTGCTGCCGTCGTCGACGGAGCTGCCGTTGCCGTCGGGTGCCGGGGTGGGTGCGGTCGGGCAGCCGCGCGGACCGATCGGGAAGCTGTCGCGGCTCGCGAAGGGCGTCGCGCACAACCTGCGTCCGGCCGCCGAGACGCATCACGAGCAGCCTCAGATGAACGTTCCGACGATCGATGCCCGCTGGTTCCTGCTGTCGCAGGTCGACGGTGTGACCGTCACCACCGCGGATGGGCGCGGCGTCGTCTACCGTAAGCGCGACCGAGCGCAGGCCGGGGCACTGTTGTCCGAGGCGCTGCGACTGCGGCGCGAACTGGCACGACGGTTCCCGGAGCTGAAGAAGCAGTACCAGGATGCGGTTCCTGCCCTGACGAGCAAGGAGGAGTGGGAGCGTGTCTTCGCTGTCGAGCAGTGATCGAGCTGCCCGGAAGACCGACGCCTGGACGACCACCGAGTCGGAGATCCGGATCCTGCAGGCCGTGCAGGCCACCGTCGGTTCCCGGCCGCAGGCAATCGCGATCGCCCGCAGCATGTCGCACTTCGGTGAGCACGCCCTCGGCTGGGCCGCGATCGGTGGTGTCGGCGCACTCGTCGACCGTCGTCGTCGCCGGCAGTGGGCGGGTGTCGCGGTCGGAGCGGTCGGTGCGCACGCGGCGTCGATCGTGGTCAAGCGCATCGTGCGCCGGCCGCGGCCCGACGATCCGACGGTCGCGGTGAACGTGTCGACGCCGAGCCGATTGAGCTTCCCGTCGTCGCACGCCACCTCGACAACCGCGGCCGCGGTCCTGCTCGGCCGCCTGACCGGGCTACCCTTGCCCGCGGTACTCGTCCCGCCGATGTTGCTGTCGCGACTCGTCCTCGGTGTGCACTACCCGACGGATGTCCTGGCCGGCGCCGCCCTCGGCGCCGTTTCGGCCGCCGCGGTCGTGCGGGCAGAAAAGAAGTTTGGAGAACGATGAGCGAGGAACCGGCCACCGTCACCCGGCCGCCCCAGAACCTGCCTGCGGGCATCGTCAAGGCCGTCCGGCCGCGCCAGTGGGTCAAGAACGTACTGGTGCTCGCCGCGCCGCTCGCCGCGGGTTCGGCCACCGAACTCGACGTCCTCGGGCCCGTCGCGCTGGCGTTCGTCGTGTTCTGCATGGCGGCCTCGGGTATCTACCTGGTCAACGACGCGATGGACGTCGAGGCCGACCGGGCCCACCCGACCAAGCGGTTCCGGCCGATCGCGGCGGGTGTCGTCCCGGTCAACCTGGCGTTCGGGCTGGCCACGGTGCTGCTGGTCGGGTCGATCGCGCTCTCGTTCCTGGCGAACTGGCAGCTCGCGGTCGTGATGGCCGTGTACATCGGCATCCAGCTCGCATACTGCTTCGGGCTCAAGCACCAGGCCGTGCTCGACATCTGCATCGTCTCGTCCGGCTTCCTGATCCGCGCGATCGCCGGTGGTGTCGCGGCGGGGATCCCGCTGTCGCAGTGGTTCCTGCTGATCATGGCGTTCGGGTCGCTGTTCATGGCGGCCGGTAAGCGGTACGCGGAGCTGCGGCTGGCCAACAAGACCGGCGCGAAGATCCGCAAGTCGCTCGAGTACTACACCGAGACCTACCTGCGGTTCGTGTGGACGCTGTCGGCGACCGCGGTCGTCATCTGCTACGGCCTGTGGGCGTTCGAGCGCGACATGGTGGCCGAGTCGAACTGGTTCGCCATCTCGATGATCCCGTTCGTGATCGCGATCCTGCGGTACGCGGTCGACGTCGACGGCGGCGAGGCGGGGGAGCCGGAGGAAATCGCTCTCGGCGACCGGGTTCTGCAGTTGCTCGCGATCGTGTGGATCGTGGTGGTCGGTGGTGCTGTCTACCTCTTCTGACGTCGCTGCAGACGTCGAGTCGTCGGCGCGGCAGGGCGGACCGGGCCACCGCGTTCCCGGTACTCCCGGCTGGGCCCGCGGGATCTTCGCGGCGGGTGTCGTGGTCACCGGCCTGCTCATGTTCTGGGGCGCGTGGGAGCGCCGCTGGATCGCCGACGACGGCCTGATCGTGCTCCGTACGGTGCGGAACCTGCTGGCCGGCAACGGCCCGGTGTTCAACATCGGGGAGCGCGTGGAGGCCAACACGTCCACGTTGTGGACGTACCTGGTCTACGTGTTCGGGTGGTTCACCGGGGCGCGCCTCGAGTACGTGGTGCTCGGGCTGGCGCTGGTCCTGTCGACCGCGGCGGTGGTCGTCGCGATGTTCGGCACGGCCCGGCTCTACCGCTGGCGGCTGCGCGAGGCGAGAGGCACGCTGCTGCTGCTTCCCGCGGGCATGCTCGTCTACATCGCGGTTCCGCCCGCACGCGACTTCGCGACGTCCGGGCTCGAGAGCTGCCTGGTGATCTTCTGGATCGCGCTGCTGTGGCTGCTCATGGTGCGCTGGTCCACGACCGAGACGCCGGGGACCGCCGGGGTGCTCGGGACGGCGTTCGTCGCCGGACTCGGACCGCTGGTGCGGCCCGAACTCGCGGTCCTGGCCGTCATCGCGCTGGCGATGCTGTTCCTCGCCGCCGACCAGACGTGGCGCGTGCGTGCCGCGATGGTCGCGGTCGCGGGTGCGGTGCCGGTCGGCTACCAGATCTGGCGCATGGGCTACTACGGCCTGCCCTACCCGAACACCGCCGTCTCGAAGGACGCGGGCGGCGCCAAGTGGGCGCAGGGTTTCGAATACCTGGGCAATCTCGTGAACCCCTATCTGCTGTGGTTCCCGCTGCTCCTGCTGCTGATCGTCGTGGTGGTGATGTTCTCGACGAGCCGCCGGGACGACGCGACCCTCGGCGAGCGCGTGCGCGGCCTGGCATCCGGCGACGCGCGCACCCTGCTCGCGCGGGGACAGCGGGCGCTGCGCACCCCGACCGCGGTGGTCGTGTTCGTGCTGGGCAGCGGCGTGCTGCTCGCGCTGTACTCGTTGCGCGTCGGCGGCGACTTCATGCACGGGCGGGTGCTGCTGCCGCCGTTGTTCTGTCTTCTGATCCCCGTCGCGGTCGTGCCGTTGCGTCTGCCCGAGAGCGGCGAGCCGCGCCGGGCGACGACGATCGCCGGTGCGGTCGGGGTGCTGTGGCTCGGCACGGTCGTGTGGTCGGCGTTCGCCGCCGGGACCACGGGCATGACCGAGGGAGCGGTGGTCGGTCGGTCCGGAATCGTCGACGAGCGCGCGTTCTACGCCATGAACACCGGTCACGCGCATCCGATCCGGGCCGAGGACTACCTCGACTACCCGCGGATGCGGGCGATGGTGGAGGCGATCGAGAACACGCCGAACGGTGGGGTGCTGCTGCCGACGCCGTCGTTCGACGCATGGGATGTGGTTCCGCCGCCGGAGCCGATCCCGCCGGGCGGCGCCGGGCACACGGTGTTCTTCCTCAATCTGGGGATGACCAGCATGAACACGCCGCTGGACGTGCGGGTGATCGATCAGATGGGGCTGGCCTACCCGCTGGCCGCGCACACCGAACGGCTCGAGGACGGCCGGATCGGGCACGACAAGGTGCTGTATCCGGACTGGGTGATCGCGGATGCCGGGATGGTGAACGTGCACCCGTGGCTGCCCGGCTACCTCGACGAGGATTGGGTGGCGCAGGCCGGGGTGGCGCTCACGTGCCCGCAGACCCGGGAGGTGCTCGATTCGTCGCGGGCGGAGCTGACGTGGCCGCTGTTCAAGCGGAATCTGAGCCATGCGTTCGAGTACGCGAAGTATCGCTTCGACCGCGTCCCGAAGTACGAGATCCAGCGGTGTGGCCTGGAGCTTCCCCCGCCGCGCGGGTGAAACGACGGGTCACTTCTAGATCGTTCGCTTGGGTTCCGAGTCCGATCTCGATAGGATCACGCCAAATTACGAGTATATAACGGTCGAGGGGTTGGGGGACCGGAGCTCGCGGGCGACTTTCGTTGTGTGAGCAGGGGAGCGGAGGGTTTGTCACAGCTTCCGTAGTCATTTACAGTCTTGACCGCAGTGTGACTTGTGGCGCCGCTCCGCGGACCGCCACCGCCGAAATCCGACGGGGAACGCGTAGGCGTACGCCGCAGATCGAGAAAGTGAGCATTGTTCATGCGTTTAGTCCCGAGGTTGTCGCAGCGCCTCCGCAAGCGTGTGGTCGGTACCGCCGCTGCTGCGCTCGTGCTGCCGGTCGCGGCCGGTGTCGCCGGAACCACCGCAGCACTGGCCGCCCCCGCGCAGTCCGCCCCGATCGCGCACAGCGCGCCGGCCGGCGGTTTCGAGGAGGTCTTCGTCGACTCCGACATGGGCCCGATCAAGGTGCAGATCCAGTGGGCCGCCCGTGGTGGCGACGCCGCGCTGTACCTGCTCGACGGCCTGCGTGCCCGGGACGACGCGAACGCGTGGACGTTCGAGACGAACGCGCTGCAGCAGTTCGCCAACGACAATGTCTCGCTCATCATGCCGGTCGGCGGTGAGTCGAGCTTCTACACCGACTGGTACGCCCCGAGCAACCTCAACGGGCAGGACGTCACCTACAAGTGGGAGACCTTCCTGACCGAGCAGCTGCCCGAGTACCTCGCCACGCGCGGTGTCTCGCCGAACAACAACGGCATCCTCGGCCTGTCGATGGGTGGCTCCGCTGCTCTGACGCTGGCCGCGTACCACCGCGACCAGTTCAAGTTCGCGTCGTCGCTGTCGGGCTACCTGAACCTGTCCGCTCCGGGCATGCGTGAGGCCATCCGCGTCGCGATGCTCGACGCCGGTCGCTACAACGTGGACTCGATGTGGGGCCCGCCGTGGAGCCCGGCCTGGCTGCGCAACGACCCGTTCGTCTTCGCGCCGAAGCTCGAGGGCCTGTCGCTGTACATCTCGGCGGCCAGCGGCCTGCCCGGCCAGCACGACAACCCGAAGGGCCTGACCGGCTTCTACAACACCGGCAACGCGATGGGCCTCGAGGCGCTGTCCCTCGTCCAGACCCGCGCCTTCCAGGTGAAGCTGGCCACGCTCGGCATCCCGGCCACGTTCGACTTCCCGGCCCGCGGTACCCACGCGTGGAAGTACTGGGAGGACGAGCTGTGGAAGGCCCGCCCGCAGATCCTGGACGCCCTGAACGCGCACTGACGCTTCGAACGCGCACGTAATCGGCGCACACTGCCGACACCATGCCGCCCGATCGCCCCGCAGGGGGTGATCCGGGCGGCATGCGTCGTTGTGAACAATTTTCTCACCAGTCACAGCGCGCCGTCACCGATCCTGGGACTTTCCCGTGTACAAACGATCTTCGGACGCAGTGGAAGCGACCTTCGTACACGAAGGGGTTGGACAGGCTCCCGCGAACCGGCCCCGGCAACGCAGGAAGTGAGCGATGCACATGCGAACAGTGATCGGTGGTCCCCGAGTGAAGCGACGCATCCTGGCCGCACTCGCCGCGACGCTGGTTGCGCCGATGGCGGCGGGACTGACCACCGCCGCGGTCGCATCCGCGGAACCCGCCCGGACCGAGCCCGCCACCACGCAGGCCCCGGCGTCGGGTGTGAACGTCCGGCGCGTCGACTGGCTCACCGATCGCCGCGTCGCCGTGTGGATCGAATCTCCGTCGATGGGCACCCCGATCCAGGTCCAGTTGCTGCTGGCCCGGGACTGGAACATCCGGCCCGACGCGCGCTTCCCCGTCGTGTACATGCTCGACGGGATGCGCGCCCGCGACGACGAGAACGGCTGGACCCTCGAGACGGACGCCGAGGCGTTCTTCGCGGACAAGAACGTCACCGCCGTGCTGCCCATCGGTGGCCAGTCCAGCTTCTACGCGGACTGGGTCGACCAGAACAACGGGCAGAACTACAAGTGGGAGACGTTCCTGACCAAGGAACTGCCGCAGGTCCTCGAACGCGACTGGCGGGCCACGAGCACCCGCGGTGTGGTCGGCCTGTCCATGGGCGGTACCGCCGCGATGTTCCTGCCCGCCCGCAATCCCGGCTTCTTCCAGTTCGCGGCGTCGCTGTCGGGCATCCTCACCACCACGACCCTCGGTATGCCCGAGGCCATCAAGTACGCCATGCAGGACGCGGGCGGCTTCGACGTCGATGCCATGTGGGGTCCGGCCGGTAGTGAGAACTGGGAATCGCACGATCCGTATCTGCTCGCCGACAAGCTGCGCGGCGTGAGCCTGTACGTCTCCAGCGGCAGCGGCAGCACCGGGCCGTACGACCAGCCCTCGGGCGTGCCCGGCGTCAGCACCAACTACGCGGGCATGGGCCTCGAGATCCTGTCACGGCTGACCTCGCAGGCGTTCGCCACCAAGCTCAACAAGCTCGGAATCCCCGCGCAGGTCGTGTACCGCCCGTCCGGCACCCACTCGTGGCCGTACTGGGAGTTCGAGCTGCACCAGCTGTGGCCGCAGCTCGCGAACACGCTCGGGGTGCCGGTGGACAAGCCGTCGTGCTCGGCGGCCGGGTCGATCGGCGACACCGTCGCGGCCAACCCGTGGCTCGGCGACTGCCTCACCGCCGAGTACCCGGTGGCCGGCGGCCGGGTCCAGGACTTCCGGTTCGGCCGGGTCTTCGCATCCGACGCGGGCACCTTCCCGGTCGCCGGTGCCATCGGCGGCGCCTACCAGGGCAGTGGCGGTCCGGCGGGCCCGCTCGGCTTCCCGAAGACCGGGGAGAACGGCACCCCCGACGGGCGCGGCCGGTTCAACCACTTCCAGCACGGTTCGATCTACTGGACGCCGCAGACCGGCGCCCACGCGATCCGCGGTGTGCTCCTCGACGAATGGGCGCGACAGGGCTGGGAGGGCGGCCCGCTCGGCTACCCCGTATTCGACGAGATCGTGACGCCGAACAAGCCGGGTCTGGTCCAGGGCTTCGAGATCGGCTCGCTGTACTGGAGCGAACCCACCGGCGCCCACGCCGTGCAGGGCCTGATCATGGGCAAGTACGCCGAGATGGGGTACGAGAACAGCTGGCTCGGCTTCCCGAAGACCAGCGAGATCCCCGTCAAGGACGGTGGCCGCTTCAACGCGTTCGAGGGCGGCAACATCTACTGGAGCCCGCTGAGCGGTGCCTGGCCGGTGCGCAACGGCCCGATCTTCGACGCCTGGAGGGACGCCGGCTACGAGAACGGCCGACTGGGCTTCCCGATCAGCGACGAGTTCCCGATCGAGGGCGGGGTCCGACAGAACTTCCAGGGCGGGTTCGTCACCCGGGTCGGTGACGTCACCGCGGTGAGCCCCTAGCCACGACCCTCCAGGACCGGTCTCGACCGCGCGGTCGGGGGCACCTATCGTCGGGCGGTGATCGGAGCGACGGCTTCGGTCGCCGCCCGAAGCTCTCTGTAGCCTGGGGCGGGGCCGGCCCGTCCGGCCCCACGACCCTGTTCGCCCGTCAGACCGTTTGCTCACGAAACCGGATGCGAGGACACCACCACATGCCTGCACGGACCCGTTCGCGTTCGACCCGCGTGGTCGGCGCCTGCGTTGCCGCACTGACCGCCGCCGCTGTGCTGGGCGCCTGCGGAAGCGACGATTCCACCGCGACGAGCACCCCGTCGGCGACGACGTCCGCGACGGCCGCGACCACGTCGGCATCCGCGACGGCGACGACGGGCGCCGAGGGCACCGCAGCGGAATCTCCCGCCGTCGAAGCACCCGTGACGAGCCCCGGCGAGGCCGCGACCGCGCCGCCGGCCGAACCCCAGACCGCGCCGGGCTTCCCCGGCCCGACCGAGGTCCCCACCGATTCGCGGGACGCGGCGTTCCTGGACGCGCTGCGCGCGGAGGGTGTCGAGCCGTCCGGCGACGGCAGCAGCGCGATCAACACCGCCAACTACATCTGCGGTGCGATCGCCCAGGGCGGCAGCGAGGACGAGATCAAGACGATCGTCACGGCCCTGGTCGGCAGCGACGCCGTCGCCTCGGGGATCGAGATCACCGAGGAGCAGGCCGCCGAGACCGCGAACGTCTACATCGCGACCGCCAAGTCGACCTACTGCAGCTAGGGGAGGATCCACAGCATGATGGCCAGGACGAAGACGAGGCGGCGCGGACGCGTCCTCGTCGTGATCGTTGCGCTTCTCGTCCTGGTCGTCGTGCTGGCGCTGTGGTACATCTTCGCCGGGCGGCTGCCCACGCCGGTCCCGCCGATCCCGCCGACGCCGGAGCAGCCGCAGTCGCAACCCGCGGAGTGCCCCGACGTCCAGGTGGTGTCGGTACCCGGCACGTGGGAGTCCGCGGTCGGCGACGATCCGTACAACCCGACCGCCAATCCGCTGTCGTTGATGTTGAACGTGACCCGGCCGTTGCAGCAGCAGTTCGATCCGCAGCGCGCGGACGTCTACACCGTGCCGTACGTCGCGCAGTTCTCCAATCCGATCGCGCTGCCGCCGGACGGTCAACAGTCGTACAACAACAGCCGCACCGCGGGTACCGCGGCGATGGAGGACATCCTGACGCGCCGCTTCGCCGAGTGCCCGCTCACGTCGTACATCCTCACGGGCTTCTCCCAGGGCGCGGTGATCACCGGTGACGTCGCGGCGAAGATCGGGGCCGGGAACGGGCCGGTGCCCGCGGATCGCGTGCTCGGTGTCGCGCTCATCGCCGACGGCCGGCGCGACCCCGACGCGGCCCCGACGATCGGCCCCCCGGTGTCCGGGGTGGGCGCCGAGCTGGCGCTGGCCGGGCTCCGGCTGCCGGGTATCACCCTGACCGGTCCCCGGCCGGGTGGGTTCGGTGAACTCGCCGACCGGACCGTGCAGATCTGCGCGCCCAGCGACGGCATCTGCGACGCCCCGCCGGACGCGCTCAATCCCGGCAATCTGCTCGCGAGTGCGCCGCGGCTGCTCGAGTACTACAACAACCCGGTGCATGCGATGTACAACACGTTCGTCGTCGACGACGCCGGCACCACGGCGACGCAGTGGGTCGCGAGCTGGGCCGCGGACAAGATCAACGCGGCGCCGACGCCTCCGGAAGAGTGATCCGAGGGTCTGGTTACCGGGCGGTAGTGTCGGGGGTCACGACCCGTTACAATCTCTCCACCGTCGGCACTTAGACTCGACAATCGGGCTGCGTCCGGAGTGTCCGGGCCGTGGCGCACGGACACAGCACACTGGAGAGAAGGTTCGATGAGTGCGACCGACGGCTCCGCAGCACTTCAGCCGCGGAAGTTCCGCTTCGCCGCGGGTGGGGAGGGCAACGCCGAGGAAGGCGGGGCCAGGCGTTTCGTCGAGCTCGCGCAGCGGGCCGAGGAGCTCGGCTACGACAGCTTCATGATCCCGGATCACCTGGGCAACCAGGTCGGACCGATCGCCGCGCTCGGCGCCCTCGCCGTGGCGACCGACCGCATCCGGATCGGCACCGCGATGCTCGCGAACGGATTCCGCCACCCCGCGATCCTCGCCAAGGACGCCGCCACCATCGACGTGCTCTCCGGCGGCCGCCTCGAACTCGGGCTCGGGGCCGGTTGGATGAAGGACGAATTCGACAAGGCGGGCATCGCCTACGACCGTCCCGGTGTGCGGATCGAGAAGCTCGAGGAGACGCTGCAGATCCTCGACGTGCTGCTGCGCGGCCGGGAATGCACCTTCGAGGGCAAGCACTACCGCATCGACGGCCTCAAGGGCAGCCCGCGGCCACGTCAGGGCCCGCGGCCACCGATCGCGGTCGGCGGGGGTGGTCCGCGCATGCTCGCCCTGGCCGCCCGGTACGCCGACATCATCTCGGTGGCGCCCCCGACCAACAGCGACGGCAAGTTGTTGCTGTCCGGCATCACGATGGCAAGCACGATCGAGCGGGTGGAGACGATCCGGAAGGCCGCCGGTGATCGTTTCGCCGACATCGAGTTGAACTGGACCATCACCATGATCCTCGTCACCGACGACAAGCAGCAGGCCGCGGAGATGGCGCTGGGTGCGCTCGATCAGGGGTTCCCTCCGAACATCGAGGTCGACACCCGCCTGACGGTCGACGACATCCTCGAATCCCCGTATCTGGCAATCGGTTCGCACGAGGAGATCGCCGATCGGATCCGTGCGGTGCGCGCCAAGACCGGCATGTCGTACGTGGGCGTCTTCCCGACTCAGATGGAGGCGTTCGCGCCGGTGATTCCCCTGCTCGCGGGGGAATGACGTAGTGAGGATCTGTAACATATTCGTGATCTCGGACCGATGAACTGGTCCGACGGGTTGCACGTTCGCAGGCCACTCGGCAGCGAATGTGCGACGGTCCGTGTTACGCGGGCCAACGAATCGCGAAGTAATGAACGGGGCGCAACCATGTCGGGTGGTTGTGGGATCGCTTCGACAGGGAGAAGGAATTGAGCGTCGGTTTCGAAGAGTTCATCGATGAGAACGGTCATATCGTTCTGCCCGAGGGCAACACGCTGCTCGATCACCTCGAACAGCACACGAACGGTAACGGCGACGATCTCGCCTACCGCTACATCGATTACTCCCGCGAGCGCGACGGAGAGGTGCACGAGCTGACCTGGCGTCAGTTCGGTGTGCGGATGCGAGCGATCGCGTCCCGTCTCCAGCAGGTCACCAAGCCGGGCGATCGTGTCGCGATCCTGGCGCCCCAGGGCCTGGACTACGTCGTGTCGTTCTTCGCGGCCATCTACGCCGGCGCCATCGCGGTGCCCCTGTTCGACCCGGACGAGCCGGGCCACACCGACCGCCTGCACGCCGTGCTCGGCGACTGCACGCCCAGCGCGATCCTGACGACGACGTCGTCCGCTGCGGGCGTCCGCCAGTTCTTCCGTCCGCTGCCGGCCGCGCAGCGCCCCCGGGTCATCGCGGTCGACGCCATCCCCGATTCGGTCGCCGACACCTGGACGCGCCCGGAGATCGGGACCGACGACATCGCCTACCTGCAGTACACCTCGGGTTCGACCCGGGTTCCGGCCGGCGTGGAGATCACCCACCGGTCCGTGCTCACCAACGTCGTGCAGATGGCCGACTCGATCGAGCTCAACGAGTCCTCCCGCGGCGTGACCTGGCTTCCGCTGTTCCACGACATGGGTCTGCTCACGGTGATCCTGCCCGCGATCGGCGGCAAGTACATCACCATCATGAGCCCGCGCGCGTTCGTGGCGCGGCCCGGCCGCTGGATCCGCGAACTCGCCGCCGTCTCCGACGGTGCCGGCACGTTCGCCGCGGCCCCGAACTTCGCGTTCGAGCACGCCGCCGCGCGCGGCCTGCCGAAGCCGGGGGAGACCCTCGATCTGTCCAACGTGATCGGGCTGATCAACGGCAGCGAGCCGGTCACCACGTCGTCGATGCGCAAGTTCAACGAGGCGTTCGCCCCGTACGGCCTGCCGAAGACGGCCATCAAGCCGTCCTACGGCATGGCGGAGGCGACCCTGTTCGTGTCCTCCACCAAGAGCACCGACGAAGCGAAGGTCATCTACGTCGACCGCAGCGAGCTGAACGCGGGCCGCATCGTGAAGGTGGACCGCGAAGCACCGGGCGCGATCGCCCAGGTGTCCTGCGGCTACGTCGCCCGCAGCCAGTGGGCCGCGATCGTCGACGCCGAGACCGGCGCCGAGGTCCCCGACGAGCACGTCGGCGAGATCTGGCTGCACGGCGACAACATCGGCATCGGCTACTGGGGTCGCAAGGACGAGACCGACGAGACCTTCCACAACCGGATCACGTCCCGTCTCGAGGAGAACAGCCACGCCGAGGGCACCGCGCCGGACGCCAACTGGCTGCGCACCGGCGACTACGGCGTCTACATCGACGGCGAGCTGTACATCACCGGTCGCGTCAAGGACCTGGTGATCGTCGACGGCCGCAACCACTACCCGCAGGACCTCGAGTTCTCTGCGCAGGAGGCCAGCTCGTCGCTGCGCCCCGGCTTCATCGCGGCCTTCGCGGTCCCGGCCAACCAGCTTCCCGTCGACGTGTTCGAGAACGAGGCCTCCGGCCTGAAGTTCGACGCCGACGACGCTTCCGAACAGCTGGTCATCGTCGCCGAGCGCGGCCCGGGCGCCGGCAAGGCCGATCCGCAGCCGATCGCCGACGCGGTCCGCGCGGCGATCTCGAGCCGCCACGGTGTGACGGCACGCGACATCCTGCTGGTTCCGGCCGGGTCCATCCCGCGCACGTCCAGCGGCAAGATCGCGCGCCGGGCCTGCAAGGCCGCCTACATCGAGGGAACGCTGCGCGGGGGGTATCAGCAGCAAGCATTCCCCGATAGCGTGTAACAATTGTTCTCTTTCCCGGGTAGCGTGGTGGGTTGATGGCTGACACTGAAATGACCGTCGCGCAGCTGCGCGAGTGGCTGCGGAACTGGATCGCCGACGCGACCGGGCAACCGGCGTCACAGATCTCCGACGATCGTCCGATGGAGGAGTTCGGCCTCTCGTCGAGAGACGCCGTGGCCCTCAGCGGCGAGATCGAAGACCTGCTCGGCGTCACGCTCACCGCGACGATCGCGTACCAGCACCCGACCATCGCGTCGCTGGCCACCCGCATCATCGAGGGCGAACCCGAGATGCCCGCCGCCGCCGACGACGCGTTCTACGCGGTCGGCGGCGTCACCGGCGCCAAGGACATCGCGATCGTCGGCATGTCCGCCCGGCTGCCCGGGCACGTGGACACCCCCGCGCAGATGTGGGAGCTGCTCGCCGAAGGCCGCAGCGGCATCACCGACCTGCCCGAGGGCCGCTGGTCCGAATTCGAGGGCGACCCGGTCGTCGCCGAGGCCATCGCGAACGCCAACACGCGCGGCGGTTACCTCGACGACGTCAAGGGCTTCGACGCCGAGTTCTTCGCGATGTCTCCCCGCGAGGTCGAGATGGTCGACCCGCAGCAGCGGCTCGCGCTCGAACTCGCGTGGGAAGCGCTCGAGCACGCCCACATCCCGGCGAACGAGCTCAAGGGCGGCTCCGTCGGCGTGTTCATCGGCAGCTCGGCCAACGACTACCAGCTGCTCGCGGTCGCCGACCCGTCCGCGGCCGACCCGTACGCGATCACCGGCACGTCCACCGCGATCGTCGCGAACCGGGTGTCGTACTTCTTCGACTTCCGCGGCCCGTCGGTCACCATCGACACCGCGTGCTCGTCGTCGCTCGTCGCGGTGCACCAGGCCGTGCGTGCCCTGCGCGGCGGCGAAGCCGACGTGGCCCTCGCCGGCGGCGTGAACATGCTGCTCGCGCCCGCGGGCACCCTCGGCTTCGACGAGACCGGCATGCTCACCGCCGACGGCAAGATCAAGGCCTTCTCCGCCGACGCCAACGGCATCGTGCGGTCCGAGGGCGGCGGGCTCGTCGTCCTCAAGCGGCTCGAGGACGCCGAACGCGACGGCGACAACATCCTCGCCGTCATCGCCGGGACGGCCGTCAACCAGGACGGACGTTCCAACGGGCTGGTCGCCCCCAACCCGGAGGCGCAGGTCGACGTGCTGCGCCGCGCCTACCGCGACGCGCAGATCCTGCCGTCCGGGGTCGACTACATCGAGGCGCACGGCACCGGCACGGTGCTCGGCGACCCGATCGAGGCCGAGGCGCTCGGCAAGGTCGTCGGCCGCGGCCGCGACGCCGACAAGCCGGTCCTGCTGGGCTCGGCCAAGACCAACTTCGGGCACCTCGAGGCCGCCGCCGGTGCCGCGGGCCTGATCAAGGTCGTCCTCGCGATGCAGGAGAACCACCTGCCCGCGTCCCTGAACTACACCGCCCCCAACCCGTACATCCCGTTCGAGCAGGCCCGCCTGAAGGTGGTCGCGGAGGGCGCCGACTGGCCGCGCTACACCGGCGCCGCCGTCGCGGGTGTCTCCGGCTTCGGGTTCGGCGGCACCAACGCGCACGTCGTGGTGCGCGAATACACCGGGCACGCCGGACTCGAGGAGTCCGAGGCCGAGGTCGAGGTCCTGCCGGAAGAGGTCGAGACCCCCGCCGCCGAGACTCCCGCCGCCGAGGCGCCGGCCCGCGAACTGCCCGTGCTGCTCCCGGTGTCCGCGGCGCTGCCGTCGCGTCGCCGCCGGGCCGCCGCGGACCTCGCGGACTGGCTCGAGACCGAGGTCGGCAGCACCACGCCGCTCGCCGACGTCGCACGCACCCTCTCGCGCCGCAACCACGGCCGCTCGCGTGCCGTCGTCATCGCGAACGACCGCGCCGAGGCCATCGCCGGACTGCGCGCGGTCGCGGCCGGCAAGCCCGCCCAGGGCGTCTTCAGCTCGGACACCCCCGACACCAAGGGCCCCGTCTGGGTGCTGTCGGGCTTCGGTGCCCAGCACCGCAAGATGGCCAAGCAGCTCTACCTCGAGAACCCCGTGTTCGCCGCCGCGGTCGACGAGGTCGACGAACTGATCTACGACGAGTCGGGCTACTCCATGAAGGAGAAGTTCCTCGACGACGCGCAGGACTACGACGTCGAGACCGCCCAGGTCGGCATCTTCACCATCCAGATCGGCCTGGCCGCGTTGCTGCGCCACCACGGCGCCGAGCCCGCCGCGATCATCGGGCACTCGATGGGTGAGGCGGCCGGCGCGTACATCTCCGGCGGCCTGTCGCTCGAGGACGCCGTGCGCGTCATCTGCGCGCGCTCGCGGCTGATGGGCGAGGCCGAGGCCGGCCTCGAGGGCGACGACATCCGTCTCATGGCGCTCGTCGAATACAGCGCCGACGAGATCTCCGCCGTGCTCACGGACTTCCCGCATCTCGAGGTCTGCGTCTACGCGGCGCCCACGCACACCGTCATCGGCGGACCGCAGGACGAGGTCAACGCGATCGTCGCGCGGGCCGAGTCCGAGGAGAAGTTCGCGCGCGTCCTGCAGACCAAGGGCGCGAGCCACACCTCGCAGGTCGATCCGCTGCTCGGTGAGCTCGCCGCCGAACTCGCCGGCATCGAACCGCACCGCCTGAAGGTGGACGTGTACTCGTCCGTCGATCAGGAGACCCTGTACCGCGCGGGCCACGAGGGCATTCACCCGGTCGAGTACTGGACCAAGGGCCTGCGGCACAGCGTGTACTTCACGCAGGCCGTGCGGCAGGCGCTGGCCGACGGATACACCACGTTCCTCGAGCTCAACGCCAACCCCGCGACCCTCATGTCCGTCGCCGCCACCGCGTTCGACGCGGGCGTGCAGGACGGCAAGTTCATCCAGACGCTCAAGCGCAAGGAAGACGAGTCGCTCGGCGTGCTCACCGCGCTCGCGCAGCTCTACACGTACGGGCACGCGGTGGATCTGCGCAGCCTGCTGCCGGACGGCGAGTACGCGGACCTGCCGCGGACCGCGTTCCTGCGCAAGGAGTTCTGGCTGAAGACGCGCATCGGTTCCGGCGGCAACAGCCGGGTCCCCGGCGCCCGCGTCGCCCTGCCCGACGGTCGCTTCGCGTGGGAGGTGCAGGCTTCGGCCGTCACCGATCCCGCGACCCTCGCGACCGCCGCAGCCGCGCAGGTGTATGCCGACGTCACGCTCGTCGCGAGCGTCCCGCACGCGCCGGTCCCGGCCTCCGGCACGCTCACCACGACCCTCACCCCGCATCCCGGTGGCGCCTCCCTGCAGGTCCACGCGAAGGATGCCTCCGGGTTCACGCTCGTCCACGAGGCCGTCGTGTCCTCCGGCGAGGTGCTGCCGGAACCGGTCGTCGCGCCCGTCGAACGTGCGGCCGACACCGTCGAGGAACTGCCCGAGGTCGCCGAATCCTTCGGCGACAGGTGGGATCCGGAAGGTTCGGAGAGCCTCGAGGACCGGCTCGCGCTGATCGTCGCCGAGTCGATGGGCTACGCCCCGGAGGATCTGCCGGTCGAGATCCCGCTCATCGACCTGGGCCTGGACTCGCTGATGGCGGTCCGCATCAAGAACCGCGTCGAGTACGAGTTCGACATTCCTCAGCTGCAGCTGTCCGCCGTCAAGGACGCGAGCCTGCGCGACGTCGCCAAGTACCTGCGGTACGCGGTCGAGAACCGCGAGGAGGTCGCCGCGCTCGCCGCGCAGCAGGCCGCCGAGAAGGCCGCCGAAAGGGCCGCGGAGGAAGCCGAGGACGCCGCGAATACGGTCACGGTGCCGCCGGTCGAGGACACCACCGTCATCGCCGAGGCCGAAGCGATCCTCGCCGAGGCCGAAGCCGAGGCTGCGAAGGCCGAAGCGTCACCGGCTGAGGCGGCCCGGACCGACATCACCGATCAGCAGGCCGTCGCGGAGGCGTCCGGTCAGCACGTGCCGCCGCGCGACGCCGCCGAGCGTCTGACGTTCGCGTCCTGGGCGGTGATCACCGGCGAATCGGCCAAGGGCATCTTCGACACGCTGCCGATCCTCGACGACGAGACCGCCGAGCGGCTCGCCGCGCGCCTGACCGAGCGGTCCAACGGCGAGATCACCGTCGACGACGTGCTCGACGCCGAGACCATCGAGCAGCTCGCCGAGACCGTGCGGCAGCACCTCGAATCCGCCGACCGCATCGACGGCCTGGTCCGTACGCTGCGGCCCCGTCCCGAGGGTTCCGACGCCGTGCCGGTGTTCGTGTTCCACCCCGCGGGCGGGTCCACCGTGGCCTACGAGCCGCTCCTCAAGCGTCTGCCCGCCGACACCCCGATGTACGGGTTCGAGCGGACCGAAGGCCCGATCGAGCAGCGTGCCGCCGAGTACCTGCCGTTGATCAAGGAGATCCAGGGCGACGGCCCGTACGTGCTGTACGGCTGGTCCCTCGGTGGCGTGCTCGCCTACGCGGTCGCGCGGATGCTCCGCGCCGAGGGCAAGGACGTGCGGTACGTCGGCCTCATCGACACCGTCATGGCGGGCGAGAAGGTCGAGGACACGCCGGAGGAGATCACCAAGCGCTGGCAGCGGTACGCGAAGTTCGCGAAGAAGACCTACGGGGTCGATGCGCCGCTGCCGTACGAGCAGCTCGCCCAGGCCGACGACGAGGGCCAGGTCCGCATCCTCATGGACCTGCTCAAGCTCAGCGGCGCGAAGATCCCGGGCGGGATCATCGAACACCAGCGCACGTCCTGGCTCGACAACCGTGCCATCCAGACCGCGAGGCTCGAGCCCTACGACGGGAACGTGGTGCTGTACATGGCCGACAAGTATCACGATGACGCGATAGACCTCGAGCCGGCGTTCGGAACCCGGCAGCCCGACGGGGGGTGGGGCGAGGTAGTCCGCAACCTGGAGGTGATCCACGTCGGTGGTGACCACCTGCAGATCGTGGACGAGCCGTACATCGCGAAGGTGGGGGCCGACCTGACCCGGAAGCTGGCCGAGATCGCGGCTACGAGGAGCTGAACGAGTAGTGACCACCACGGCAGAAAAGCTGGCCGACCTGCGCAAGAAACTCGAAATCGCGAAGGAGCCTGCGGGCGAGGCCGCGATTGCGAAGCGCGCGAAGAAGGGCATCCCGAGCGCACGGGAACGCATCGACATGCTGCTCGACAGGGGCAGCTTCATCGAGATCGGTGCGCTCATGCGGACGCCCGGGAACCCGGACGCGTTCTACGGCGACGCCGTCGTCGTCGGCCACGGGACCGTCGACGGGCGGCCCGTCGCTGTGTTCTCCCACGACCAGACCGTCCTGGGTGGCAGCGTCGGTGAGATGTTCGGACGCAAGGTGTCGGCGGTTCTCGAGCACGCCCTGAAGGTCGGCTGCCCGGTCGTCGGCATCAACGACTCCGGTGGAGCCCGCGTCCAGGACGCGGTGACCTCTCTCGCGTGGTACGGCGAGATCGGCAAGCGCAGCGAACCGCTGTCCGGGCTGGTCCCGCAGATCTCGGTCATCGTCGGCAAGTGCGCCGGTGGTGCCGTGTACGCGCCGATCAACACCGACGTCGTCGTGGCGACCGAGGACGCGTACATGTTCGTCACCGGCCCCGACGTCATCAAGGCCGTCACCGGTGAGGACGTCAGCCTCGAAGAGCTCGGCAGTGCCCGCAAGCAGGCCGAATACGGCAACGTGCACCACATCGCCCCCGACGAGAAGGCGGCGTTCGAGTGGGTGCGGCAGTACCTGAGCTACATGCCGTCGAACGCGCAGGAGAAGCCGCCGGTCATCAACCCGGGTCTCGAACCGGAGATCACCCCCGACGATCTCGAGCTCGACACGTTCATGCCCGACGCCGACAACGCCGGCTACGACATGCACGACGTCCTGCTGAAGATCTTCGACGACGGCGAGTTCTTCGAGATCCGGTCGCAGGTCGCGCCGAACATCATCACCGGCTACGCACGCGTCGACGGACGTCCGGTCGGTGTCGTCGCGAACCAGCCGATGTTCCTGTCCGGTGCGCTCGACGCGGCGGCCGCCGACAAGGCGGCGCACTTCGTGCGGGTCTGCGACGCCTACGACATTCCGCTCGTGTTCGTCGTCGACACCCCCGGCTTCCTGCCGGGTGTCGAGCAGGAGAAGATCGGCGTCATCAAGCGCGGCGGTCGCTTCCTGTTCTCGTACGTCGAGGCGTCGGTGCCCAAGGTGACCGTGGTCGTGCGCAAGTCGTACGGCGGTGGTTACGCGGTGATGGGTTCCAAGCAGCTCGGCGCGGACATCAACCTGGCGTGGCCGACGGCCCGCATCGCCGTGATGGGTGCGGAGAGCGCGGTCGCGGTGATCGGCCGCCGTCAGATCGAGGCCGCCGGCGACAACGCCCCGGCCGTGCGCCAGCAGCTCATCAACTTCTACAACGAGCACGTGGCGACGCCGTACATCGCGGCCGAGCGCGGCTACGTCGATGCGGTGATCGAGCCGTCGACGACCCGCCTCGAGATCCGTCGCGCGCTCAACCTGCTGCGCGACAAGAAGGTCTTCAAGAACCCGCGCAAGCACCACCTCCTCCCGCTCTGACGCTCCCCGGTGACGGAACCTTCGCGGAAGGTTCCGTCACCGGTGGATGCGCTCAGGGATTCGGAATTCGCCTGCGCTACAGCACGAGCGGATTCGCACTCAGCGCGTAAACAGAAAGTCGGCCCGTACGGAAGTTCCGTACGGGCCGACTTTCGTCAGGTCACTCGTAGACGCGGAGGGTGCCCGGATTCCACAGGCCGGAGCGGGTGACCACGGTGGCTTCCTCCTCGGCGGGAGTCGCGTCCGGGTAGAACGGCGTGTACCGCTCGAGCGAGCCCCAGTCGCGCGCCCAGTCGTCCTTCAGGTACGTCGGCACCTGCTGGGGGCGGGCCAGCACCTCGGTGAACCCGAGGGGGCCACCGAACTCGGCGGCCTGCCACGTGTCGGTCGACGACACCGCGAGCGGACGGTCCGGCAGGATCCGGTAGTTCGGCATCTCGGCGATGCCGTAGCGGTGGTCGAACGGACGCTGGCACGGGAACTGCAAGCCCACCGCCCAGTCCAGCAGCACCGGCTGCTCGGACCCGACGACCGAGTTGAGGGTCTCGAGCGTCGGCACGCGCGGCGGCGTGAACGCCAGCCACTGGTCGCCGGTGAGGTTCGGGTCGTTCGCGACGATCCGCACCACGTTCGTGTCCTCGGGCAGGTCCGCGAGCGGCACCCGCAGGTTCCGCCACGTCGGGGCCGGGCCGATGTCGCGCGGCAGATAGGTGCCCTGCACCTCGACCGTGCCGTCCGGCTGCCGGGTTCCGTACTCGACCAGCATCGACTGCCCGTAGGTGGTGGCGCCGGTGTCGTCGACGGACCAGATGCGGCCGGCCGCGGAGATCACGATGAGCGGTGCGTCGTCGCTGCGCTCGGGCAACTGGTACCAGCTCGACGTGAGCATCGCCGGTTCCTGGATGCCGGTCTGGTAGCTGCCCAGCACCGGCGTGACCGCCGGGTCCAGACCGAACGGCAGCTTCGCTGTGCTGCCGTTGACGGTGCGCGCACCCGATCCGCCGGTGGTGCCGCCCCCGGACCCGGTCTCGAAGGTCGGTCCGACGCTCTGGTTGGCGGTGTTGCCCTGACCCGGCTTGACCTCGACGTAGTCGGCGGTCAGGTCGGACGGAATCCCGTCGGGGCTGAAGCCGCGCGGTGCGGCACCGGCCAGCGCGTCACCGTCCTGCGGCGGGTTGGCCGGGTCGATGATCGGTTCGAGCCGTCCCTGGTTGGGATCGACCTCGACGAGCACGTCGTCGGCGAGACCGCACGTCTGCCCGGCGAGCGCCCCGATGTTGGAGCGCGCCAGCGAGTACGCCGGATACTGCGAGACCGCGCCCTTGAGCAGCGACAGCACCTCGAACAGCACCATGATGCCCGCGACGACGGTCAGCGGTGCCGCGGCGAACGCGCGGATGCGCCGGCCCTTCGGCGACGTCGGTTTCTCCGGCGGCGGCGCGTAGCCCTCGCGCAGATACTGCCAGGCGACGAGCGCGAGGGACAGTGCGAACAGCACCAGGAACAGGGAGCTGGACTGGCGGCCGTTGAGCGAGACCGTCTTGTCGAACCACGGGATGCCGTAGCTCGACACGTACCACCAGCCGTTGATGCCCGCGAACGACACGGCCAGCACGAACAGCAGTCCGGCCAGGAAGATCGTGCGGTTGCGCCGCGACCGCAGCGCGCTGGCGGACACGACCACCGCGGTCAGTGCGCCGAGGGATCCGGCGATGCCCGCGTACGCCCCGAAGTGGTGGGTCCACTTCGTGGGGTTGAACATCATGAAGAAGATCGTGCCGAAGACGATGCCGATGAGCCGCCACGACGGGCTCACCGCGACGCCCGGGATGCGCCGGCGGCGCAGCAGCACCAGCAGGCACGTGAAGAGGCACAGCAGCATCGTGAGGAACGCGAAGCGGCGCGACAGCGACCCGTCGACGGTCTGCACCATCAGGTAGTAGTAGCGGAGGAAGTCGTTCCACCACTCCTCGTTGGGGCCGATGATGGTGCGCACGCGGGTGGCCTCGAGGACCGACGCGAGGGTCTGGTCGGAGAACACGACGACGAGCACCAGCGTGCCGGCGGCGAGGATCGGCGCCACCAGCGGCAGGGTCCCGAGCTGGCGGTGGCGACGCACGACGATGCGCGTCATGGGCCGGATACCGGCGAGCAGCGCGGCCACACACATCAGGCCGGTGGGGGCGGCGGCGAGCGTGAACGCGCCGACCAGCACCGCCGACGCGGCGGGCAGCAGCCGGCCGGTGGCGATGGCCCGTTCGATGGAACACCAGGTCAGCAGGGCGCCGAGCGCGACAATCGGCTCGGGCCGCAGGCCGTTGTTGTAGGGCAGCCAGAACGCGAGGAACACCAGGCCGCCGGTCCACAGCGCGATCCGGTTGGTGCGGACCGCCCGGCCGAGACGCGGCACCACCTCGCGGCTGATGACCATCCAGCACAGCATCGCGGCGACCAGCGCGGGCAGGCGCATCCACGGGCTGGCCGTCGAGATCTTCGCGAACACCGCGAGCACGTCGTAGTACCAGCCGAACGGTGCCTCGGGGACGCCGAACCAGCGGAAGTAGTTGGCCATGTAGCCGGAGTGCTCGGACGCCCGGGCCATCGTCAGCAGATAGCCGTCGTCCGAGGTGTTCGCGCCGAAGAAGTGCCAGCCGATCAGCGTCGCGAAGACCACGATGTCGACGCCGGTGAACTTCCACCACCGGGCGGGCAGGAACCGGCGGTGTCCGCGACCGTCCGTGACGTCGAGCTTGGCGAGGGCACCCAGGGCCAGCGCCGTGGACAGCACCGCCAGGATCATCGCGAGCAGCTTCACGACCGTCGGAGACGACGAGAAGCGCGAGTCGACGTCGAAGGTGACGTTGAGACCCGGCACGTCGGCGCTAAGGTCGCTGAACACACCGACGACGAGCGGACGCAGGTCACCGGTGAGTTCGCCGGCGCGGGGGTTGCCGTTCTCGTCGCTGAGGCCGACGAACTCGGCGGTGGTGCGGTCGACGTCGGAGAAGATCGTGATCTCGCGGCAGGCGCTCGACTCGACCTCGCTGCGCGGCGCGGTCGCGACCACGACGTTGCGGTCGAGCACGTCGACGTTCTCCTCGCCGACCCGCACGAACATCGCGTTGAGCGCGGCACCCTCGCCGTCGGCGGGTGCGGTCGAGAGCAGCATGCCGCCGCCGTCGGGCAGTTCCGAGACGGTCGTGCACGGCAGGGTCGCGGACAGTCGCAGCGGTACCTGCGACATCAGCGGTGAGGTGACCGCCTCGGTCGAGCCGTTCTGCGGCCACGACACCGTTGCTTCGGTGACCTTCACCGGCAGGAACGGGGTGGCGATCGCGAGCAGTGCACCGAGCAGACCTGCGACGATGGCGACGAGGCGCGCAGTGCGGTACTGCGCGCGCAGGTCGGTCACGACCGGTGGCCGCAGGGCGGCAGGAGGAACGGTGGTCGTCGTCACGTCGTCGGGCACGATTGTCGATGTTATCTGCCGGTGACCTGTGGCGACACGCCCCCTTACCTGGGCGTAGCCTGGGTCACTCGATCAGATCCGGAACACCGTCACGAATCGGACCGGGCGACCACAACCCGGAACGGGTGACTTCCGTGACCTGGATCTCCGCCGTCGTCGCGGTCGGATCGATCGGGCTGTAGCGCTCGAGCGAACCCCAGTCGCGGTCCCAGTCGTGGTTCAGATAGGTCGGCATCGTCTGCGCGGTCAGCAGCAGCGGGATCCAGCCGAGCGGGCCGCCGCCGATGTGGTCCTGCCAGCCGTTGGTGGAGTCCGCCCCGACCCGGTCCGGGAGGATCCGGAAGTCCGGAACCTCGGCGACCCCGTAGCGGTGGCCGAACGGGCGCTGGCACGGGAACGCCAGGCCGACGGACCAGTCCAGCAGCACCGGCGCCTGATCCCCGACCACCGTGTTCAGCGTCTCCAGCTGCGGCATCCGCGGGGGCGTGACCGCGACCCACTGGCCGGGCGCGAGGTCGCCGTCGGTGACGACCAGGCGCACCGCGTCCGCGTCGGCCGGGATCTGTTCGCGCGGCACCCGCAGGTTCCGCCACGACGGGGCCGGCCCGATGTCGATGGGCGCGACCGCGCCGATCGGTTCGACGGTCCCGTCTGCGGTACGGCCGAATTCGAGCCGCACGTCCTGACCCGGGGTGATGACCCCGTCCGGGTCGACGTACCGCACGCGTCCGGCGGCGGTGACGACGAGCAGCGGCGTCGCGTCGGTGCGTTCCGGCAGCGCATACCAGCCGGATTCGAGTTCGGCGCTCTGCTGCACGCCGGTGCGGTAGCTGCCCAGGACCGGGGTGGTCGCCGGGTCCAGGCCGAACGGCAACGCGACCGTGCTGCCGTTGACACCGGTCTCCCCGCGACCGCCGCCGGTGCCGGCACCGGTCGAGGTGCTGGTGCCGCCCTCCTCGGGTTCGACGGTGTTGGCGCCACCGCTGGTGGTGGTTTCCGGGTCGGCGGTCAGGTCCAGCGCCACCCCGTTGGGGGTGAAGCCTTCGTCGCGGCCCGCGCCGAGCGCATCCGCGACGGACCCCTCGAGCGGAACCAGCGCGGTCGCGTTCGGATCGGTTTCGACGAGCACCTCGTCGGCGAGACCGCACCCGCCGGTCAGCGACGCGATGTTGGACCGGGCGATCGAGTAGGCCGGTCCCTGCGCGACCGCGCCCTTGACCAGCGACAGCACCTCGAACAGCACGACGCCCGCCGCGACCACGGTCAGCGGCGCGGACGCCAGCGCCCGCACCCGCCCGTTGCGGTCGGGCTTCGCGGTGGTGAACGGTTCGCGCAGGTGGAACCACGCGGCGACGACCAGCGCGACACCGGTGAGAGCGAGCAGCGCGGTGGAGAAGGCGCGGCCGGAGATCGACGGCGGCTTGTCCCACCACGGGATGCCGTAACTCGAGACGTACCACCAGCCGTTGGAGCCGGTGAACGCCATCGCCAGCACGAACAGCACCCCGGCCGTGAACAGGGCACGGTTGCGCGCCGAGCGGATGCCCGCGGCGCCGACCCCGACCGCGGCCAGCGCCGCGACCGATCCGGCGAGGCCCGCGTACACACCGAAGTGGTGGGTCCACTTGGTGGGCGTGGCCATCATCAGCAGCAGCGACGCGAACACGATGCCGAGGATCCGGCGCGACGGACCGATCGCGGTGCCGGGGATGCGGCCCTTGCGCAGGATCAGCATCACGCACACGACCAGGCACAACAGCATCACGAACACGCCGAAGCGGCGGGCCAGCGACCCGTCCGGCGACACGGTGAGCAGCGCGTCCCAGCGCAGCCGCTCGTCGAACCACGGCACGTTCGGGCCGACCGCGGACCGCACCCGGGTCGCCTCCAGCACCGACGCGAGGGTCTGGTCGGCGAACACCGCGACCATCACCACCGTCCCGGACGCGAGGATCGGGGCGAGCGGCGCGAACCAGCCCACCAGCTGCCGCCGCGCCATCAGCGTCTTCACGAGCGGGCGGGCACCGGCGATCAGCGCCGCGACCGCGATGAGGCCGGTCGGTCCGGCGGCGAGCGAGAACGCGGCGATGAGCACCGCGATCGCGGCGGGCAGCATGCGTCCGGTCGCGATGGCCCGTTCGATGGAACACCAGGTCAGCAGGGCGCCGAGGGCGATGATCGGTTCGGGGCGCAGGCCGTTGTCGTAGGGCAGCCAGAACGCGAGGAACACCAGCCCGGCCGTCCACAGTGCGATCCGGTTGCGCCGCACCGCGACGCCGAGCCGCGGCATCACCTCACGGCTGATGACCATCCAGCACAGGATCGCGGCGATCAGCGAGGGCAGGCGCATCCACATGCTCGCCGTCGACACGTTCGTCATCAGCACGAGCACGTCGTAGTACCAGCCGAACGGGGCTTCCGGCACCCCGAACCAGCGGTAGTAGTTCGCCATGTACCCGGCGTGCTCGGAGACCCGGGCCATGTTGAGGATGTAGCCGTCGTCGGAGGTGTTGGCGCCGATGACGTGCCACACCAGCAGGGTGCCGACGACCACGACGTCGACGACGGTGATCCGCCACCACCGGGCCGGCAGCACCCGGCGGGCACCACGGCGATCCACCCCGTCGATCCGGTGCAGCGCGACGAGCGAGAGCAGCGTCGACAGGACGCACACGATCATCGCGACCTGCTTGACGGTCGTCGGCGTGGAGGTGAAGCGCGAATCGAGCTCGGCGCGCACCGACAGCCGCTCCGCAGCCGGCCCGGTCGTCAGATCCTGCGCGGCGCCCTGCAGGTCCGTGAAGATCCCGACCATCTGGGGGCGCACATCGCCCTCGACGGTCGTGACGGGTTCGTCACCCGGGCCGACGATCTCCGCGGCGGTCCGCTCCGCGTTGGCGGCGACGGTCACCGCCGTGCACGGCTGATCCGTCGGGGCCGACACCAGCACCGAATTGCGCAGAACCGCCTCGATGCTGCCCGGGGCGCCGTCCCGGCCCGGCACCGACCGGATCACCAGCGCGTTCTCGGTGGCGTCGGGGGCGTCCGGGGGAACGGTCGAGACGAGGGTGCCGCCGTCCTCGCCGAGCAGGCCGACCGCCGAACACGGGACGCTGACGCGCAGCTCCAGCGGTGAGTACGTGATGAGGGGGACTTCGAGGTTGGTGAGGCTGCCGTTCTGCGGCCAGTTCACGCTCGCGGATTCCTGTTTCACCGGCAGGAACGGCAACGACAGGGCGAGGACGAACCCGAGCAACCCGGTGACGATCGCGACGATGCGGGCCGTGCGTACGGTCGCGCCGGGGGAAGCGGTCGTTTCGGGCGAAGGGGAATCGGCGGGCACAAAGGTCGATGCTAGGCGAGTACGCGGCAGTGGGGGACCGTGCCTGTTCAGCAGCACCTGCGTGGCACGCGCCCGGATCGCGCTCGAGCCCGCGAGACGTCGGACTAGCATCGTCCGGTATGGCCCGCGCGACCGATCCCGTCGACGCACCGCCCGCCCGAGGCGGGGCCGGGCCGCTGCACGACGGAGATCTCGTCGCGGCGCTGCGTTCCGCGGGCGTCGCCGAGGTGTGCGGTGACACCACCACCCGGGCCCTCTACTCCTCCGACGCGTCCCTGTACCGGGTACCGCCGCTCGCGGTCGTGCGGCCCCGCGCCGCCGACGAGATCGCCGCGGTGCTGGCGGTGTGCCGCGAATACGGCGTCCCGCTGACCGCGCGCGGCGCCGGCACGTCCGTCGCGGGCAACGCCGTCGGGCCCGGTGTGGTGATGGATCTGTCCCGGCACCTGAACGAGGTGCTGGAGGTGGACCCGGCGACGCGTACCGCGCGGGTCCAGCCGGGCGTCGTGCAGGCGCAGCTGCAGCGCGCGGCAGCTCCGCACGGACTGCGCTTCGGCCCCGACCCGTCCACCCACAACCGCTGCACCATCGGCGGGATGATCGGCAACAACGCGTGCGGAGCCCGCACCCTCGGATACGGGCGCACCGTCGACAACGTCGTCGGCCTCGAGGTGATCGCCGGGACCGGGGATGTTCTGTCGCTGCCGGGTGCCGGCTCGCTGCTCGAGCAGTTGCGGACGGTCGCGACCGGTCATCTGGCCACGATCCGCACCGAATTCGGCCGGTTCGGGCGGCAGGCGTCCGGTTACGGGCTCGAACACCTGGCCCCCGAGAACGGATTCGACGTGCGCCGCATGTTCGTCGGCAGCGAGGGCACCCTCGGTGTGGTCACCGAAGCGACCGTGCAGCTGGTCGCCGACCCGCCGGTGCGGACGCTGGTGGTGCTCGGCTACCCGGACATCGCGGCCGCCGGCGACGCCGCGCACGGTGTGCTCGCATTCGGTCCGACCGCGTGCGAGGGGCTGGACTCGCGGATCGTCGAGGTGGTGCGCACCCGGCGCGGTCCCGGTGCGGTGCCCCCGCTCCCGCGCGGCGCGGCGTGGCTGTTCGTCGAACTGTCCGGGGACGAGGCCGGGGAGGTCCGAGCCCGCGCTGCGGCGCTGGAGAAGGCCGGGGGAGCGGTCGACTCGCTGCTCGTGGAGGACGCGGTGCGCGCGGCCGCGTTGTGGCGGATCCGGGAGGACGGTGCGGGACTGGCCGGACGCAGCCCGGCGGGTCTGCCCGCGCACGCCGGGTGGGAGGACGCGGCGGTCCCGCCGGAGCGGGTCGGTGCGTATCTGCGCGAATTCGAGTCGCTGCTCGAGGGGTACGGGATCACCGGGTATCCGTACGGCCATTTCGCCGACGGCTGCCTGCACATCCGGCTGGACATTCCGCTCGAGGTTCCCGGACTGCTGCGGGAATTCCTTTTCGCGGCAGGACAACTCGTCGCGTCGTACGGAGGGTCGATGTCGGGGGAGCACGGCGACGGCCGCGCCCGCAGCGAACTGCTGCCCCTGATGTACTCGCCTGCGGCACTCCGGTTGTTCGGTGCGGTGAAGACGGTGTTCGATCCCGACAACATCCTCAACCCGGGGGTGCTCGTCGACCCGGCACCGGTCGATCGTGACCTGAGAGTGCCTGCCGCACAGATCATCCGGAAGGACCTGGCGTTCCGGTACGAGGACGACGACGGTGATTTCACCCGCGCCGTGCACCGCTGCACCGGCGTCGGCAAGTGCCGCGCCGACACGACCGCGACCGGCGGGGTGATGTGCCCGTCCTATCTGGCGACACGCGAAGAGAAGGACTCCACCCGCGGGCGGGCGCGGGCGCTGCAGGAGATGCTCAACGGCGGTCTGGTCACCGATTCGTGGCGCTCCCGCGAGGTGCACGAGGCGCTCGATCTGTGCCTGTCCTGCAAGGGTTGTGCCTCCGACTGTCCCACCGGCGTCGACATGGCCACGTGGAAATCCGAAGTGCTGTACCAGACTTACCGGAACCGTCCGCGCCCGGCCGCTCACTACTCGCTGGGACGGTTGCCGCACTGGGTGGCGTTGGCGAGCCGCGCCCCGCGCCTGGTCAACGCCGTGGCGCAGATGCCCGGGGTCGCGGCCGCCGGGTTGACGGTAGCCGGACTGGATCGACGACGCAGCGTCCCGCGGTTCGCGACGCGCACGTTCCGGCGCTGGTTCGCCGACAGCGCGGCCTCGCGGTCGCGGACGGGTGATCCGGTGCTGTTGTTCGTCGACACCTTCACCGACTACTTCACGCCGGAGGTCGGGATTGCCGCCGTGCAGGTGCTCGAGACGGCCGGATTCCGGGTGTGTGTCACCGAGCGGCAGCAGTGCTGCGGTCTCACCTGGATCACCACCGGACAGCTCGACGCTGCACGAAAAATACTGGGCCGTACCGTCTCCGAGCTGTTCCGCATAGGGGTGCCGATCGTCGGGCTCGAACCGTCGTGCACCGCCGTCCTGCGTTCGGACACCGTGGATCTGCTCGGGTCGCAGTCGGCGCGGGTCGTCGCACGGTCCACGGTGACGCTCGCCGAACTGCTCGCCGACCGGCCGCTGCCGTCGCTGGCCGGCACCACCGTCGTCGCGCAGCCGCACTGCCACCATCACGCCGTGATGGGCTGGGACACCGACGCCGACCTGCTGCGGCACGCCGGTGCGAACGTGACCCGGCTCGGCGGATGCTGCGGTCTTGCAGGGAACTTCGGCGTCGAGCGCGGCCACTACGAGGTGTCCGTCGCGGTCGCCGGGCACCAGCTTCTCCCGGCGGTCGAGGCGGCGGCCGACGACCACGTCGTCCTCGCCGACGGCTACTCGTGCCGCACCCAGATCGCCGATCTCACCGATCGTCGCGGGCTGCACCTGGCCGAGCTCCTCGCCTCCCGCATTCCCCCGTCCTCCGGGTCCTGACCTGAGCCTCCGCCGAGCGGGAGGTTGTGTGCGATATTCCCGAGGATTTCGCGCACAACCTCCCGCTCGGGTGGTCACAGGCCATGTTCACCAGAGTCGTCTTCGGTCGGCGCGTTTTCTGGTGGGGCGTGGTCCGAGTTCGTAGGGGATCTGCAGGATTCGGCGGGTTCTGGCGTTGATGTCGCAGTCGCCGGATGCGATGGAGTGGAGGATGCCGTTGCAGACGAGGTCCCAGAGGTCGGGGTTGGCCTGGATCTGCGCGAGCGACAAGCTGCGTATCGCGTTGCCGTGTTTGTCGTCGAGGAACAGGGATCGGGCGGCATCGCCGGCGTTGAGGCGAATACGAGTGAGGTGGTAGGTGTCGACCCACGAATTCTGCTTCTGCACCCAGGAGGCTCCGGCCGCGGTCCAGCGATCGCCCATGAGGTACATGAACCAGGCAGAGACTCCCATAATCGCCCAATAGCCCCACCAGGAAATCCATTCCAAGCCCCAGTTCTGCGCGGTGCCGTACAACGCTTGTACTGCGAACATCACTACGACCCCGCCGAACCGGTCGAAGAACCTCGGCTGAGCGCACTCGAGCATCGGGCCGAACTCGGCGGGTGGCGGGGCAGGCCGAGTGCGTGGCAGTCGGTCGCTGGGAGTGTTCGGGCGTTCATGCCCCACCCGTGGCGCGCGAGGAGGCCGGGGTTCGCCGGTACTCGGGTCGGGCATCGGCGGCAGTTCGATGCCGGAGTTTGGGGCGTTCACCAGAGTCGTCTTCGGTCGGCGCGTTTTCCGGTGGGGCGTGGTCCGAGTTCGTAGGGGATCTGCAGGATTTGGCGGGTTTTTGCGTCGATGTCGCAGTTGCCCGACGCCACGGAGTGCAGAATGCCGTTGTAGACGAGGTCCCAGAGGTCGGGGTTGCCTTGGAGCTGGTTGATTTTGAAGGAGTGGATTTCGTTGCCGTGCGCGTCACGCAGACGCAGGACGCGGTTGGTTCCGTCAGCAGAGAAGCGGATGCGGGTGAGGCGATAGGTGTCGACCCAACTGCTGCGCCACTGCACCCAGGTGGCACCGCCAGCGGTCCAATGATTCCTCGTGGCACGGAACATTATCCAGGATCCGACGATGAGCAGTGCCCAGTACCACCACCAGCGGAGCCATTCGAATCCGCCCGTTCGAACGATCGCGAAAACGACAAGTATTCCCGCCATTGCTGCGGCCGCACCGTACTGAAGGCGGATGCTCGGTTGGATCCACTCGAGCATGGGTCCGTGGCCGCTGGGCAATGGGGGCGGATTTCGGGGTTGGCGGTACTGCGGTGTCTGCTCCTTTCCCTGATGGATTCGGGGTGCGCGGGGTGGACGAGGTTCGCCGGTTACCGCGTCGGGGATCGGGGGCAGATCGGATGCGTGCATTTTGTGGTCCTCAGAAGAGATTGCCGACCCAGCGTGCCGCTGAGCCGGCGGCGCCGGAGATGTCGTCCCAGTGTTCGATCACTTCACCGACTCCGAACGCGACGCCGACGCCGGCCCCTACGGCAAGCAGTGTGACCGGCCCGCCGGCTGCACTGGCGAGGATCAATTCAGTTGCGACGGTTCCCGCGACGAATCCGCCGACATCCTTGGCGACGGCTTTGACCGCTGCGTCGCTGTCTTCAGCGTGGTAGACGTCGAATCCTGTTTGGCCGATGGTCAAGAGCAAGCCTGCTCCCGGAACCTTTGATCCGAACTTGGCGAGTGCTGAACCCTCAGTGAAAACTACATCCAAGTTTGTACCGAGAGCGTTGACGAGGCCATTGCCACCAAGTCCCGCGAGCAGCCGGGAGTTTTCCGCGGCAAAGCGGGCGGCGTCGTCGGCTCCCCCCTGGAATGCTCGCATTGCCCTGGCCGCGGCCGCTTCCGGATACGGGTCGCCCAGTCGGGCGGCTTCCGCTGCGAGTTCACCGAACCGGGACACCAACGATGCCTGTTTCGCCGCGATCGGTCCCCACTTCGACAGTTCGTTGACTGCGGTTCCGATGTATCCGGTGACGACGAACGCCAAGAGCCAACCCCACTGCGCCTCGGCATCTTTCAGGATCGTTGTCGGACCGCGGAGCGCCTCCGCGAACCTGCTGTGCGCCACGCCCTCGATTTCGCGACCCTCGGCGACGAGCTCGAGCGCGGCGTTGTATGCCGCCACCTGACGGGCGCGAAGGACCTGCGGTGCAACGTCGTACGAATTCGGATCGATCTCGATCGGTTCACCGATGCCGATCCCGAACTCCACCGGCAGACCTGCTTCCGCCGCGGTAGTTTCGGCCTGCGTCATGCGGGCACGAGCGGTGACGAGCTGGTCGGCGAAGGTGCGCAGGGCAGTGGCGATCGCGTCGGTTTGGTCGGCGACCTCGGTGGTCCCGGAGATGATGCTGTCCAGGCGTTGTCGGAACTCGTCACCGGTGGTGCCGATGAACTCGTGCTCCGACTCGGTGCGACCCGCGCGAGCCGACGCCAGTTGCCGGTTCACGCCGGCAGCGACAGCGGCGAGCGAGTCGGCGCAGGTGTAGCAGGTCGCGGGGTCGCCGAAGACCCGGGTGTCGATGCTCACCGCTGACCGCCCTGGGCGATGTTCTGCGTGTTGTGTGCTTCGAGTTCCTGGTAGTCGCGCAGATTGTTCTGGGTCAGATCGGCTGCGTTGGCCAGCGACCGCACGGCCAGATCCAGCGCGGACGCGAGCGCACCCAGGGATTCCGCGAGCAGCGCGGTGGATGCTCCGGCGTCGGGCAGATCGGCACTCTCGGAGCCGAGTTCGTTGATCCCGTCGGCTCCGGTGGCCAGGTGCCGGGCCACCGCGTTGAGATCCCCGATTTCGATGCTCACGAGGCGTCCGCCCGTCCGAGCGGGTCGCGCAGCCAGCTGCGTGGCTGCGTGTACTCGTCTTCCGACGGGGGAGGGGGCGGTGGTGGCTGTTTGCCGTCGAGGAGGACGACGTCGTAGCCGGTGGTGCGATGGATTTCCTGCAACCCGGCGCTGTCGACGCCCATCCACGCCTGGCGTGGGCCGCAGCAGCGGGTCAATTCTGGGAGGGAGGTGTACGCGGGCAACGCCAATCGGCCGTCGGGCAGTGCCCGCATCTCCAGCTGAACCTGCCCTGAACCGTCGCGCCGACGGGTCGGCACATACAGAATTTCCCCCATCGAATCCCCCGATTCCGCCGCACCCCCGTACGACCTGCCCGGGACGATACCGCAACCGCGATGAGTTTCCGTGCGCTGCCCGGTCTGTACACGCGACCGTACTGATGCGACCTCAGGAGACCGTCATGACCTCGACTTCTACGTTCACGAGCACCGCCCCCGCCGATGGTGCGCCGTCGAAAGGCGCCCGGATCGCCGGGCTGATCGTCAGCGGACTCGTCGTGCTGTTCCTGCTCTTCGACTCGGTGATCCACGTGCTCAACACGTCCCAGGTGCAGGAGGCCATGGCCGACCTGGGATTCGATCCGAGCCTCAACCGCGTGTTCGGCATCGTGCTGCTCGTGTGCCTGATCGCGTACGTGGTTCCGGCGACCTCGATCCTCGGTGCCGTGCTGCTCACCGGCTATCTCGGTGGCGCGGTCGCGACGAATCTGCTGACCGAGCAGCCGATCGTGAGCACGACCCTGTTCCCGATCTACACCGGCATCTTCGTGTGGGGCGGCCTGTGGCTGCGCGACCTCGGGGTCCGGCGGATCATGCCGATCCGGCGCGGGTGACCACGACGAACGGGCCGACCTCGGTCACCGTGAAACGCGGATCGTCGAACAGCGCCTTCGGGAACGTCACCGTGTAGCGGCGCACGTTCGGGTCGTTCGGGTACACGTCTTCGGCCAGCCGGAGCGTGTACCCTTCGGCGTTCTGCCGGAACACCACCGCGTCGGGGGCCCGCCACGGCGCGGCGTCCCATGCGGCGAGCAGTTCGTCTGGGGTCTCGAGTTCCGACCATTCGGCGATCGCCGCGGCTCGTGCCGGGAAATCGGCGAGGGGATTCGCGTAATGCGAAGTGAGAGCCTGGAATCCGTAGTACGGGTAGTAGGCGAGGAAGGTGGTGTCGGCGGTGAGGACCACGATGTCGTGGCGGTCGCGGCCGAGCTGCGAGGTGATGGTCTCGTCCACTTCCGCGAAGTACGACGCCGCGCCGGGCGGTCGCTGGTCGGCGCGTTCGCCGTTGCCGTCGGTGTCGGTGTAGGCGACGGTGATCTCCCCGGCGAGGACCTGCGGGATGTTCTGGGTGAACGCGACCGCGCCGAGCGCGCCGACGGCGACGAGGGACCAGCGCACCCGCGGATTGTCGCTGCTGGCCAGCACGATCCAACGGGTGAAGTCGACGAACGCGAAAGTGCCTGCGGCGCCGAGCAGCACCAGCAGGATCACCTCGAGCCGGAACGCCAGGAGCGTGGTGCCGACGGCGGTCAGCGCCAGAGACGCGAGGTACCACAGGTATACGGCGACGACACCGAGCCCGAGTGCCTGCGCCCGCCGCGACGACGATGCCCGGCCGACGAGCCACACGGTGCCGAGCAGGCACAGCAACCCGATGAGCGAGGCATGGAACATCGGCAGCGGCAGGCGCGCACCGGCTTCGGGCAGGTAGTGGGTCGCCGTGCCGGACCCGGCGAGTTGCGCACCGCCGAGCACCTCGAGCAGGAACGGTAGCCACACGATGAGCGCGACCACGACCGCGATCGCAGCCATGACGGCCAGGCGGACGACGACGGGAACTACCGCCCGCCACGTGCCGGCCGCGCGCCACGCGAGCGCCGCGGCCACCACGGCCATCACCACAACTGCGAACGCGGCCAGCCCCAGGTAGAGGGTGTAGAAGGTGGCGGCCAGGCCCAGGAACAGGCCGGTCCCCAGCACGGCGCCCCATCCCTGCCGCGTCCCTTGCGGTGTGCCTTTGTGGCGGTCAGGGCCGCCAGAAAGGCACACCGGCGCGAAAGCGCCCCACGCCAGCACCAGGGCGGCGGGCAACAGCAGCGCGATGATCGCCCCGTACGGCTCGGGGGAGCCGTAGGCGAGCACGATCGCGGTCGTCGCGGTCGCGACGAGCACCGCCAGATCCGACCGCACCAGCTCCGACCACAGCACGACGGCCACCGCCGCCGTCACCGCCAGTGACGCGATCGCGTACGGCTTGAACGCCTCCCAGCCGTCCATGCCGAGCACGTTCGCGACGCGACCGCCCACCCAGAACCAGCCCGCCGGATAGAACGGCGGCAGATCCGCGTACGTCATGTCGTGCAGCGCTGCCGAATCCGTGAACCGCGTCAGGTACTCGGTGCGGAACTCCTGGTCGACGGAGACGCCGTGCAGATACAGCTTCGTCGCGGCAAGCGGCATCCCCAGCGTCGCCGTCACCAGGCCCGACAGCCCGGCCCACGACAGCACCCGCGCCACCCACGGCCACCGGCGCCGCCGCAGCATCCACACCGACACCGCGAGCACCGCCAGCGCCGCGACCTGCAGCACCGTCGTGATCGCCTGCGTCACGTTCGACGAATTGAACGCCGGCCACTGCACCCGCGCGAACGCGAACAGTCCGACCGCGGCGACCACTGCGGCGACGACTGCGGCGCACGCGAACTGCGTGAGCGCCGAGACGACGCGGCGTGCGGGGGCTACTTCGGAAGCGGTGAGCACCATCCGAGCATAGGGGGACGCGTGGTGCCGCCCGCGGCGCGGCAACCGCAGATTCGAGTAGTGCCAACGCTGGCCTCGAGCCCACCTGACCTTGCATGCTGGATGGAAGCGACGGTGGCCGGACACGCCACCGGCAGGAGCATGTCCGCCATCGCGTCAGGGGGTCGCCCGGAAACACCGGGTGAAGTCGAACGGAAGGCTGGACTCATGAGACGAACATCCGTGCGCGCGTTGTTCGCTGCACTCGTGGCAGCACCGCTCCTCGTGGCCGGGGCCGCACAGGCAGCGGCAGACCCGGTGATCCTGCCGGGACCTCCCGGAGGCCCCATCGACGGGAATTTGTCCGACAACGAAGGCGTCGAGTCCTATCAGTGCGTCATCGTCGGGCAACCGGGCGTCGGCTACGCGTCGAACGCACCAGGTCAAAGCGGCGACGTGAACGGCGTCTTCACCAACGAAGGTTACGTCAACCACGCCTGTTACGGGCTGAACGACGGATTCTCGACCGGAGTCGGCTACCTGCAGTAGAGACGCGACCGCCCCGCCGGATATCGAACCCGGCGGGGCAGCGGTGAAAAGAACTCTAGACCGGCAGCTTACGGAAGATCGCGCGCGGGATGTGCCGCAGCACGACCATCACGAAGCGGAACGGCCCCGGCGCCCACACGATTTCCTTGCCCTTGTCGGACGCGGCGACGGCCAGCGCGGCCACGTCCTCCTTGTTCACGGTGAGGGGCGCTTCCTTGACGTGGGCGCTGAACTTGGTGCGCACCATGCCCGGTCGCACCACGGTGACCTTCGGCCCGAACGGGGCGAGTGCCTCACCGAGACCGAGGTAGAAGCCGTCGAGACCGGCCTTCGTCGAGCCGTACACGAAGTTGGCGCGCTTGACGCGCTCACCGGCCACCGACGACATCGCGATGATCCGGCCGAAACCCTGCGCCTTCATCTTCTCGCCGACCAGCACACCGACCGACACGGACGCGGTGTAGTTGACGTTCGCGACGAGCACGGCCTTGCGCTGGTTCTGCCATAGCTCCTCGGGGTCGCCGTCGAGCGCGAACGCGACGATCGCGATGTCGACATCGCCACCCGCCCACGCCTCGTCGATCACCTTCGGGTGGCTCTCGGTGTCGAGGGCGTCGAAGTCGACCAGGTCGACCTTCGTCGCGCCCGCGGCCTTCACCTGGGCGACCGCGGACTCGCGCAGCGGATCGTTCGGCAGCGCCGCGAGCACGACGCGGGCCGGTGCCTTGCGCAGGTACTCCTCCACGATGGCCAGGCCGATCTCGGAGGTGCCACCGAGCAGCAGCAGGGTCTGGGGGTTGCCGACGGCATTGATCATCAGTGGAGTTCCAACCTTCTGGACATATCGGAGGCGAAGACGTTGGTGGGGTCGACCGAGCGGCGGACCTTGAGCCACTCGCCGATGCGCGGGTACATCGCGTGGAACGTCTCGGCGGTGGTGCGCGAATCCTTCGCCGTGTAGAGACGACCCCCGAATTCGAGGACGCGCTTGTCGAGCTCGGTCACGAACTCGTTCAGGCCCGCCTTGATCGGGAAGTCGACGCAGATGTTCCAGCCCTTCATCGGGAAGCTCAGCGGCGCCTTGTTGCCCTCACCGAACAGCTTGAACACGTTGAGGAACGAGTAGTGCCCGGACTTCTGAATGTCGACGATGATGCGCTTGAACTCGTCGACGGCCTCGGGCGGCACCACGAACTGGTACTGCAGGAAGCCCTTGGAACCGTAGGCGCGGTTCCACTCACCGAAGAGGTCGAGCGGGTGGTAGAACTGCGTCAGATTCTGGACCTGGCCGGTGGCGTTCTTCGTCTTCCGGTAGTACAGCTCGCCGACGATGCTGAAGTCGAACTTGTTCGCCAGACCGTTCGGGAAGACGTCGGGGAGTGTCAGCAGGGTCGGCGCGTTGAACCGCAGCGGATCCTTCTGCAGCTTCTTCGGCAACTGATCGAGCTTGGCCAGCGAACCGCGCGACACGGCGGCACGGCCGAGCTTCGGCGGCGCCGAGATCGCGTCGAACCACGCGCTCGAGTAGTCGTAGTTGTCCTCGGAGCCGTCGCTGTGGAGGGCGATCGTCTCGTCGAGACCCGAGGTGCGCACGCTGTCGGCGATGAAGTACGCCGTCTCGGTCGGCGTCATCTCGATGGTCGCGCGCAGGATGATGCCGGTCAGGCCCATGCCGCCGACGGTCGCCCAGAACAGCTTCGAGTTGCGGCCGCCGGGGGTGATCGTGCGGACCTGGCCGTCGGCGGTGAGCAGATCCATGGAGCGGACGTGGTTGCCGAAGCTGCCCGCGCTGTGGTGGTTCTTGCCGTGGATGTCGGAGCCGATGGCGCCACCGATCGTGACCTGCCGGGTGCCCGGCAGCACCGGAACCCACAGGCCGAACGGCAGCGCGGCCTTCATCAGCTGGTCGAGGGTCACGCCCCCGTCCACGGTGACGAGCCGGGAGTCCCGGTCGATCGTGTGGATCTTGTTCAGCGCCGTCATGTCGACGACGAGGCCACCGGCGTTCTGCGCGGGGTCGCCGTAGGAGCGGCCGAGGCCACGGGCGATGACGCCGCGACGCAGGTGCGCCGGCTTCGACTCGTTCTGCTCCGCGACCCGGGCGACCGCTGCGGCGATCAGCTCGACGTCGGGGGTGGACAGCACTTCCGCGGTGGTCGGCGCAGTGCGCCCCCAGCCGGTCAGAGTGCGGGTCTGGGTTGGGAGCGGCGCAGTCGCCTGCTCTGCAGCTGTCGTGGACATCGGCATAGAGGCTACCCGCGCGTCTGGGCAGGTCCGCAAGATGCCGTTTGTCACCCGCCGTACGGTCGCGTGATGATCTCGAGGCTGTGACCGTCCGGATCGTTCCAATACACGCCGCGCCCGCCGTCGTGCGTATTGATTTCGCCGGACCGTCGGTGCATCGGATCGGCCCAGTACTCGAGGCCGCGTTCGCGGATGCGTCCGAAGATCGCGTCGAAGTCGGATTCGCCGACGAGGAAGGCGTAGTGCTGGGGCCGGACGGGCCCGCTGTCGCTCATGAAGTCCAGCGAGACGTCGTTGTCGACCTGCACGACCAGGAACGGGCCGAACGGTTTCGGGGCGGCGAGCCCGAGGATGTCGGCCAAGAACCGGGCCGAGGCGTCGCGGTCGCTGGCGTGGACGATGGTGTGGTTCAGTTCGACGGCCATGCCCCGATCGTGCAACCTCGAGTCGGCTCGAGGTCAAGGCTCGCGTGACCTGGGCGTTATTCTCGACGTCGTGCCCGAAACCCACGACGTGTCCGAGCCCGAGCACCGGGCACCCCTGCCGGTTGAGATTCCCGTCACCGAGAACATCGCGGACGAAGCTCTCGACCTGAAGACCCAGATCGTGCGGTTCGTGCTCACCGGCGGGCTGTCGGCGATCGTCGACTACGGCCTGTACGTGCTGCTCATGGCGCTCGGCGTCACCCGCGACCTCGCGAAGGCGATCTCCTTCGTCGCCGGCACGACGACCGCCTACCTGATCAACCGCCGCTGGACGTTCAAGGCGGAACCGAGCCGCGCGCGGTTCGTCGCGGTGGTGATCCTGTACGCGGTCACGTTCCTCGCGCAGGTCGGGATCAACCGTCTGCTCAACGAGTCGCTGCCCGACCAGTGGTGGCGTATCCCGTTCGCGTTCGTCGTCGCGCAGGGCACGGCGACGGTGATCAACTTCGTGGTGCAGCGCGCGGTGATCTTCCGCATCCGCTGATCGGCCGGCAGTCGGCCCTGCCGCTCAGCCGCGCTTGGCCCGGCGGAAGGAGAAGTCCCGGTAGCCGAAGAAACTCGCGGTCGCGGTCACGAGGGTGATCACGATCTGCGACGGGATCGGCGGGAACCCGAGCACCGAGACGGCCACGGTCATCAGGGCGAGGTTCAGCAGGAACGCGCTCAGGTTGACCGTCACGAACCGCCACAGGTCCCGCAGCACGTGTCCGCGCACCCGGAACACCAGGTAGCGGTAGGTCGAGAAGGCACACAGGACGTTCGACGCGTAGCCCGCGACGATCGCGAAGTGGTAACCGAGGGTGTCGCCGACGGCGAGCTGCCAGACGATGAACCACGCGGTGCCCAGCGCGGTGTTGAACGCGCCGACCAGCAAAAACGCCACCGCCTGGTTCCGGAACAGGCGCATGAGCGGGCCGGGCGCCCCCGACATCCCGCCGGGTGCGCGGACAGGATCGGGAGCGGACACCGGCTTCGCACTCACCCCTGGAACCGCGGCAGCGAACCCGCCGCGACCGCGTCGGCCAGCGACGGGGCCGCCTGGTCCTTCGCCGAGAGTTCGTAGCGCAGCGGTTGTCCGTCGCGGCCCGTGGTGGGCCAGTCGATGCCGATCTGCGGGTCGAAGGGGTTGATCTCGTGTTCGCGCTCGGGGTTGTAGGTGGTCGAGCACAGGTAGGCGACGGTCGAGCCGTCGGCGAGGGAGCAGAAGGCGTGGCCGAGACCTTCGGTCAGGAAGATCGCGCGGCGGTCGACGTCGTCGAGCAGGACCGCGTCCCACTGTCCGAAGGTGGGGGAGCCGACGCGCAGGTCGACGGCGACGTCGAGCACCGCCCCGGCGACGCAGGTGACGTATTTTGCCTGGCCCGGCGGGACGTCGGCGTAGTGGATGCCGCGCAGCACCCCGGCGGCGGAGACCGAGCAGTTGGCCTGCGCCAGCTCGAGTGGGCGACCGGCGGCGTCGGTGAAGGTGGGTTGCTTGAACCACTCGTAGAACACGCCGCGGTCGTCGCCGAACTGGCGAGGGGTGATCTCCCAGGCCCCGGGGATCTTCAGTTCGCGGTAGTGCACCGTCAGTTTCCTTCCCGGTCGAGCAGGTCGAGCAGATAGCTGCCGTAGCCGGACTTGACCAGCGGCGCGGCCAGGGCGCGCAGGTCGTCGTCGGTGATGAAACCGAGTCGCCACGCGACTTCTTCGGGGGCGCCGATCTTGAGGCCCTGGCGTTGCTCGATGGTACGGACGAAGTTGCCGGCGTCGAGCAGTGAGTCGAAGGTGCCGGTGTCGAGCCAGGCGGTGCCGCGGGGGAGTACCTCGACCTGGAGCCGGCCGGCCTCGAGGTAGGTGCGGTTGATGTCGGTGATCTCGTATTCGCCGCGGTCCGACGGACGCAGGCCGCGGGCGATCTCGACGACGTCGTTGTCGTAGAAGTACAGACCCGGAACCGCGAAGTTCGACTTCGGGGTGGCGGGCTTCTCCTCGAGCGACAGCGCCCGGCCGTCGGCGTCGAACTCGATCACGCCGTAGGCACTGGGGTCGGAGACGCGGTAGGCGAACACCGCACCGCCGTCGAGGTCGGCGAAGCGGGTGAGCTGGGTGCCGAGCCGGGGGCCGTAGAAGATGTTGTCGCCGAGGACCAGGGCGGCGCCGCCGTTGCCGATGTGGTCGGCGCCGAGGACGAACGCCTGGGCCAGGCCGTTCGGTTCCGGCTGGACCTTGTAGGTCAGGTTCACCCCGTAGCGGGAGCCGTCGCCGAGCAGCCGCTGGAACTGCGGCGCATCCTCGGGGGTGGTGATGATCAGGATGTCGCGGATCCCGGCGAGCATCAGCGTCGACAGCGGGTAGTAGATCATCGGTTTGTCGTAGACCGGAACGAGCTGCTTGCTCACTCCCAGCGTGATCGGATGGAGCCGAGACCCGGTGCCGCCGGCGAGAATGATTCCGCGCATGAGGGACAGTCTCCCATCCCGGGGCGGACGCGAACCAACGAGCGCGCCCCCGGTAGGGTTGCCGCATGCGGCTGCTCGTCACCGGCGGTGCCGGATTCATCGGCGCGAACTTCGTGCACCAAACCGTCGCCGAACGCCCCGACGCGCAGGTGACGGTGCTCGACAAGCTCACCTACGCCGGCAACCGCGCCTCCCTTGACCCGGTCGCCGACCGGATCCGTTTCGTGCAGGGCGACGTCGCCGACGCGGACCTCGTGGATGCGCTGGTGGCCGAGTCGGACCTGGTGGTGCACTTCGCCGCCGAATCGCACAACGACAACTCCCTCGCCGATCCGTCGCCGTTCGTGCAGACCAATCTGATCGGCACGTTCACCCTGCTCGAGGCGGTGCGCCGGCACTCGGTGCGCTACCACCACATCTCCACCGACGAGGTGTACGGCGACCTCGAACTCGACGACCCGGCGCGGTTCACCGAGGCCACCGCCTACAACCCGTCGAGCCCGTACTCCTCTACCAAGGCGGGCTCGGACCTGCTGGTCCGGGCGTGGGTGCGCTCGTTCGGGGTGGCCGCGACCATCTCGAACTGCTCGAACAACTACGGGCCCTATCAGCACGTGGAGAAGTTCATTCCGCGGCAGATCACCAACGTCATCGACGGCGTCCGGCCCAAGCTGTACGGCACCGGGGAGAACGTGCGGGACTGGATCCACGTCGACGACCACAACCGCGCGGTGTGGACGATCATCGACAAGGGCGAGATCGGGCAGACCTACCTGATCGGAGCGGACGGGGAGACGAACAACCGCACCGTCGTCGAGACCGTGCTCGAGCTGTGCGGCAAGGACCGTACCGACTTCGATTTCGTCACCGACCGGCCCGGCCACGACCTGCGCTACGCCATCGACGCGACCCGGCTGCGCACCGAACTCGGCTGGGAACCGTGCTACCGCAACTTCCGGGAGGGTCTGGCCGCGACCATCGACTGGTACCGCAGCCACGAGGACTGGTGGCGTCCGCAGAAGGACGCGACCGAACAGGCCTACGCCCGCTCCGGCGAGCGCACACTCGGCCGCGCCGACTGACCCATCGCGCGTCGCGTCGACTCCAGCGTCGCGGCGATCCCGGCCGGCAGCGGCCGATGGCTGCGACGGTCCAGCTCCGGCCACACCACCGACCGTAACCGCAGGTCCCGGCCCTGCACCGACGCGAGCGGCGACGACGCCAGCACCACATTGGGGCGACGCCGGAACACCGTGCGGCAGGCGCCGAGGATCGCGCCGATCGTCACCGACCGGCCCGACGCGAAGATCTTGATGCTGACCCCGCCCGGTTCGGCCTCCGCCCGGTCCAGCGCGTCGGCCACCATTTCTCCCGCGTCGGCGACGAACAGGTAGTCCCGCAGGGTGTCCATCGAGACGTAGATCGAGACCGGCGTCCCGGTGAGATAGCCGCGGCACAGGTGCGAGATGAGTCCCTGCGGTTTGTCCAGGTTCTGGCCCGGCCCGTACAGGTTCGCGAAGCGCCCGATCACGGCGGTCGCGCCGGTCTCGCGGGCGAAATCCGCGATGACGGCCTCGGCGGCCAGCTTGGCGTGTCCGTACGGACCGAGCGGGGCCGTGGGGGTGTGCTCGGAGTGCGGCGCGCCCGTCGCGGCCGCGTACACCCCACCCGCCGACGACGCGTGGAACACCGTCCCGTTCTCGGCGCTGCCGCCGGACGCGCGGGCGAGGCCGTCGAGCACGTCGCGGAGCAGGTCGTTCTCGGCCGCGAAGGCTTCCGGAGTCGTCCCGTTCACGCCCGCACCGGCGCACCACGCGACCCGCCACCGTCCGCCCCGGGTGCTCCGGACGAACCGGTCCGCATCGGCCAGCAGCACGGATCGGGCCTGCTCCGACTCTTCCCACGGCACCGTGCTCGTCGTCACCGGGACGTCGCGGCGACGCAATTCGCGGGTCACCCACGAACCGAGCAGTCCTCCGCTTCCGACGACCCAGGTCGGTGCCGGCACGGTTACCCGCTCCGGAAGGATTCGAGGTCGGGATAGCGCTGGGTGCGGCCCAGCGGGCCGGCCTCGGGATCGCTGACGATCAGATAGGGCGGCTTGCCCATCGCCGTCTTCACCGCCACCCCGACGTACTCGGCGATCACCCCGAGGGAGAACAGCACGGCCCCGAATCCGAGCAGCAGGATGACCGTCGTCGACGCCCAGCCCTGCACCGGGATGCGGTTGCCGAAGAACAGGGAGGACACCAGTACCCACACCGCCCACAGGAAACCGCCGGTGGCCAGGACCACGCCGAGCAGGCTCACCATGCGCAGGCCCTTGGTTCCGCTCGACAGCACCATCCGCCAGAAATGCGAGAGCAGGGTGCGCAGCCGGTAGCCGGAAGCCCGACCTTGCTCTTCGCGCAGCTCGACCGGGCTGGTGGTCACCTTCCCCGCGATCCAGCCGAGCGCGACGTCGAGGTAGGCCTCCGACCCCGCGTAGGCAGCGAGGGACCGTCCCACCTCGCCCAGCACCAGGCGGAAACTCTGATAGTCGGTGCTGTCGGACACGGCCAGCGCCCGGGACAGGAACCACTTGGATCCCCGGGACGCCGCGTTCCGCAGCGCGCCGTGCGGCGCCGGATTCGTCGGTTTCGCGTACACGACGGTCGCGCCCTCGTCGAGCGCGGTGTCGAGCAGGCCACCGATCGCGGCCGGGTCGTGCTGGCCGTCCTCGTCGAGCGTGACGATCCACTCGCCGCCGCTCGACGCCATGCCCGCGAGGGTCGCCGGATGCTGGCCGAAGTTCCGGCTGAGCCACACCCCCGCGACGAACGGGTACTTCGTGGACAGTTCGCGGATGACACGAGCCGAGTCGTCGGGGCCGTTGTCGTGGACGAGCAGGACCTCCTCGACGACCATGGGTCGACCGCCGGGGGTCAGCGTGACCTCGGTCCACGGAACGATCTGCTCGAGCAACGTACCGAGGGTGTGTTCGCCCTGGTAGACCGGCACGACAATCGACACGCGGTGTGGCGTGCCCGTCGGCGCCGGGTTGTCGCTGCTCACAATTCGGCAGTTTATACGTCGGGTGGGGCAGTTTCCGGGCACGAACCGTACCGATGTACGGTGTCGCCGTCCACCGGCCTGCCCGCGCGGGCCCCACAGAGAACGGGATGAGCAGTGACGAGGCCGAAACTCTCCGTCGTGATTCCGGCCTACAACAACGCGCCGTTCATCGAGGCCACGGTCGAGTCCGTGCTCGCCCAGGACTTCGGGGATTTCGAGCTGATCATCGCCGACCACAGTTCCCCCGACGGCACCGCCGACCTGCTCCGCAAATACGAGGACGACGCGCGCGTGACCCTGCTGTCGACCCCCGCGGGCGGCGGCGCTCCCCGGAATTGGCAGCGCGTGACCGCCGAGGCCACGGGGGAGTACGTCAAGCTGGTGTGCGGCGACGACCTGCTCTATCCGGGTGCCCTCTCGGCCCAGGTGGCGGCGCTGGATGCGCATCCGTCGGCGGTGGCGGTGGCGTCGCAGCGGGACATTCTCGACGCGCGCGGCGAGAAGATGATCGCCGGACGCGGGCTCCAGGGACTGTCGGGCCTGGTGCCGGGTGCCGAGGCGATCCGGCGCACGGTGCGGCTCGGCACCAACGTGTTCGGTGAGCCCATGTGCGTGACGATGCGGCGCGACGTTCTCGAACGGGCCGGCGGATGGGACGGCCGCTTCCCGTACCTCATCGACATGGCCTCCTACTCGAAGGTGCTGTTCCACGGCGATCTGTACGCGCTGCGGCAGGTCGTCGGCGGGTTCCGGGTCAGCGCCGGTCAGTGGAGCGTGGCGCTCGTCGCCGAGCAGGCCCGGCAGGCGAAGGCCTATCACCGGTGGGTGGCCGAACAGCTGCCCGGCGGGCTGCGGGCGGCCGACGTGTGGCAAGGAAATCGTCGCGCCGAACTCTCCGCGCTGCAGCGGCGGGTGTTCTACACCCTGTTCCGGTCGCGTCTCACCCCCCTGTAGCGGCCACTACCCGGTAGCGGCCGCGACCCGCGCCTGGGCTTCTTCCGCGTGTTCCTTCCGGGTCTTCCGCCGGTCCCGCAGGTACAGCAGTTCCATGACCGCGGCGCCGGCGATGCCCAGGCCCAGTCCGACGAATCCGATTCCCTGTCCCGGCGGGGTCCACCTCACGACGAGGTCCCCGGCCTCGGTGCCGGCGGGAATGTCCACGGCCAGGAACATCTCGTCCACCGACCGCGCTTCCAGCGGCCGGCCGTCCAGCGTGACCGTGTAGCCGGGCCAGTTCAGGCGGGCGAAGACGACGCGACCGCCGTCTGCCGAATCGACGCGGACCCGGCTCGTCGCGTAGTCCTCGACCACCGAGGTCGCGGTGACTCCCTCGGTGAAGGAGATGCGCCCGTTCCGGCCGCTGATCGGCCCGTCGATCCGCTCGAGGATCACCGCGTCGACGGCATCCGCGGACCCGGGCGGGGACTGCACCCACCGCCAGCCGGGCGGTGCCGGCTCCGAGTCGGCGTCCGGGTACTGCCGGCGCTGGAGCACCACCCGATCCACGAGCATGAGGTCCACGTAGGTCCGGCCGGTGCTCGGCTCGGTGGCGAAGGCTGCGGCGAACGCGTCGGCGCAACTCGATCCGTCGTGCCGCATGCACAGGTGGAAGGCGAATTCCTCGAAGCCGATGGGGGTGTAGGCGTTGACGTAGGTCTCGTCGAGGGACTTGGCGAAGTTGCCGAACACGAGGGACCGATAGACGCCCTCCGGGTTCGCCGTCCACGACAGCACCAGGGTGCGGTCGCCGAGTTGCAGCGTGGTCCCCGGCCGGTCCGGGAAGTTCGCCTTCGCGACCGACTGCCGGGCCGGCAGATCCCACGCGAGCGGGTGCGGGGTCGTCGACGCCACCTGGAAGTACACGACCGGCAGGGCCGAGAGCAGCAAGATCGTCGTCACCACCCACTCGCCGGCGTGGCGCGCGGTCCACAGGACGAGGGCCCCGACGAGGAGGACGGCGGCGGCCCAGAGCACGTGACGATTCATGAACTCCGGGGACGAGGACCCGGAGCGCAGCGTCATCACCAGCACGAGCGTGGCCGCCGCGCCCGCTCGGGCCGGGAGGTTGCGGAGCGTGCCGTGGCGGCTGACCAGCACGCACACCACGACGAGTGCCGCGAGGGCGAACATCGGCAGCAGCCGCGCCGGCCAGCGCAACGGCCCCATCACGCTGGGTCCCGCGGTCGCGATCAGCATCGCGGCGAGGAAGATCAGCGCGCCCGCGAGGCTGCGCACCGAGCGGTGCACGGCTTTCCAGTCCACGAAGGCGAGCGCCGGGACGGCGAACCAGGCGATGTAGGTGACGGGGAACGGCTGCACTTCCCCGAACCAGGCTTCGATGGCGGGCAACGCCGAGGGAATGCCGGAGTTGAGGGTGTCCGACCAGGGTGCCGTGAGGAAGTTGTCGTTCTGGAAGCCCTGGTCGGAACGCCAGGTCACGGAGCTGGACAGAACCCCGGGCAGATAGGTGATCAGTCCGCCCGCGGCGGCGCAGGCGGCGACGATCGCCAGTTTCAGCGACGGCCGCCACGACCGCCGATGGATGCGTTCGCCGATCACGAGGCAGCCGGTGAGGATCCCGGCGACGAGGGCGGGAAAGACGTAGCCGACGCTGATCGCGAGATAGAGGAAGACGAATGCCGGCAGGGGACCGGAGCGGCCGCGCAGGTAGCGCAGCGAACTCGCCCACGCCTGTGCCACCCAGGCGGAGCCGGTGAGGGCCGTGACCCAGGTCGCCTGGTCGAAGAACAGCGCGAATCCGGTGAAGGGAACCGCGGCGCCGGCCACCGCGGCCCAGGGCGCGCGGGCGCCGTACTCCAGGCAGATCCGGTACACCCCGAGCGCCAGGAGGACGGAGAACGCCCACTTCACACCCGTCGCGAGCAGCACCATGTTGTCGACCGACGGTGAGATCAGGTTGACGAGCAGCTGCGGCGGATTCCAGAGCCCGCCCTGACCCTCGACCGGGTAGTTGCCGGCCATCCACTGTTCGGGCACGAGACTCGGGAACTGTCCGGTCCGCAGGATCCGGCCGAGGAAGATCCAGTTCGGTACCGCACCCGATTCGGTGTCGTCGGTGTAGAACCACCGATCGTCGGCCGCCAGGATCACCAGGTAGGTGACCGTCACCATCGCCGTCACCACGGTGCCCCAGAGCCACCGCTGCCGTCGCGTCGTGAGCTCGACGGCGGACGTCACATGTGCTCCAGGGGTCGGACGGGGCTGGCCAGAGGCTCAGAATAACGCGGGGGTTCTCGGGAAATGCCCGACCCGGCGGGCGGCGATTCGCGGTCCGGTCTGCCGCTGCCAGGCACGTTGGTAGCCTTGGACAAGTTGTGTCCTGGGGGAAGACAAGGCTCTGAGAGCAAGGCTCTGAAAGGTATTCGGACGGAATGGACAAAGCCGAAATCGCTGCGATCGAACCGACAGGAGGGGTCGGCGACGCGGCCGACGGTTCGTCCGTCCTCGAGCGTCCTGCCGCCCGGCAGACCGCTCAGCGAGCGCTGTTTGCGGGGCCGTCCCCGCTGGTCAGCGACGACATGTACGTCACCGTCAAGGGGACCGTGGACCGCGAGCGGACCCGCGTGCGCCTCGGCCGCCGGAGCCGTATCGAAACGGACACCTACTTCGGCAGGTTCCCCGCCAGCTACTGGCAGCGCTGGACCGAGGTCACCGAGGTCGCATTCGAAGCCGAGATCGACGGCGACGGCCGCATCGAACTGGTCGCCACCGACACCCTGGGCCGGCGACGGATCGTCGCCACCACCCCCGTGTCGTCGAAGGGCACGTCCACCACGGTGACGGTGTCCACCCCGATCGACCGGTTCGTCGACGGTGGTGCCCTCTTCGCCCGGATCTCCACGAGCTCCGGCGAGCTGACCGTCGAGAACGCCCGCTGGACGGTTCCCACACCGAAGTCCCTGCGCAAGGCCGCGGTCGTCATCTGCACCTTCAACCGCGCCGACGACTGCGCGGCGACGCTGGCCGCCATGGCGAACGACCCGACGGCGATGGCCGACGTGCAGTCGATCCACGTGGTCGATCAGGGCAACGACCGGGTGGAGACCCGGCCGGAGTTCCGGCGCGTCGCCTCCGAACTCGGCGACCGACTCGTCTACATCACGCAGCCCAACCTGGGCGGTGCCGGCGGATTCACCCGTGGCCTGTACGAGGTCGCCGGGGCGTCGCGCAATCCCGGGGCCAACATCGTGTTCATGGACGACGACGTCCTGTGCGAACCGGAGGCGGTGGTCCGGCTCAACACGTTCGCGAACTGCACCGTCGAACCCGCGATCGTCGGCGCGCAGATGCTGTACCTGCTGCATCCCGACCGGGTCCACGTCGGTGCCGAGGTCGCGGACCTGCAGCGTCTCCAGGCCGGTATCGAGGTGCAGAACGCGTTCGCGGACAAGAGCACGCTCAAGAAGCAGCAGGAGATCCGCGTCGACGCCGGTTACAACGGCTGGTGGTCGTGCCTGATCCCGTCGGAGGTCGTCGAGAAGGTCGGCTACCCGCTTCCGTTGTTCTTCCAGTGGGACGACATCGAGTACGGCTACCGCTCGCGGGCGAACGGTGTCGCGACCGTCACGCTGCCCGGCGCCGCGGTGTGGCACGCGGATTTCGCGTGGAAGGACTGGGACGAGTGGCATCGCTACTTCAACCTCCGCAACGCCATGATCACCGCCGCGCTGCACACCGAACTCGACGGCAAGGCACTGGCCAAGCAGCTGCGGACCGACCTGTTCCGCTACCTCGTCTCCATGCAGTACGGCATGGCGTTCACCTTGATCAAGGCCATCGAGGACTTCCTGCGAGGACCGGAATTCCTGCGCGACGGGGGCATGGAGGCCGCGGCCGCCATCCGTCGTGAGCGCGCGGAGTACGGGGAGACCATCCGCCACAACGCGAACAACGTGCCGGACCTGCGTGCGGCCGACATGTTCATCACCCCGGCCGGACCGCACCCGCGCAAGAGCCTCGAATGGGCGGTGCTGGCCAAGCGCGCCCTCAACCAGTGGCGTGGCACTCTTCCGGCCGATCCGGTCGCGATCCCGTCGTCGGACGCGCACTGGTGGCACGTCTCGCTGTTCTCGCACGCCGTGGTCACCGACGCCTCCCAGGAAGGTGTCCGCGTGCGCAAGCGGGACAAGAAGCGGGCCGTCGAACTGCTCCGGCGCGGTATGAGCGCGCTGCAGGCGCTGAAGAAGGAGACGCCTGCGGTGTCCCTGCGGTATCGCGAAGCCGCGCCGCAGCTCACCAGCCGCGAGAACTGGGCCCGCCTGTACGGGCAGTAGCCCATGGCCGATCGGACCACGGCGGGCGCGCGGGACGCTGTCCTCGTCGCACTGCTGGGTTCGATCGTCGCAGCGTGGGGGTCGTGGCGGCCCTCCTTCTGGTACGACGAGCTTGCCACCCTGTCGGTGGCGCAGCGCTCCCGCGTCGACCTGGACCGGGTGCTCGGCAACGTCGACGTCGTCCACGGCCTCTACTACGTGGCGATGCGGTACTGGTTCGCCGTGTTCGGGGCCTCGGAGTTCTCGGCACGGGTGCCGAGCGTCCTGGCCGTGGGCGCGGCGGCCGGCGGCGTCGTCGTGCTGGGCCGGAAACTCGGCGGCCGACGGCTGGGCGTGATCGCGGGTGTCGTCTTCCTCGTGCTCCCGCGCGTGACGTGGGCTGCGGTCGAGGCCCGCAGCTACGCCCCGTCCGCGGCCGCCGCCGTGTGGCTGACCGTGCTGCTCATCGTAGGGTGCGAGTCCGGCCGGGTCCGATGGTGGCTGCTCTACGCCGCCGTGCTGGCGCTGTCGGTGGTGCTGTTCGTGTACGCGATCGCGCTGGTACCGGCCCACCTGATCACCCTGGCGCTGCGGGGCGACCTGCGGCGTCGCGGGCTCGCGTGGCTGGGGGCGGTCGTCGCGGGCTCGGCTGTGGCCGTCCCGCTCGTGGCGGAGGCGTTCGCCCAGGCCGGGCAGACCACGTGGATTCCGCCGATCGACCGGAACCTGCCGCGGATCGCCTGGGAGTACCAGTGGTTCGTGGGCGCCCCCTGGTTCGCGGTGGCGTTCACGGTGTTGATCGTCGTGGGGCTCGTGGCGGCTCTACTACGACGCACGCGGGTACGGCGACACGGTGTTCTCGTGGTAGCCGTGCCGTGGATCGTCGTGCCGATGGCGATGCTCGTGACGTACTCGCTCGTCGCGTCCCCGGTCTACCTGGACCGGTACCTGACGTTCACGACCCCGGCGGTCGCGCTGATCGGTGCCGCTGCCGTCGCGGCCGTGGCCGTCCGGACGTGGGCGAGTGTCGCCGTCACCGGTGCGCTGGTGCTGCTGTCCGTGCCGTCGTTCGTCGCGCAGCGCGGCCAGTGGTCCGACCCGAGCGGCATGGACTTCAGCACGGTCAATCACGACGTCGCCGGTCGGCTGGCGCCCGGTGACTGCGTGCTGTTCGGGGGCGCCGCGTGGAATCCGGCGTCGCAGCGTCTGGTGATCACGGCCCGGCCGGAGACCTTCGCGGGCACCCGTGACCTGGGCCTGGGACGGACCGCCGCCGCGGAGGGCTGGCTGTGGGACGAGAACCTGCCGTTCCCGGCGGTCGCGGGGCAGCTGTCCACGTGCGAGGTGGTGTGGTTCTTCGCGGACGCCGAGCGGACGACCGAGCAGCGGATCTACCACACGTCGAACCAGTGGTGGACGCTCCCGCCGCACCGGTTCGAGTCGACGCCGGAGTACGCCGGGCTCGTGCAGGCCGGGTTCCGGATCGACGACCGCCGGCAGTTCGACGTCAGCCAGGTGATCCGTTTCGTGCGGTGACGTTCACCGCGGGTGCACTCAGACCCAGTAGGCGACGCGCGAGCGGTAGTTGCGCAGTACGACCAGCGCCAACGCCCAGCCGACGACGGTCACACCCAGCACGATCAGCCAGTGGTAGAGCTGCTGGTCGCCGCCGAGCAGCGGCGTGCGCACGATGTCGAGGAAGTGGTACAGCGGGTTGATCTCGGCGATCCGGGCGCGGCCCTCGTTGCCGGTGCCCTGGAGGGTCTTCTCCGTCCAGATGATCGGCGTCATGAAGAACAGCAGCTGCACGAGGCTGCCGAGCAGCGGCGCGATGTCGCGGTAGCGGGTCGCCAGGATGCCGAACACCAGCGACACCCACACCGCGTTGATCGCGATCAGGGCGAGGGCGGGGATCGCGAAGACCGCCGTCCACTTCAACGGCTGCGGATAGATGATCAGGATGACGAAGTAGATGACGATGTTGTGGGCGAACAAGATCATCTGCCGCCACACCAGCCGATACACGTGCACGCTCAGCGGCGTCGGCAGCTGTTTGATCAGGCCCTCGTTGGACATGAACACGTCCGCGCCCTCGAGGATGGATCCCTGGATCAGGTTCCAGATGATGAAGCCCAGCGTGACGTACGGCAGGAACTCGGCGAGGTCGAGGTTGAACAGCGTGCCGTAGAGCAGACCCATCGCGACCGCGGACACCGCGGTCGCGATCGTGATCCAGAACGGGCCGAGTACCGACCGCCGGTATCTCTGCTTGATGTCCTGCCATCCGAGGTGGAGCCACAGCTCACGATGGTTGAAACCTTCGCGAAGGTCCTTGAACGCACGCTTGAATGTGCGCGAGGACGATTCGATCGGGGCATCGTCGAGGACGGAAGGGGCAGACACGGGTACCGAGGGTACTCGGCGCGCGGGTGAGCCATCCCCGGCGAGGGCATCGTTCATGCTCCGGCGAAGCGTTCCACGAGCACGTCGATGCGCCGGGATGTGTCCTGCGCGGGGATGCGGCCCGAGCGGGTGAGGCCGACGAGGCCGTGCAGGGCGGCCCAGAAGACCTCGGTGAACAGCTCCGGATCGACCGCGCCGGACAGAGGTCGCAGAGTGTCGAGCAGGACCTGGAACGCGTCGCGCAGCGGTGCGGGAGTTTCGGCGTCGGCGAACTGCAGATCGGTGGTGAGCTCGAACATCGCCTCGTACACGGCGGGGTGGGCCTGTGCGAAAGCGAGGTAGGTGGTCGCCAGCGTGCGTGCCCCGGGCTCTTTGCGGACGGCTTCGGTGAGTTCGGCTCCGAGCTGGGTGAATCCGTCCAGCGCGACCGCTGTCACGATCTCGTCCTTGCCGCGGAAGTGGCTGTAGAGCACGGGCTGGCTGTATTCGATCTGCTCGGCCAGCCGCCGGGTGGTGACCGCGCCCCAGCCTTCGTCCTCGGCGAGCCGGCGGGCGGTCGAGATGATCAGGCGGTGACGGGCGGCTCTGTCGCGGGCTCTGCGTTCGTTGACCGGCATTGTCGAATTCTAGCATTGCTAGTTCTTGGATCAGTGCTAGTGTTGTCATCGACAGAAGAACTAGCACTGCTAGGTACTGGAGGTCCCCATGTTGGACACGGTTTCCGTCGTCACGGTTGTCGTCGTCGGTTTGCTGGTGGGGGTGGAGTTCGCGGTCGCGGTGTTCGTGAACCCGATGCTTGCGCGGCTCCCGGGCGACGGCGCACTCATTGCACGCAGTGACGGCGCCCGCGTGCTCGGTCGCGTCATGCCGTTCTGGTACATCGCCTCCACAGTTCTCGGAGCGTTGTGGTCGATCCTCGCGTGGGGCGAGCCGCACGCATCGCTGGTGATCGTGGCGACGGCGCTGCTGGTGCTCAGCGTGGTGATGTCCGTTGTGCTGCTCGTGCCGATCAACAATCGCGTGGCCGCGTGGGCAGGCGGGGGAGCGCCGGACGACTGGCAGGACCAGGTCGGGCAGTGGGATCGCTACCACTACGCGCGGGTCGCCGTCCTCGTCGGCGCGTTCGTCCTCCTGGTGGTCGCGCTCGCGTGACGTTCCGTGAGAGGTCGAGAGCGACGTCTATACAGTTCTGCTGTCTCTACGAGCAGAACAAGGTGGTAGCGCCGAGTGAGTACCGGTCACGGCAACAGCGAGAACGGGTATCCCTCGGCATCCGAGGAGAACTTCCGCGAACTCGCGAGCGACGAGGACGTACTGATCATCTGCCTCGACCTCGTCGCGTTGTATCTGGACCTGGCCTTCGACGATCCGGCCTCCGGTGAAGTCGAGCGATGGACGCTGAGTTGTCTGCCGGCCACCGATCGAGGGCGACGGTTGTTCACGCTCAATATCGGACCGGTGGAAGTTCTCCACGTCGAGAACCCATTCATCGAGGACCGGGATATCGACGTGTGGTCTGTGTCGGTGTATGTCTCCCGTTCGGCGCTCGAGAGTCGGACGGGAAAGACGTTCGACGAATTGACTTCGCAGTTTCCGAATCTGCGATTCCACCGCTCCCAGCTCGCATCGGCTGAGGGCGACGCCGTCGTCATCAGGATCAACCTGCTCGACGACGCCTCGAATGAACAGTTCGTGACACTCATCGATGATGCAGAGTTGGTCAGGCGCCTCGCCGACAGGTTGGTCGCCAAGGGGAAGGGGCCGTACGGCCGCTACCACAATCGGTGGTTTGCCCAGGCGGTCCTCGATCATTTGCGTGAGGCGTGGGACGAGGTGCCTGCGTAGTCCCATCGTCTCGACGAGTGATGTTGGGGTGCAATATATTTCGATCTGAAGGGCGAGGCTCGAACGGTCGAAAGGGCTACCGCCTGAGGTAGTCGCCGTAGGAGCGTGAAGCCACGGTGCAGGTTACGTTGTATGTGCTGCAGTCGACTTCGCTGCGGATGGGATGACGGCAGAAGCAGGAGATCGCGGATGAGTGCAGTGATCAAGGGGTCGAAGACCGACCTTGTCGATCTCGGATATGAGGTCGTGCTCGTCACCGGTGGTCCTGTGGGCGCGGTCGATCTCACCGCCGTACTCCTCACCGCCGAAGGACGGGTGCGATCGGACGAGGACTTCGTCTTCTTCAACAACCCGAAGGCCCCCGGCGTCCGGCTCACCTCCGACACGTCCGCGACCGTGGACCTGTCGGCTGTCCCCGCCGACATCCACCGAGTGCTCATCGCGGCGAGCACCGAAGCGCAGGGGCGGCGATTCGGTGACGTGCCCGGGCTCCGCGCGGAGATTCGGGGCGCTCGACAGACCATCGAGTTCACCCCGCCCGACCTGACCACCGAGACCGTTCTGCAGGTCGTCGCGTTCTATCGTCGCGGCGCGGGATGGCGTCTCGACGCGGTCGGTCAGGGCTATCAGGACGGTCTGGCGGCGTTCGCGACCGACCATGGGATCGTCGTCGACGAACCGGGATCTGCTCAGCCGCAATCTGAGTCGGCAACTGTGTCGGCTGTTGCGGCCCCGCCTCAGCCGGCAGCGCGCCCGATCTCGTTCGAGAAGGTTCAGGTCTCCCTTACGAAGGATTCGGCGTACAAGACCGCCCGGATCGACCTGCGTAAGTCCCAGGGCGATCCGAACTGGGTGCTCACCGTCGGCCTCGAATGGGACGGCCGTGGAGCCATCTACGACCGATCCGGGAACGTGAAGAAGTTCGGCGAAGGCGATCTCGACGTGTACTTCTACTGCCGCAACGAACACACCAACGAGTACCTCGTGATCAGCGGCGACCGCGGCCACCGCGGCGATCTCGGAACGTGGCCGTACATCCATCACTACGGCGACAGCAAGGGTCCGGGGCGCGGCAAGAAGCCTGCCGTCGAACAGGTTCGGGTGCTCCCCAACGAGAACGGGGATCTGCTCGTCAACATCTATCAGAGCGTCGACAACGGCACCGGCGCGATCGACACGTTCGGCCGGCCGCGCGTCGCGATCCGATACGGCCGGGCCGGCAAGGACGGGCTGCCGGGTCCGGACGCCGACGAGATTCTCGTGTACGTCGGGAACGGGAAGAACGCCTACTGGGCGACCGTCGCGCACATCGACGTGCAGGACGGTGTGCTGACCGTCGACGGCGAAACCCGTTACAGCAGAATCGGAAGCGAGCGCATGCCCGGGCTCGATTCGAAGGGCACCTGGGTACGGAGCCCGAAGGGTGGTCCCACGGGTCGGAGCAAGAAGCGCAACGGCGGCCTCGGTCTCGACCGTTAGCAGGGGGCGTGCCCACGATAGATTCGGACGCCCTGCGGGCGGCTGCTTTGAACCGGCCAGCACTTCTGGCCCCACGTCGGGTGGTGACGTGTGGCTTCGGCTGGACCCGGTCGTTCGTGCCGACCCGTGCGATCGGGTGCTCCGCCACCAGCTGCGGAGGCTGAAGATGCTGGTGCCCTGTCGGTTTCGGGTTCGGCTCCGTGACCGGAGACCCGCAGCGTCGATGCGCTGACGTCGGACTGCGGGAGGGTGCTGGGAGAAACGAGCCAAGAAAGAATCGACCTCGGGACGTCGATAAAGCGCCGCGCTACCGCGCGTTCTGGGAGGCCGTATCGGATACAGATCCGGCTCCACCATCCTTGACATGATCTTCGTTGTCGGCAAGGTGCTCTGTGCAGGTATGCGGCGCACGAATTGGCCGAAGGCCGAGGCCATCACGCGCCCGCATCTTCACCTGCATCCCGAAGACCGGCTACGTCGGCGTCGGTGAAGTAACCAGCGAAGCCCAGCCAGCCGACGAGGCAATTCTCACCGTCTACGGGAACGAACTGCCGTCCCGCAGCCTTGAGCTGAGCAGGCCCTACCGCCATGAGATCCACGACGAGAAGGACGGTGAGGACTACAGAGGCTGGGTCTTACCGGTCCGGTGGATCACGACCACCTTCACCCTCGCCGACCTTCCCTACATCATTCCGGCAACGGCTGGATTGTCCACCTGATCCACCCTGATTTGAGCTGTGCTGTTTGACGATCCTCAAACAGCACACCCGCAACACCCCGGCGCCCGATTGGCGTCCCGCGGTATCCGGCCATGTGCAGTGCAGCGTGCCGGCCGCCTTCTGTCGACCCGGTCGTCGTCCTTGACGGTGGGGTCGGCGCGCCCGTCGACCGTGCTCTGTGTGCCGGTGAGGCATTGAGGTCCACCTTCGATGCGTTTGTCCACCCGCAACCAGCTCACCGGCACGGTCACGGAGGTCACCGTCGGCGCCGTGATGGCAACTGTGAAGGTCAAGCTCGACGGCGGTGAGCAGATCGTGACCGCCCCGATCACCAAGGAGGCCGTCGACGAACTCGGTCTCGCGGCCGGAGTCGCAGCGACGGTGTTGGTCAAGTCCACCGAGGTCATGCTCGGGTTCGAATAGTCCCGCCGGCGACCGGGTCGGGCGCACCCCGGGTGCCTGTAATCCGGTGCAACCACAGCCGATCTGGTTGAATGCGGCCGTGAAGTCCGCACCGAAAGCAGCGTCCGGGGTCGTGTTCGACTGCGACGGACTGCTGACCGAAATCCTCATCGGGTATGCCCGATGCTCCACCGTGGGCCGTGATCTGCGGGCGCAGCGCACATCCCTCACACGCCTCGGCCGGTAGGCAGGATCCTTACGGGCGGGGGCTCAGTGTCCGGCACGTGTCCCGTGGCGACCGTCGTGGGCGGTGACTTCGAGGGCGACGCGGGTGAGGGTCTCTTCGGCGGGGAGAGCGGCCTGGGCGGATGCCGTCAGGTCGTATCGGGAAAACAGCGACAGGGTACCGGTACCGGACGACGGTGTCGTTCTTCTCGGCCACGAGGAGCATGCCCACCGTCGGTTGGTGTATGTCGTGGAGCCGCAGTCGATCCTCGACCAGAGCAACGTAGAAGCCGAGTTGCCCGGCATCACGCGGGTCGAACTTCGTTGTCTTGAGCTCGATGACCACGTAGCGCAACTGCTCGACGTGGAAGAACAGCAGGTCGACGTAGAAGTCGTCCCCGTCGACGTCGAAATGCACCTGGCGACCGACGAATGCGAATCCCCGACCCAACTCGCGCAGCGTGTCGATGATCCGCGCGACCAGACGCTCCTCGAGTTCCCGCTCGCTCGCGTCGCCGCCGATCGCAAGGGAATTCCAGCGCGAACGGATCCTTGGTGAGCTGCTGCGCCAGCTCGGAGTCCCGCTGTTCGAGCACGGAGCCGAAGTTCGAGGGCGCAGCACCCTGACGGTCGTGGAGGCGGGTGGTGATCTGATGAGCGAGCACCGAGCGTGACCACCCGTGCTCGACGTCCCGGGCGGCGTACCACTCACGCAGGTCCTGGTCGTCGAGCTTGTCGAGAAGTTCGGCGATGTGACCCCACGGCAATTGTCCAACGGGTCGTTGGATGATTGCTTCTTCGTCGGGCCATGCCTCGGCGAAGCGTCGCATGTAGAACAGGTTCGCTCGCGAGAAGCCCTTCATGGTGGGGAACTCGGCGCGTAGGTCCGCGGCGAGTCGGGACAGCACCTTGGTTCCCCAACGCTCGGTCTGCTGGCGATCCAAGATCGTGCGGCCGATCTGCCAGTAGAGGCCTATCAGCTCGGTGTTCACCTTCCGCTGCGCCTGATACCGCGCCTGGTGTACGCGGCGCTTGAGTTCCTCGAGCGTAGCGGCGTAGCCCGTGGGTTCGAGCTCTGCCATGCCTCGAGCATTGCACCCGCCTCCGACCAGTTCGTTCGAGGATCCCCGAGCCGGTACACCGCCATGGCGGCCAGGGACTTGACCCACGTGAGCCAGGACGGACTTCGGTCCTGATCGGACATGGCTGCTCGGAGATACCGACTGCTGCCGCGCGGACCGTGTACCGGGTCCGAGGCGATGGGCGTGCGGTGCGTGCATGGCGTGCACGCACCGAAGAGACATTGTGCGGTCGCGCTTGCAGATCCCGGCATGCCGACCGGGGTGGTCACAATCCGTCCAGCACGGCGAACAGGTCCCTCGAACAGGGTGTCGGCGGCTGTTCGATCTCGTCGAAGACCTCGGTGAGGTCCTCGAGGGTCTTGTGGTCGCGGCGCGCATTCCGGAGTGCCGACTACCAGTCGACCAGCCGTCCTTCATTCACTGGATGCAATCCCCGAGGGTGGCGTGATGCCGCCCTGGTACGCAGCCGCGACCGCTCTCGGAGTGCTGTGGTCGATCCTCGTGTGGGGCGAGCCGCGCGCATCGCTGGTGATCGTGGCGACGGCGCTGCTGGTGCTCAGCGTGGTGATGTCCGTTGTGCTGCTCGTGCCGATCAACAATCGTGTCGCCGCCTGGGCGGGTGGGGGAGCGCCGGACGACTGGCAGGACCAGGTCGGCAAGTGGGATCGCTACCACTACGCGCGGGTCGGCGTTCTCGTCGGCGCGTTCGTTCTGCTGGTGGTCGCGCTCGCGTGAGGTTCCGTGGGATTCCTGCACGGGCAAACACGAATCGACGCGGACGCCCTGCGGGCGGCTGGATTGAACCGACCGGAGACCCTACGGGTCGCTGAGTCTGCTCGGCCCCTTCCCCAACGCTGCCCGGTCGCCATACCCCGATAGACCGTCTCGGCCAGCACTCCTGGCCCCACGTCGGGTGGTGACGTGTGGCTTCGGCTGGACCCGGTCGTTCGTGTCGACCCGTACGATCGGGTGCTCCGCCACCAGCTGCGGAGGCTGAAGGTACTGGTGCCCTGTCGGTTTCGGGTTCGGCTCCGTGGCCGGAGACCCGCAGCGGCGATGCGCTGACGTCGGACTACGGGAGGGTAGCGACGGGCACGGTCATGCCTCGGTTACCGGAACGGCCCTCGTGCACAACCGTGTAAGTGAAACGCCTGTGGCCCCTCGACCGGCGGGGTCGAAGAGCGGAAGTGTCAGGACGTCGACAGGGGATCGAGCGGAGTCGCTCGCCGATGCGCGCCTCGATCGGGCGCGTGGATAGAATCCAGCCTACGGTGCATGACAGTCCTGTCTGTCGTGTGCCCAGACCCCGGATCGGTGTTCCCGCACCGGCCGGGGTCGAACTGTTTTCAGATGATCTTGGGATGGTCCCACGCGAGGTGGGGGCGGTCAACTCGAACACGCGTTCGTGCGCGAAGTTTGGACGACTCCTGGCCTGCGAGTGTCGAGTTCGGGCTGGGGCCCAGTCGGAACGCGAATACGCTGGGGCGATGGCACGCCCTTCCGACTTCATCAAGCAACTCACATCGACGACGATCTACCACCCCGACGGGACGACGGAGACACGGAAAGCTCCTGCCGTGTGGACACTCGCCCACCGTGGCTTCAGCGGATCCGGTCGCCTCGATGTGTGGGTCTTCCGCGCCAAGGGTGCCGCGCTGTATGCCGGCGCCGTCCTCGCGATGGAGCGAGAAGGACGACGATCAGGGGTGCGAACACGACGATGCCGATACCCACTGCCCGGCAGGCAAGGTCGAATAACTTGCTGCCCTGCAGGGATTCCGATGGAAGTGACGATGGCTGTCGCATAGACGAGAAGTCCCACGAGCTCGCCGGAGTACCACGACCGCGTGGGATCGGGGGCGACCCGGTCTCTGCGATCACTTACGGTGTGCCCGTATCCGCGACCAGATCAGCTCCAGCACGATCGCCAATCCCAGCGTCGCCACCATTGCGGCAAACGTCTGCGGGGCGGTCCGCAGGGTCTGCACCACGAATACGACGAGCACGATTACGGTCAACGCGATTCCGGTGACGAGGATGCCGGTTGCCGCTGCAATCTCCCGCCGGAGCCGGAAGGCGCCGATCGACGTGACGAGGAAGATCGCGAGGGCTACCACACTGCCGAGGGAGGCGATCGCGCTCAGATCGACGGACAGGGCCAGAACCAGAATCAGTGCGGCTGAGATGGTCAGCCCTCGGGTGCCACCGACCCATGCTCGACGACCGAATACCGGTGGGAACATGCCGGATTCGGCCAACTTTCTGGTGGATCCGGCAGCCGCAAAGAGGTTGGCGTTGACCGACGACGAGGTCGCCAGCAGTGCGGCGAGGGCCATGATCGCGAAGCCGGCGTCGCCGAGAGCGGGTTGGGCGGCCACGGCAAGGGCGGTCTCGCCATGCGCGATGACCTCGTCCACCGGCAGCGTCCCGAAGACTCCGACGGAAATCAGAATGTAGAGGGTCACGGTGATGCCCAGCGACAGGTACATCGCGCGGGGCAGGTTGCGGTGCGGGTCGGGAAGGTCCCCGCCGGTGAAGCTGACGACGGTGAATCCGAGGTAGGCGAAGAACGTCAGTGCCACACTCGACACGATGTCCACCGTCGGGGGATAGGTGGAGGGGGCGAGCAGGGCTGGTTCGAGGTCCGCGAGGGTAACCACGATGAAGACCGCGAAGACGGCCAGCAGCAGCACCACGATCGTGGTCTGGACTCGATCGATGAAGGTTGCGCCGGCGATGTTGACCGCGACCACGAGCACGATCACTGCGGCGGTGAGGACCTTGCCCCACACGACGGAGTCGTCGAAAAACAATGCGGCACCATAGCTGCCGAACGAGACGGCGACCATCGCGGTCACGATGAGAGCGGCGAAGTAGAGAAGCCAGGAGGCAATGGCGGTGGTGTGGCCTCGACCGTACGCCTGCAGCAGGAAAGTCACGATGCCACCGGAGGACGGATATCGCGCACCGAGCTTGGCTACCGCATAGCCCTGCAAGGTGGCCACAATTCCCGCCAGCAGGAACGACACCCACACAGCCGACCCGGCCACCGCCCCGGCCTCGCCGAGGAGCGCGAAAATCCCCGCCCCGACCATCGAGCCGACCCCCAGGAAGGCGGCACCGCGCACGGTCATCGACCGCACCGCCACCGAATCGTCTCTCCCTGCGCCGGCCTCCCCGTCGCCGCCGCCGGGCACCTGAGAAGCCTTCTCGTCCATGCCGTCCATAGTTCCCCACGGCAGGACCGTCGGAATCGGGTTTGGCCACCGAAAGATCTGCATGGTGTCGACCGTGCTCACCCTGGCGCTTCCGGGGATGGGTCGTGCTCGATGCACGATCCCGGCGGATCCGTTCGGCGAGACTGTCGATCACCGACACCGAATCTTCGGATCCGCGAGATGAAACGCTCATTCGTCCCGAAGCCGGCAGCGGTCGTATTTACCCGAATTCGCTGCGGTGTCCGGCTGAGCAGGCGCAAGATTCGGTAGTTGCGGGCATACGGGAAATGCGGCGATGAGCGGCCTGGGGAGGACGACCGTGGTCGATGAAATCCATATCGCGGAACTCAAGCGGCGATGCCGATGCCGTGAACGGTGCGGCTGCGGTCTCGCTCGTCGAATGGTCCGATGGCGCCGAGGAACAGAGCACCTACACCGACACCGCAGGTCCACCACAGGGGCGCTCGATCGCGCCGTGACGAGGAAGGCACTGGGATGACATGCAACCTCGGGGCTCACAGCGCCCGGCACCGGATCTCCCACAGGTGGATCTCATGAGTGCCCCGGACATCCCGGCCGACCGGCCGCCCACCGAGTCGAAGGCACGGACCCGCGTTCCGGCCGGGTCCTGGATCTCGTGGCTGGCTCTGGCGTTGATGACCACCAGTTCCGTTGCCAGTCTGCGGCCGTCGCCGACGATGGCCGTCTACGGTCTCGCCTGCGTCTTCTTGTACGTGGTGCCCGCGATCGTGTTCCTGCTCCCGACATCGCTGGTATCGGCCGAATTGGCGTCCGGATGGGAGGGCGGAGTCTACAACTGGGTCGCTCTCGGGATCTCCAAGCCGATGGGCTTTCTGGCGGTGTGGTGCCAGTTCGCGATGACGATCTTCTATTACCCGAGTCTGCTCGGATACGTGGCCAGCACCCTCGCGTACGTCATCAATCCGGCTTTGGCCAGTAGCGGCGTGTGGACCGCCCTGGTCATCATGATCTGCTACTGGTCCGGGGTCTACATCTCCTCCCGCGGCACCAAGGGCGTTGCGGGCCTGGCCAGCGGCGGACTGATCATCGGCACCCTGATCCCGGGGGTGCTGCTGGTGATCCTGGGCGCCGTCTTCCTCGGGCAGGGGAACCCCTCGGCTGCTCCGATGACGGCCGATCATCTGCTGCCGGCCTGGGCCGGACTGGCCAGCCTGGTGTTGATCGTCAACAACTTCCTGTCCTACTCCGGGATGGAGATGAACGCCGTTCACGTCTCCTCGTTGCGCAATCCCGCCAAGGAATTTCCGAAGGCGATGTTCTTCGCGATGGGGCTGGTGCTGTTGATCTTCATCCTGCCCGCACTGGCCATCAGCTGGGTGGTGCCCGCCGAACAGCTGTCCCTGACTGCCGGTGTGATGCAGGCATTCGACGCCGTGTTCGCACAATTCGGCTGGCAATGGCTGACCCCGGTGATCGGAATCATGCTGGTGGCCGCCTCTCTCGGCGGCATGCTGACGTGGTTGGCGGGCCCCTCGAAGGGCCTGCTGCTGATCTCTCGGCAGGAAGGCTACCTGCCGCCGTTCCTGCAGCGGGTGAACAAGCACGGAGTGCAACAGAACATCCTCGTCACGCAAGGTCTGGTCACCACGGTGATCGCCCTCTTGTACGCGTTCATCCCGGACGTGTCGAGCACCTACTGGATCTTCTCGGTGATCACCACCCAGGTGTATCTGATCATGTACCTGCTGATGTTCGTCGCCGCGGTCCGGCTGCGCCGCAAGTTTCCCGACCACCCCCGCGGCTACCGGGCTCCGATGCTCGTCGGGCTCTGCGGCGTCGGCTTCGCCGCCTCGCTCGCTGCTCTGCTCATCGGCTTCATCCCGCCCTCGCAGTTCAGTTCCGGCAACGCCGGGGTCTACTTCCTGATCGTCGCCGCCGGCGCGCTCGGTCTCGGCCTGCTGGTGCCCTACCTGTTCTACAAATCCCGCAAGCCTTCGTGGAAACAACCCGAGGAGAGCTCGTCATGACCACCGCGGAGGAAACATGGAATCGCCGTGACCGCATGATCATCTACGGGGTCGTCGCATTTGTCATCGTCATCCTCACCGTCATTGCCCTGCTCCTGTTTCCCTATGTCTCGTCGAGCCGAGAAGCCGAGGCCAAGGCCGACCAGCTCATCGCCGCCCTGGACCAGGCCGGCGCCCGCACCCCCTCGCGCGACCAGATCGTCAGGGTGCTCGGCGAAGACGGCGGGGCCGTCTGCGCCAATCCCGATGCTCCGTTGACCCGCGCCACCTTGCTGTCCCAGATGGTCAACGGAGCAGGCGGACCGGGCACCCGACCGGTCATCGTGGACGATCGGGTCGTTCAAGGAGAACTGCTGATCATCGAGATCTACTGCCCCGAAAAACTACCCGAGTTCCAGCAGTTCGTGGACGACCTCGAGACCAGCGATGTGGCAGGGGAGTAACCGATGGATCTGACCGAGCGCATCAGCGATCTGATGCCGCAGGTGAAGGAAGAACTGACCGAACTCGTCGCGATGCAATCGGTGGCCGATCCCCGCCGATATCCTCCCGAAGAATGTCACCGTGCGGCGGAATGGGTACGGCAGAAATTCGACCGACAAGGCTTCGCAGATGCCCGCCTGGAAGAAACCACCGACGGAAGTCACGCCGTGGTCGGGACGAGGCGATGCTCGAACCCGCAGGCCCCGACCGTGCTGCTCTACGCCCACTACGATGTCCAACCCCCGCTCGACGACACCGCTTGGGACACACCACCGTTCCAGCTCACCGAGAAGAACGGGCGCTGGTACGGACGCGGAACCGCCGACTGCAAAGGCAACATCCTCGTTCACCTGACCGCGCTGCGAGCTCTCGGCGGTGAACTCCCCGTGCACCTCAAACTCGTGGTCGAGGGGTCGGAGGAGCAAGGCACCGGCGGCCTGGAAGCGTTCGTCCAGGACAACGCAGATCTCCTGCGCGCCGACGCGATCCTCGTGTGCGACACCGGCAATGCCGACGTGGGAAGACCCGCCGCCACCGTCAGCCTGCGCGGAATGGTCAACGTCGTCGTCACCGTCGAAGCGCTCACCTCAGAGCTGCACTCCGGCATGTTCGGTGGGGCCGCCCCGGACGCCCTTGCCGCTCTGGTCGCCATGCTGGCAACCCTGCGAGATGCCAAGGGCAACACCACTATCCACGGTCTGGACAACAACCAGACCTGGGCCGGCGAGCGCTACCCACCGGAACAGTTCCGCACCGACGCCGGCATGCTCGACACCGAATCCGTGCTCGGCGACGGCACCGTCTCCGACATGCTCTGGGCGCGTCCGGCCCTGACCATCCTCGGCATCGACTGCCCGCCGGTGGTCGGCTCGGCGGCGGCGATCGCGCCGCGGGCCCGCGCCCGCCTGAACCTGCGGATACCCCCCGGACTCGAAGCCCCACAGGCACAGAAGGCCCTCATCGACCATTTGCGTGCCGCCGCACCGTGGGGGGTCGCCGTCGAGATCGAGGTGGAAGCCTCCGGATCGCCGTTCCGGGCCCGCGCCGACGGACCCGCCTATCAGGCCCTCGCAGCAGCCATGCAGCAGGCCTACGGTCGGCCCATGGTCATGCTGGGACAAGGCGGATCCATCCCGTTGTGCAACGTCCTCGCCGACACATACCCCGACGCCGAGATCATCTTGATGGGCGTCGAAGAACCACGGGCCCTGATCCATGCCCCCAACGAAAGCGTCGATCCCGCCGAGATCGCGGCGATGTCGGCGGTCGAGGCCCAATTCCTGCAGAACTACGCGAGCATCCATCCGTGAGACGAAGGAAAGGAACGATCAGGTTTCGAGTTATCGCTGGTCCAGCACGGTGCGTAGAAGGAACCGCAGGGGCAGCGGTACTTCTCGTCGTCGTGTCCGAGTGCTCGTTGTGAGCAGGTGCGGCGCGACGATTCTGCTACCGCCAATGAGCCGAAGTTCCTGCGATAGAGGCATGATTCGGCGCACACTTGCCTCGTCGCGTCCGTTGGCAAAGGGAGACGAACTGTGTCACAGCATGCGCGTACCGATCAGGAAAGCATGTCCGTCAAACAGGGGATCGCCGCGGGAACCTCGGTCGGGGCCGCAGTCATCATGGTTACGATCGGTGTCCTGCAGTTCTTCCAGGGACTTGCCGCGGTGGCCGAGGACGAACTGCTCGTCCAGGGCCAGGAGTACACGTTCAAGTTCGACTTCACCACGTGGGGATGGATCCACATCGTCCTCGGTGTGGTCATGGTGGTCGTGGGCATCGCCTTGATCACCGGCGTCACCTGGGCGCGGGTGGCGGCGATCGTCATCGCGGCGTTGTCGATCCTGGCGAACTTCATGTGGCTGCCGTACTACCCGGGGTGGGCGATCGCGATCATCGCGCTCGACGTGGTGGTGATCTGGGCGATCTCGACCTGGCAACCGCGCGCCGCCTACCGCTGAGTCGAAGGCTCCACCCGGCAACCCGCTTGTCCGATGCGCACCGGTCACCACCGTCGCCGATGCTGGCCACCCTCGGCCGGCCACCGACCGGTGCCGGCTGGGCAGTGGAGATGAAGTGGGACGGGCAACGCACGATCGCCGTCGTCCGCGACGGCGGGTGCCGCCTGTTCAGCCGCAACGGCAAAGACGTCACCGCTTCGTTTCCCGAGCTGCCCGAGGCACTTGTCGAAGCATTCGAGCACCGGGACGGCGTCGTGGACGGGGAGATCGTCGCCCTCGACGAGAAGGGGCGGCCCTCGTTCGCCCGATTGCAGCGCCGCATGGCACGTGCACCGATCGGCTGGTAAATGCCGTGCCCGGAACGGGGAGGATCACGACGGTATCGCAGAGAGCTTCGACTTTCTGGCCGTCCGGGGCGGGTGACGTTCGAGTTGCTTCGGCTCGCCCGACGCTTCCAGAGGACGCGCACTTGTGCGTTCCGGTGGTCCGAGCGCGGCCTCGATGCGAAAATTCGAAGGTTCCCGCATGCAGGACAAGCGGAGGAGTTCGACGTTGGAAGCGGAGCTCCCATCGTCCGGCTGGACGGCCGAACGGATGTTCGCCGGCCCCGGCGACGCCCGCGAGCGGCACCGGAACACCGATTGGTCGGCGACCGCACTCGGGCCGGTGGAGACCTGGCCCATGGAACTGCGGATGGCGGTGAACACCGTGCTGCCGTCGGAAGTGCCGATGCTGGTGTGGTGGGGGCCGGAACTGATCCAGATCTTCAACGACGCGTTCGTTCCCATCCTCGGCGACAAGTACCCCGCTGCGGTCGGGCAGCGGGGAGCGGACTGCTGGCGGGAGATCTGGGACGCGGTTGGCTCCCTCGCCGAGGAAGCGTGGGCCGGCCGGGCCACCTTCACCGAGAACGAACGGCTGTTCCTGCAGCGTCACGGTTTCGTCGAGGAGTCGTACTGGACGTTCTCCTACAGCCCGATCTTCGACGACACCGGAGCCGTGGCGGGGGTGTTCGTCGCCACCGCCGACACCACCGCGGCGGTGTTCGGTGATCGTCGCCGCGAGGCCATCAGCCGCCTCGGAACCGTCGCGATCTCGGATGCCGGCAACTCTGTCGCCGACATCTGCGAAAAGGCGCTGGCGGCGCTCGCCCTGAGCGGGGCCGACGTTCCCGTCGCCGCGGTCTATCTCGACTCGCGCACCGAGCACCCCGAGCGGGCCGTACCGCACACCTGGGACCGGGTCGCCGACCTCGGGACGATCGGCGACGTCGATGGACTCCTCGGGCCCGATGCCCAGCGGGTCCTCGACGAGGTAGCGAGGAGCCGCGAACCGCTCGTCGTCACCGGCGTCGCCGAACGCTCGCCCGGCGTCGTCGACCCCACGCGCCTGCTCGGCGCGCAACCGTTCGACACGGTGGTGCTGCTACCGCTGACCGTTCCCGCCCGCGCCACCGCGATCGGGGTGCTGGCGGTCGGTTTGAACCCCAACCTGGCATACGACGACAACTATGCGGCCCTCGTCCAGCTGATCGCCGCCAGAATCTCAGGCCTGCTGCGCGACAGCCTCGCCTTCGATGCCGAACGTCGCCGCGCCGACGCGCTCGCCGAGGTCGACAAGGCCAAGACCCGTTTCCTGGAGACGGTCAGTCATGAGTTCCGCACGCCGCTGGTGCTGCTCCTCGGACCGCTGCAGAGCGTCCTCGACGACGCCGACGCCCTCACCGACGAGCAGCACGAATCCCTCGAAACCGCGCGGCGCGCCGTGATGCGCCTGCAGCGACTCGTCGACGTTCTGCTGGAAGCGACCCGCGCCGAGTCGTACAAGGTGCGTCCGCGTCTGCAGCCCACCGATGCGGCGGCACTGACCGCGGCGTGTGTCGAGCTCTACGAGCCGATCGTGCGCGACGCCGGGCTGACTCTGGTGACCCGGATCGACGATGCGGCCGCCGAAACGATCGCGCTCGACCCGGAGATCTGGTCGCACATCGTGTTCAACCTGCTGTCCAACGCCGTCAAGTACACGCTCGACGGGTCGATCACCGTCGAGTTGGGCATCGACGGCGACCGGTTGGTGCTGTCGGTGACGGACACCGGTGTGGGGATACCTCCGGACGAAGCGACCCGAGTCTTCGAACGATTCCACCGGGTGGAGGGCGCGGCCGGTCGCACCGCCGAAGGCGTGGGCTTGGGTTTGTCGCTGGTGTCGGACTGGGTGCAGGCTCTCGGCGGGACGGTCGCGGTGACGAGCGCGCCCGGCGCCGGAAGCACGTTCACGGTATCGGTGCCGCGCGTTGTGAGCAGCGAGAAACCTGTTGCTGCAGAAGGTGTTCCGGCCTCGATGGGCGGGTCATATCTTGCCGAGAGTGCGCAGTGGGTGAACGAGCCGACCGACGCCCCCGTGGCGGATGCCGCCGGCGGCAGGCCCCGCATCCTGGTGATCGACGACAATGCAGACCTGCGGAACTACCTGACAAGTTTGCTGGGCCAACAGGATTGGCGCGTCGATGCGGTGGCCGACGTCGCGACCGCACTGAAGCACATTCAGGATTCGCCGCCGCACCTCGTTCTCAGCGATGTGATGTTGCCCGGTCCGGACGGACTGGCGTTGCTGAAGCAGTTGCGCAACGATCCCGCCACCGCCCGGCTGCCGGTGATTCTGCTGACCGCGCGCGCCGGAACCTCGGCGGCGGTCGGTGGTCTGCAGGACGGCGCCGACGACTACATCACGAAGCCGTTCGAGCCCGACGAGTTGATCGCCCGGGTGCGGGTGAATCTGGAACTGTCCCGTTTGCGGGAAGAGATCATCGCGTTGAAGGAACGCGAATCAGGCCAGCTGCGTTCGGCTTTGGAGAGCCGAACCACGCTGAGCGAGGCAGTAGGTCTGATCATGGCGACGTTCCGGTGCGACGCGGATACCGCCTTCGAGAAACTCGTGGCCTTCTCGCAGCATCGCAACGTCAAGCTGCGCGTGATCGCACAGGAGATCGTCGAGGCCCACACCTCGTCGGTGCGCGAAGGGGGCTGATCGGGACGACTCCGTTCCGTGTGGATCCGTGGCCGCCGGGCGAACACGAATCCACACGGGACATACTGTGCCTCAGTTCTTCTCGTACAGCTTGTCGATCTCCTCGGCGTATTTCGCGTCGATCGGCTTGCGCTTGAGCTTCATCGTCGGGGTCAGCTCGTCACCGGACGGTTCCCAGATGTTCGGCAGCAGCTTGTACTTCTTGATCTGTTCGACGCGGGCCAGCTTCGAGTTCGCGACCTGCACGGCCTTGTCGACCGCTTCGACGACGAGCGGATTCTGCACGAGCTCCTCGTGTGTTCCCGTCAGACCGTGTTCGGCGGCGAACGCGGCGAGCGCATCCGGGTCCAGCGCGAGCAGCGCGACGTTGTAGGGGCGGTCGTTGCCGATCGCGACGGCGCCGCCGAGCATCGGGCACGCGGCCCGCAGCGCACCTTCGATGTTGGTGGGCGACATGTTCTTACCGGCCGCGTTGACGATCAGTTCCTTCTTGCGGTCGATCAGCTTCACGTAGCCGTCGGCGTCGATCTCGGCGATGTCACCGGTGTGCAGCCAGCCGGCGGCATCGATCGCTTCGGCGGTCTTCTCCGGGTCGTTCCGGTAGCCCTTCATCAGCAGCGGGCCGCGGACGAGGAGCTCGCCGTCCTCCGCGATCTTGATCTCCACACCGTCCACCGCCTGTCCGACGGTGCCGATGCGGATGGCGTCCGGTCGGTTGAGTGTCACCACGGCCGACGTCTCCGACATGCCCCACACCTCGGAGCACGGGATACCCAGGGCCAGGACGAATTCCAGGACCTCGGGGGAGATCGCGGCGGCACCGGTGACGGCGGCGCGCACCTGGTCGAGGCCGAGCTTCTTGCGGATCGCGGAGAGCACGAGCTTGTCGGCGAGCGCGTGCTGGAGCTCGAGCACCTTGGGGACCGGCTTGCCGTCCGACCTCAGGCGCGCATGCTTGCGTCCGACGTCGATGGACCACAACGCGAGCTTCTTCTTCACCGGGCTCGGCTCGTCGGCGAGGGTCTTGTCGATCGCCGCCTTGAGCTTGTACCAGACCTGCGGCACCGCGCCGAACATCGTCGGGCGGACCGTCGGCAGGACCGCGATGGCCTGCTTGAGGTCGTCGAGCGTGGTGATCTGCATGCCCGTGTGGACGGACGTGTAGTGCGCTCCCCACCGGTTCGCGATGTGCGCGTCCGGCAGATACGACACGAGCCGGTCGTCCGGGCCGGGGTTGAGGATCGGGGCGGTCGCCTCGATCTCCGCGATGAGGTTGGCGTGGGTCAGCTCGACGCCCTTCGGCGGACCGGTGGTGCCGGACGTGTAGATCAGGGTCAGCAGGTCCGACGGCTCCACCGCCTGCCACGACGCGTCGAAGTCGAACGACGGATCTGCGGCGGCCTCGAGTTCGTCGAGCGTGATGGTCCCCTCCGGGTGCCCGTCGACGCACACCAGCGTTTCGACGGCGGTGCCGGGAATGGCCTTCTGCAGTACCGGGACGAACTGCTCCTCGCAGATCATCACCTTGTTGCCGGCATTGCCGAGCACGTAGGTGATCTGTTCGGCGGTGAGGGAGTTGTAGATCGAGAACGCGGCGGCCCCCGCGTGCATGGCGGCGGTGTCAACGAGATGGAACTCGGGCCGGTTGGTCAGCATCAGGCCGACGGTGTCGCCCCGTTTCACGCCGAGCCCGGCGAGACCTGCGGTGAGTGTGCGGACCTTGTCGGCGTAGGCGCGCCAGGTGTAGGTGACGGAGTCGTCCGGGGTGCGCAGGGCAACCCGGTCGGGATACTTCGCGGCGGTCGCCTGGAACGCCTGACAGAGAGTGGTTGGTGCGGTCGTACGAGTTGTCATCGCTGTCCCCCAGAAGATTGTGACGAAGAGCATAAAACGGACTGCGCACGCATGTAATCGGATTGTGAGACGCCACTGCGCCGGGCGGCGCGGGCGTGGCTTGCGGCGGCAGATTACCCAGAATGGGCATTGTGGCACAAGTCACACGAATGCGGCAGCGGTGCCGCGAAAAGGGGGGGGACACCCGGCAGCGCGAATGTCCGGAATCAGCGGACCGGCAGGCGAGACCTGCCGGTCGCCGCATCAGGGCCGGTCGAACTGTTCCTCGCGGCCCAGCTTGCGCAGACGCATCCACTCGCGCAGACCCGCCGGGTCGCGTCGGGTGACCAGGAAATACCAGCCGAACCGCACCCATTCCTGCGGCAGCAGCCTGCGCATGCCGGGCTGCGACAGCAGGTAGCCGCGGTTGCGGTAGGTGAAGAAGCGCTTCGTCTCGTTGTCCGGATACTGCGTGTGCATGCGGCCACCGAGGATCGGCTTGAACTCGTCCGCCCCGTCCGGATGCAGGTAGGCGGTCTGCAGGCACGTGCCGAAGGGCAGGCCCGACCGCACCAGCCGGCGATGCACCTCGACCTCGTCGCCGCGCACGAACAGCCGCAGATCCGGCACGCCCACCGCGTCGATCGCCGCGGCGGTGAACAGGGCACCGTTGAACAGCGACGCGATGCCGGGCAGCAGATCCTCGTCGCCGAGTTCGCTGCGCCGACGTCGCCACACGACGCCGCGACGCAGCGGGAACGCGAGCCGATCGGGGTCGGCGATGTCGCACACCACCGGAGACACCTCAGCCAGGCCGTGCCGATGCGCGCACGCCAGGAGGGTCTCGAGCACCTCGGGGCCGTCGGGGCGGCCGTCGTCGTCGGCGAGCCACACCCGGTCCGCGCCGAGCGCGAGCGCGTGCAGGATGCCGAGGGCGAACCCACCCGCACCGCCGAGATTGTGCTTGGACCCGATGTAGGTGGTCGGCAGAGGCGCGGATTCGACGAGCAGGCGCACCTCGTTCTCGTCGGCGTTGTCGACGACGATCAGATGGTCGAGCGGCCGGGTCTGCGACGCCAGCACCTTCAGCGAATCGCCGAGCAGTTCGCGACGCTTGTGGGTGACGACGACCCCGATGATCCGTTCCGGGCTGTCAGGCACCGGCGGCACCCGTCGCCGCTGTGCCGTTGGACACGACACCGTTCCGTTCCGCGCGTTCGCGTTCGAGTTCTTCGATGATCGTGCGCACGTGGTCGCCGGCGTCGTTGCCCTCGTAGGCGCGCACGACCTCTTCGATGCCGCCCTGCTCGCGGATCCGGCCGTGGTCGATCCACATCGCCTGGTCGCACAGCTGGGCGAGGAATTCGTTGGAATGGCTCGCGAACACGAGGATGCCGGAGCGCGCGACGAGTTCCTGCAGCCGGACGCGGGCCTTCTTCATGAACTCGGCGTCGACCGCGCCGATGCCTTCGTCGAGCAGCAGGATCTCGGGGTCGATGCTGGTCACCACACCGAGGGCGACGCGCACCCGCATGCCGGTGGAGTAGGTGCGCAGCGGCATCGACAGGTAGTCACCGAGCTCGGTGAACTCCGCGATGTCGTCGACCTTCTGCAGCATCTGCTTGCGGGTCATGCCCAGGAACATGCCGCGGATCAGGATGTTCTCGTACCCGGAGATCTCCGGGTCCATGCCGACACCCAGATCGAAGACCGGGGCCACGCGACCGCGGACGCGGGCGGCCCCGCGCGTCGGTTCGTAGATCCCGGACAGCAATCGCAGCAGCGTGGACTTGCCGGCGCCGTTGTGCCCGACGAGCCCGACGCGGTCGCCTTCCTTCAGCGACATCGTGATGTCGCGCAGTGCCTCGACCACGACGACGTCCGAGTCGTTGCGGCCGATCGCTCCGCCTGCCTTACCCAGGAACGCCTTCTTCAGCGAGCGGGTCTTGGCGTCGAAGATCGGGAAGTCGACGCACGCATTGCGCGTTTCGATGCTGACCCGGCTCACGATGCTGCTCCAGAGACTGACACGGGTTCCGAGGGTACCGGGCGCGCCCGAGAGCACGCCCGGCCCGGACCCCGAATGGGACTACAGGTACTGCCCGGTGCCCGGGCTGCCGGGGTTGTGCTGCTGGCGTTCCTCGGGATTGTGGGGGTTTCCGCCCAGCCCGGGGGGCAGTGCGCCCTGGCGCATCTGCTCGAGCTGCGCCCGCGCCGCCATCTGCTGCGCGAACAAGGCGGTCTGGATGCCATGGAAGAGCCCCTCGAGCCAGCCGACGAGCTGAGCCTGCGCGATGCGCAGTTCCGCGTCGGACGGCACCGCGTCCTCACCGAACGGCAACGCGAGGCGTTCGAGCTCCTCCCGCAGTTCGGGAGCGAGGCCCTGCTCGAGTTCGCTGATGGACGACTTGTGGATCTCCTTCAGGCGGGTGCGGCTCGCATCGTCGAGGGGAGCCGCCCGGACCTCCTCGAGCAGTTGCTTGATCATGGTGCCGATCCGCATGACCTTGGCGGGCTGTTCGACCATGTCGGTGAGGGATTCGGCGTCGCTCTCCTCGGTCTTCGCGGCCGTGTCACCGTTGGTGCCGGGCTTGGGGACCGCGACCGGCCGACCGTCGGGACCGATCACAAGGACGGGCTCGTTCTCCGGATGCGTCATACCTCCATCTTGTCTCCTCGGCGGGCGCGGTGTCGCCCCACCCCGGCTGAGGTGCGGAATGTCCGCTGTTCCCCGGCCGGTCGTCGCGTACTCCACGTCACGTTCGTCCGGGCGCGGACGTCACTTCATTGACAGCGGGATTTAGAGTGTCACGCATGGCTTACGACGTTGCCCGGATCCGGGGGTTGATTCCCTCGCTCGGCGACGGGTGGACCCATTTCGATCCGCAGGCCGGCATGCAGATCCCCGACGCGGTCTCCCGCACGGTGTCTACGGCGTTCCGGAATTCCACCGCGTCCTCGTCGGGCAGGCACATGTCCTCCCGCCGCAGCGGATCGATGCTGCAGGCGGCGCGGGAGGCGATCGCCGATCTCGTCGGCGGTGAGCCCGCCGGCGTGGTGCTCGGTTCCGACCGCGCCGTGCTCCTGGCGTGGCTCGCCGAGGCGCTGAGCTCACGGCTCGGCCTGGGCACCGGGATGGTGCTGTCGCGGCTGGACGACGAGGCGAACATCGCACCCTGGCTGCGGGTCGCCAGCCGGTACGGTGCGCAGGTCCGCTGGGCCGAGGTGGACATCGAAACCTGCGATCTGCCCAGCTGGCAGTTCGAGGAGCTCATCACGTCGACCACCCGGCTGGTCGCGCTGACCGCCGCGTCGTCGATCGTCGGATCGGCCCCGGACGTGCGGGTCGTCGCCGACCGCGTCCACGAGGTCGGGGGCCTGATGGTCGTCGATGCCGCGGGCGCAGCCCCGTACGCGCACATCGACATGGACGATCTGAGCGCGGACATCCTCACAGTCAACGCGTCGGCGTGGGGCGGACCGCAGATCGGTGCGCTGGTCTTCCGTGATCCCTCGCAGCTCGACCGGATTCCGTCGATGTCGCTCGACCCGAACGCTCGCGGCCCGGAGCGGCTCGAGGTCGGCGGCCACCAGTACGCGCTGCTCGCCGGGCTCGTCACGTCCGTCGACTTCCTCGCGTCCCTGGACGACGAAGCGACCGGCACCCGCCGCGAAAAGCTCATCACGTCGATCAGTTCGATGCAGGACTACCAGGACCGGTTGTTCGACCGGCTGACCCGGCAGCTCGACAACCTGCCCGGTGTGATGGTGATCGGTCGCGCCGAGAGCCGCGTGCCGACGCTGAGCTTCACGATCCCGGGTCTACCGGCCGAGAAGGTCGCGGCGCACCTCGCCGACCGGCGCATCGCGACCGTCACCACCGGACGCGGCTCCAGCCGGCTGCTCGATTCGCTGGGCGTCGGTGAAGAGGGCGGTGCCGTGAGCATCGGCCTCGCCCCGTACACCACGCGCTACGAGATCGACCAGCTCGTTCGCGAGTTGCGCGCGATGACGGAGTGAGACCGGGCTGCTTCACCGGTTGATCGTGAGCACCACCTTGCCGACGGTGTCGGATGCGTCGAGCATCTCGTGTGCCGCGGCGGCCTCGGTGATCGGCAGTTCGGCGTGCACGATGGCGTGCACCTTGCCCTCGGCGATCAGCGGCCACAGGTTCTCGCGGACCGAGGCGACGATCTCGGCCTTCCCGGACTTGCCGGTGTCGGGACGCCCGCGCAGACCCGTCGCGAGGACGTGCCCGCGCTTGGCGAGAAGCTGACCGAGGTTCAGTTCGCCCTTCGATCCGCCCTGCATGCCGATCACGACGAGCCGCCCGTCGGGCGCGAGCACGTCGATGTTGCGGGGCAGGTACTTCGCGCCCATGTTGTCGAGGACGACGTCGGCGCCACCGAAGGTCGCGCGCACCTCCTCGACGAAATCCTGGGTGCGGTAGTCGATCGCCAGATCGGCGCCCAGCTCGCGGCACCGGTCGAGCTTGCCCGCCGACGCGGTGGTCGCGACCTTCGCGCCGAGGGCCTTCGCGACCTGGATGGCGTGGGTGCCGATGCCCCCGCCGCCGCCGTGCACGAGGAACACCTCGCCGCGTTCGAGCCCGGCGGCCATGACCACGTTCGACCACACCGTGCACGCGACCTCGGGCAGCGACGCGGCGGCCGCGAGATCCATGCCGTCGGGCACCGGCAGCAGCTGCGACGCCGGGACCGCGACCTGCTCGGCGTAGCCGCCGCCGGACAGCAGTGCGCAGACCCGGTCGCCGATGCTCCAGTCCGTCACGCCCTCGCCGAGTTCGGCGATCACACCGGAGCACTCGAGGCCGAGGATGTTGCTGGCCCCGCGCGGCGGTGGATACAGGCCGCGACGCTGCAGCAGGTCGGCACGGTTGACGGCGGTCGCGGCGACGTCGATGAGGACTTCACCCGGACCGGCGACCGGATCGGGCTGCTCGTCCCATCGGAGGACCTCGGGCCCGCCGGGTTCGGTGACAACGATTGCGCGCATGCGTTCGAAACTATCGTGTCGTCGTTCCTGTTCGCCGGAGATGTCGGGTACTGCGTGCATGTGTTGCGCAAAACAGACCTACCGGTCGGGAAAGTCGGGGGTGCTGACTACAATTCCCGCGTGAGCGCCGAACACGACGAGCCGAACTGGTTGACCGCCGAGGAACAGCACGCCTGGCGAACCTATATGGACGGCAACTACCGGCTCATGGATGTTCTCAACCGTGACCTGCAGGAAGCCCACGGCCTCACCCTCGCCGAATACCGCATCCTGGTCCTGCTGTCCGAAGCCCCGGACGGCCGGCTGCGCATGAGCGACCTCGCCGACGGCGTGCTCTCGTCCCGCAGCCGCCTCACCCACCAGATCCGCCGCATGGAGGACGAGGGCCTGGTGTCGCGCTGCGCCTGCGCCGAGGACGGTCGCGGGGTGCTGGCCGCCCTCACCGACGAGGGACGTGCCCGCCTCACCGAGGCCGCGCCCACCCATGTCGCGAGCGTCCGCCGCAATCTGATCGACCTGCTCAGCAAGTCTCAGATCAAGACCTTGGCCCAGATATTCACCAAGGTCGCGGCGGCCGTCGGCAACAGGTGATCATCCTATGGTTAGGATTTGCCACGGAAGCGTGGCAGAGCGGCCGAATGCACTCGCCTTGAAAGCGAGCTTGGGTAACACCAACGGGGGTTCAAATCCCTCCGCTTCCGCAGATAGGAACGGTCCCGATCTAGGCTGTTTAGCCTGGTCGGGACCGTTTTGTTCAGTGCGGTCTATTCGCCGGTGGGCATTTGTGCCCACATTTTGCCCACTCTCTGCGTAGATCGTGCGCTATCGAGGGCGTGACCGATCGCGTCCAGATCGGAGTCGAACAGGTCCGCGTAGGTGTCCAGCGTCATGGCGGCGGACGCGTGGCCGAGCATTCGCTGAAGCGCCTTCACGTTCACACCTGCGGCTACAGCCAGAGATGCGGCGGTGTGCCGGAGGTCGTGTGGGGTCACACGTTCAATGCCAGCGCGCTCGACTGCCTTGGTGAACCAGCCAGTCGTCGAGACGGGGCGGCGTAGGTGTTGACCATCGCGTCCGGGGAACACGAGGTCGTGACGATTGCGTCCCTCGCATTGGCGGGCCAGCTCGTCGACGAGGAACTGAGGGATTGGCACTATTCGGTGTTGGTGGTTCTTCGGGGTGCCGACGTGCACGGTCCTTCCCACCTGGACGGCGTTGTCGACCACGTGAAGGCGTCGCCGTAGTAGGTCGAGGTGTTCGACGCGTAGTGCGGTCGCCTCACCCCACCGCAGGCCACAGTAGGAAAGCAGAAGCACAAGCACTCGGTGTTGGCCTGCCTCCTCTGCGAGCCGTTCGACATCGGCATGTGTGAGGTAGACGCGTCGCTTACCGGTCTTCCGGGGCAGATTCTCCACTCCACGCGCAGGATTGCGTGCGAGGCGACGGGCTTTCACTGCCGAGTCCAGCAGGCCCGCCAGGATGCCGTATGCGCGGATAACGACAGTTGCGCCGCGCTCACGGTTCATGTCGGCAATCCAGTGCTCAACCGCGTCGAGATCGATATCTGCAATGCGGGTGGTTCCCCAGCGGGGCTGGACGTGGACGCGCCACGACGTCTCGAGGGACCGGTAGGTCGACGGTTTCAGATCGGACTGCTTGCGGTGCAACCATTCGGGTGCCAACTCGTCGACGGTGATCTGCCCGAGCTTCGGTGCGACGTACTCCCCACGCAACTTTTCGACCTCGACGGTGGCGGCGAAGTCCTGGGCATGTCTCTTGCTGGTGAATCCGCGCTTGTCGGTCTGGCGGCGGTCGGGGGTGCGGTAGCGGACGCGCCAGCGTCGGCCGGCCTTCGTCTCGTAGCTCTCAATCGTCGCCACGGTCAAGGTCCCTCGGGGTGCTTTCGCTGCTGTGGTCGGCTCCGGTGCGCTTCATCGCGACTCTGAGGGGATTGGTAACGAGGGCGTCCCGTAGTTCGTCATCGGTCATCTGCCGGAAGGTCCAGAGTGGACGCGTTCGGTGCAACCAATCGACGTCGACGGGTACCTCGGAATCGAGTGGGTGTGGCGCCTGGGCGGTGACCCATCGCCACAGGTCGAACGCGGTTGTCGGCTGAACGCCGCTCGCTTCGACTTCGGTGCTTGCGTCGTCGACGTGCGGCATGAGCAGTGTCGACGGGGTGACGTCGAGGGCCGCAGCGATCGCGACCAACTCATCGACGGTGACGCGACGGCTGTACGCCTCGATCTGACTAAGGGTGGTGTGGCTGATAGGGCGGCCAGCGTCTGAAATGCGCGCGGCGAGTTGGCGGAGCGTGAGACCGGACCTGGACCGCATTCGCGCAATGTTCGCGGCTACTGCCTCTCCGGTCGGCCCCAAGTCGACACGTTGGGTTCCCATAGCGCACACCTTACGTCCGTGTGGAAGGACCGGGTGTTGATAGTTCCGACTTCCATACATACGATCCCACATACCTTCATTTGTAAGGAAATGAAGGTATGTGTAAGGAATTCGATACAGGAGGGCGTATGGCCGACGAGCGATTGGCGACGGGGGATGAGGTGGCGGAGTATCTGCGGACATCACGCCAGCAGATGGCGACGTGGAGGTACCGCGGAACCGGACCCAAGTACGTGAAGGTCGGAAGGCGTCCGCTCTATCGGTGGTCGGACGTTGAGGCGTGGCTCGATGCCAACACCAAGACGCGTACCGACGACGCCGCGTAAGGGTGGTGGAGATATGTCGAAAAAAATTGTGCCCGAACAGGATTGCGGCCTGTCCGGGCACAAGAAGAACGCGTTCCTGGTTGGTCACGGTTCGAGGAAGAGTGTATCGCAGTCGGGTGGTGAGAGGGAGGGTGCTTCAGGGCGCCAGGAGACAATTCCGTTCGTTGCTGCAGCAGGAGCGGCCTACGGACATATCGCGGGGTTGATCCTCTGCCTGATCCGATACAGGTGCAATGTGCCGGGGCCAGACCGAATTGAAACAGAGGACGGGCGCCTGTGGCGTGTCAGCTATGCGTCGATCGCATCCGCGCTCGGCATGAGTCGGCAGCAGGTGCAGCGGGCTGTTCCAAAACTTGAGGAGGCCGGGGCGGTCGTCGTGGAGTACCGGCCGGAGCAATACGGCGACCAACGGCGCTCGTTCCGCGTCGTGCCCGATCCGAGTATCTGGCTCGACGATCCAGACTCTCTGAACTGCGAGAGTTCGGAATCGAACCGGTCCGATAACTCGACGACGTGCGAGAGTTCGGAATCGGTCTCTGAGAGGGTTCGGAATCGAACGGGGACCAGTTCGGAATCGGTCTCTGAGAGGGTTCGGAATCGAACAGGGACCAATTCGGAATCGAACTCTCTTCCTCTCTCTGAAGAAGTAGAAGAAGGAGGGAAAGAAGAGGCGGGGTCCGGGCGTACGCGTGCGTCGCGTGACGTCGCGGGTCTTGACCCCCTCCTGGAATCAAATGAGGAAAGGGCGGGCGCCTCGGACGCTGACGCGTCCATCGCTCCGGGCGAGCGTCCGGCGGAGCGATGCCAGCGGCACGACGGTCTGGGCTGGGTCGAGGAACGGTGCGGCGACTGCGCGCGCGCCAAGGCGGACGCGAAGCGATGGGACGCAGGCGAGGACGAGCGGCGCGCGGCAGCGGTGCGGACCAAACGGCGTGCAGTCGAGGAGTGCGGGCGGTGCGATGAACTCGGGTGGGTCGACCTCGGTGACTCCGTAGCGAAGTGCACGCATCCGGAGGTGGTCGCGGCGTGAGCGGTGACGTCATAGCGCTCGACCACCGTCGACGGGCCGGTGCGCTCACAGGTGGGTGGCGTGTCCCCTCCGGGCCGGTCGTGGATGCGTACGAAACAGACGGGGCGCTGTGGATCGCCTGCCGATGCGGAGCTGGTGAAGGGCAGGCGTGCATCGGGCCGGAGGGTCTCCTCCGTCGAGTCCCGTGCGTCTCTCGCCTGCGGGCCGCTGCACGGCGGACTGAGGGGCAGCAGCACACACCAGGACTGGCGGACCTGACCACCGTCCGGGCCACTCCATAGATCGGAGCGTGGGGGCGTGACCGTGAAGGGATGCACACATGAGGCACGACAGAACCGGGGAACTCGTCGACGACCAGGTCGACACCTGCGGCTGCGTCCTGGGCTGGCAACCGCCGGACCCGGACGGACGACCGCGACCGTGTCCACGCTGTCGACCGTGGCTGTGTCGGCGCAGCGTCGACGGACGGACACAGTGGGCGGTCGACCGGACACGGCTACCAGTGGCAAGCCAGCGCGTAGCGGTGGCGCGGCAGAACGAAAGTAGGTGAGCGAGCAATGGTCGATCCGATCGAGGTCGAGTGTCGGCGCAGGTTCCGACTCCGGGCCGGTGACCAACAGGGCTGCGGCGCGACACCCGGTGAACCGTGTCGCGAGATCGAGGAGGAGTCGCTACGCGGCAAGTACCACGGGGTACGACAGTCGGCGGCTGACCGGGCATACCGGCGTCGATTCAAGGGCACCAATGAACGCTGGTGACCTCGACACAGTCGGCGCAGGGGAGGGGGCTTTCCGATCGCAGAGCATCGGGCGACCGGAGGGGAGGTGTCCGGTTCCGCTGCTCTCTCCCCGACGGGGGCACCCCATCGCGCACGTGAGGACTGGCGGGTCTGGCGGCTGCGGTTCAGGTTCCCGGTGCTCGGTGATGGTGCTCGGTGGTGGTGCGTGCTCTGGCGGCGTCGTCGGCGTCGCGTTATTGACTGGTGCCGAGGGTGGACTGGGCCGGGAATGGGGTTCGGTCGCTCTGCGGGGCAGCTAGACGGTATTACGCGGATATTCGCAGGTAGAGCAATTGGAAGGGTGGACGTGATGAGTGAGGAACAGACCTCGGCGTATGAGGGTGACGGGCCGGTGGTGCTTTCAGGTGCGGAGCTGGTGGACTCGTCGGAGCTGTGGGGGCAGGCGGGTTGGTATCTGTCGGTGGGTGACCTGATGTTCGACGGCGGGCGGATCCCGACCGGTCGCGGCCTGGGTTGTGCGCGATGAGCGGGGCGGATACGTCGTTGGTCGACGTGGTGCGGGCCTCGCGGTTGGTCCTGGCGTCGATCGACCAGGACTCCGACCATTACCGGGTGGTCCTGGCGGAGTGTGCCGCGGATCCGTACGGCGACGGTGTCGACCGGCTGATCGGTGCGCTGGCGTCGCAGGTGTCGACGCTGTCGTCGATCGTGACGGGCGGGGATCCGTCGCGGTTCCTGCTCGACATCCTGGCCACGGCGACGGCTCCGGGTGCGGAGGAGTCGACGGATCCGGAGGGCGGGTCATGATCGCGGCGGCGGCGTTCGGTGCGGTCCGGCCGGAGCTAGTCGGCGTGGTGGAGCTGGTGTCGTCGCGGACTCGTCGCAGCGGCTGCACTGTGGCGGCGCTTCATGCTCGCCTCGACCAGCTCGAGGAGCGTAGGGGCCTGCCGATTCCGGAGCCTGCGGAGGATCGGCCGGCCTCGCAGCGGGAGATGGCCGGCCAACTGGTGGAGGTGGTGTCGTGATCGTGTCGGGTCGGGTGCTCGAGGTCGACGGGACGTCGTTTCGTCTGCGTCTCGACCAGGTCGTCGGCGTCGACGGGCTGCGGGATTCGGGGTTGCTGACTGTGTCGGCGGACCTGCTGGATCCGTTCGCGGTCGTCGGCGGGGTCGACTCGGTCGAGGTCGACGGGTCCGGCGGGATGATCGTGTCGGGTGAGGTCGACGCGGTCGACGGGTCGCGGTCGACTCGTCGGGTCCGTGGGTTGTTGGCGGGTCGGCGGGTGTCGCGGTTCGAGGTCGAGGGGCGGTGTCTGCGGCTGCTTCATGCTCACCTCGGCGGGGGTCTGCCGGTCGCGGGTGTCGAGCTGGTCGGCGTGGGTTCGTAGGCTGGGGGTGTCGTTCCCCAACGACACGTCCACCCTGCGGTGGTCCCGATCGGATTGTGGTTGATTCCCTTCTGTCCGGTCCGGTCGGGACTGCTTCAGGTGTCCGGGGCCGCCTCGCCTGTGTTGGGCCGCTAGTCGGTGACAGCCTCCCAACGGGTGCCGCGTAGAACGTGCGACGCGTAATCCGTTGGTGCACTTCATTTTTCGGGGTGCGTATGTGGAGGTAAACATGGGTGCTCGACAGAAACTCGCGGCGGCTCTCGCTCGCGTGAAAGAGCTTCAAGACGTGACCGGTCGTGAGTACACGGCGGCGGAGCTGGCGGAGATCGACCGGCTCAAGTCGGAGATTCCGGCCATGCGTGCGGAGGTCGACCGACTCGACCGGGTGAAAGCGGATATCGACGCTATCGCGGGTGACGTGGGCGACGGTGAACCTCGTCGGGGGTTCCTCGACCTTCGCTCGAAATCCTTTGTGCGCGAACTGGCTTCGGGGATGCTCGCCGACACGGGTGTCGGCCGTAAGGCGCTGGTGAGTGGCGGGTCCGTCGCTCCGGTTCAGATCGTCTCGGATCCGGTGCCGGAGGGTCGACCGGCTACCGGCCTGCTTCAAGTCATCCCGGTGATCGGGGACTCTCCGGCGCGGTTCGAGTATCTGCGTCAGGTGCAGCGGGAATTGAACGCTGCCCCGGTCGCGGCCGGTGGCACCAAACCGACCTCGATCCTCGGTCTCGAAAAGATCGAGGCATCGTTGCACGTCGTCGCGCACGTGTCGGAGCCGATCGACGTCTACATGCTGCAAGACTTGCCGACACTCGAGACGTTCGTCGGGTCCGAAATGGCGTACGGCGTGCAACGTGCACTCGAGGCGGAGATGGTCAACGGCACCGGTGACGCTCCATCGCTGGCGGGCCTGCTCACTGCTACCGGTGTGCTGTCGCAGGCGTTCGCGGTCGATGCGCTGACGTCGACGCGTAAGGCGATCACCCAACTCGAGGACGATGGTCTGATTCCGTCGGCGTTCGTCATGTCTCCGACCGATTGGGAGGCAATCGAGCTGGCGCGTACGGACGGCGGTAACGGCAAGCTCGAGATGGTCGACCAGCCGGTCGACCGTGCAGCTCGTCGACTGTGGGGCGTCCCGGTCGTGACCTCGCCGGAGGTCGCGGCCGGCCGATCCCTGCTGCTGTCGCAGGACTCGGTGGCACTGCGGGTCGACAAGGGTCTGCAACTGCGGGTCTCGGAGAACGTCGGTACCGACTTCGAGACGAACCAGGTTCGCTTCCGTGCGGAGCTGCGCGCGGAGGTTCAGCTCAACCGTCCGGGCGGCGTCGCCGTAGTCGAAATGGCAGGTTCTGGGGTCTGACGTCACCAAGCTGTGCTTTAGACGGCTGATCGGGAGGTTTGGCACTCACCTGGTGAGGCCAAACCTCCCGTTCTCATGCCTCCGCGGAAGCGGTGGGTAATTGTGGTTCGGGACGGCTGTCGATGAATCGCGCGACCACCTCGCGTGCGAGCCGGATGCATTTTCTGCGATCGTCAGCAGTCAGGAAATCTGCGGCGCCATGTCGCCGCGCCTTTGCGGCTTCTGCCAGCTCGCCCAGCTCTTCGCGTGTGACGTTCAAAGTTGTCCGGAGCCGCTCCCATGTCTTTGTTTTTGTTGCGGACGCTTGGGGGTCGTCGTCTGGGTCCGTGAAGCACTGGCGAATGCTCTCTACTGCTCTGTACGCGTAGAACGCGGCATCGTCGGGGTAGAGCAATGCGGAGCGCAGGTCGGCAAGCGCGTAGCGAACGTGAGGTACCGCAGCAGCGGCGTGTAGGTACTTCGTGATCTTGTCCGGCCCCACCCGGTTGCCTTCAACGGTTGAGAATTCAGACTGTGAAAGACGGTTCCACACGAGCCAGCTTGGCCGGGGAGTGGGCTGATCGGGCAGGTCCACATACCCATTAAGCAGCTCAACTTCGAGTGCGGCCCCTAGATGAAACCCGAGTGTGTCGAGAGCCGCGCGAATCCATGTTGAAGCTTCTTGCCATTGCGCATTGAACCAATCTGCCCGCTCGAATTCAGACAAGCGGTCTAAGTCCTCGGCGTCGTTCGTTTGAAGCGTCACGCTGAAGGCGGAGTCCTGAACGCTGATAACCAGGATCCTGTCACCACGACTAAGTCGAATCGGAGCGTCGTAGACCCACTGCCCTGCGCGAGGATGGATCAGGCCGGTGAATCTGACAAGAATCATCTCCAAAGAATGCCGTATGTCGATCTTCAATGCAGCACGGTACTTCGATGCCCACACTTTGCCCACAGTTGAGTGGTCACACCGGCTATCACGAACTATCTAGTGCTAGGAATTTGACCTGGTAGATGAGGTTTTGTCCTTCCAGTCAGGGTATGTGAAAGGGTTCAAATCCCTCCGCTTCCGCCACGAAGCCCCTCACCTGTTGCAGGTGAGGGGTTTCTTGTTGGTTCTGCGGGGTCGCGTCACCCCCCGCCGTTCCGAGCGAGCGGCACGCTCAGTCGATTGAAGGAGACGGGTGTACCACTCGCTCGGACAACGAGGGGGCCGGCCGCCCGGGTCGGAAAGGGGCGGGCCGTCAGCCGGGCAGGTTCTCCGGAATCCAGTTCGGGTTCCGCTTCTCCATGAATGCCCGCATCCCTTCCCGAGGTTCGGGTGAAGTCTCGAGCGCGCCGAGCATCGTCTCGTAGTCGAAGAGTCCGTAGCGCTCGTTGAGCATGCGCTTGACCTGGGCGCGTGCGATGGGGGAGGTCTGCAGGATTTCTCGCGCCGCCTGCAATGCTGCCTCCCGGAGGTTCTCGTGCGGCACGACGCGGGAGATGACGCCCAGACGCTGGGCCTCGGCGGCGTCGAACCGACGCGCCGAGAGCATCAGGTCCCGCGCGACCGCGACGCCGACGTGCGCGGGCAGCGCGGCCGCGAAGGTCGCGTCGGGGATGCCGCGGAGCAGTTCGGGCACGCGGAAGGTCGCGCGGTCGCTGGCCACGGCGATGTCGGACATCATCGCGACCAGCAGACCGCCCGCCTGGCAGATGCCGTTGACGGCGGAGACGACGGGCGCGCGGCTGTCGCGGATGGTGAGGAACGGCAGGATGTCGTGCCCGATGCCGTCGGGCAGGTTGTCGCCGGGTTCGGCGCGTCCGCCCAGGTCGCCGCCCGGTGCGAAGACGTCGTCGACGCCCGTGATGATGAGCGCGGCCAGGTCCGGATCGGAGTTGACGAGCCGGACCGCTCGTTTGAGCCCGTAATACATCGCCGGGGTGAAGGCATTGCGCGCTGCCGGCCGATCGATGATGCACCAGCCGATCGCGCCCTCGCGTTCGAAACGCAGGCCGCCGGCTCCCAAGTCGTCTCCCATGGGTGCAGCATATCCAGTTCTCGTGAAATGAGAACGGGATATCCGACACGGTGCTCCCGAGGCCTGTGTAACACCGCGATACGGGGGGTAAGTGCGATTCCGGACCACCCTCCGAACCGATCGAAACGGCTCGCCACACCCTTCGAGGTGCTTGACCCCGGTAAGCCGTGGAGGGTTGGGTGGGCGGACC
>NZ_JALPTB010000109.1 GCF_023218075.1 Rhodococcus sp. HM1 | reverse complement strand
GCGGGAAACAGACGGGAGAACGGCGGGGAGGGACGGCTAGTCGAAGGACATGCCGGCGTCGGCGCCGCGTTGCCTGGTGCTGTTCGCGCCGTCGAGCGACTCGCGGATGATGTCCGCGTGGCCGCTGTGGTGTGCGGTCTCACGAATGATGTGCAGCAACACCTTTCGCGCACTCCACCACTCCCTCTCCGGCGCCCAGGGCGCGGTGGGCAGCGGCACCTGCAGGTCGAGATCGTCGAGTGCCAGAACGAACTCCTCGGTGTTCCGCGCGACCTCGGCGTACGCCTCGAGCAGGCCGGCGAGGGTTTCGTCGTCGTTCATGTAGTACTGCACCATCGCCGACTCCATGTCGAACGTGGTGGTGTCGTCGAGGTTGCGGATCGTCTCGATCCAGGTCTTCTCCGTCGCCGTGACGTGCTTGATCAAACCGCCGACCGTGAGATCGCTGACGGTGCTGCACGTGCGGGCCTGTTCGTCGGTCAGGTTGCGGGCGGTGATCAGCAGCATCTCGCGCTGCTCCACGAGGATGTCGAGGATGTCCGCGCGTTCTCCGGTTCGGGAATTGTCGGTCATGTCCACTGCCCTTCCGTCGTCGTGATGATGTAACCCACGGTAGGAGCGATTGCGGACAACTTCGGTCACCAATTGGCGGGCGATGAGAAACCACGTCCGCGCGGGTCTGTTCGTGCATGACCATCACACACACCATCCCCGTGTCCGGCGGCCGGCTGCACTGCGAGGTTCGCGGCGCCGGCCCCCTGCTGATCCTGACCGGCGCCCCGATGGGCGCCGCGGCCCTGGCCCCGTTCGCCGAGGTCCTCGCGGACGACCACACCGTCGTCACCCACGACCCGCGCGGCATCGGGCGCAGTGTCCTCGACGACCCGCACTCCGATTCGACCCCCGACCTGCGCGCCGCCGACCTCGTCGCCGTACTCGACGCCCTCGACGCGGAATCCGCCGACGTCTTCGGCACCAGCGGAGGCGCGGTCACCGGTCTCGCCCTCGTGACACTGCACCCGAAGCGGGTACGCACACTGGTCGCTCACGAACCGCCGCTCCTCGAGTTGCTGCACGACGCCGCCGAGCGACGCGCCGCGGTGGATGCGATGGTCGACACCTTCCACCGTGACGGCCTCGGTGCGGCGTGGGCCGCGTTCATGGCCTTCGCCGGATTCGACTCCGGCGCAGCCGGGCCCGACGAACAACCCTCCGGTCCCCCGCCGGGAGAGTCACCGGACCAGGACCTCGCCGACGGCGCCCGCTTCTTCGCCCACGAGATCCGGGGAACCACCCGCTATCTGCCCGACCTCGCCGCGTTGGCGGCGACGCCCGCACGACTCGTGGTCGGCATCGGCGCCGAGTCGCGGGGGCTCGTGACGTACGCGACGTCGATCGCCCTGGCCGAGGCACTTTCCTTGACACCGAAGGAGTTTCCGGGAGGTCACGCCGGATTCGTCGAGCAGCCCGAGAAGTTCGCCGCCGTGCTGCGCGATGCACTCACCCGGCCGTGAGACGTGCGGTCAGGCCGCGAATCCGACAGCACCGACCACCGGGATGATCGTCATGAACACGATCGCGACGGCGAACAGCGTGATCGTCACCTTCTTGTCCCACTTGCTCCGGGTTCCGGTCGCGGCGAGCATGAAGAACACGAATCCGATGCAGATGGAGACGATGCCGATCATCACGGGTGTTTCGAGCATGCCCCCATCATCGCGTATGCCGAAGTCCCGGTCGCCGTGCACCTGCGCCGGGTGAAGCACGTCACCGGTTGAGCTGCGCGATCCGCCCGCTCAGCACCGTCGCGAACCCGGTCCACGCCGCATAGGGTGCCAGTGCCGCACCCGCGATGGGCACGGCGTCGGCGGTGCGTCGTACGAGGTCGGCACTACTGGCGGCGAGCACTGCCGCGACCACCGTTGCCGGGACGAGCCGTCCGCCCTTGAAGAACACCCACGACCACGAGCCGTTGAGCACGAGATTCGCGGCGAGCGCGGCGACGTACGCGCGTCGCGCATCGAGTTCGCGACGCCGGGTCAGTTCGTCGATCGCCGCTGCGGAGGTGACCGCGATGTCGGCGTACAACGCGGTCCAGACGATGGGGAAAGCCGACGCCGGGGGCTGGAACGACGGCTTGCGGAGGCGGCGGTACCAGCGGGAATCCGATTCCCGGGAAGCGATGGACCCGACGAAAGCGGTGATCGCCGTCGCCGCCGTGGTTCCCAGTACCGTTGCTGGTCTCATGCCCCACACCCACCTCTCCTCGGCACAGTTGCCCCGTGCGTCTCCGACACAGTTGCCCCGTGCGTCTCCGACACAGTTGCCCCGTGCGACTTACCCGCACACCCTCCGGCCGAAACCCACGCACTCCGGGCGGTAGCGTGGATGGTCCATACAGATCAGGGGGACGGATATGGAACACGGTGGTCTGACGCAGATCGGCGACGCGGTGTGGGCGTTCGTGCGCCCGGGCGGCGGATGGGGCGAAGCGAACACCGGGCTCGTCGTCTCCCCCGGCGCGGCATCCCTGGTCGTGGACACCGTCTGGGATGTGGCATGGGCCAAGCGCATTTCCGACGTACAGCGACCGCTCGTCGCCGACGCTCCCGTCACGGAAGCGGTCAACACCCATTCCGACGGAGATCACTGGTGGGGCAACGACACACTGCCCCCGACGGCGCGGATCACCACCAGTGCGGCGGCGTTGGACGCGATGCACGAGGACCTGCCGCCCGCCGGCTTGAGGGCGCTGGCGACCGCGGGCGAGTTGATCGGCCGCATGCCGGGGCCGGTGAGTGCGGCTGTGGCCTACTCGGCACGGGTGCGAGCGGGGGCCCGATTCCCCCGTCGCACACCACGTTTGCCGGACCGCACCTTCGACACGACCCTCCGGCTGACGGTCGGCGATCGCACGGTGGACCTCGAGCGCCTGGGCCCGTGCCACACCGCGGGCGACGTCGTCGTGCACGCGCCCGACGCGGGCGTGGTGTTCACCGGCGACCTGTTGTGGGTCGGATCCACCCCGATCCTGTGGAACGGTCCGCTCGACAACTGGTTCGCCGCCCTCGACCGCCTCATCGGGTGGGACGCCGCGGTGTACGTTCCCGGTCACGGGTCGACCGGGACCGTCGACGACCTGCGCGCCCTCCGCGACTACTGGTTGTGGCTGCGCGACGTCGGCCACGTCCACCACGAGCGCGGAACCTCCGTGCGGCAGGCGACGCGAGAAATAGTGCGCAGCAACGAATTCGGGCGATGGAGCTCGTGGCATGCGCCCGAACGGCTGGTGTTGAGCCTGAGCACACTGTTCGACCAGTGGAACGGCAATCCGCCGGGCGCTCCCACCATCACGCGCCGCGCCCGCGCTTTCGCCGACGCGGAAACACTTCTGCGCGAGGGACTGTTCCGAACTCCCTGACTCCGAAGCGTTCCCGCGACCGACGGCCTTCCCGCGACGACGCCGTCACCCGGTCAGGTGAGGAACCTGCGGAACAGGGGGCGCTCCGCCGCCGCGATCAGCATCCGCTCGTAGCCGTACAGGAGGTTCGCCCGGATCCGCCGCGCCGGGACGTCGTAGGCGCCGATGTAGTCGACGATGGTCTTGTCGAAACTCAACTTGAACTGGCCGACGCCGTGCAGCGGATGCGCCGGGTCGTCCGCCTCCCACGACGGCGGGGTCCCGCACATGTCGTACCGCACTGCCCCGTGTTCGCGCGCCCACCGCATCAGTTCCCACTGCACCGCGTGACCGACGCCGTGCGCGCCGAGACCGTTCTCCTCGGACCGGCCCGGCTCTTTCCGCACCGATGCCCCGGTCAGGTACAGAGCGTTGTCACCCACGAGCATCGCGTAGGCGCCGGCCACGACCTTCCCGTCGAGACGCGCGAGGAACAACTGGCCGTTGCCGCTGGCCTGCAGCCGCTGGTAGAGGCTGCGGACATGCTCGAAGGTCCGGATCGGGAACCGTCCGTCGGCCGTCGCGGTCAGCAGGTCGTAGAGGATGCGGCAGTTCTCGTCGGTCGCCTCGACCCGTTCGACGACGACACCGACCCGGGCTGCCTTGCGGATCCAGCGGCGTGCCCGCTGCCCGAAGCGGGCCAGCACGTCGTCCTCCGATCCGGTGATGTCCACGACGATCGTGTGCGACGGCGCCCACCCGGGCACGCGCCGATACCCCGCCGCGAGCAGACGCTCCCGCTCGGCGGCATCGTCGCGGATCAGCGGTTCGATCCGCACGGTGAACACACCCTGCTCGGCCGCGAACTCCGCCAGCGCATCGGACACCCGCATGAGGGTCGTGACGTCGAGTACGCCCGGTCCCGCCGGCAGGTGCCACAGCCGCCCCAGCAACGGGATGCGCCGCTCGAGCACGGTGCAGGCGATGTCGTCGACCATCAGATAGACCGGAGTGAAGCCGAGGACCCGCTCGTGTTCGGAGTACTCGCGGCCACGCCAGACCGAACCTCCGTCGGGATTCGCGGCGACGAGCTCGTCCCACCGGGCCAGCTCGTGCGCCTGCGCGAGGCGCACTTCCGCTTTCCGCACTACGCCGAGGTCGTCGGCAACTGCATCCACAACCATCTGTCCCTCATCTCACTGCGATGCGTTCCGCCCCGCACGGCGGCAGCGCACCCCGATCCGGTTCGCGGGTTCGTAAGTGCCCGCAGCACTTCGGAGAACGCATATCGCCACGCGCGATCCGGCTTTTCGGCTTCACCGACCGGACGGGCAACGCGTTGTACTCAGCAGCACTGTCGAGGTCCGTCCCGTCTCCGTTATCCGCGGGACAGGGTGAAACAGAGGGTGATAGCCGTTGAAAGTGCAACAATCATCTGTTCGTACGACACGCCGTGACGGTCGGCCGACCGCCCCTCCCCAGAAACGAATGAAGGGCACGTTCGACCGGTTGGACCGGTCGAACGTGCCCTTCACCGTGAGGTGCGGCAGCCCGGGTCAGGAGGTGACGAGGGCCTCCCGCGCCTTCTCCTTGCGGTTGCGGTAGACGCTGGAGGCGAAGGCCGCGCCGATCAGAGCGATACCGACGAGACCGGTGACGATCTCGGGGACGTGCGTGCCGATCGAGTACAGCAGGATCAGCGAGAGCGCACCGATCGCCCAGTGGGCGCCGTGCTCGAGGTACACGTACTCCGACAGCGTGCCCTTGCGCACCAGGAAGATCGTGATCGAGCGGACGAACATCGCGCCGATGAAGCCGAGGCCCAGGGCGATGATGATCGGGTCGGACGTGATCGCGAACGCGCCGATGACGCCGTCGAACGAGAACGACGCGTCGAGAACCTCGAGGTAGAGGAACAGGAAGAAGCCGGCCTTACCGGTGGCCTTGGCCAGACCGGACGGCCCGCCCGCGGACTCCTCGTCCTCCTCGGGGATGTGGAACATCTCGCCGAGCCCGTTGACCGCGATGTAGGTGATCATGCCCAGCACGCCGGCGATCATCACCGTCGAGACCTTGTCGTCGGGCGCGATGACCGTCGCCGTGATCAGCAGCAGCGCCGACGCGACGACGACCTCGAGCTGGTCGAGCTTGCCGGCCTTCGCGAGGGGGCGCTCGATCCACTGCAGCCACTTGATCTCGCGATCCTCGAAGATGAAGTGCAGGAACAACATCAACAGGAACATGCCACCGAACGCAGCGATCTGCGGATGTGCGTCGGTGATGAGCGTTTCGTAGCTGGGGCTGCCGTCGGGGAAGTACGCGGCGCCGTCGGCCGGCGGATTCAGGGCGAGTCTCAGCGCCTCGACGGGCCCGAGGCCCGACGCGGCCCACACGATGACCAGCGGGAACACCAGGCGCATGCCGAACACGGCGATGAGGATGCCGACGGTGAGGAAGATCTTCTGCCAGAAATCGCTCATCCGCTGCAACACGGTCGCGTTGATGACCGCGTTGTCGAACGACAGCGAGACCTCGAGGACGCCGAGGATGGCGGCGAGGAACAGAGCTTGGGGGCCGCCGTACAGGAAGGCGACGACGAGGGAGACAACGGTGACGGCGAACGACGCCCCGAATATTCGCAGTAACACGACTGCGGCCTTTCTTGATCAGTAGTCAGGTCGATGCAGCGAGGTACTGCAGAAGCCACGAAGACGAGTCCGGTCCCGGCTACGGACGGCCGGGACCGGATCGAGTTCATCGAACGAGCTAGACGTTGACGCCGTAGTCGCGGGCGATCCCCGCCAGGCCGGACGCGTATCCCTGACCGATCGCGCGGAACTTCCACTCGGCGCCGTGCCGGTAGAGCTCACCGAACACCATGGCGGTCTCGGTGGAGGCATCCTCGGTGAGGTCGTAGCGGGCCAGTTCGGTGCCGTTCGCGCGGTTGACGACGCGGATGTAGGCGTTGCGGACCTGACCGAACGACTGACTGCGGGCCTCGGCGTCGTAGATCGAGACCGGGAAGAAGATGCTGTCGATGTTGGCCGGGACCGCCGCGAGGTCGACGTTGATGACCTCGTCGTCGCCCTCACCCTCACCGGTACGGTTGTCGCCGACGTGCTCGATCGAGCCGTCGGGCGACTTCAGGTTGTTGAAGAACACGAAGTGCTGGTCGGACACGACCTTCTTGTCGGCACCGGTTGCGATCGCGCTGGCGTCGAGGTCGAAGTCGGTGCCTGTCGTCGTGCGGACATCCCAGCCGAGGCCGACGGCCACAGCGGTCAGGTTCGGCGCTTCCTTGGTGAGGGAAACGTTTCCGCCCTTGGTCAAGCTGACGCCCATGCGGGGTCCTTTCGATCGTGGGTCGGCGGGCCCGAACGGACCCGCCCGATTTGCGCGTGTTCTCTCCAGCCTAAACGGATACCCGCGGCTGCGCTCCCGCCCTCCTCGCCGACCCGCGGCCGAGTCGGACCGACCAGTACCATTCGGGTCGTGGCGAGCCGATTCACGCGCCGACTCTTCGGGGGTGGGCCGACCGAGGATCCAGCAGCCCGGCACGCCCACGACACGATGGTGGCGGCCTTCCTCGACATGGACCGGCGGCAGTCGGTCGCCGAGGCTGCGGTCACCGCGTCGCACGAACTGGAACCCGAGCGGGGCCTGATCCGCATGTGGACACCGATCCGTGAGGCGTGTTACGACGCCGCCGAGATCTACCTGCGGCTCTCCCGTACCGAACCGGAGCAGCCCCTGGCGAGCGCCGCCGAGTACGAGCAGGCGATCCATCGGATCGGTTCCGCGACAAGAACTCTGGACGAGTTCTACGGTGCCCATCGCGCGCATCTCGAACACGCGATGGCCGTCGCTGCGGCCACACCGCAACTCGCGCACCGGGCCCGCACCGAGGCGCATGCCGTCGCGCAGGCACTGCAGTCGCCGGAGAATGCCGCGTTCGCCGACTACCCGTCGGTGCGGGCCGCGGCGGGCGCACTGGACGCCGCGCTGGACGCGCTCGGGGCCGCTGCCGGGGCAGGCGCGATCCGGAAGCAGGCCGGGCAGGTCGGGCAGGCGACGGCGGCGCTGCGAGCGGCCCTGGACCAGGCACCCGCGCAGTCGGAGCGTGCCCGGAACACCCTTGCGTCCGTCACGACCCGGATCGGTGCGGTCCGCACCCGGCTCGAGGGTCTCGCACCGGCGTACTCGGCGCTGTTGCGCGAGTTCAACGCGGCAAGTTCCGCCGACCTGACCGGCAACGACCGGCGCGCCACCGAAATGCTCGCGAAAGCCGAGGAGAGCCTGGCCGCGGCACGGGCCGCGTTGTCGGCAGGCCGGCCCGAGGAGGCCCTCGATCACGCGAACGCGGCACGCTCGCAGTTGTCGGTCGCCGAACACAACGTCGACGCCGTCACCAGCCGACTCGCAACCCTGCGCGCGGTACGGGAGAATCCAGGAGCGAAAGTCGATGCCGTGCGCTTCCGACTGCGTGATGCGCAGCACCTCGCGGTGCAGCGTGGATTGACCGCAGAATGGGGCTCGGTACTCGACGCACAACTCGCCCGGATCGACAGAGCCGTCGATTCGCTGACAGGAATCCACCCGGACTACTGGGCGTACGTGCGCGATCTGGACGCGGTGACGGACTTCATCACCGGGGTGGTGCAACGAATGAGAGGACGGACGGACAGCCCATGAGCGGGGGGACCTTCACGCAGGTGCGTGGCACATGCCACTTCCGGCACTTGGATCCGGCCACACGGGACACCTTGTTCCTCCACCACCCCCAACCGTTCGACGACAGCGACGACCGTGAACGCCTGGCGCTCGCGCTCGGCGCAACCCTCTACGTGCCGGCGACCCGTCCGGACCTGGCCGCGACCGTGCTGCGCCGCGCCGCCGAGGGGGTCACCTCGATGGTTCTGGACCTGGAGGACGCCGTCGCCGACGACGAGGTGGAGGAAGGGCTGCGCAACACCGTCGACACCCTCGCCCGGCTGGCCGGGACGGATGCGGCGGGCATGCTGCTGTTCGTCCGGGTGCGCACACCCGACGGTGTCGAACGCATCGCGTCCGAGCTCGGCGCGGGCGTCGGCGCTCTCACCGGCTTCGTGCTACCGAAATTCGGGGCGAGCACCGGGCGCGCGTTCCTCGAGGCGGTCGCCGCGGCGTCGGAACGGCTCGGGAAGCACCTGTATGCGATGCCGGTGCTCGAGTCGAGTGAGCTCGTCCATCGCCAGACCCGCGACGACGAACTGCAGGCGGTGTCGGCGCTGCTCGCCGAGCACCGGCAGCGGGTGCTGGCCGTGCGGATCGGCGCGACCGACATGTGCGGCACGTTCGGGATCCGACGCGACCGCGACCTGACCATCTACGACGTGCGGGTCGTCGTCGACGTCATCGCCGATGTCGTCAACTACCTGGGCCGCACCGACGGCACCGGGTTCGTCATCACCGGTCCGGTGTGGGAGTACTTCGCCGACCACGAACGCATGTTCCGGCCGATGCTGCGGGCCACCCCGTTCGAGGAACACGATGCGGTGCTCTTCCGCCAGCAGCTCGTGAGCCGCGACCTCGACGGACTGCTCCGGGAGATCGCGCTGGACCGGGCCAACGGCATCCAGGGGAAGACGGTGATCCATCCGTCGCACGTGGCCGCGGTGCACGCACTGTCCGCGGTGACCCACGAGGAATACCACGACGCCGTCGACATCCTCGGCGGCGACACCGGCGGCGTCCGCGCCTCCGGATATCGCAACAAGATGAACGAACGCCGCCCGCATCGCACGTGGGCGCAGCAGACGGTGCTGCGCGCGTCGGTGTTCGGTGTCACCAACAAAGGAGTCACGTTCGTGGACCTGCTGACCGCACTGGTGGACCGGTGAGCGCCGCCGCTCCGGCCGGCGTCGCCGAGGACTTTCGGATTCCCTGGGCGACGCAGGAGTTCGGCCTGACGCTGCACCACCGCGATTCGGCCACCGGGTACCGCGTGCCGGAGCTGGTCCACCCCGGGCTGCGCCGCAATCCGCGCCGCGCGCACCTGCTGGTGTCCACCGTGCTGGGCAAGCACGTGCCGACCGATCCCGCGGTCGTGATCGCCGCCGGCGACCGGCTCGGCGATCTGGTGGCCGAGCTGCTCGGCGAGGACGCGTCGACAGCGGTCGTCCTGGGCTTTGCCGAGACCGCGACGGGACTGGGGCATTGTGTCGCCGCGCGCATCGGCGCGGCCTGTTACCTGCATTCCACCCGCCGCGACGTTCCGGGCGCCGACACGTTCGCCGGTTTCGAGGAGGGACACTCCCACGCGACCTTCCATCTGCTCCAGCCGACCTCCCCGGACCTGTTCGCGAACCCGGCGCCGCTCGTCCTCGTCGACGACGAGATCTCGACCGGGACAACTGCGCTCGATGCCATTCGCGCGCTGCACCGGCACCACCCGCGCAGCCGGTACGTGATCGCCTCCCTCGTCGACATGCGCGCCGAGGAGCACCGGCGTGCGGTCGCGGAGGCCGCCGGTGATCTCGGCGCACGGATCGAGCACGTGTCGCTCGCGTCCGGACGGGCCGTCATTCCCGAGGGCACCACCGAACGCGTGACGGCACTGCCCGATCCGGTGCTGAACCCGCGCGCGCCGCATCGCGGAACCGTGGACTTCGTCAAACTCCATTGGCCGGCAACGGTTCCCGATGGTGGCCGGCACGGATTCCTGAGCACCGACACCGCGGGTTTCGACGCTGCGATCGCCGCGGCCGCCGACGCCCTCGCGGCAGCGCTCGAACCCGGTCGTCCGGCCGTCGTCGTCGGGCACGAGGAACTGATGTACCTGCCGCTGCGGCTCGCCGGCGCCCTCGCGACCCGTGGCACGCCCACTCGGTTCCAGACCACCACCCGCTCCCCCGGTTACGTCCTCGACGTCCCCGGCTATCCGCTGCGCCGCGGATTCACCTTCCTCGCACCGGAACACGTGCCGGAGACCCACGAAACCGAGGCACCCCGGTATCTGTACAACGCGCAGTGGCCGGACGCCGACCGGCGGCCCGCGCTCGTGCTGGTGATCGACAGTCCGGCGGACACCGACCGACTTCGCGCGACCGGAGGACTCGTCGACGTCCTCGCCGCGGCCGGCGAGGACGTGGTCGTCGCAACGGTTCCCGCGACCGACCCGGTCGCGCTTCGTATCAGCAGGGAGGCGCTGTGACGGCACCGTTGACCGGGCCCGGATTCGGGTCGTATGCGCCGGACGACGTGACCTGGCTGCTCAAGGACCTCTCGCACGTCGACCTCGAAGCCGATATCGCCGAGCGGGAACAACGAATCCAGGCGGGGCTTGCGCACTACGCCGAGTCGCTGCCGGTGGAATACCGGCCCGACGCGGCCTACCGCGAACTGTTCGACAAGGTGCTCGCCGAGACCTCCGGGCGGCTTGCACGCGCGGTCGGCACCGTCACCGAACTCCTTCTGGCAGAACGCGGACCGGACCTGACGCTCGTGTCGCTGGCCCGCGCCGGCACGCCCGTCGGCATCCTGATCCGGCGGTGGGCTCAGCACCATCACGGACTGTCGTTGCCGCACTACGCGGTGTCGATCGTGCGGGGCCGTGGCATCGACGCCGCCGCGCTCGACCACATCACCGCGCGGCACGATCCGGCGTCGGTGGTCTTCGTCGACGGGTGGACCGGCAAGGGTGCGATCGCCCGCGAGTTGTCCGCGGCGCTGGCCGAGTACGCGGCAGCCGGTGGCCCGGCGCTGTCCGACGATCTCGCGGTTCTGGCCGACCCCGGGCAGTGCGTGCGCACCTACGGCACCCGCGACGACTTCCTCATCGCCTCGGCGTGCCTGAATTCCACTGTGTCCGGGCTGATCTCACGCACAGTCCTCAACGACACCCTGATCGGGCCGGGCGAGTTCCACGGCGCGAAGTTCTACGCCGAACTCGCCGACGAGGACGTGTCGACGACGCTGATCGACGCGGTGTGCGCGGAGTTCGGCGACCGCGAGAGCGCGGTCGCCGACGCCCGTCGGGTCATGAACTCCGATCGCACCCCGACGTGGGCGGGCTGGGCGTCGGTGGAACTGATCCGGGCCCGGTACGGGATCTCCACCGTGAACTTCGTCAAACCCGGTGTGGGAGAGACGACACGGGTGCTGCTGCGGCGTGTGCCGTGGAAGGTTCTCGTGCGCGAGGCCGACGCCCCCGAACACGCGCACATCCGGATGCTCGCCGCAGCGCGCGGTGTCCCGGTCGTGGAAATCCCCGACCTCGCCTATTCCTGCATGGGCCTGATCAAGGACCTGCCGTGACCACCGCGCTGATCGCCTCGGACCTCGACCGCACCCTGATCTATTCGCGGGCGGCGATGACGCGGGCCCAGTTCGACCGCGACGATCTGCTGTGCGTCGAGTACCACAAGGGCGCCCCGCTGTCGTACCTGACGGAAACGTCCGCGCAGCGCCTGCGGGAGCTGAGCACGACCGCACAACTCGTCCCGACGACGACCCGCACCCCGGCGCAGTTCCGGCGCATCGCACTGCCGGGCGGGCCGTGGCGGTACGCGATCACCAGCAACGGTGGCACGATCCTCGTCGACGGCGAACCGGACCCCGCCTGGCGCGAAGGGCTCGACCGCGCGGTGTGGGCCGGCGGCGCCGGGCTCGACGAGGTGCTCACCGCGCTGCGGGCGCGTATCTCACCGGACTGGGTGCGCAAGCTGCGGATCGCCGACGACCTGTTCTGCTATCTCGTCGTCGACGTGGACGCGCAGCCCGCCGACTTCCTCGTCGAATGGGACGAGTGGTGCCGCGCGCGTGGCTGGGGTGCGTCTCAGCAGGGCCGGAAGATCTACACGGTCCCGGACAGCGTGTGCAAGAGCCACGCGGTCGCCGAGGTGCACCGTCGGCTCGTGGCCGACGGGGTGCTCAGCGAGGACTCGCCGGTGTTCGCCGCGGGCGACGGCGCACTCGACGCCCCGATGCTCGAGGCGGCCGACGCCGCGATCCGTCCGTGTCACGGGGAACTCGAGGCGCTGAACTGGCAGCATCCGACCGTCGCCGTCACCGAGGAGTCGGGTGTCTCCGCCGGCGAGGAGATCCTCGCCTGGTTTGCCGGTTCCACCCGGATCCCGTCCGGTTCGTAGAGTGGGACCGAACTCGACCGATCCCAACCGAGTGCCGCCTTCGGCACGCCTATCCAGTGAGGACGATTGACGTGACCACTTCGCTCGCCAAGGGCCAGAACGGCCCGATCACCGCCTCCGACGTGGTCGTCTCGCTCGAGCTGACCACTCCGGCCGACCTGTCCGCTCTGCTGGTGAAGGCCGACGGCAAGGTCCGGTCGGACGCCGACTTCGTGTTCTTCAACCAGCCCACCGGTCCGGGCGTGCGTCTGGTTCCCGGTGCTCCGGGGCAGGCGGCGTCCCTGGCGGTGTCGCTCGGTGCGGTCCCCGCCGACATCGAACAGGTCCGTGCCGTGATCACCCTCGACGACGCGTCGAGCACCTTCGGGCAGTTCGCGCCGCCCACCGCGCGGGTCTCCGACGCCACCGGCGCGGTGCTGTACGAGTACCGGATCGAGGGCCTGAGCAGCGAATCGATCGTCATCGCTCTCGAGCTGTACCGCCGCCAGGGTACGTGGAAGGTCCGGGCCGTGGGGCAGGGCTACGCCGGTGGTTTCGCCGCGCTGGTCACCGACCACGGGGTGTCGGTCGACGAT
>NZ_JALPTB010000108.1 GCF_023218075.1 Rhodococcus sp. HM1 | reverse complement strand
CCGACTCAAGGACAGCGGAGTCGACACGTTACCGTCCGCCCGGGCCGAGAACGCGGCACAATAGCCATCACCATGTGGCCGGATTTTCGACCGTCGCCACCGGCCTACTTTTCGACCGTCCCCGACAGGGGTCCTGGGGATCGCCGCGATCGGGATCCTGCTGTGGGTCGGGCGGGACTGGCAGATACCCAGCAGCAGCTGGCCCTGGCCCGCGGTTGCTGCGGCGGCAGCCGTCGCTGTGGCAGCACCGATGATCGCCTCGCAGTTCACCGCCTGGCACTACGCGTGGCGCGCGCACGAACGAGGAGTTCGATGGATGCTGCCCGTAGGAGCCGTCCTCGCCTCCGCAGGTGTATCGACCGCAGTGATCTGGGGATTCACGAACCTGTACGGTACGGAATCCGCCGGGTTCGACCCGACCGGCGCACACCCGGCGTGGAAAACCCTGATTCTGGTGTGGATTCTGCTGGCGATGGCGTTCTGGGCGCTGCTCGTCGCCCTGTCCGTCCGGCGGGCCGAGCCATCCCCGGAGACCGCGTGACCACCGTGGACGAGCGCCGATGTCCCTCATGCCGGCTCTGCACGCACGGTCGCCGTACCGCTCCTCGATCGGAGCGGTACGGCGACCGTGGAATTCGGTTGTGGCGCGAATCCGGTCGGCGCGTGCGCCGAAGCGCTACTTGTTTCTCGTCAGCGAGGTGTAGCCGAGCGTCAGCACGGCGGCTGCGGCGATGGAGATGAACCAGCGGATCCAGTCGATACCGCTGGTGTTGCCCTTGTCGAGCAGACCCTCCCACACCCAGTAGCCGATCAGGGCGCCCGCGACGCCGAGCACGACGGTGATCACCCAGCCCATCGCCTGCTTGCCCGGGATCACCAAGCGGGCGAGCACCCCGATGACCGCACCGAAGATGATCGTCCCGATGATGTTGCCAATCATTGCGAGCTCCTTTCCGTCCTACATGAGCCATACGGACGGTATGTCACCGATGATCATGAAGATAGCGACACGACCGGAACAGCTGGGAAAATTCGTGCAAATCGTTCCCGCACCGACGCTCACGCGTGGATGATGACGCCCCGGATGTTCTTTCCGTCCCGCAAGTCCTGATAACCCTGATTGACCTCTTCGAGCGTATACCTCGTGGTGATGAGCTCGTCGAGTTTCAATTGCCCGGCGTCGTACAGCCGCAGCAAGCGCACGATGTCGTACTGCGGATTGGCCGAGCCGAACAGTGATCCCTTGATGGTCTTCTGGAACAGGGTCAGTTCCGCCCCGGACACGTGCACCGTCAGCTTCGCCGGATCGGCCAGGCCGGTGATGACCACGGTGCCGCCCTTGCCGACGACCGACGTGGCCGCCGAGACGACTTCCTCGTCGACGGTCCCGACGAGGATCAGCGCGGCGTCGGCGCCCTGCCCCCAGCTCAGCTCTCTGACCTTCTCCGCGGCCTCCTCGGCCGTCGCGTACGCGTGAGTCGCCCCGAACTTCAGGGCCGTGTCCCGTTTGAAGTCCACCGGGTCGACGACGACGATGTACTTCGCGCCTGCTTGCACCGAACCCTGCACGGCGTTGACGCCGAGTCCGCCGATTCCGTAGATGACGACGATGTCGCCGGGTCGCACATCCCCGGCGTACACGGCGGTGCCCCACCCGGACGGAACCCCGCACCCGACGAGCACCGCGGTTTCGAGCGGCAGCCAGTCGTCGACCTTGACGACCGAGTGCTGCGAGATGGTGGCGCGTTCGGAGAAGGTGCCGAGCATGCACATGGCACCGAAGTCCTTACCACCGGAGTGGAACCGGAAGGTTCCGTCGGGCATGGAGCCTTCGAGGATCGTGGCGCCCATGTCGCACAGGTTCTGCCGGCCGGTGGAACAGTAGCGGCAGGTGCCGCAGTTCGGGATGAAGCTGCACACGACGTGGTCGCCGGGCTTGACCTTCGTGACGCCCGGCCCGACTTCCTCGATGATGCCGGAGCCTTCGTGGCCACCGACGATCGGGAAACGCGGCGGCAGGTCGCCGTCGGTCAGGTGCAGATCGGAATGGCACAGACCCGCTGCGGTGTATTTGATGAGGACTTCGCCCGGGCCGGGCCCGTCGAGGTCGAGTTCCATGATTTCGAAGGGTCGTCCAGTTTCGAGCAGCACTGCCGCCTTGGTCTTCATCGTTCATCTCCTCGGATCGACAACCGACCGGTCACCCCCCGACTCAGTGTGTCATGGATCACATCGATTGCCCGGTGGTCGGAGAGTACGCGTTTCGTCCGGCTCGCCGAACCCGGCACGACCACCCGGGTCCCGGTGCTAGCGTCCCGATCATGGGCGCCGGCGCTCGGGGACTGCTTGCCGTGAGCGCGGCCGCCCTCGTGGCGGGCATCGCGATCGGTTTCGTGGGCGGGGCGTTCCGCTGGTGCCTCGGGATCGCCGATCGGTGGCGTTTCGAGCTGCTGGAGTGGGCCGGCCGCGCCCCCGGTCCGGGCTGGCTCGTCCCGGTCGCCGTCGCAGCGGTCGGGGCCGCGGCGGCGGCAATGATCGTCCGGATCGTGCCGTTGGCGTCGGGCAGCGGAATCCAGCACGTCGAGGCGGTGTACCGGGGGGAGGCCGATCCCGCGCCCCTCCGGTTGGTCCCCGCGAAGTTCGCCGGTGGGCTGCTCGCTATCGGATCGGGTCTCGTCCTCGGTCGCGAAGGCCCGACCGTGCACATGGGTGCGGCTATCGGAACCGAAACCGGGCGCCGCGCAGGACTTCCCGAAACCGATGTCCGCATCACCGAATGCGCGGTGGCGGGTGCGGGGCTCGCCGTCGCGTTCAACGCGCCGATCGGTGGGGCCCTGTTCGTGTTCGAGGAGGCGACCGGAATATTCCGCACGCGCATCGTGATACCGACCCTGTTCGCGGTCGCCGCTGCCGTGACCTGTTCCCGGTTCATCACCAGCGACCGCCCCGACTTCGCGGTGGGCGCGATCGAGTCCGCGTCACCGGTCCTGCTGCCGCTGTTCGCCGTGTTCGGCGCCGCCACAGGCGTTCTCGGCGTGCTGTACAACAAGCTGATACTCGGATTCCTCGCGGCCACCTCCGCGGTGCACCGAGTACCTCCGGTCGTGGTCGCCGCGGTGATCGGGGCGATCGTCGGACTGCTGCTCGTGCTCGATCCGCTCGCCGCCGGTGGCGGCGACACCCTCTCCCAACGCATCGTGGGCGGCGAAGGCGTGCTGTTGCCCGGCGCTCTGGGGTTGCTGCTCATGCGATTCGTCGCCGGACCGCTGTCCTATGCGGCGGGGACACCCGGTGGCCTGTTCGCCCCTCTGCTCGCCGTCGGCGCCCTGTGGGGGTCGATCTTCGCCGACGTCGCCGATCTCGTTCTGCCCATTCATGATCCGGGTCTCGGCGTGTCGATGGCGATCGTCGGCATGTCGGCGTTCTTCGCCGCGACGGTACGCGCACCCTTCACCGGCATCGTGCTCGTGATCGAGATGACCGCCGTCTCCGCGATCACCGTTCCGATGGCCGCGGCATCCGCTGCGGCGGTTCTCGTCGCCCAGCTCGCCGGCTCGGCTCCGATCTACGACAGCCTGCGGCACCGGATGCTCGCGTGAGCGGTGTGCCGTTGTGGCGGTCGGAGCCGCCACAACGGCACACGGCGGCGAGCCGCCACAACGGCACACGGCGGCGAGCCGCACTATCGGCCGATGAGGTCCACCGACAGTTCCCGCATCTCGACCTTGCGGATCTTCCCGGTGACCGTCATCGGGAACTCGTCGACGACGTGGACGTAGCGGGGGATCTTGTAGTGCGCGAGCTTGCCGGTGCAGTACTCGCGGAGCGAGTCGGCGTCGAGCGGTTCGGCGCCCTCACGCATCTTGATCCACACCATCAGTTCCTCGCCGTACTTCTCGTCGGGGACGCCGACGACCTGGGCGTCGAGGATGTCCGGGTGGGTGTAGAGGAACTCCTCGATCTCGCGCGGGTAGATGTTCTCGCCGCCGCGGATCACCATGTCCTTGATGCGGCCGGTGACCGAGACGTAGCCGTCGGCGTCCATGACACCGATGTCGCCGGTGTGCATCCACCGCGCGGCATCGATGGCTTCGGCGGTCTTGTCCGGCTGGTTCCAGTAGCCGAGCATCACGGAGTATCCGCGCGTGCACAGTTCCCCGGGTTCGCCGCGCGGCACGGTCAGACCGGTCGACGGATCGACGACCTTGACCTCGAGGTGCGGTCCGACGCGGCCGACCGTCGCGGTCCGCTGGACGATGCTGTCGTCGCTGCGGGTCTGCAACGACACCGGCGACGTCTCGGTCATGCCGTAGCAGATGGACACCTCGGTCATGCCCATGCGATCGATGACCTGCTTCATCACCTCGACGGGGCACGGCGAGCCCGCCATGATGCCGGTACGCAGGCTCGACAGGTCGTAGCCCTCGAAGCCGGGGTCGGCGAGTTCGGCGATGAACATCGTGGGGACGCCGTAGAGCGAGGTGCAGCGTTCCTCGGCGACGGCCGCGAGCGTCTGCGCCGGTTCGAACGACGGACCCGGAATCACCATGGTGGCACCGTGGCTCGTGCAGGCCAGGTTGCCCATGACCATCCCGAAGCAGTGATAGAACGGCACCGGGATGCACACCTTGTCCTGCTCGGTGTAGTGGCACAGTTCCCCGACGAAGAAGCCGTTGTTGAGGATGTTGTGGTGGCTGAGGGTGGCTCCCTTGGGGAAACCCGTTGTTCCCGAGGTGTATTGGATGTTGATCGGGTCGTCCGGGGACAGGTCCGCCTGCGCGGCGGCGAGCCGGGTGCGGTCCGTGGACAGTGCGTTCCGGCCGGTCTCGACGAGGTCGTTCCATTCGGGGAGTCCGAGCAGCACGACCTGCTCGAGATCCGGGCAGTCGCCGCGCACCTCGGCGATCATCGCGGCGTAGTCGGAGGTCTTGAAACTCGGCGCGGCGACCAGCATCCGGATCCCGGCCTGGGTAAGCACGTACTGCAGTTCGTGCGACCGGTAGGCGGGGTTGATGTTGACGAGGATCGCCCCGATCTTGGCGGTGGCGTACTGCACGAGCACCCATTCGGCACAGTTCGGCGCCCAGATGCCGACCCGATCGCCCTTGCCGATGCCCGCGTGCAGCAGGCCCAGCGCGAGCGCGTCGACTTCGGCGGCGAGCTCGGTGTACGTCCAGCGTCGGCCGGTGGGACGGTCGACGAGGGCGTCCCGGTCTCCGTGCCGGGCGACGGTTCGGTCGAAGTTGTCGCCGATCGTGTCACCGAGCAGCGGTACCTCCCACGCGCCCGAGGCGTAGCTGGGGAGTTCGGGTGTGGCGATGCCGGTCATCGATTTCTCCTGGGGTGTGCGCAGCCCGGGTAGGTGGTACTCGTCCACCATCCTTACTCTTTCCGGGCCACCGATGTTTCGAATTCTGGACAGCTGCTGCCGTCACGACAGCCGAGAACGGCGCCCTCCCCGGGGGTGATGGGGAGGGCGCCTGCGCGATCTACAGAGCGCGATCGCGGGTCTCGACGAGCGCCCTGGTGCAAACCAGACTCAGGACGCCGAGGACAGCGAGCATCACGCCGATCGCGATGCCGCCGTAGGACGCGGCCAGCGGTGCGGCGAGCATCGGCGGGATGGCGCCGCCGAGGACACCGGCGAGGTTGTAGCCGAGGCCCGCACCGGTGTAGCGGTACCGGGTGTGGAACATCTCCGGCAGGAGCGCGCCGCAGGGGCCGTAGGCGATGCCGAAGATCGCCAGGGTGACGACCATGCCGACGATGAACGCGGCGGGCGAACCGGTGTCGAGCAGCGGGAACAGCGCCAGCGCCCACACGACGGAGAAGCCGCAGGAGATCATGATGACGCGGCGGCGTCCGACCCGGTCGGAGTACAGCGCGGAGAGCACGATCGAGAGGCCGAACACGAGCGAGGCGGCGATGCCGACGACGAGCACGAACGGTCGCGAGAATCCGAGGGTCTTCGTCGCGTAGCTGGTCAGGTAGGCGGTGCCCATGTAGAAGAAGGCGAACATGATCGCCAGCGCGCCGGCCGAGAGCAGGATCTCCTTGGTCTGGTAGCGCAGCGCGTCGAGGAACGGCAGGGTGCGCTTCTCGGTGGCCGCAGTTCCGTCACCCGCAGCTGCGCGGGCTGCCGCCTCGGCACGGAAGACCGGGGTCTCCTCGATGGCGAGCCGCATGTAGAGGCCGATGGCGACGAGAACGATGCTGAACAGGAACGGAATTCGCCAGCCGTAGGTGAGGAAGGCGTCGTTGGTGTCGCCGAGCGCGAGGCCGGTGAACAGGAACGTGCCGCTCGACAGGGCGAAGGCGATCGCGGGCCCGAGCTGGGGGAACATCGCGTACAGGCCGCGTTTGCCGGGCGGGGCGTATTCGGCGGTGAGCAGGGTCGCGCCCGCCCATTCGCCGCCGACGGCGAAACCCTGGGCGAATCGCAGGAGCACCAGGATGATCGGGGCGGCCACGCCGATGGTCTCGGCGCCGGGCAGCAGACCGATGAGCAGGGTCGAGAGACCCATCAGCAGCAGGGTGGACACGAGGGTCTTCTTGCGGCCGATGCGGTCGCCGAAGTGTCCGAACAGCATCGCGCCGACGGGCCGGGCGATGAACGCGACGGCGAACGTCGCGAAGGCGGCGACGGTGCCGGCCGTGGCTCCGAGGGCGGGGAAGAACACCGTCGGGAACACGAGGGCGGCGGCGGTGCCGTAGATGAAGAAGTCGTAGAACTCGATGGTGGTGCCGATGCAACTGGCGATCGCGACTCGCCGGATGCCGGGGCCGCGCTTGCTGGATGCGGGCGGGGCGACTGGGCGCCGGCCCCCGGGCGCGACCGAGGGTTCGTTCCCCGGTGTCGACACAGTGGTCACGGTTGTCCTCCGTTGGTTTTCCGTCCGGGCCGCGGCGGCGTCCGCTGCGACTGGAGGAAAAAGTAGTGACCCGCCTCACTACCCCACTACCCCCGAAAGGGGGGTGGGTGTGAGACGGGTCACATAGTTCGCTTAACGAAAGATAACGCGTGTGGCGACGGCAGGAGTCAGCGGCCCGCCGCGCCCGCCAGCTCCGCCCGCATCTCGTTCCACACCGTGGCGTAGGAATCGATGTTGCCGGCGGTCGCCCACGTCAGGGCGCCGCCCTTGACCTTGCCGAGCGCCTCGGCGAACAGATCCTGGTACCGGGACAGGCGCGGCACGAACGCCGACACGTCGTCGAAAACGTTCTGCGCCTTGCGATCCAGCGCAACGAGGGCGTCGACGAAGCCGTCCGCCTCCACATCCGCCAGGATGCCGGCGAGCTCCTCGTCGAGCGCCTCGAACTGCTCGAACAGCTCGGCGATCGAGTCCTCGTCGATGGACACACGCTCGGCGTCGAGCTGATCCGACAGCTCCGAGCGGCCCTTGTCGGTCAGCGAGATCGCCCCGCCCTCCTCGGTGGCCTTGCCCTGCTCGATCAGCGCGTCGTAGGCGGCCTGTCCCGCGCTCACCCCCACCCCCAGGTGAGCGGCGATCACCTCCGCGGTGACAGCCTTCTTCAACGACACCGTCTGCAGCAGCGCCAGCTCGTCGACATTTCCTGCGAACGCCATATCCCACTCCTCATCGCCCGGCCCGCGGGCGGGTCCGTCCCGCCCGGTCGGACGGTGCCTCGATTCTCGCCCACGGGGTGCGGGTGCACAGAACCCGACCTCGGCGTTCACGGCCCGCCCCGGGACGATGGAGTTAGGATAGGCTCCGCATCCATGCGTATTCGCTCCACCCGCGGCCGGTTCGTCGCCGCCTCCCTCCTGCTCACCTTCGCTCTCACCGCGTGCGGCGGCACCGACCCCGGCAGCAGCGGCTCGGCCGCCGGCAACACCGACGTGGCCACCGGCGGCCAACTGTTCTCCACAGCCGACGAGGAGACCGCGAAGCTCGGCAGCGACGCCGCCCCGGGCCGGTTCCCCCGCACCGTCACCCACGCCCTCGGCGAAGTCGAGATCCCCGCGAAGCCGGAGCGCGTCGTCGTCCTCGACAGCGGCGAACTCGACGCCGTGCTGTCGCTGGGCGTCACGCCCGTCGGCCTTGCCAGCCCCGAAGGCGCCGCCGGGCAGCCCTCCTACCTCGCCGACAAGCTCGACGGCGTCGCCGACGTCGGCACGATCAACAACCTCGACCTCGAGGCCATCACCGCGCTGAAGCCGGACCTGATCCTCGGCAGCAAGTTGCGCGTGGACAAGCTGTACCCGCAGCTGTCGACGATCGCCCCGACCGTGCTGGCGATCCGCCCCGGCTTCCCGTGGAAGGAGGACTTCCTGCTCGTCGCGGACGCGCTCGGCGAGGAGGACACCGCGGAAGCGCAGCTCAACGCGTACCAGACCCGTGCCGACGAGGTGCGCGCCGCGATCTCCGGTGATCCGAGCATCTCGCTGGTGCGTTTCATGTCCGGCAAGATCCGGCTCTACGCGAACAAGTCGTTCATCGGCGTGATCCTGCAGGACGTGGGCCTGCGCCGCCCCGAGATCCAGAACATCGACGAACTCGCCGCGGAGATCAGCCCGGAGACGATCACCGAAGCCGACGGCGACTGGGTCTTCTACTCCAACTACGGCGCGCAGGACGCACAGGCCGAGGTCGTCGGCGGCCCGCTGTGGGCGAACCTGGAAGCCGTGAAGAACGGCAAGGCCGTGGCCGTCAGCGACGAGACGTGGTTCCTGGGCCTCGGACCCACCGGTGCCATGCGGGTTCTCGACGACCTCGAGCGGCTACTCACCGGCAACTGATCCGGCGACGGTCTCCCCCGGTCCGACGGCACGCGAGGTGTCCTTGAGCTCGACACCGGACCGGCCCAGCCGTCGCGCGCCGTCGACCAGACCGGCGACGACCCGGGCGGCACTGTCGTAGCCGAGCCCGCCGGGCGGATGGATGTTGGACACGCAGTTGCGTTCGGCGTCCGTCCGGCCGGGCTTCGGATCGTGGGTGAGATACACCCCGAGACTGTCGGCCACGGACAGCCCCGGCCGCTCCCCGATCACCACCAGCACGGTGCGGACACCGAGGGCCGCACCGATGTGGTCGCCGAGCGCGACCCGCGCCGACGTCGCGATCACCGGGGGCGCCACCGTCAGGTGCCGCGGCAGGGCGGCGACGATCGCGGCGACGAGCGCCGCACCGTGCTCGGCCAGCGCACGCGGCGACAGTCCGTCGGCGAGCACGATGCCGATGTCCGCGCCGGTCGCGGGAACGTCGCCGAGGTCGTCGGGGATCCGGCCCAGATCGGGCCGCCGCAGGTATTCGCCACGGTCACGGACCCGGCTGCGCACCACCACCGGAGTGCCGATCCCCACCCGGTCGATCTGCGCGGCAAGGGTTTCCACGTCGAGCGGCTGGTGCACGGCATCGCGGGCAGCGGCGTGCGCGGCCCGGAACTCGAGCATCCGCGCGGTCGGGACACCGTCGCCCGCCCGCCCGAGTCCGATGCGCGCCTGCGTGACCGCGCGCAGCGGTCCCCAGAAGTCCGCCGTCATGCGGCACCACCGGTGAGTGCACGCAGCGGGGAGGCGGCCGGGTCGACCGGCAGGATCCTCCCGTCGTCGTCGGCCATGCCCAGTCCGCGCAGCCAGTGCTCGAATTCCGGGGCAGGCCGCAACCCGAGGGCCCGCCGCACGTACAGGGCGTCGTGGAAGGACAGGGACTGGTAGCCGAGCATCACGTCGTCGGCGCCGGGCACCGTGATCACGAACGAGACGCCGGCGACGCCGAGCAGCGTGAGCAGCGTGTCCATGTCGTCCTGGTCGGCCTCGGCGTGGTTCGTGTAGCAGACGTCGACGCCCATCGGCAGGCCCAGCAGCTTGCCGCAGAAGTGGTCCTCGAGGCCGGCCCGCACGATCTGTTTTCCGTTGTAGAGATATTCCGGCCCGATGAACCCGACGACCGTGTTGACCAGCAGCGGATCGAACTCTCGCGCGACCGCGTAGGCGCGGGCCTCGAGGGTCTGCTGATCGACCGGGCGGCCGCCGGTACCGAGGTGCGCACCGGCGGACAACGCCGAGCCCTGACCGGTCTCGAAGTACATGGCGTTGTCGCCGACGGTGCCGCGCCCGAGCGAACGTGCCGCGTCGTGCGCCTCCCGCAGCATCGACAGGTTCACCCCGAAACCGGTGTTCGCTCCCTCGGTGCCGGCGATCGACTGGAACACCAGATCGACCGGGGCACCGGCCTCGATCAACCCGACGGTGGTGGTGACGTGCGAGAGCACACACGACTGCATCGGAATCGCGAAACGCTGCCGCATCTCGTCGAGCAGATGCAGCAGATCCGCGGTGGCCTGCGGGGAATCGGACGCCGGATTGACACCGACGACGGCGTCGCCGCAACCCATGAGCAGCCCGTCCAGGGTCGCGGCGGCGATGCCGCGCGGGTCGTCGGTCGGATGGTTGGGCTGCAGGCGGGTCGCGAGGCGGCCCGGCAGGCCGACGGTCGTGCGGAACCCGGTCGTGACGGTGACCGCGCGGGCCACCGCGACGAGATCCTGATTGCTCATGAGTTTGCTGACGGCAGAGACCATTTCGGGTGTCAAGCCCGGCGCCAGGGCGGCGAACGTGTCGGCCGCGTCGGGGGCCGTGGCGTCGGTGAGCAACCGGTCGCGCAGGCCTCCGACGGTCAGGTGCGCGATCGGCCGGAACGCGTCACGGTCGTGCCGGTCGAGGATCAGCCGGGTGACCTCGTCCGACTCGTACGGCACCACCGTCTCGGTGAGGAACCGGTCGAGCGGGACCTCGGCGAGCGCCCACTGCGCCGCGCCGCGTTCGGCGTCGGATTCGGCTGCGCACCCAGCCAATTCGTCGCCGGACCGCAGCGGGGTGGCCTTGGCGAGCAGGTCGACGAGGCCGTCGAAACGGTAGGTCGTGCCGGCGAGCTGCCGGGTGTAGATCGTCACTTCAGTTCGGCCTCCGCGGCAGCGAGGGCGGCGAATTCCTCGTCCGGGGAGTTCGCGACGAGCCGGTGCCGGCTGTAGAGCCCGAAGTACGCCATGAACGCGGCGAAGGCGCCGAGGGTCCACAGTGCGGCGATCGGGTCGACCAGGAAGGTCGCGACGACCGCGATCGCGGCGACGACCAGGGCGAAGGATGTCGTGACCACGCCGCCGGGCGTGCGGTACGGACGCGGCATGCCGGGTTCGCGGACGCGCAGCACGATGTGGCTCACCATCATCAGCACATAGCTCAGAGCGGCCCCGAACACTGCCATGTTCAACAGCATCGCACCTTCGCCGGTCAACGACAGCGCGAAGCCGATGACGCCGGGGACGATCAGCGCGAGCATCGGCGCCTTGCGCCTGTTGGTCACCGACAGGCTCGTCGGGAGGTAGCCCGCCCGCGAGAGCGCGAACGTCTGACGCGAATACGCGTACATGATCGAGAAGAAGCTCGCGATCAGCCCGGCGAGACCGATGTAGTTGACGACCTTGGCCGCGCCGGTGTCGCCGAGCGCCTCGACGAGCGGATTCCCGGACGTGGACAGCTCCTCGGAGCCGAGGGCGCCGGTCGCGAGGAACAGCACCGTCGCACCGGTGACCAACAGGACTACCATCGACACGATGATCCCCTTGGGGACGTTCTTCTCCGGTTCCGTGGCCTCCTCGGCCGCGAGCGGGACCCCTTCGACCGCGAGGAAGAACCAGATCGCGAACGGCACGGCCGCCCACACGCCGATCAGTCCGAACGGCAGGAACGCCGATGCCCCGGCCGCGCTCTCGTCGACGGGGATATCGGTCAGGTTGGCGCTGTCGAAGAGCCCGGCCGCGGACACGGCGAACACCACGAGCCCGACGAGGGCGATGGCGGTGATCACGAACATCGCCTTGAGCGCCTCACCGGCGCCGGTGAGGTGGATGCCGATGAATATCGCGTAGACCGCGAGGTACACCCACCAGCCGTCGGTGATGCCGAACAGGTCCAGTGATTCGACGTAGGCGCCGATGAACGTGGCGATGGCGGCAGGAGCGATCGCGTATTCGATGAGAATCGCTGTGCCGGTGGCGAACCCGCCCCACGGACCGAGCGCCCGCCGGGCGAAGGTGTATCCGCCGCCGGCGGCGGGCAGCGCCGAGGACAGTTCGGCCATGCCGAGCACCATGGCGAAGTACATGCCGGCGATGACGATCGAGGCGACGAGCAGGCCGCCGAACCCGCCTTCGGCCAGGCCGTTGTTCCAGCCGGCGTAGTCGCCGGAGATCACGTAGCTCACGCCGAGACCGGCGAGCAGCACCCAGCCCGCGGAACCCTTTCGGAGGCTGCGCTTCTCGAGGTACTCGCTGCTTTCGAGGTGGGCGTCGACGCCGTCGTGGTGGAGGGCTGCCTCGGCACCGGCTGCGATCGGATCGGGTGGAGCCATGGTTCCTCTTCTCGTCGACGGGAGCCCGCCGGGTCGACCGGGCACGCCGAGAACACCGCGCGATCTCACGGTACGGGCGATGTGTACATGCTGCGTCAGCGCAAGGTCACGGAAGAGTTACGAGGTGGCGCCGCGCGTGGGTGGGACGGGGCACGCGTCGGCGGCCTCGGCGACCACGGTCGGCTCGGTCGCCGGTTCCGGGCGGGCACCGGCCGCCCAGTCCCTGCCGAGCAGGGGCGCCCCGGAAATGAGTGTGGCGGAGGCGAGTGCCGCGTTCTCGTCGTCGGTGAACACGACGCCGCGGCTGAGGAACCGCAACCCCTCGGGCGCCTCCAGACTGAACCCCGAGCCGCGACCGGGTACGACGTCGAGCACGAGCCGGGTGTGCTTCCACGCGTCGAACTGGGAACCGGAGATCCACACCGGCACCGCGTCCCGGTCGCCGGGAAGCGTGGGGGCGGTCTCCCCCACCGCAAGCCGCAGGTCGAGCAGACCGAGCAGCACGTCGCGGTCGCCGACGACGAACTCGCCGTCCGGGTAACACATCGGCGCCGACCCGTCGCAGCACCCGCCGGACTGGTGCATCATCAGCGGCCCGTGCCGGTCGACGAGGCGGCGCAGGAGTTCGACGGCGTCTGCAGTGGCGACGACGCGCGGCGGAACAGGCATGCGTGCGGTCCTTTCTGGCGTCCCGACGTTCTGCTGCCCACCACCCGCACCCGAGCGAATGTATCGTTCGTCTCCTTCAATCGACTGAACGATACATTCGCTCGGGTG
>NZ_JALPTB010000107.1 GCF_023218075.1 Rhodococcus sp. HM1 | reverse complement strand
GCCTGACACGGGGGCGCCGCAACCCGACCACGCTGCACACCGGCGACGCCCTGGACTTCTGGCGCGTCGAGCGGATCGACCGCTTCGAACTGCTGCGGCTGCGTGCCGAGATGCTCGCCCCGGGCGGGGCGTGGCTCGAATGGCGTCTCGAACCGCTGGGCCCGGACCGGACACGCCTGCATCAGCGGGCGATCTTCTTCCCCAAAGGACTTGCCGGCAGGCTGTACTGGTACTCGCTGCTGCCGTTCCACGGGGTCATCTTCAAGGGCATGCTCGAGAACATCGCGGGGGCCGCGCGCCGGGAGGTGGGCGTGGACGGATGAGACCGACCGCCGCGGCGTCCTCACATCGTCGGATCTCGAAGGCGCAGCCCCGCAAAGAAGGTGGCCAGTTCATCGGGCGCAGCCAGAGGCAGCACGTGCGCAACGTACTGGTCGGGTCGCACGACGACGACGACACCACCGCGGTCGATCGCGCGGGACTCGAAGACATCGTCGTCGGGGATCGCGGCGTAGACATGTTCGTAGTCGACCAGGTCGAACGGCCCGACTCTCGGCTTGAAGATGTCCGGCACGCGGCCGAGCTCGATCGCGTGGTGGTCCTGCTGGTAGACGACCTTCAGATCGAACCAGTCGTTGGGTCGGACGCCGTCGGGGAGCTCCGCGAACGGCGAGTGCTCGGACGTGGTGAGCCACCGTGCCGCGCTCTCGAGAGCGGAATCATGGCCGGAGGCTGACTCATCCGCGAAAAGGTAGATCCTCCAGCGTCCGTCGGCTCTGGCGTGATGACCGAGGTGGACCGGGTTGGTGTCGGCCACCCGTGAGACCCTGGCCGACGCGAAACGCTGCCCGATCGGGAATCCCTTCGCAAGGTCCTGGTACGTCGCCTGGCCGACGATCATCGATGGCGGGTACTCGGTACGGAATCCGGTGCGGAACTCCTCCGTGCTCCGGAAGAACGTCGGCACCTCCGCGACGTCGTCGAGCTCGTCGGCGCGTTTGGCGATCATTGCCGCCCACGCCTTGTCGAAGTCGATCAGGTTTTTCGCGATGGCCTTGCGCTCGGCATCGTAGGTGGAGAGCAGCGACTCGGGGGCACGCCCGTCCAGGACGTGGCCGAGCTTCCACCCCAGGTTGAAGCCGTCCTGGAGCGAGACGTTCATGCCTTGTCCGCCCTTGGCGCTGTGCGTATGGCAGGCGTCGCCCAGGATGAACACCCGTGGCGGGCGTGGGTCGCCGGTGTGGTCGCGCAGTGTGTCGTCGAACTGCTCGGCCAGCCGGTGGCCGACTTCGTACACGCTGAACCAGGCGACCTGCTTCACGTTGATCGAGTACGGGTGCAGGATCTTGTTGGCCTTCGCGATGACGGTCTCGACGGGCGTGGCCCGGACGCCGCTCGCCTGGTCGGGGACTTCACCCAGGTCGACGTACAAGCGAAACAGGAATCCCCCCTCTCGGGGAATCACCATCATGTTGCCGTCGGTACTCGACTGGATGGTCGACAGCAGTCGAATGTCGGGGAAGTCGGTGTCGGCCAGGGCGTCGATCACACCCCAGGCATGGTTGGCGCTGTGGCCCTCGAATCGGCAACCGATCGACCGGCGTACCCGACTGTGGGCACCATCGGCCCCTACGAGGTACCTCGTACGGACCTCGAACGTCTCTTCTGCACGCTCCCCGGCGGTATGGGCAAGGGTTACGTATACCGGATACTCCGAGCCCGAGTCGGTTTCGTGGCTTCTGTACTCCAGTCCGAAGTCCGGCTTCATGCGGCTGGGCGAGTTGGCCATGAACTCGGCGAAGTAATCCAGTACGCGTGCCTGGTTGACGAGGATGTGCGGAAATTCGCTGAGCCCCTTCGGGTCGTCGAGTGACCGGCCGGCCCGGGCGATCTTTGTGGGATCGGCCGGGTCCGGCTGCCAGAAGGCGAATTCCGTCACGTGGTGCGCCTCGGCTGCCAGGCGTTCGGCGAATCCGAACGCCTGGAAGGTCTCCAAACTCCGGGCTTGGAGACCGTCTGCGTGTCCGACTTCCAGACGGCCGGCGCGGCGTTCGACGACCCGGGTCGTGATGTTGGGGAATTGCGAGAGTTGAGCTGCGGTGATCATGCCGGCGGGACCGGTGCCGACGATGAGCACGTCGACCGTGTCGGGTAGGCCACTCGGCCGGGTCGGCCCGACACCGGCGGCGGGCTGTACGCGGGGGTCGCCTGAGACGTAGCCGTGGTGATGGAACTGCATGGCGACGTCACACCTGCCCGGCAGACGACGCGATCGCTTGCGCGCGCCAGACGTTCCACGCGCGGGTTGCCTGCCCGCCGACGGTCGCGTTCGCGGCCGCTGCCTCACCGGCGGTCAAGTAGCGCGGTTCACCGAGGGCGAGGGCTGAAGCCTGCGCGTGGGCGTTGACCTCGGTGTAGACCGCCCGGTAGACGGCCTCGGGCACCGAAGCGCCGACTGCGACCGAGCCGTGTCCGCGCATCAGTGCCACCGAGGAGTCACCGAGGGTCTCGGCGAGCGCGGCGCCCAGCTGCGAGGAGGTGATGAGGAGGTCGGTGGCGTCACCGGCGACGTCGGCGATCTCGAAGACGGGTGTCTGCTGCGGGTCCAGGAAGCCGGCCATGTGAATGACCGGCCGCAATGGCACCGAGACGGTGCTGAACGGGACGACGGCGGGCGAGTGGCTGTGTACGACCGCCATCACATCGGGCCGACGGCGGTAGATCTCGGCGTGGATGAACCGCTCCAGATAGGGGCTCCGAGGGTCGTCTGTGTCACCGTCCAGATCGTGCTCGAGCAGGTCGGACTCCGTCACCGATCCCGGCGCGAGGTTGCGTGAGAGCCAGAACGTGTCGGCGCCCGGTGCGGTCCTCATGCTGACGTGGCCGAACGAGTCGAGGACGCCCTGGCGGACGAGGATGTGGTTGGCGGCGACCAGGTCGCTCACCGACGTGCCTTCGAGGGTGGTCATGCTGTCGATTCCTTCGCGTGGGTATGGCTGAGCGGGGCGGTCACGAGCTGAGGAAGACGACGCCGGCGCGCTGAGCCATGATCGGCTGGACCTGATCGCGCACCCACTGTCGGTGGGCCGGGTGGTCCCGGAACTCCAGGTAGCCTGCCTCGTCGTCGAACTCGATGAGGGAAGCGAATTCGAAGTTGTCCGGCCGGATTCGCAGATCTCTGCCCATCTTCATCGACCGGATCGTGGCGATCCGGTCCCGCAGGCCGAGCAGGCCGTGAGCCATCCGCTGTATCTGTTCGTCGGTGGTGCCCTCGTGAAAGCGGAGCTCGATTACGTGGTGCAGCATCGTCAATGCCCCCTGCGCGGGATGCTGACCGTCTTGGATCGGGTGAAGCTGATGATCTCCTCGAGGCTCTCCTCTTTGCCGAGGCCCGAAGCCTTGACACCGCCGAAGGGGAGGCCCGGGAAGTGGCGCGACGAGTCGTTGATCCAGACATAGCCGGCTTGGAGATCGTCGACGAACCTGTGTGCACGGTCGACGTCCTGCGTCCACACGCTGGCGGTCAGTCCGTACGGGACACCGTTGGCGATGCGGACCGCCTCGTCATCGTCGTCGAAGGTGAGCACCGACAGGACCGGCCCGAAGATCTCCTCCTGCGCGATCGTCATGTCGGGGGTGACTTTGTCGAACACAGTCGGGGCGATGAAGAGGCCCTCCGGCAGGTGGTCGGGTCGCCCGCCGCCGGTGGCGAGGACAGCGCCCTCGGCGAGCCCGGCCTCGATGTAGCCGCTGACCCGCTCGAAGTGCTCGCGGGAGACCAGCGCGCCCATTTCGGTCGATTCGAGGACCGGCACGCCGACCTTGATCTGTTCGACAAGTTCGACCACCCGTGCGACCACCTGGTCGGCGATCGAGCGGTGGACGAGCAGCCGGGAGTTCGACCCGCAGGACTCGCCCTGGTTAGCGGTGAAGTTCATGCCGAAGACGGCGCCCTGGGCCGCGGCCTCGATGTCGGCATCTGCGAGCACGACCATGGCGTTCTTGCCACCCAGTTCGAGGCTGACGTGCTTGACCCCGGCGCCGGCGCCGACCCGCTGGATGTCGCGACCGGTGCGCTCGCTGCCGATGAACGCGATGCGCTCGATCTCGGGGTGGGCTGCGATCGCCACTCCCGGCTCCGGGCCGGCGCCGTTGACGATGTTGACCACGCCCGGAGGCAGGACCTCTGCGATGAGTTCACCGAGTCGGATCGCAGACAGCGGTGCCTGCGGCGGAGGCTTGAGGATGACTGCGTTTCCGGCCATCAGTGGTGCGCCGAGCTTGCCTGCTCCGAAGAAGATGGGGTGGTTGAAGGGGATGATGCGGCCCACGACGCCGTACGGTTCGGGGCGCGAGTAGTGCAAACCGGTCCCGGCGCCGGGGTACGTCTCGCCCTTGATCATCAGGGCCCAGTCGGCGAACATCTCGAGCATGTCAGCGGCCCAGAGGGCGTCCTTGCGCATCGAGGTCACCGGGCTGCCGCCATCGAGCGCGTCGAGAAGACCGAGCTCGTCGGCGTTCGTCCGAATGTGCCCAGCGAGTTCGCGAACCGCGGCCGCGCGCCCTTGCGGCGAGTACCGGCGCCAGGTCTCGAAACCGCGCTGCCCCGACCGGACAGCGGCCTCGACATCGGCCGCACCTCCGTCGGCGACCTCCGCCAACGGCCGCTCGGTCGCCGGATCGACGGTTGCGAAGCCGGCGCCACTTACGGCCGGGCGAAGTTCGTTGTCGATGAGCAGACCCCAGTCACGCGACCGGATCGCGGCCAGCGTCTTCTCGTGGGGTGCGTACTCCGACTCGTAGGGCGACGTGCTCGTCATGGAGGATGGCATGGGTTCTCTGCCTCGTCAGGTTCATCGTTGTGATTCGGGTCATCAGGACGCGGTGGCGGCGCTCGTCAGGCGGGCGCGCAGCTCACGCCAGCGCTGCCCGCACTCGCGGGACGCGGCGGCGTAGGGCTCCGGCAGGTGGTTGTAGGGCGACCGGATCGGGCCCGGCCGGCAGTAGCCGGCGGTGGCGATCCGGGTCTTCTCGATCTGGAGGTTGTAGGAGGCGAAGAGCTCCTGGTCGGCGAACAGGTGGGCCGCAGGCTCGTTGGCCCAGGCAATGTCGGCCACCGCCTTCTCGACGGCTGCAGCGTCACCTGTCTGCAGCGCGTCCATCAGCACGATCGAGGGCTCCGGTCCCATTGCTGCGGCGGTGGCCCAGCAGCCCGTGGTGGTCGTGGGCGCTCGCTTCGCGAAGTCGTGCACGACCATGTCGCTGGGCAGGAAGTTCACCGTGCCCTCGGTTGCTTCGAGCATTCGCTCCAGATCGGGCGCCTTCGACACCTTTGCCGAGGTGACCGTGGGAGCTTGGGCTGCGATGCCCTCCCAGAACTCCACCGGGAAGGTGTAGCGGAAGGCTCGGGCGTTTGCGTAGACCATGACCGCCAGGTCCGGGAACGCCTCGCTGATCTGGGCGTAGTAGTCCACCGCCATCGCGGTGGTCAGCGGCTGCCACATCGGTAGGCCGAGCAGGGTGCCGTCGGCTCCCGACTCGGCGACCTTTCGCAGACGACGAGCGGTGCCGTGGCCACCCGAGCCGGTCGCGCCCACGAACGTCGGCACCCGACCGTCGACAGCCTCCACAATCGTGTCGACGACGACATCGAAGTCGTCCTCGCTCAGACTCGGGCACTCGCCCGTCGTTCCCAGCGCGATGATGCCGGAGACGCCGTCGCGCACGAGCTGATCGACCAGTCGCGCCGTCTCCTCGACATCCACCGTGTTCCGGGCATCGATCCGGTCGGAACCCGGCAGCGCGGGTGTCGGGATGATCCCGTACACCCCGCTGATCTCGGATGCGGTGATCACTCGGCCGCCCTTCGCGTCAGTCATCGTCACTACCTCGTGTTCCATCGAATGTTGTTGTTTCACTTCGTAAAGTTCGGAGGGGGCGGACCGGCGTATCCCCAGGTGTCGCCCTTCCATTCCTCGCCCCAGAAGACGGCCTCCAAAGGGGCGTCCACCTCCTCCTCCACCTGCTCGAGCTCGGCGTAGTACTCGATGAACACGCCCGCGGGGTCGGCGTAGTAGGTGAAGATGTTCTTTCCCGGCCCGTGTCGGCCGGGCCCCCACACGCAGGGCGTCCCTTCGCGGGTCAGCGCGCCGAGTGCCGTCATGATGCTGTCCATGTCGACGACATCGAATGCGATGTGTTGGATCCCCGTCCGTTCGGAGTCGCAGAGGGCGAGGGTGTGGTGATCACGGTTGCACCTCATGAACGACATGCCGCGTGCGGTCCGGTCGCTGACCCGCAGGCCGAGCCGGCCGTAGAAGCGCTCGAGTACCGCGCGCTGCGGCGTATTCAGCACGAGGTGGCCGAGCTTGCGGGGCGCGACGATCCGCGCACGGTGGCTCTCCTCGGTGACAGAAGCGCCATACAGCAACTGGACGAGGTTGCCGTCGGGGTCGCAAACGGCAGCACTCGCCTCGTGCCCGGGCCCGACCGCGTCCCCCGGCTCACGTTCCACCTGGCCGCCCGCGGCGACGGCCTGCTCGAACGCCGCATCGAGGTCGGCACGGGTCGCGACGTCGAAGGACACGTGCACCAGCTCCCCCCGGGTGGCGCCGGCGGGCGCCTGCTCGAGGGAGAGCCCGTGATGGGCGGAGGTTCGGGCTCGGAAATAGCGACGCTGCGCGTCGCCGTCGCCGCGGACGGGCGCCAGCCCCCAGCGGTCGCGGTAGAAGTCCTCGACCCGATCGAGGTCGGGAACCGCGAGCGCGATGTTGTTGAGCGTCTGCACCTTGATCACACGGACCTCCGGTTTCTGGTGTGCACAAGCAGTACGACGAGGAGTGGGCCTCATCCCCGTCGCGGGCGGTTCCCGATCCCTTCGGGGACCGCCCGCAACCCTCAGTGGTGGCGGACGAAGTCCGCCACGAGGCGGTTGAACTCGTCGGCGTGCTCGAGCTGCGCCCAGTGGCCGCAGCGGTTGATGACATGCGCGCGTGAGTCAGGAATGTTCGCCGCCAATACGAGCGCGGTCTCGAACGTGACGACCCGGTCGTCGCGGCCGTGGATCAGCAGCGTGGGTGCCGTGATCTCCGAGAGCCGGTTGGGATCGACCCAGATCGTGATGGGTGCCTTCGGTGCAGCCGCGAGCACATTGGCGACGTGTTCGGGGCGCTTGGCCACTGCCTCGGACCGCTGCCGGCACAGCTCGGGAGTGGCAAACCGCTCCTTGTCGAAGACCATGATCTCGACGAGCCGCTTCATCTGCTCGGGGCTGTAGTCCGACCAGGTCCGAGCCATGATCTTGAGCCCTTCGGAGGGACCGCCGCCGGCACCGAACAGGATCGGCTTCATCTGGATAGGGGCGCCCATGGTGATCAGGTGCGTGACCCGGTCCGGGTGCTCGATGGCCATCCGCAGCGAAGTGTGGCCGCCCATCGAGTTACCCACGAACGCCGCCTTCTCGATACCGAGGGCGTCGAGCAGCTCGCAGACCGCCTGCACTTGGTCGTAGGTCGAGAAGTCGACCTCGCTCGAGGCTCCCCAACCTGGGAGGTCCGGGGCGATGACGCGGAGACCCGCAGCGGCGATAGCTTCGATGTTGGGGTTGTAGTTGCTCCAACCGGTGGCACCGGGGCCGCCACCGTGAATCAGGATCACCGGATGGCCGTCGGCCGGGCCGGCCTCGTTGTAGTGGATGGTCCAGTTCTCGGTATCGACGTCCTTGGCGACGTCCGCCTCGATGAGGGTCATCAGTGGGCACCTTCCGGGGGCGTGTTGGTGAACGGGGCCTGGCCCAGCAGGGCGTGGACTATCTCGGGTGGGCGGTGTCCCCAGGCACTCAGCTGACCGAGGGTCTGCACTTCCCAGGTCTCGTCGTCGATGAGTAGACCGCCCCAGCCGTACTCGACGGAGAAGCCCGACGGCGTACGGACGTAGAAGCTGAACATGCGGTCGTTGGGGTGCATGCCGAGCGTCATCTCGAAGGGCTGTTTGGCATCCATGCAGCGGTCGTAGGCCAGGCCCACGTCACGGATGTCGGTGACTTCGATCATGAAGTGGTGGGTGCGCTTCGGGTTCGGCATGTTGCCGAAGGCGAGGGTGTGGTGCCGCGGATTGCAGTGCAGGAACACGACATCGGCGACGATCCCCGGCGCAAGTTCCTCGACGATGAAGTCGCTGATCTTGAAGCCCAGCAGGTCCAGATAGAACGCCAGGTAGTCCTCGCGGTCGACGTCCTTGGACATCAACACTTGGTGACCGGCCCCGCCCTGCCCGGTGACGAACGTGCCGAGCATCGTGCCGGAGTGGAACGGCGTCTCGGCGTCGGCGAAGCCGGTGACCAGCTCGATCCGGTTCCCGATCGGGTCTGCCGTGATGAAGATGCGGTCGACCTTGCGGGTGGTGGCGAGTGCTGCATCGCCCTCGGTGACCTCCACCCCGGCACCCCGGAGCTTCTCGACGATCGTGTCGAGCGATGCATCGTTCTCGACCTCGTAGCCGGTCGCGGCCAGGTCGTCGGCCGGACCCTGGGTGCAGAACCAGCGGTAGGCCTTGTCGTCGGTGCGGAAGCTGATCGAGTCAGAGTTCTTGTCGGCCACCTGCATACCGAGCAGGTCGCCGGCGAAGTGCTCCCATTCCGCAAGTTTGCTGACCTCGTAGACGACGTAGGCGAGCTCCTTGACTCCAGTCATCGTTCTTTCCTCTCAGAGCGCGGGGACCGCGAGACCGGACTTGTCGGCTGCGGCGATGAACTTGTCGGGACGAACCGCGACCGCCCTGACGCCATACCGCTCGAACCACGGAAGAAGCGCGTCCTCGAGGTCGACAAGATCGTTGGGGCCCTCCGTGTGGGACATCTTGGATCGCACCGTGCGGTAGGTCGCGCCGAGGGCATCCCACTCGGACTTCTCCTCGGCGCTCAGCAGGGTTGCCGGATCGACCTCGGCGCCGATCAGGACGAAGCCGTGCCCTATCAACTCGTCGACGCGGGCGCGGGTACCGACGTGGTCGCCGATGTGGGGCTGCGGCAGCATCCGGCCGACGATGCTCGCATCGCCGAGTTCACCGCGCAGCCAGCCCGCTTCCAACACCGGGGGTGCGAAGATCGGCTGCTCGGGTGGCGTCACGGTGTTCTCCGGGACGGCGTCCATCGCCTCGATTTCCTCCGGCGTCGCTTGCTGCATGATCACCCGGCCGAGCGCGATGGCAATGTTGGTGAAGAACTCGACGTTGGGGCGTCGCTCGGCCTCGTAGGTGTCCAGCCACTCTTCGCCGAGCTCGCCACGCAGGACCCGCGCAAGCTTCCAGCCGAGGTTGTGGGCGTCGCGGATGCCAGACTGCATGCCGGCCCCGGCCCACGGCGGCATCAGGTGGGCTGCGTCGCCGACGAGGAAGATTCGTCCGCGGCGCCACGACTCCGCGGCACGGACGTGGTGGTGGTAGAAGGCATACTGCTCGATCTCGACGTCGTCCTCGGACTTGCCCAGCGCGTGCAGTAGCGGCCACACCTCGTCGGTGGAGGGGAAGTCGGCCTCGGTCTCACCGGGCCTGAGCGCGATCTCCCAGCGGTGGTGGCCGCCGGAGAGCGAGATGTCGACGACAGGGTGCTCGGAGTCCGACCAGAATGTCGGGCAATCACTGTCGGGCCAGAAGCGCTTGGTCTTGCAGTCGATGACGATCCACTGGGTCGGGGCGGTATCGCCGAGCATCGGGATGCCGAGCAGTTTGCGCGTCGGGCTGGAGCCACCGTCGGCCGCGATCGCGTATCGGGCGCGGGTGCTCGTCTCTCGACCCGTCTTGCGGTCGCGGGCGGTGATCGTGACGCCGGTTTCGTCCTGGTCCACGCCGATCACCTCGACGCCCAATCGCACGTCGAGGGCGTCGTATTCCTCGGCGCAGCGACGCAGCTCGGCCTCCATTGTCGGTTGATAGATGTTGAAGAAGCGCGGCTTCGTGTTGCGCGTACCCAATTCGGACGGCGGATGCTGGACGCGCATGATCTCTTGGCCGTCGTAGGTCACCCAGCGCAACTTGTCCTCCGGCTCGATGACCTTCTCGATTCGCTCGTCGATCCCCAGCTCCTGGAAGATCCGCATCGTCCAGTCGTTGATCGTTACCGCACGAGCGCGGGCGTAGATGTCCGTATCACGCTCGAACGCAATAACACTCGCGCCCTTGTTGGTCAGTGTGAGGGCTCCCGCAAGGCCGGTCGGGCCATAGCCGATGATCGCGACGTCGGCATCGAAGTGGTCAGACATGCATCACTCCTCCATTGTTCGACCAATCGGTCGATAAGTTCGTGAGGAGCGTCACAGTTTCCGATCGCGCCGTCAACCATTGCTGCTCAAATTCCGCCGTGCAGAATTAGGTTCCCTTTCGCGGCTCACTGTGCTGGTGCGCCGAGAGTGCGAGATCCGGGCATCGGCAAGTCCGCTCTACAATCTGCACGTGGAAAGGCAGCGAGTCAGCAACCGGCGAGGGCGGCAGTCCCGCAACGAAATCCTGGAGACGGCCACCCGGGTCATGGGGCAGCGCGGTTACGCGGCCACGTCGCTGTCAGCTCTCAGCGCCGAGATAGGACTGGCAAAGAGTGTGATCCTCCACCACTTCCACACCAAGAGCGGACTGCTCTCGGCAGTGATGGAAACGGGCATGAAGGACTTCTTCCAAGCGCTGGGCGACCCGCAGACGAATCCGCCCGTCGACGGCACGCCCCGGGAGCGGCTGAGCTGGTTCCTCAATCGCGCAGCCGCGGTGTTGACCGAGCGAGAGGAGTTTCTCCGACTGCACATGCTGCTCATCCTCAGCGAGGAGGAGGACACGGGCGAGGCGGACGTTGCAGACACCATCGCGAGCGTGCGCCGCGAGGGCCGGAGCCACGTGAACCGCATGATCCGGGAGTCGTTCCGTGACCATGGGCCGGAGATCGCGAAGGCGGTTGCCGACAAGTTCGAACGATTCTGCATGGCCGGAATCGACGGGGCCTTCCTCGGCGGACAAGCCGAGGCCGGTCGATCGATGAGTGAGGAGATGGACGAGCTCGCCGATGCCATCACACTGATGGCGGAGGCGTTCTTGGCAAGGCTCGATGCAGACGCGCTCGGCACCGGTTCGGCGGCGAGCGGGCGAACGTCACCCGCCGGGCTGCTCGATCCAGCTCGGCCGAGATAGGCGCCGGGACCGCATCGAATGCGATCCCGGCGCCGGTTCCTCAGCTACACAGTGCCTTCCGCTACACCGTGCAGAGGGGCTTGATCTCCTGCAGTCCTTCCGTGGTCGGGGAGGTCAGCATCAGGCACGAGTTGTACCCGGCATCCTCGACGACCGTGCGGATCTGTTGCCACGCAGCGGCGTCCACCACCGGCGAGCGCGACAGCACGAATCCGGACACCCGGGTCGGGTCACCGACGAGGGCCCACGAGTAGTCGTCGGCGAGGTAGGTGACGATGTAGTTGCTCGGACCGTCGAGCGAGTCCTGGAACGGCACACCCGGGAACGACACGTGCAGCGACGCGGTGTCGTTTAGGCGGGCGTTGCCGACGATCCCGCGCCGCTCGCCGGTGATCGTCGTGCACGAATTCTCCACGCGCACATTGCGTTCGTCGATCAGGGTGTACTGCGCGGTGGTGTCGCGAACACAGTCGATGTTGTACGGCGCCGGATTGGCGGCGAGCTGGTACCAGCCGCCGACATAGCGCGTCACGTCGAGCTGAGGAACGGGAGTCAGCGGCGCCGCCTGCGCGGGCGCCGCGACGAGGGCCGAACCCACCGCGGCGAGCGCCGCCGCGGCGAGTCCGAACATCGCTCGTTTCACGGGATCTCCTTTCGTCGGTCCGGGCACCGGAATTACTGCTGAGGCGGCAGCAGCACGCCGTCGATCAGGTAGACGGTGGCATTCGCAGTCTTGATTCCACCACAGATCAGGTTGGCGTCGTTGAACTTCCAGTCCTCACCCGAGCCGGTCACCGTCACGGTCCCGCCCTGGACGGTGGTCTGGTCACCCGCGATGTCGGCGGGAGCGATCTGCCCCGGAACCACGTGGTAGGTCAGGACATTGGTGAGCAACGCCGAATCCGTCTTCAGCGTCTCCACGGTGGCGGGATCGACCTTCGCGAACGCGTCGTCGACCGGCGCGAAGACGGTGAATTCACCCCCGTTGAGGGTGTCCACGAGGTTCACGTCCGGGTTGAGCTGCCCGGAGACCGCTGCGGTCAGCGTCGTCAGGACCGGCACGTTCCCGGCGGCGGTGGCGACCGGCTGCTGTGCGAGCTCTTCGATCGAACCGGGTCCGGTCGGTACCTGCTCGGCGTAGGCGGCGCAGCCCGGGCCCACGAGCCCGGATCCCGCGGCCTCCGCGGTGGTCGTCGCTTCCATCGACGACATCGCCGAGGTCGCTGCCGAAGTCGCCGACTCCGTTGCGGAGTCGGAGTCGTCGGACGAGCACGCCGACAGACCCATCACTGCTGCGGCGCCGATTCCGATCAGTGCCATGCTCTTTCGCGTTCGAATAGCCATCGTTCGTCTTCCTTCCGTGGCGAGGGCCCGGGGGCTCCGTCGATCGGGTGTGTCACCGGTCATTCGCCACCGGTCGGGGGGCGGATGGGTCGGATCCGAAATTTTTTCGAGAGCCGTTTCCGGGGCCGGTTTCTGCGGCGAGCCATCCGCCGCGTCTGCGGCTCCGAATGGCGGTCATGGAGATTCCTTCGAGCCGCGGCCGCGCCCACGTGCTGGTGCTGCCCGGCGGCAAGCCGGCGAGTACCGCGACCGCCCGGTGGTGGCACCTGTCGCAGCTGCGGATGTCGCTGCTCACCGAGTCTCTGCGGCTGCGGTTTGCCGGCACCGGCATCACCGTCCGCCAGGTGCAATACACGGTGCGGGGCTGGAACGGGAACGTCCGCAGCCCCGTGCAGGACGGTCTGCGTGCCCTCGACGAGATCCGCCGCCGCCGGCCCGATGCGCCCATTGGACTTGTCGGGCATTCGATGGGCGGGCGCGTCGTCGCACACCTCGCCGCGCACCCTCAGGTCGAGGCGGTGGTGGCGCTGGCCCCGTGGTGGCCGGACAACGACGGCGCCCTGATCCCGCCGGGCCGGCGGCTCCTGGTCGCCCACGGCACCGCGGACACGTGGACCGACCCGTCGGTCGCCGAAGCCCAGACGGAAGCCGCCCGCCGCCGCGGCGTGGACGCGACCTGGCTGCCGTTCCCCGACGCCGGTCACTTCCTGCTCACCCGGCCCGAGCGCTGGCACGCACTGACCGCCGATTTCCTGTCCGACGCCCTGACC
>NZ_JALPTB010000106.1 GCF_023218075.1 Rhodococcus sp. HM1 | reverse complement strand
GACGAGATCCGCGGACTGCAGCAGCGCGGTGAACCGGTGTACCCGCAGGACCTGGCGGATCTGCTCGGGGAGGCCCGGGACGTGGCCGTGCGGCGCACCGAACCCGAGGTGCGCGCGATCCGGTGACCGGCCCCTCGGGGACGCGGTGACCGGGAGCACAAGGCCAGGTCTCCGCGACTGGCTATCGGTGGGGCGCCGGGTGCGGTCATAGGCTCCTTCTGGCCACGGAACCCGTCCAGGACCACGGTGTTCCGGCGGCTGCCGACCGACAGACCACACGTGTAGGAGTTCGCTGTGAGCACCCCCGAATCCGCCCCCGCCACCGGCACCGCCCGCGTCAAGCGCGGCATGGCCGAGATGCTCAAGGGCGGCGTGATCATGGACGTCGTCACTCCCGAGCAGGCGAAGATCGCCGAGGACGCGGGCGCCGTCGCGGTCATGGCGCTCGAGCGGGTGCCGGCCGACATTCGTGCCCAGGGCGGCGTCTCCCGGATGAGCGACCCGGACATGATCGACGGCATCATCTCGGCCGTGTCGATCCCGGTGATGGCCAAGGCCCGCATCGGTCACTTCGTCGAGGCACAGATCCTGCAGTCCCTCGGTGTGGACTACATCGACGAGTCGGAGGTGCTGACGCCGGCCGACTACGAGAACCACATCGACAAGTTCGCCTTCACGGTGCCGTTCGTGTGTGGCGCCACGAACCTCGGGGAGGCGCTGCGCCGCATCAACGAAGGTGCGGCGATGATCCGTTCGAAGGGCGAGGCCGGTACCGGCGACGTCTCGAACGCCACCACCCACATGCGCAGGATCCGGCAGGAGATCCGCCGGCTCACGTCGCTGCCGGAGGACGAACTGTACGTCGCGGCGAAGGAACTGCAGGCCCCGTACGACCTGGTCGTCGAGGTCGCCAAGGCAGGCAAGCTGCCCGTCACGCTGTTCACCGCCGGTGGTATCGCGACTCCCGCCGATGCCGCGATGATGATGCAGCTCGGCGCCGAGGGTGTCTTCGTCGGCTCAGGCATCTTCAAGTCCGGCAACCCGGCCCAGCGCGCAGCCGCGATCGTCAAGGCCACCACCTTCTTCGACGACCCGGACGTGCTCGCGAAGGTTTCCCGCGGTCTCGGCGAGGCGATGGTCGGCATCAACGTCGACGAGATCCCGCAGCCGCACCGGCTCGCCGAGCGCGGCTGGTGATCGCCCACCCGTGAGCGCACGGTGACGGTTCCCGTCACCGTGCGGTGAGGGAGGCGATATAGCCTTGGACCGCACAGTGGAAGGGGCGGGCATGGCGAAGATCGAAGAGATCCTGGCGCTCGAACAGATCGAGAAGGACATCTTCCGGGGCATCGCGACGGAGACGTTGCTGCCGCGGACGTTCGGCGGGCAGGTCGCGGGTCAGGCGCTGGTTTCCGCGGTGCGGACCGTCGATCCCGCGTTCGAAGTGCATTCGCTGCACGGCTACTTCCTACGGCCCGGCAACCCGACGATGCAGATCGTCTATCTCGTCGATCGCATCCGCGACGGACGGTCGTTCTGCACCCGCCGGGTGACCGCGGTGCAGGACGGCAAGGCGATCTTCACGATGTCGGCGTCGTTCCACGTGGACGAGCGGGGAATCGAGCATCAGGACACCATGCCGCGGGTCCCGATGCCCGAGGATCTGCCCGACCCGGACCTGGTCGACGACCCGACGGTGCACTGGGCGCGGATCGAATGGGCCGAATGGGAGTTCCGGTTCGTTCCGCGGGAGCAGATGGACACCTCGAGCCGCTGGGCGTCCCAGCAGCAGGTGTGGTTCCGCTCCCGCGAGGCACTGCCGGACGACCCCGTCTTCCACGTGTGCACCCTCGCGTACATGAGCGACATGACGCTGCTGGGATCGGCCAGTGTCGCCCATCCCGACGAGAAGACGCAGGGCGCCTCGCTCGACCACGCGATGTGGTTCATGCGTCCGTTCCGCGCCGACGACTGGCTGCTCTACGACCAGACGTCCCCGTCCGCCGGGTTCGGGCGCGCGCTGACGCAGGGCCGGATCTTCGACCGGAACGGCAACATGGTCGCCGCGGTCGTGCAGGAAGGATTGACCCGCTACCTGCGCGAATCGTGAACACATCCCGCCGGGGAGACCCGGCGGCACAACGAACAGGCAGGTAGTTTTCCGTGGGTACGACACCGACCATCGGCGTGCTGGCGTTGCAGGGCGACGTCCGTGAACACCGGGCCGCACTCGACGCGGCCGGCGCGCACACGATCGCGTTGCGCCGCGCGAGCGAACTCGACAGCGTCGACGGCGTGGTGATCCCCGGCGGCGAATCGACGACGATGAGCCGCCTGCTGCAGGTGTTCGATCTGCTCGAGCCGTTGCGGGCGCGGCTGCGGGACGGACTGCCCGCATTCGGTTCGTGTGCGGGCATGATCCTGCTCGCCTCGGAGGTCCTCGATACCCGGCCCGACGCCGAGCATCTCGACGCGCTCGACATCACGGTGCGCCGCAACGCGTTCGGCCGCCAGGTCGACTCGTTCGAGACGGATCTCGAGGTGCTCGGTATCGACGACGGTCCGGTGCGTGCGGTGTTCATCCGCGCACCCTGGGTCGAAAAGGTCGGTGCCGGTGTGGAAGTGCTCGCGGCGGTGCCCGACGGGCCGGCGGCGGGGCGGGTCGTCGCGGTGCGGCAGGGAGTGGTGATGGCGACGTCCTTCCACCCCGAGGTCACCGGGGACCTGCGGGTGCACCGCATGTTCGTGGACGCGGTCCGGAAAGCCCGGTAGCCCCGGAGTAGAATCTCTGTTCCGACCTGTCGGTGCATGCCGACTTCACCTCGCCGGAAGGGGCTCGAAGCGAATGAGCGGCCACTCCAAATGGGCCACCACCAAGCACAAGAAGGCGGTCATCGACGCCAAGCGCGGCAAGATGTTCGCGAAGCTGATCAAGAACATCGAGGTGGCGGCCCGCACGGGTGGTAGTGACCCCGCCGGCAACCCGACGTTGTTCGACGCGATCCAGAAGGCGAAGAAGAGCTCGGTCCCCAACGACAACATCGAACGCGCCCGCAAGCGCGGCGGTGGCGAAGAGGCCGGCGGTGCCGACTGGCAGACCATCACCTACGAGGGCTACGGCCCCAACGGTGTCGCCATCCTCATCGAGTGCCTGACCGACAACCGCAACCGCGCGGCCGGTGAGGTGCGCACCGCGATGACCCGCAACGGCGGCAACATGGCGGACCCGGGTTCGGTGTCGTACCTGTTCACCCGCAAGGGCGTCGTCGTGCTGGAGAAGAACGGCCGCACCGAGGACGAGATCCTCGAGGTCGTCCTCGAAGCCGGCGCCGAGGAGATCAACGACCTGGGCGACAGCTTCGAGATCGTCTCCGAGGCCTCCGACCTGATTCCGGTGCGGACGGCGCTGGTCGAGGCCGGAATCGACTACGACTCGGCCGACCCGGACTTCCGGGCGTCGGTCGAGGTGCCCGTCGACGCCGAGGGCGCCCGCAAGGTGTTCAAGCTGGTCGACGCGCTCGAGGACTGCGACGACGTGCAGAACGTCTACACCAATGTCGACGTCTCGGACGAGGTGCTGGCCGAGCTCGACGCCTGAGCCACGGTCTTCGTCCCGCCGGGGCTGCGTGTCGCACTGCCGACGCGCAGCCCCGACGACTATGCTCTCGAACAGATGTTCGTGGCGGTGAGAGGTGGTCGGGTGCGTGTCATGGGTGTCGATCCCGGCCTGACCCGCTGCGGACTCGGCGTGGTGGACACCGGACGCGGCCGCGAGGTCCATCCGGTGGCCGTCGGGGTCGTGCGGACCCCCACCGACCTCGATCTCGCGCAGCGTCTGCTGCGGATCTCCGAATCCGCCGAGGAGTGGATGGACCGCTACCGGCCCGACGTGGTCGCCGTGGAACGGGTGTTCTCGCAGCACAACGTGCGCACCGCGATGGGAACCGCGCAAGCGGGTGGTGTCGTGGCCCTCGCCGCGGCCCGCCGGTCGATCCCCGTCATGTTCCACACCCCGAGCGAGGTCAAGGCTGCCGTGACGGGCAACGGCAGCGCCGACAAGAAGCAGGTGACCGCCATGATCACCCGCATCCTCGAGCTCGACTCGGCACCCAAACCGGCGGATGCCGCGGACGCGCTGGCGCTGGCGGTCGCGCACTGCTGGCGCGCACCGATGCTCGCGCGCCTCGCGGCGGCCGAGGCCATGGCGGCCGCTCAGAAACGACGATACGAAGAGCGGCTGCGTGAGCAGGCGGCCGCGCGGAAGGCAGGTGGCCAGTGATCGGGTCGGTGCGCGGCGAGGTACTGGACATCGCCCTCGACCATGTCGTCATCGAGGCCGGCGGCATCGGCTACCGGATCAACGCGACACCGGCGACCCTCGGCACGCTGCGCCGGGGCGACGAGACCCGGCTGGTCACCGCGATGATCGTGCGCGAGGACTCGATGACGCTCTACGGGTTCGCGAACACCGAGGCGCGCGAGCTGTTCGGGCTGCTGCAGACCGTGTCCGGGGTCGGCCCGCGGCTGGCGATGGCCACCCTCGCGGTTCTGGAACCCGACGCGTTGCGCGCCGCGCTCGCCGAGGGCAACACGACCGCCCTCACTCGTGTCCCGGGCATCGGCAAACGCGGCGCCGAACGCATGATCGTCGAACTGCGCGACAAGGTCGCGGCGTTCGCGGGTGCCGGCGAGACGACGACGGCGGCCTCGGCGTCGCCGATCCGCGACCAGATCGTCGAGGCGCTGGTGGGGCTCGGATTCACCGCGAAGCAGGCCGAACCGGCCACCGACACCGTGCTCGCGGAGGATCCGGGCGCGGAGGTGTCCACGGCGCTGCGTGCCGCGCTCAAGCTGCTCGGTAGGTCGCGATGACCGACGAATACCGCGAATTCGACCGCGCCCACTCCACCGACCGGGACGAACCGTCGCCGGTGACCGCGCGGCACCTGCCGTCCGACAGCGACATCGAGACGAGCCTGCGGCCGAAGAGCCTCGACGACTTCATCGGCCAGCCGCGGGTGCGGGAACAGCTGCAGCTCGTGCTGCGGGCGGCCAAGCTTCGGGGCGGAACCCCCGACCACATCCTGCTGTCGGGACCGCCCGGCCTCGGCAAGACCTCCATGGCGATGATCATCGCCGCCGAGCTCGGCACGTCGCTGCGGCTCACGTCCGGCCCGGCGCTCGAACGTGCGGGCGACCTCGCTGCGATGCTCTCCAACCTCGCGGAGGGCGACGTGCTGTTCATCGACGAGATCCACCGCATCGCCCGGCCCGCCGAGGAGATGCTGTACCTCGCGATGGAGGACTTCCGGGTCGACGTCGTCGTCGGCAAGGGACCCGGAGCCACGTCGATCCCGCTCGAGGTCGCCCCCTTCACGCTGGTCGGCGCGACCACCCGTTCCGGTTCGCTGACCGGCCCCCTGCGCGACCGCTTCGGGTTCACCGCGCACATGGACTTCTACGAACCCGCCGAACTGCAGCAGATCCTGCATCGTTCGGCCCGGCTGCTGGGCATCGACCTGCGCGAGGATGCCGGTGCCGAGATCGCCGGCCGGTCCCGCGGCACTCCCCGTATCGCGAACCGGTTGCTGCGGCGCGTCCGGGACTACGCCGACGTGCGTTCCGACGGGGTCGTCACCCGCGAGATCGCCCAGGCGGCGCTGGCGGTCTACGACGTCGATCCGATCGGCCTGGACCGGCTGGACCGCGCCGTGCTCGGAGCCCTGGTGCGCAGCTTCGGCGGGGGACCGGTCGGGGTGTCCACCCTCGCGGTCGCGGTCGGTGAGGAACCGGCCACGGTCGAGGAGGTGTGCGAACCGTTCCTGGTGCGCGCGGGGATGATCGCCCGCACGCCGCGCGGGCGGGTCGCGACGCAGGCCGCATGGCTGCAGCTCGGTCTGACACCTCCGCCCGAGGCCGCAACCGGCGGCATCGAGGTGCGTGCGCGCGAACCGCAACTCGACCTGTTCGACGGGGACTGACCGCGCGGCCCGGGTGACGGGCCCACCATCCGCTCGGCGGGTGATGGCACACTGGTCTATTGCGTCGGCACGCGGAGGCCGCTCGTCAATCGATACCGAGGACTGACTTCAACGATGGAACTGCTCTTCCCGCTCTTGATCCTTGCACTGCTGGTGCCCACGTTCCTCGGAATCCGGCGTCAGAAGAAGGAAATGCAGAAGGTCACGGAGCTGCAGGATTCGCTGCGCATCGGTGACCGGGTGGCGACGACGGCGGGCCTGCACGCGACGGTCGTGGCGCTGTCCGACACCACCGTCGATCTCGAGATCGCGCCCGGCGTCGTCACCACGTGGGCACGCATGGTGGTCCGGGAGAAGCTCGAGGACACCACCGGTACCACCGGTAACACCGATACCGGTACGGTCTCGTTCGGCAAGGACGACGACACCGATCCGCCGGCGGGTCGTCCCACCGAATACTGATCTTCATCGGGCGGCGGCACCGGAGTGGTCTCGGGTGGCGTCGCGCAGCGGTCGCTGCGACCGCCACCACCGAACCACTCACTCGTTACGAGGAGACTGACTGACCGTGGCACCTTCCAACGGATCGGTGCATCCAGCGCGTTCCCTCGCCCTGTTCGGGGCGATCCTGGTGGCGCTGTATGCACTGGTCTTCTTCACCGGGGACAAGTCGCCGACACCGAAACTCGGTATCGACCTCCAGGGCGGCACCCGAGTCACGCTCACCGCCCGCACACCGGACGGCAGCAGCCCGAGCCAGGACAGCCTCCGGCAGGCGCAGCAGATCATCGAGACCCGCGTCAACGGCCTCGGCGTGTCCGGGTCCGAGGTCGTCGTCGACGGCGACAACCTGGTCATCACGGTGCCCGGCGACGACAGCGCGCAGGCCAAGACCCTCGGCCAGACCGCGCGGCTCTACATCCGGCCGGTCCTCGGTGGCCCGATCGCCAGCGCGAACACCAGGGGGGAGAACCCCGAGGCGCAGAACCCGGAGACCCAGAACCCGACCCAGTCCCCGGCGGAGCCGGCCCCGGTCGAGCCCGCACCGGAGAATCAGGCGCCCGAGAATCCGGCACCGGAGAACCCCGAGCCGCAGGGCCGGCCGTTCCCGGCCCAGGAGCCGACCGACACGCCGGTCGCACCGGAACCCACCGCCACCCCCGCACCCGCTCCGGAGGCACCGGCCGGCGGTGAGCTCGACCCGCAGGCGCAGGCCGCCGCGGACATCGCCGCCGCGAAGGCGCTGCGGCAGAGCGAGGATCCCGCGACCCAGCAGCAGGCCGCGATGTCCCTGGACTGCTCGGTCGCCGATCCGCTCGCCGGCAACGACGATCCGGCCCTGCCGCTCGTCGCGTGCTCGACCGACGGCACCTCCGTCTACCTGCTCGGCCCCAGCATCATCGACGGTCAGCAGATCACCGACGCCACGGCCGGTTTCAACAGCCAGCAGTCCCGCTACGAGGTCAGCCTGACCTTCGACAGCGAGGGCAGCAACACGTGGGCGCAGTTCACCGCCGCGAACATCGGCCAGCAGGCCGCGTTCACGCTCGACTCGAAGGTCGTCAGCGCACCCGTCATCCAGGGCGCGACGCCCGCCGGCAGCGCCACGTCGATCACCGGCAACTTCACCAACACCCAGGCCACCGAACTCGCGAACACCCTCAAGTACGGTTCGCTGCCGCTCTCGTTCGTGGCCTCCGAAGCCGAAACCGTCTCCGCGACGCTCGGATTCGCGTCGTTGCAGGCCGGCCTGATCGCCGGTGCGGTCGGTCTCGTGCTGGTGCTGCTGTACTGCCTCGCGTACTACCGCATGCTCGGACTGCTCACCGCGCTGTCGCTGGTGCTCTCCGGCCTGGCCGTGTACGCGATCATGGTGCTGCTCGGCCGCTACATCGGCTACACGCTCGACCTGGCCGGTATCGCCGGCCTCATCATCGGTATCGGCATGACGGCCGACTCGTTTGTGGTGTTCTTCGAACGCATCAAGGACGAGATCCGCGAGGGCCGCAGCTTCCGATCCGCGGTACCGCGCGGTTGGGCGCGTGCCCGCCGGACGATCCTGTCCGGAAACGCGGTCAGCTTCATCGCCGCGGCGGTGCTGTACTTCCTCGCCGTCGGGCAGGTGCGCGGGTTCGCCTTCACTCTCGGCCTGACCACCATCCTCGACGTGGTCGTCGTGTTCCTGGTGACCTGGCCCCTGGTGCATCTGGCATCGACCTCGAAGTTCTGGTCCAAGCCGAGTGTCAACGGACTCGGCGCCATCCAGCAGGTGGCGCGTGAGCGTCAGCTCGCAGCGGCCTCGGCGAAGGAGGCGTGACGATGACCGACACGACGACGGCACCGCACCACAGTGGACTGTCCCGCCTCTACACCGGCACCGGTGGTTTCGACATCGTCGGACGCCGCAAGTTCTACTACGTGCTCACCGGCGCGATCGTGCTCGTCGCGCTGCTGAGCATGCTCATCCGAGGCTTCTCCTGGGGTATCGACTTCGAGGGCGGCACGCGAATCCAGATGCCCGCGGTCGAGGGCGTGACCACCGAACAGGTCGAGACGGTCTACAGCGACACGCTCGGCACGGAGCCGGTGGCGGTGCAGACCGTCGGTTCGGGTGCCGGCGCGACCATCCAGATCCGCTCCGAGGCGCTCGATCTCGTGCAGGTCAACGCCCTGCAGTCGGCATTGTTCGAGGAGTTCCAGCCGACCGACAGCGACGGCGTCCCCTCCCGCAACACCATCAGCGTCGCCGACGTGAGCGAGACGTGGGGCGGGCAGATCACCAAGAAGGCGCTGATCGCGCTCGTGGTGTTCCTCGTGATCGTCAGCGTCTACATCGCCGTGCGCTACGAGCGGGACATGGCGATCGCGGCGATCGCGGCGTTGTTCTTCGACATGATCGTCACCGCGGGCATCTATTCGCTGGTCGGCTTCGAGGTCTCGCCCGCGACCGTCATCGGTCTGCTCACCATCCTCGGTTTCTCGCTGTACGACTCGGTCGTCGTGTTCGACAAGGTCGAGGAGAACACCCGCGGCATCCTGCACCTGCATCGGCGCACCTATGCCGAACAGGCGAACCTGGCCGTCAACCAGACGCTGATGCGGTCGATCAACACCACGATCATCTCGGTGCTGCCGGTGATCGCGCTGATGGTGATCGCGGTGTGGCTCCTCGGCGTCGGCACGCTCAAGGACCTGGCGCTCGTGCAGCTGGTCGGCATCGTCGTCGGTGCCTACTCGTCGATCTTCTTCGCGACGCCGCTGCTGGTGACGCTGAAGGAGTGGCGCGGCCCGATCGCTGCGCACACCAGGAAGGTGCTCGCCAAGCGGGAGGCCGCCGCCGGCCGGGCCGCGACCGCGGCCGCTGTGGTCGACGCCGAGCCGGTATCGGTTCCGGATCGCTCCGGCGCGCACGCGGTGCACCGGCAGCCGACCGCGCCGGCGCAGCGTGCGCCGAGACCCGGCGCGCGGCCGACGGGGAAGCGCGGCAAGAGAAGGCCCTGACATGGCGGCAACCGAACGGACCCAGCGCACCCGACGACTACGACGGTCGCTCCGGACCGTGGTCACCGCTGCGGCGGTGACCGGGGTCGCGGCCGGAGCCGTGGCCTGCGGCTCCTCCGACGAACCGCTGCACTCGATCGGCTACGCGATCGACGGGACCGTCACCACCTACAACGCCAACACCGTCGACGGTGCCGCGTCGGGTGCGCGGCAGGCGCTCGCGCGCGTGCAGCCCGGCTTCGGCTATGTGGGGCCGGCCGGCCGCGTCGTCGCCGACACCGACCTCGGTACCGCCACCGTCATGCCCGCCGATCGGCTCACCGTCCAGTACCGGCTCGCCGCGGATTCGGTGTACTCCGACGGGGTGCCGATGAGCTGCGACGACCTCGTGCTGGCGTGGGCTGCGGCGTCCGGCCGTTTCACCGCCCCGGACGAAACCGGTGCCGTGGTGAACGTGTTCGACTCGGCGCAGCGCGGCGGATACGCCGACATCGAGCGGGTCGACTGCCAGCCCGGTTCGAAGGACGCGACCGTCGTCTTCCGTGCGGACCGCTCCGACACGGACTGGAAGTCGCTGTTCGGGGCCACCGAGCTGCTGCCCTCGCACGTGGTGGCCCGGGTGTCCGGGGTCGCCGACCCGGTCGCGGCGATCAACGGCGGTGACCTCGACGCGGTGCGTCGGATGGCGGACTTCTGGAACACCGGCTGGAACCTGACCCCCGGAGCGCTCGACCTCTCGCTGCTACCGTCGGCCGGGCCGTATCGCATCGAGTCCTACACGGCCGAGGACGGTCTCGTCCTCGTCGCGAACGAACGCTGGTGGGGCAACCGCCCAGCCACGGACACGATCGTGGTGTGGCCGCGTGGCACCGCCGCATCGACCGCGTCCGAGGACGGCCGGATCCACGTCGTCGACAGCGCCGACGGTGCCCTCGAGGGCATCGGCGCCGGGGACGGCGCCACCGTGTCGACGGTGCCCTCGCGCAACGTCGAGCAGCTGACACTCGCCACCAAGGGCGTGTTCGCGAACCCGGCGGCGCGGCGCGCGTTCGCGTTGTGCATTCCCCGCGGGGAACTGTTCGACCAGCTCGGAACGGTCGCCGACGCGCCGGACGCGGGGCTCGGTGCCGGACCGGTCGATTCCCGGATTCTCTCGGCGGATTCCCCGCTGTATCCCGGCGTGGCCGGAACCGCTTCCCGGTACGCCCAGGCCGACCGGGAGGCGGCGAAGCGCGAACTCGCCGCCACCGGCCAGGAGCGGATCACCGTCCGGGTCGGCTACCTCGGGCCCGACCCGCGTCGCGCCCGGACCGTGGAACTGATCGCCGAGTCGTGCCGCGACGCCGGTATCGAGGTCGTCGACGCCGGATCCGAGACGTTCACGCCGTCACAACTGACGACGGGACAGTTCGATGCCGTCCTCGCCGGCACGGCCGCGGTCGCCGGGGCCGGCGGTACCGCCGACATGGCCGACGCCCGCGGCGCCCTGCACTCCGGGACCGGCGGCAACGTCGGTGGTTTCGCGAACCGCCGCGTCGACGAGATCCTCGACGCGCTGCTCGTCACCTCGGACAATGCCGCGGTGGCCGCCCTGGCCGGTGAAGCCGAGACGATCCTGTGGAACGAGATGCCGACGGTGCCGCTGTTCGCGCAGCCCCGCACCACCACGCTCGCGCCCGGGATGCACGTCGCCGTCGCGAATCCGACGACCGCGGGTGCGGGCTGGAACATGGACCGGTGGATACTGACCAGGTGAGCATCCACGGAACCGTCGACCCTGTCCTCCTCGAACGCGCCGCGACCGCGGTGACCGAACGGACCCGGTGGGTCGACGACTTTCCGACCCCCGGTGTGCGCTTCGCGGACCTCACCCCGGTGTTCGCGGACGGTCCGGCCTTCGGTGCGGTGATCGCCGCGCTGGCGGCCGTCGCGGAGGGCGCGGAACTGGTGGCCGGCGTCGACGCGCGGGGTTTCCTCCTCGGCGGTGGGATCGCCCGCGAACTCGGGGTCGGGGTCTTGGCGGTGCGCAAGGCCGGCAAGCTTCCGCCGCCGGTGCGCACCTGCGAGTACTCCCTCGAGTACGGCTCCGCATCCATCGAGATTCCGGGCGATTCGATTGCCCTCGAGGGTCGCCGGGTATTCGTCGTCGACGACGTCCTGGCCACCGGCGGCACCCTCGCCGCGACCGTGCAGTTGCTCGAGGAAGCGGGTGCGGACGTGGTCGCGGTGTCGGTCGTGACCGAGATCGAGGCGCTGGCCGGACGCGCACGGCTCGCGAAGCACCCGCTGACGTCGATCGTGCGGATCTGAGGACTACAGTTGGCGCAGGTACCCGGGCCGGGCGGCCCCGGCGGGCCGAGCACGACGGTCCGGGCAATGCGGCGGGAGGAGTGGGTATGACCCAGAATCTTGATCGGTCGTCGAACTCCGGCCCCACCCCGACACCGGCATCGACGTCCGCGTCGCGCCGGGTGCGGGCGCGGCTGGCCCGGCGCATCACCGGACAGCGCGGAACCACGCTCAAGCCGGTGCTCGAGCCGCTGGTCACGATCCACCGTGAGCTGTATCCGAAGGCCGATCTGTCGCAGCTGCAGCGCGCCTACGACGTCGCCGAGGAACGCCACGCCACGCAGAAGCGCAAGTCCGGCGACCCGTACATCACCCATCCGCTCGCGGTCGCGACGATCCTCGCCGAGCTCGGGATGGACACCACGACGCTCGTCGCGGCACTGCTGCACGACACGGTCGAGGACACCGGTTACAGCCTCGAACAGCTCACCGCCGAGTTCGGCGAGGAGGTCGCGCACCTCGTCGACGGGGTCACCAAGCTCGACAAGGTCGTCCTCGGCAATGCCGCCGAGGCCGAGACCATCCGCAAGATGATCATCGCGATGGCGCGGGACCCGCGGGTCCTGGTCATCAAGGTCGCCGACCGGCTGCACAACATGCGCACGATGCGTTTCCTGCCGCCCGAGAAGCAGGCGCGCAAGGCCCGCGAGACCCTCGAGGTGATCGCGCCGCTCGCGCATCGTCTCGGCATGGCGACGGTCAAGTGGGAGCTCGAGGACCTGTCGTTCGCGATCCTGCATCCGAAGAAGTACGAGGAGATCGTCCGCCTCGTCGCGACCCGCGCGCCGTCCCGCGACACCTACCTGGCGAAGGTGCGCGCCGAGATCAACGCGACGCTGGCGGCGTCGCGGATCGACGCGACCGTCGAGGGCCGGCCCAAGCACTACTGGTCGATCTACCAGAAGATGATCGTGAAGGGCCGCGACTTCGACGACATCCACGACCTGGTCGGGGTGCGCATCCTCTGCAACGAGATCCGCGACTGCTACGCCGCGGTCGGTGTGGTGCATTCGCTGTGGCAGCCGATGGCGGGCCGCTTCAAGGACTACATCGCCCAGCCGCGCTACGGCGTGTACCAGTCCCTGCACACCACCGTCATCGGCCCGGAGGGCAAGCCGCTCGAGGTACAGATCCGCACCCGCGAGATGCACCGGACCGCCGAGTTCGGGATCGCCGCGCACTGGCGCTACAAGGAAACCAAGGGCAAGCACTCGGGCGACGCCAACGAGCTCGACGACATGGCGTGGATGCGTCAGCTGCTCGACTGGCAGCGTGAGGCCGCGGATCCGGGGGAGTTCCTCGAGTCGCTGCGCTACGACCTGGCGGTCAAGGAGATCTTCGTGTTCACGCCGAAGGGCGACGTGATCACGTTGCCGTCGGGGTCGACGCCGGTGGACTTCGCGTACGCGGTGCACACCGAGGTCGGGCACCGGTGCATCGGTGCCCGCGTCAACGGCCGGCTCGTCGCGCTCGAACGCAAACTCGAGAACGGCGAGGTCGTCGAGGTGTTCACCTCGAAGGACCCGAACGCGGGACCGAGCCGCGACTGGCAGTCGTTCGTGGGATCCCCGCGCGCCAAGGCGAAGATCCGCCAGTGGTTCGCGAAGGAACGCCGCGAGGAGGCCCTCGAGGCGGGCAAGGACGCCATCGCGAAGGAGGTGCGGCGCGTCGGGCTGCCCCTGCAGCGGTTGATGAACGCCGACCTGATGCTCGCGGCCGCCAAGGAACTGCGCTACAGCGACGTGTCCGCGCTGTACACGGCGGTGGGGGAGCACCACGTCTCCGCGCAGCACGTCGTGCAGCGCCTGGTGACGATGCTCGGCGGTGTCGGCGGTGTCGAAGAGGAACTCGCCGAACGGGCGACGCCGTCGACGACGCCGACCCGGTCGCGACAGAGCGGTGATTCGGGAGTCGAGGTTCCCGGGGCGCCGGGCACCGTCTCGAAGCTCGCCAAGTGCTGCACCCCGGTCCCGGGCGACGAGATCATGGGCTTCGTGACCCGCACCGGTTCGGTCAGCGTGCACCGCACCGACTGCACCAACGCCGGATCGCTGAAGGAGCAGTCGGAGCGGATCATCGAGGTGAAGTGGGCGCCGTCCCCGTCGTCGGTGTTCCTCGTCGCGATCCAGATCGAGGCGCTGGACCGGCACCGGCTGTTGTCGGACGTCACCAAGGCACTCGCCGACGAGCGCGTGAACATCCTGTCGGCGTCGGTGACCACGTCGGGAGACCGGGTCGCGGTCAGCCGGTTCACGTTCGAGATGGGTGATCCCAAGCATCTCGGGCACGTGCTGAACGTCGTCCGCAACGTGGAAGGCGTCTACGACGTCTACCGCGTGACGTCGGCGGCCTGACCCGGCGAGATTCGGGACCGGTCAGCGGACGCCGGTGATCACCACCGGCGTCGTCGGGGTGCCACCGCCGAGGCGGCTGCTGCCGTCGTGACCGGCCGCCGCGGCCGCGTCGAGCAGCGGCAGGCCCGCCTCCCCGACGGTGCCCAGGACCGTGTACTCCGGATACAGCACCGAATCCCCGATGACCAGGAAGAACTGGCTGCCGTTGGTGTCGGGCCGGCCGGTGTTGGCCATCGCGATCGTGCCGCGCGGGTAGAGCGTCGGGGGTGCCTGGTAGCCGTCGGAGCCGTGCGACACGGTCACCGGCCACTCGTCCGCGAACGTGTAGCCGGGACCGCCGGTTCCGGTGCCCGACGGGTCCCCGCACTGGTACAGGCGGGCACCCTCGTCGGTGGACAGACGATGGCAGGCGACGTCGTCGTAGAAACCCTGCCGGGCCAGCGAGACCAGGCTGTTCACCGCACACGGCGCGTCGGCGCGATCGAGCTCGAGCGGTACCGCACCGATGCTGGTGTCGAGCGTGAGCTCCACGGTTCCGCTCGTGGGCACCGGTGTCGCGGCCGGGGCCGTCGCGGGACGTGCCGCTCTGCCGCCGGGGACGTACGAACACGACACGGTCGGCGCGTCGGGAACCGGTGGTGGGGGCAGCGGAGCTCCGGCGGGCATCGTCAGGGCCGGCGCGGGGGCCGGTGCCGGGATC
>NZ_JALPTB010000105.1 GCF_023218075.1 Rhodococcus sp. HM1 | reverse complement strand
ACCATGACCACCGACACACTGCTCCCCACCGCCACCTACGACCTGGCGGTGACCACCACCCGCGAACTCAATGCGGCCCTGCACGCGACGGAGGCCCCGGCTTCGGTCGAGGTCGTGAACCCGCAGGGCGCCCATGCGCTGGCGTGCGGACTGAACCGTCCGATCGACGTCCGCATCGACGGCCACATCGGCTACTACGCGGCCGGGATGAACCAGCACGCGAACGTGACCATCGACGGCAACGCCGGCGTCGGGGTCGCCGAGAACATGATGTCCGGCACCGTGCGTGTCACCGGAGACGCGTCACAGTCGGCCGGCGCCACCGCCCACGGCGGACTGCTGGTGATCGAAGGCAACGCCGCGGCCCGTTGCGGAATCTCGATGAAGGGCGTCGACATCGTCGTCGGCGGCAACATCGGTCACATGAGCGCCTTCATGGGCCAGGCCGGCCGCCTCGTCGTTCTCGGCGATGCCGGTGAGGCCCTGGGCGATTCGCTGTACGAAGTGCGGATCTACGTGCGAGGCAGCGTCGCCTCGCTCGGCGCGGACTGCGTCAGGAAGGAGATGCGCCCCGAGCACATCGCCGAACTGCAGGAACTGCTCGACGCGGCCGGCTTCGACGCCGACCCGGCCGAGTTCACCCGCTACGGCTCGGCCCGGCAGCTCTACCACTTCCACGTCGACAACGCTTCGGCGTACTGACGACCCCGACGTACTTCCGCCCGCTCGACCCCCCGAGGAGACTTCCATGACCTTCCAGCCCGGACTGCGTGAGTCGGCCACCTTCGACCGCAACGTCATCCACGAGATCCAGCGCGCCGCCGCGACCGGCATCTACGACATCCGCGGCTGGGGTGCCAAGCGCAAGGTTCCCCACTTCGACGACCTGCTCTTCCTCGGGGCGTCGATGTCGCGCTACCCGCTCGAGGGCTACCGCGAGAAGTGCGAGACCGACGTCGTCCTCGGCGACCGCAACGCGAAATACCCCCTGCACCTGGACATCCCGGTCACCATCGCCGGCATGAGCTTCGGTGCCCTGTCCGGCCGCGCGAAGGAGGCCCTCGGACGCGGAGCCAGTGAGGTCGGCACGTCGACCACCACCGGCGACGGTGGCATGACCCCGGAGGAACGCGGACAGTCCAAGCACCTGGTCTACCAGTACCTTCCGTCCCGGTACGGAATGAACCCCGACGACCTGCGCAAGGCCGACGCGATCGAGGTCGTCCTCGGACAGGGCGCCAAGCCCGGCGGCGGCGGCATGCTGCTCGGCCAGAAGATCACCGAACGCGTCGCGGGAATGCGCACCCTGCCCGTCGGCATCGACCAGCGCAGCGCGTGCCGGCACCCCGACTGGACCGGACCGGACGACCTCGCCATCAAGATCCTCGAGCTCCGGGAGATCACCGGCTGGGAGAAGCCGATCTACGTCAAGGTCGGCGCGACCCGCACCTACTACGACGTCAAGCTCGCCGTGAAGTCCGGCGCCGACGTCGTCGTGGTCGACGGCATGCAGGGTGGCACCGCAGCCACCCAGGACGTCTTCATCGAGCACGTCGGCATCCCGACCCTGGCCGCACTCCCCCAGGCCGTGCAGGCCCTCCAGGAGATGGGTGTGCACCGCACCCCCGGCGGCGTGCAGCTGATCGTCTCCGGCGGCATCCGCTCGGGCGCCGACGTCGCCAAGGCGATGGCCCTGGGCGCCGACGCCGTCGCCATCGGCACGGCCGCCCTGATCGCCCTCGGCGACAACGACCCGAAGTACCAGGCCGAGTACGAGAAGCTGGGCTCGGCCGCGGGCTTCTACGACGACTTCCAGGACGGCAAGGATCCCGCCGGCATCACCACCCAGGATCCCGAGCTGCAGGCCCGCTTCGATCCGGTCGAGGGTGGTCGCCGGCTCGCGAACTACCTGCGCGTGCTCACCATGGAGGCACAGACGATTGCCCGGGCGTGCGGCAAGTCGCACCTGCGCAATCTCGAACCGCAGGATCTCGTCGCCGTCACGATGGAAGCCGCCGCCATGGCTCGGGTCCCCCTGGCCGGCACCGACTGGATCCCCGGCCGCAGCAGCTTCTGACCCCGTGACGACCCCCGCAGCCCTGCTCGACGACCTCCGGGACTGGCAGGCACAGGCCGTCTGCCGGTCCCGGGACGTCGACTTCTTCGACGACGCACCCGAGGCCGTCGCCCGCGCCAAGTCCGTCTGCGCCTCCTGCCCCGTGCTGGAACCGTGCCGCGACCACGCGGCACTGGCCGGTGAGACACACGGGGTCTGGGGCGGGTTGACACCCACGGAACTGATTCGTCACCGGTGGCTCGCCCGAGCACGACACGAACGGGCCTGCCACAGCCGATTCTCGAGAGGACACGACAGATGACCGCCTTCGACTCGCTCTGGGCATCGATCCTGGACGTCGGCAAGCATCCGACGACCGGGGGCTACCGCCGATTCGCTTGGAGCGACGCCGATCTCACCCTTCGGGAGTGGTTCCGCGGCTGCGCCGCCGAACGCGGCATGGACGTCGAAGAGGACCGCAACGGAAATCTCTGGGCCTGGTGGCTACCCGAAGGCTGGGTGGGCGATCCGACCGGCGCGTTCGTCACCGGCTCGCATCTGGACTCGGTGCCCGACGGCGGCGCGTTCGACGGTCCCCTCGGCGTGGTCTCCGCCTTCTCCGCGGTGGACATCGTCCGCGAGCGCGGCATCGTCCCGACCGTCCCGATCGCGATCACCGCGTTCTCCGACGAGGAGGGGGCTCGCTTCGGAGTCGCGTGCGTCGGCAGCCAGCTCACCACCGGAGCACTCGCTCCGCAGCGCGCGCTCGGTCTGCGGGACCGCGACGGAATCACCCTGGCCGAGGCGATGACCCGCGCCGGCCGGGTGCCCGAACACATCGGCGCCGACCCGGCTCTCGTCGACCGGGTCGGGGTGTACGTCGAACTGCACGTCGAACAGGGCCGGGCACTCGACCTCGTGGACGCGCCGGTCGCGGTCGCGTCGTCGATCTGGCCGCACGGCCGCTGGCAGTTCACCTTCACCGGCGAAGCCAACCACGCCGGTGCCACGCGCCTGGTGGACCGCCACGACCCGATGCTGGCCTACGCGTCGTCGGTGCACAGTGCCCGCTCGTGTGCCGCGTCGGCCGGCGCGGTCGCCACCTTCGGCAAGATCGAGGTATTGCCCAACGGCGCCAACGCGATCCCCTCGGAGATCAAGGCGTGGCTGGACGCTCGTGCCGCGGACGAGGAGACCCTGACGAAACTGGTCGCCGAGATCGAGGCCGAGGCCCGCCGGCACTGCCTGCCGGACGAGATCGGACTCGACGTCTTCGCCGAATCCATCACCCCGATCGTCGAATTCCCCGCCGGACCCCGCGAACGGCTGCGCCGGGCACTGTCCCATCTCGGAGACATTCCGGTGCTCCCCACCCAGGCCGGACACGACGCCGGCATCCTGTCCGAGAAGGTCCCCACCGCAATGCTGTTCGTGCGCAACCCGACCGGAGTGTCGCACTCCCCGCACGAGTTCGCCGAGCCCGGCGACTGCAACGTCGGCGCGCAGGCCCTGGCCGACATCATGGCCGACTGGACGGCGGGCAGCTAGATGGCGATACAGGTGGTGCGGGCCGGCGACCGACGTCGGGTGCCCTGGCGCAACGGCGCCGGGACGACCGAGGAGATCGCCACCGGCCCCTCCGGCGGTGGCGACCGACCCCTGTGGCGGATCAGTCTGGCCGATCTGGGGTCGGAACCGAGCGAGTTCTCCGCCTTCCCCGGCACCGACCGCATCTTCACCGTCGTCGGTGAGCACGGCGTCGAACTCGACGCGGGCCACGGATCCGAGTCGGTGAAGCCGTGGAGCCCCCACCCGTTCGCCGGGGAGGATGCGCCCCGCTGCATCCCACAGGGCGCCACCCGCGCGTTCAACGTCATGACCGACCGCGGGGGTGCCGGCGCCACCGTCACGTACCTGCCGCTCGACACCGAATTCGTCTCCCGGCCCGACGGAATCACCGCCCTGTACGTGCGGTCGGGCACCGTCCACGCGGGCACCGAGCACGCCGAGGCCGGCGACTGCATCCTGATCCGCCACGAGGCGATCACGCTGCGAGGAACCTCCACCACCGGACTGCTGGTGCAGATCCGTCCGACCCCTGCTTCCCTCCCGTAGAACCGATCTCTCCCCATCGACATCGACTTCCCCACGGACCTCCCTCGGGACGTCCGTCCGAACAAAGGATCCTCAGGTGACGGACACGACAAAGTTCCTGATCGTCGGTGGCGGCCTCGAAGGCCTGGCCATCGCCTACTCCCTCGCCGACCGCGGCGAGACCGACGTCCTGGTGCTCGAACGCGACACCCTCTGCTCGGGCATGACCGGCAAGTCCAGCGGCGTCGTGCGGTGCCACTACGGCACCCCCTCCCTGGCGGCGATGTCCTGGTACGGCGTCGACATCTTCACGCGCGCGACCGAGATCTTCGGTGACGACATGGCATTTCGTCAGTGCGGCTACGTCGTCGGGGTCGCGGAGAACAACGTCAAGCCGCTCGAGGCGAACATCGAGATGATGCAGGGCCTCGGCATCGCCACCGAACTCATCGCGCACGACAAGATGGCGGAGCTGTGGCCGGGCCTGAACCTCGACGACTTCGCACTGTTCGCCTACGAACCGCTCGGCGGCCGGGGTGAGGCCTACATGGCCGGAATGGCGTTCGGGGCGACGGCACGTCGGATGGGCGTGAAGATCCGGCAGAGCACCCCGGTGGTGTCGCTGCTGCAGAACGCCGCCGGCCGGGTCTACGGCGTCACGCTCGCCGACGGTTCCGAGGTGCACGCCGAGCAGGTCATCGTCGCCGCGGGCCCCTGGACGCCGGCGCTCGTCGCCGGAGTCGGCGTCGACATCGACGTCAAGGCGCAGCGCGCCCAGCTGGTCCTCGTCGACCAGGGCGTCCCGACCCCGGAGGTCCCCGTGCTGTCCGATCTGGCGGGCCTGCAGTACATCTGCCGCGAGCCGAACGGCGAACTGCTGGTGGGCAACTCCGATCATCAGGCACCGGAGTACATCGATCCCGACAAGTACGTCAACCGCGCCGACGACTCGACGATCGAGAAGAACATCATGAAGCTCGGCAACCGCCTGCCCGACATGCCGGATCCCCGGATCACCAGCTCGTACGTCGGCGCCTACGACGTCACCGAGGACTACAACCCCGTCATCGGCCCGTCGCCGGTCGAGGGCCTGTTCCTGGCGACCGGCTTCTCCGGGCACGGTTTCAAGATCTCCCCGGCCGTGGGCAAGCTGGTCGCCGACCTGCTCATCGACGGCAAGACCGACCTGCCGAACGTGAATCCGGACGATTTCCGATTCTCCCGCTTCGAGGAGGGCGACCTGCTCCTGAGCCTCAATCCCTACGAAGGAGCCGGTGAGATGCGCTGATCCCGGCACCTCCGACCGTCCTGCGCCCTCCGCGGATGCACTCGCAGCCGCGGAGGGCTCGCCCGTCACCGAAATACCCACCGCGAGAGGGTGTCCACTACCGGTGAACAAACGCTACGCTGCTGACATGGCCAGCCCCGACCGTCCCGTCCTCTACGACGATTCCGGACGCGAAGTCCCCCGCGGCACCCCCACGGGTGTGGATCTCGAACGGGCGATCGCCCACCAGGTGCGGTCGTTGCGCCTGGCCAGCGGGCTGTCCGTCGGGGACATGGCCGCCAAGGTGGGGATCTCCAAGGCGATGCTCTCGAAGATCGAGAACGCGCAGACGTCGTGCAGCCTGTCGACCCTCGCCCGGCTCGCGGCCGGCCTCGACGTTCCCGTCACCTCCCTGTTCCGCGGCGCCGACACCCGTCGTGAGGCCGTGTTCACGAAGAACGGCCAAGGCGCCGAGATCGTCGGCCGCGGTACACGCGTCGGCCACCACTACGAGTTGCTCGGGGCACTGCGCGGACAGCACAAGCGGCTCGAACCGGTGCTCGTCACCCTCACCGACGCGAGCGACGTCTTCCCTCTCTTCCAGCATCCCGGCACCGAATTGCTGTACATGCTCGAGGGTGAAATGGTCTACGGGCACGGCGATTCCGAGTACCACCTCCAACCCGGTGACGCCCTGCTTCTGGACGGCGAGGGCCTGCACGGACCGAACGAGCTCGTGACGCTTCCCATCCGGTTCCTTGCGGTCACCGCGTACCCCGACAATCACCAGGGGTAGAGCGGCGTTCAGTCCAGGAACAGGTCGAGCTGGAGTTCGCCGTCGCCGGCCCGGTACTTGTCGAGGTCGGTGATCCCCGCCGCGGCGAGCACCTCGTCGTCGATGTAGAAGTTCCCGGTCGCCTCCGTGCTCGGTGACGTGAGCACCAGATACGCAGCATCCGCGTAGATCTCCGGCGTCCGGGACGAATTCACCATCTGCTCGCCGCCGAGCAGGTTGCGCACCGCGGCGGTCGCGATGGTGGTGCGCGGCCACAGCGAGTTCACGGCGATGCCGTCGCCCTTCAACTCCTCGGCGAGCCCGAGCGTCGTCAGGCTCATGCCGTACTTCGCGATGGTGTACGCGAGCGCTCCGCCCGCCCATTTGGGATTCAGGTTCAGCGGCGGCGACAGCGTCAGGATGTGCGGATTACGCCCCGCGCTCGCGGATTGCCGCAGCGACGGAATCGCCAGCTTCGAGAGCAGGAACGTGCCGCGACAGTTGATGTCCTGCATGAGGTCGTACTTCTTCATGGAGATCCGGTCGGTCGGTGACAGGTCGATCGCGGACGCGTTGTTCACCACGATGTCGATTCCGCCGAACTGTTCGACGGTCCGGCGCACGGCCTCGGCGACCGCCTCGTCGTTGCGTATGTCCCCCACGAAGGGCAGTACCCGGCCGCCCGCCTCCTCGAGTTCGGCGGCCGCGGTGTAGATGGTGCCCGGCAGTTTCGGGTTCGGTGTGTCGGTCTTGGCGATCAGCGTGATGTTCGCGCCGTCCTGCGCCGCGCGGAGCGCGATCGCCAGGCCGATGCCCCGGCTGCCGCCCGACATGATCATGGTCTTTCCGGCCAGTGGCTTCGCGTCCGGTGTGCTCATGTGGGCTCCTCGTCGACTGCCGTCCGATTATGCCCGTCCGGTCACTGCCGTGTGCCCGAAACGCGCGGGTTCCCTCCTGCCACGGCAACGGCAGGAGGGAACCCGTCAGCGGTTCACTTCACGGTGGGAACGACCACCTCCCGGTCCGCCGCGAATTCCTCCGGACGCATCTTGGACGGCGCGCTGGCTCCGAAACTGTCCATGACGTAGGCGGTTTCGCCGTGCACCGGGACGTCGATACCCATGATCTCGGTTTCCTTGTCGACGCGCAGGCCGATGGTCTTGTCGATGGCCTTGGCGATCAGCCAGGTCACCGCGAAGCTGTAGGTGAACACCGCGGCCATGGCCAGGATCTGACGGCCCAGCAGGTCGATGCCACCGCCGAAGAACAGTCCGTCGACACCGGCCGGCGCCGCAGCAGTGGCCACGAACGCGATGAGCAGGGTGCCGACGACACCGCCCATGAGGTGGATGGCGACGACGTCGAGCGAGTCGTCGTACCCGAGCTTGAACTTCAGGCTCACGGTCAGGAAGCACACCGCGCCCGCGGCGAAGCCGATGAGCAGCGCACCGAGCGGGGAGACGAGGCTCGCGGCAGGGGTGATGCCGACGAGCGCGGCGATCATGCCGGACACCGCGCCGAGCGTCGTGGCGTGCTTCTCCCGGATGCGTTCCACGAGCAGCCAGCCGAGCAGGCCCGCGACCGCGGCGATCATCGTGTTCAGCACGACCACGCCCGCGGTGTGGTTGGCACCGCCCGCGGAACCACCGTTGAACCCGAACCAGCCGAACATCAGGATGCCGCCGCCGAGCACCACGAGGGGCAGGCTGTGCGGACGCGGGACGTGCGGGAACCCGCGGCGCTTCCCCAGCGCGATCGCGAGTGCCAGCGCGGCGACGCCGGCGTTCATGTGCACGGCGGTGCCGCCGGCGAAGTCCTGCGCGCCGAGCACATTGGCGATCCATCCACCCTTGGTGCCGGCGTCCTCGTCGTCGAATGCGAACACCCAGTGCGCAACCGGGAAGTACACCAGCACGACCCAGATCCCGGAGAAGATCATCCATGCGGAGAACTTCATGCGGTCGGCGACGCCACCCGCGATGATCGCGACGGTGATGCCCGCGAACAGCAGGTGGAACGCCGCAGTCAATGCGGCGGGCAGCCCGTCCGACGGCTCGAGCAGCGAGCCGAGTCCGATGTCGGTGAACGGATTACCGATGAGTCCGAGGCCTCCGACACTGTCACCGAGCACCGCAGCCGGGCCGAAGAACACCCACACCACCCCGGCGACGGCGAAGCCCCCGAGAACCATCATGATCATGTTGAGTGCGCTCTTGACCCCGAGCATGCCGCCGTAGAACAGCGCGAGCCCCGGGACCATGAGGGCGACCGCCGTGAATGCCGCGAGAACCCAGGCAGTGTCGGCGGCAGCGATTGCCTCTTCCATACGTGTCCACCTTGTTCAGTCCTGAGGGAAATCCCTCCAACGTTTACCGGCGATCGTCTTATGTCGTTCATCACCGTTCCCCGAGAGTGAACGGTCTGTGTAAAACGCGGCCTCGCCCGCGGTGAACATTTCGTTAAGCACCCGAGTGGCCGAGGCAACATGAGCCGGGTCACTATGGACTCATGACGAGACGCGCACCTGTGGACGACATCGACGAATCGACGCTCGAGGTCACGGAGGCAAAGGACCACGCCGCCGGGGTTCCGGCAGTGCTCGTGTCGCTGCAGCGCGCGTACGCGCAGATGGGGGCGGCCCGCACCGTCTCGACCCTGGCCCGCCTGAACCAGCGCCACGGATTCGACTGCCCCGGCTGCGCCTGGCCCGAGACGCCCGGACACCGCAAGCCCGCCGAGTTCTGCGAGAACGGCGCCAAGGCGGTCGCCGAGGAAGCCACCCTGCGAACGGTGACCCCGGAGTTCTTCGCGCAGCACTCCGTCGACGAGCTGACCGGAAAGACCGACTACTGGCTCGGTCAGCAGGGCCGGATCACCCATCCGATGGTGCTGTGGGCCGGTGGCAGCCACTACGAGCCGATCTCCTGGGACGCCGCGTTCGAGCTGATCGCCGACGAACTGCGCGGCCTCCCCTCCCCAGACGACGCCGTGTTCTACACCTCGGGGCGCACCAGCAACGAGGCCGCGTTCCTCTACCAGTTGCTCATTCGCAGCTACGGCACCAACAACATGCCGGACTGTTCGAACATGTGCCACGAATCGTCCGGCAGTGCGCTGATCGAGGCGATCGGCATCGGCAAGGGGTCGGTGTCGGTGCCCGACCTCGAGCAGGCCGATCTGATCCTCATCGCGGGGCAGAATCCCGGGACCAACCATCCGCGGATGCTGTCGACGCTCGAGAAGGCCAAGCACAACGGCGCGAAGATCATCGCGATCAATCCGCTGCCGGAAGCCGGCCTGCGCCGGTTCAAGGATCCGCAGAAGGTCAACGGCGTCCTCGGGCACGGCGTCGACATCGCCGACGAGTTCCTGCAGATCCGGCTGGGCGGCGACATGGCCTTGTTCCAGGGTCTGGGCCGGCTGCTGCTCGAGGCCGAGGACGCCGCGCCCGGCACCGTCGTCGACCGCGCGTTCGTCGACCGGTACTGCGCCGGGTTCGACGAGTACGAAAAGCACATCCGTGCAGTCGATCTCGATGTGGTCACGGAAGCCACCGGCCTGACCGAGCAGCAGCTCCGTGCCACCGCGGCGGATCTTGTCGCGTCGAAGGGGACGGTGATCTGCTGGGCGATGGGCCTGACCCAGCACACCCACGCGGTCGCGACGATCGGCGAAGCCGTGAATCTGCTGCTCGTGCGCGGCATGATCGGCAAGCCCGGGGCCGGGGTGTGCCCGGTGCGCGGGCATTCGAACGTGCAGGGCGACCGCACCATGGGTATCTGGGAGAAGATGCCCGAATGGTTCCTGGCGGCACTCGACACCGAGTTCGGGATCACCAGCCCCCGCCGGCACGGCTACGACACGGTCGAGGCGATCCGGGCGATGCGCGACGGCCGCGCATCGTTCTTCATGGGGATGGGTGGCAACTTCGTCTCCGCGACCCCGGACACCGCGGCCACCGAGGCCGCGCTGCGCAACTGCGCGATGACCGTCCAGGTGTCGACCAAGCTCAATCGCAGCCACGTCGTGCACGGCCGCACCGCGCTGATCCTCCCGACACTCGGCCGCACCGATCTCGATGTGCAGGCGAGCGGCAAACAGATGGTGTCGGTGGAGGATTCGATGTCGATGGTGCACCTGTCGCGCGGCCGACTGCACCCGGTCTCCGAACACCTGCGCAGCGAGGTCGCGATCGTCTGCGGTCTCGCCCGAGCCCTGTTCGGCCCGGATCATCCGGTGCGCTGGACCGCATTCGAGGGCAACTACGATCTGATCCGCGATTCGATCGCGCGGGTCGTGCCCGGGTGCGAAGACTACAACACGCGGGTGCGCCGGCCGGACGGCTTCCAGCTGCCGCATCCGCCGCGTGACGCGCGCGAATTCACCACGAGCACAGGCAAAGCCAACTTCTCGGTGAATCCGCTCGAATGGGTGCCGACGCCTCCCGGCCGGGTGATCCTGCAGACCCTGCGCAGCCACGATCAGTACAACACCACCATCTACGGTCTCGACGACCGCTATCGCGGGGTCAGCAACGGACGCAAGGTGATCTTCCTGCACCCGGAGGACGTCGTCGAACTCGGTTTCGCCGACGGGGATCTCGTGGATCTGGTGTCGGAGTGGACGGCGGCGGACGGGACCGTCGAGGAGCGTCGCGTCCACGACTTCCGCATCGTGCCCTACAGCACACCGCGGGGCAACGCGGCCGCCTACTACCCCGAGACGAACCCGCTCGTGCCGCTCGATCACGTCGCCGCGAAGTCGAACACCCCTGTGTCCAAGGCGATCACGGTTCGGCTGGAGAAGTCGGGGTCGGCCTGATGGGACGCGTCACGGCACGACGACCGGTCCTGCGGATCACCCCCGAAGGGAACGTCCGCCGGCCCGACACCCTGGCCGTCGAGGAACCCCTCGAGATCAGGCTCGCGGGACGGTCGCTGACGGTCACGATGCGCACGCCCGGCCACGACGTCGAACTCGCGCACGGTTTCCTGCTCGCCGAGGGCATCATCGGCAGCCGCGAGGACATCGTCGCGGTGCGGTACTGCAACGGTGTCGACGAATCCGGCGCCAACACCTACAACGTGCTCGACGTCGCGCTCGCCGACGGTGTCGACGTCGCGGACGGCGCCGGCACCCGGAACTTCCTGACGTCCTCGGCGTGCGGGGTGTGCGGGAAGGAGTCGCTGGACCAGGTCCGCACCCGCACCCGCTTCCCGCTCGCGACCGACGGGCCCGCGGTCACCGCCGAGGCGCTGGCCTCGATGCCCGACGCGCTGCGGAGGCGGCAGAAGATCTTCGACACCACCGGTGGACTGCACGCCGCGGGGCTGTTCACCCCGGACGGCGTGCTGCTCGCGGTCCGGGAGGACGTCGGCAGGCACAACGCCGTCGACAAGGTGCTCGGCTGGGCACTGATCGAGGACCGGGTCCCGCTCGCGGAGACGGTGCTCATCGTCAGCGGCCGCGCGTCGTTCGAACTCGCCCAGAAGGCCGTGATGGCCGGGGTCCCGATGCTCGGGGCGGTGTCCGCGCCGTCGTCGCTGGCGGTGGACCTCGCGGCCGACGCCGGCCTGACGCTCGTCGGATTCCTGCGCGGTGGATCCATGAACGTCTACACCGGCGCCGATCGCATCAAGGCCGGCGGCTGACCCCGACGGTCGGCGGTTGGCAGTCGGCGGCGACGGGTCGGCGACGGCAGCCGCGTCACCCCCCGTCTTCTCCGAGCGAATGTACCGTTCGCTCGATCCAAGGAGACGAACGGTACATTCGCTCGGAAACAGGGGGCGCTCGGAAGGTGGGGCGGTCAGCTCCGACGCGGGCGCGGGACCGTCTTGTCGACGAACAACGCTTCGACCGACACGCACACCGCGCCGTCCGCGGTCCTGATGTCACCGACCGTGTTGATCTTCGCGCCGTCCTGGGCCACCAACCGGCCACGGACGGTGAGCGGCACGAACAGCGGGGTCGGGCGGTGGTACCGGACGTTGAGCTGAGCGGTCGCGCCGCTGCGCCCGGCCCACGCGTTCGCGACCCCGAGAGTGTGATCGAGCAGCAACGCGGACACACCACCGTGCACGTGCCCGGGCGGGCCCTGGTACGGCAGCGTCAGCGTCACGACGCCCTCGACCGAGCCGTCGTCGCGACCGGTCAGGACCAGCGGCGGGGCCACCGCGTTCTCCGGCCCGGCGACGGGGTCGTGCCGGGTGACGCCCTCCCCGTTCCACATGTCGACCAGGCGTTCCTCGACCTCGGGAGCATGTTCCTCGAGATGCTCGGCGATGCTGTTCAGCTCTTCGGCGACGCGTTCGAGGTTGGCATTGCCGCGATCGGTGCGCAGCAGCGCGTTCACGACCCGGCGGGCCGCGGCGGTCGCCCGGTCCACGGGGGTGTCCTGCGGCGCCGACGTCAGGACCGTGCCGTCGGGCGCCTTCCCGACGACGGGGTGTGTATCCGGATCGACCTTCATCGGACCTCCGTGGTTGCGTGGGTGAACACGTGCCGACCGCCCCTCGGGGGCGTGCTCACTTTCCGGGTTCGGGATCGCGCGGCAGACCGAGAAGCCGCTCACCGATGATGTTCAACTGGACGTTGGTCGTTCCTCCGGCGATGGACAGGCACTGCGCATTGAGGAACATCTGCGTCGGGGACCGGCGATCCTGCCCGCCGAGCAGTGCGGTGGGCCCGATCCATTCCATCGCGACCTCCCACACCTGCTGGATGTGCTCGACGCCGAGCAGTTTCGCGATCGACGACTCCGCGCCGGGCTGCGCGCCGGTCAGCGACCGCAGCGTCGACCGCAACGCCAGGAGACCACCGGCCTGCGCGTCGCACAGCATCTTGCCCAGGACCGTCAGTTGTTCGTCGTCGAGTCCACCGGGGACGTTCTCCGCCAGGGACAGCAGGGTTTCGCCACCCGCTCCGAGCGACGAGTCGTTCGACAGAGACACCCGCTCGTTGGCGAGTGTGGTGCGAGCGAGTTTCCAGCCGTCGCCAGGCTTGCCGACGAGGCATTCGTCGGGAACGAAGACGTCGTCGAGGAACACCTCGTTGAACAGCGCTTCACCGGTGATCTCCCGCAGCGGACGGATATAGAGACCCTCGGAGTTCTTGATGTCGATCAGGAAGTACGACAGGCCCTGGTGCTTGGCCGCACCGGAGTCGGTGCGCGCCAGACAGATTCCCCAGTCCGCGACGCGGGCCATCGACGTCCACACCTTCTGGCCCTGCAGTTTCCAGCCCCCATCGACCTTCGTGGCCTTGGTGGACAGCCCGGCGAGGTCGGAGCCGGCACCGGGTTCGGAGAACAGCTGGCACCACACGATGTCGCCGCGCAACGATGCCGGAACGAAGCGCCGCAGCTGCTCGTCGCTGCCGTGCGCGATGAGCGTGGGCACCACCCAGTTCCCGATGATCATGTCGTGCGGTTCGAGCTCCGCGGACCGCAGTTCCTCGGCGATCACGAGCTGGGTGACGGCATCGGCGCCCTTGCCCCACGGCGCGGGCAGATGCGGTGCGGTATAGCCCTTCTCGGCGAGGTACCTCGTCCGATCGGCACCCTCGAGATCGACGGCCGGTGCGAGTTCGGCACGGACGTCGGCGCGGATCTGCTCGGCTTCGGCGGGCAGGTCGACACCGAGGACGCGGCGGGCGCCGCCGAGGGTGAGCGTCGCGACCCGGCGCTTCCAGGATGCGGTGGAGCCCGACAGGATCCGCAGCGACTGCGCGCGCCGGAGATACAGGTGCGCGTCGTGCTCCCACGTGTAGCCGATGCCGCCGAGGATCTGGATGCAGTCCTTGGTGACCTGGAACGCGGTCTCGGGCGCGACCGCCGCGGCCGCCGCGGCGGCGAGCGACGCCTCGTCGGCCGGGATGTCCTCGCCCTGCGCCCGCGCGGCGTCCCACGCGGTGACGCGGGCCTGCTCGGTGAGGCTCAGCATGCGGGCCGCCTTGTGCTTGACGCCCTGGAACTGGCCGATGACCCGCCCGAACTGCTGACGCACGCGGGCGTAGTCTGCGGCGGTCGTGGTGGCCCAGTCGGCCAGGCCGGCCGCCTCGGCCGCAAAGAGGGTGGCGGCGAGATCGAGGACCCGCTGCGCGTCGAGCGTCAGCAGGTCGCCGGCAGCGAGAACCACGCCGTCGACGGTGATCTCGGCGTTGCGCCGGACCACGTCGTGGCTGGGCAGGTCGGTGACGTCGAGACGGTCGCGATGCAGGGTGACGAAGGCGAGTTCGCCCGCGTCGTCGGCGGCGAGCAGGAACACGTCGCCGACCTGACCGCCGAGCACATAGCCCGAGGTACCGGACAGGGTGGCGGTGCCGCCGTCGCGGGTGATGCGCAGACCGCCGGGTTGCAGGGACACCGCGCCGGACAGCGAGCCGTCGGCCAGCCCCGCGAGTTCGCCGGTACGACCGGCGGCATGCAGGACGGCGGAGACGATCACGGTGGGCAAGAACGGGCCGGGCACCATCGCTCGACCGAGTTCCTCTGCGACGATTGCGGTTTCGAGGAGGGTGAACCCGGCGCCACCGACCTCTTCCGGCAGGTGCAGTCCGAGCATGCCGAGTTCGGCGAGCGAACCCCAGTACTGCGGTCGCGTCTCGGTCTTGGCCTCGACGGCGTCGCGGATCACCGCGGGGGTCGCGTGGCGCGCAGCCCATCCGCGCACGGAATCGCGGAGTTCGCGGTCCTCGTCACTCAGTCCGATGGTCATGAACGGGTCCTTAGGTCGGAAGCTCGGGAAAGTTTCGCCACCCCTCCGCCTTTCCGAGCGAATGTACCGTTCGCTCGATCCAAGGAGACGAAC
>NZ_JALPTB010000104.1 GCF_023218075.1 Rhodococcus sp. HM1 | reverse complement strand
GAAATTCGCAGGCGCCTTCGTCCAACCTCGTTTCCCGTACCTTCCGGTCCGGGTCGGTGTCCGTGTCGCTCTGACCTGGAATAAGTTACGCGAAGGCTACGCAGAACACCAAATCACCAGGTCAACGCCATTTTTCGTGCGAAACATGTCGGTGGAACCAGCACCGGATCACATGCGTCGAACCCTGATGAGGGCACTTCCAAGGAAGGGGCAGGGATGCGGCGGGCAATCGCGTTGGTCGTGCTGTCGTCATTGCTGCCGCTCGCCGGCTGCGCCAGCTCGAACTCGGTGACAGGTAGAGCGACCAAGGAGGTGCCTTCCGAGATGTTCGACCCTTGCACCCTTCCCGACGATGCGCTCCGAAGCGTGAGTGTCGACCCTCTTACCGAGCGACCCGGTTTCGCCGGTGCTCAGTCGGAAGGCTGGGCAGTCTGCGCTTGGGAAGGCGAGTGGTACTTCTTGTCGATCTTCACGACCGACATCAGTGTCGAAGAGCTCCGTGCACGTCCCAAGAACACCGACTTCCGATCGGTCACTGTCGGAAAACGCGAAGCAGTCACCTTCCGCAGCGTCTACGAGATTCAGAACGACCTGTGCGACCTCGCCTATCCGACTTCACAGGGCACCGTGATCATCCGCGTGAACACCAAAGCGAACCTGGCTCCGCAGGAGGACCCCTGCGCAATCAGCCTCCGGACCGCGATCGACCTCGATCCGCGCATACCCGAGTAGGACCCAGAACGGAGAAGTCCATGACAGAACCGATCTCCCTGTTTCAGAGGCTGACTGCAACAGCGGAAGCGGGGCAACTCTTTCTCGAACCCGATGCGGCGCGAATGTGCTCAGAAGCCTGCAGTAAGTTCATCGACTCGCTCGTCGAGCTGTCGAGCATCACCGAGGATCTTGTCTGCAGAGATGCCTTCGGAACACTTCCCTCCGCCCAGGCCCTCGGGCAGAAGTTCGACGACAAAGCAATTGGTCCCGGTGGGTTCGCCGAGGTCCTTCAGCAGCACATCGACACCGTCACCCGTATGAAGGCGCTCTTCGAGGCCGCCGGCAAGGCGTACGTCGAAACCGACGCGGAGACGCGCGCCCGTATCGCCGCAGCGCACCCCGACAGATAGGGGAACCGACGATCGCGTCGCTGCGTCCAACCCGATAGGCATCACCATCGAGGAAGGACGACGGATGCGCACAGCCCTCACCGCTGTCCTGCTCGGCGCCTTTGTTGCGACGACCGCGGGGTGTTCGATCGACAACGCGATCAAGGGGCGAGCCACCAAGACCGGTCCCACCACCCTGTTCGACCCTTGCACCCTTCCGGACGAGGCGCTCCACGCCATCGGGGTCGACCCGGCAACCGAATCCCCCGACTTCATGGGTGTCCAATCCGAAGGCTGGGAAGTCTGTGGATGGGAAGCCGACTGGTTCTACGTCACCGTCTTCACCAGCGACGTCACCGTCGAAGAGTTCCGCACACGCCCCCGAACGACCGACTTTCGCCCTGTCGAGGTCGGCAACCGCGAAGCATGGACCTTTCGAAGTACCGCGGATAGCCAACGAGGTCTGTGCGACCTCGTTTACCCAAGTTCTCAAGGCACCGTCCTCATACGTGCAGGCGCCCAGGGAACGGAACTGATGAGCAAAGACGGGATGCGCGAGGACCCCTGTGTCATCGCTGTCCGCGCCGCCACGACCCTCGACCCCTACGTTCCCGAATAACCAGGAGCCCCATGGACCGTCCGCAGACGCTGTTCACCCGGCTTGCTCAAGACGCCGAGAACGGCCACCTCTACCTCGAACCTCACGCCGCGGCCAACTGCGCACAAGCCTGCGAACAATTCCTGGACGTGCTGAACACCTTGTTGATCGAAGCGGATCGGCTTCAATGCAAGGAAGCCTTCGGACCGCTGCCCTCCGCCCAGTCCCTCGGCCAGAAGTTCGACGACAAAGCCATCGGCCCCGGCGGGTTCACCGAAGTCCTCCAGCAGCACATCGACACCGTGACTCGCATGAAGTACCTGTTCGAAGCCGCGGGCAAGGCATACGTCGAGACCGAGGACGAGAACGCCCGCGCGTTCACGATCATCCCCGGCGGGAGATGACGGATGGGACTTCCTTCGTTCACCGACCTCCTGGCCGGACTCTCGATGCAGACCCTCGCCCGGGGCAAGCAGGCGCTCCCCGAGGTCGCCGCGACGATCGATTCGACCAGCGGCACCACCCGCATCGCGCTCGAAGCCCTCGACGCGATAGGTGGAATCCACGCGGTCGCGTGGGCGCAGGATCGGGCGGCGCGTGAGCGGGGCAGCGCCGCGCGCGCGGAGCTCGAGTCGTCGTTCGGCGTCGCCGCGTCCGACTTCACCGGTGATTTCGAGCCGCCGGCGGTCTCTGTGATGGAGTTCTTCGAGGGCATGTCCCATGCCGAGATCGTGGAGTTCGTCGAGGCGATGAAGCCGTCGCGGATGCGGGAGAGCGTCGAGGGGTGGGGTCGCGCGCAGGTCCTCCTCGACGACAACCTCGAGGTGTTCCGCACCGCGATCGCGTCGGTGTTCACGGAACACTGGACGGGGACCACCGCGAGCGCCGCGGGCCGCGGTGTCGCCGACTACTCGGCGAGTCTGACGCAGCTCACCAATGCGCTCGCGTTGGTGACGAACAGCCTCGGCTACGCGAGCGCGGGCATCGAGCAGGTCAAGCAGCGACTCCCGGATCCCCCGCAGTCGACGTGGTCGCACGCGCTTCGCGCCGGTATCGCGGGCGGATTGACGACGCTGCCGACCGGAACTCTCTCTTTCCGAGTGAACGATCTCTTCCACGCAGAGGAAGAAGCCCGGGCGACTGCCGTCCGCATCATGCAGGAGGACTACGCGCCGACGGTCACGACCGCGGATTCGCGCGTCCCCGTGCTGCCACCCGCATTCGATCCGACAGCAGACGGCAGCGCCGGTTCGGTGGGATATCCCGGAGCCGGCGGCGGGCCCGGTTCGTCGGGAGTGGGTCGAGGCAGCGGCAGCGGGTCGGACGGTTCGTCGGTCTCGACCTATGCCCCGGGCGGCAACCTCGGCGACAACATGAGCGGTGAGCCGAGCAGCTCCGCGGCAGCCGGTCCCGGATCCACCGGTACCGACATGCAGAACGCTTTCGGAGCACCGGGCTCGCAGCCTTCCGGCTCCGAAGCACAAGACGCCGCGCGCACGACGGCAGCGTCCGCCGATCCCCGCAGCGCCGTGCCTGCGTCCACCACCGGCTGGCCCGGCAGCCCCTCGCCCGGCTCCGCCGGCACCGTCAGCGGTGGCTCCGGCACGGGATCACCGAGTGTGGGATCGCCGGGTTCCGGGCTGTCGGGATCGGGCTCCCCGGGCGCGGTCCCACCCGGATTCGTATCCGGTCCGGCTGCCGCGACCCCTGCGTCGGGAGCCGCTCCCGGTGCGGCCCGCGGAGTCGGTCGCGCGGCTGCGATGCCGATGGGCATGATGCCGCCCCACGCCGGCAAGGGCGACGAGGAGAAACGCTCCGTGCCCGGCTACCTCGTCACCGAGGAACACGGCAACGAACTGATCGGCGACATGCCGGCCACAACTCCCCCGGTGCTCGGCGCATGACCCCCGGCACTCGGCGCATGAACACAGCGTGGCGGCTGACGCAAAGCGAGTTCACGGCGGTCTGGCAGCTGTTCGGTCGCGACCGTCCGCCGTTCCCGTTCCAGTTCCGCAGCACCGACCGCACCGTCGACGAGGCGTTTGCATCCCGGGCGGACGCGGCCGCGCGGATGCGTCGCGTCCTGGACGAGGACCTGTACGCGGCGTTCGTAACCCTCGCGGATCCGTCGGTGCGGATCGAAGCGCTGGGCCTGGACCGGTTGAACACGGCGGACGAATCCGCGGTGCGCATCCACGCGGCGGTGCGCGGCGGCCGTGCCGTCGTCCTCAGCGAGAGCAGCGGCCCGGACGGTCTCGGCCTGGACGTGGCGCTCGTGCCGTCGGGTGCCTCCGCCCGCCGGGTCGTCGAGCTGCTGCCGGACGCGGCACCCGGCCGACGACCGGCCCTGCACCTTCCCGACCGCGAACCGGACACGGGCACGCTGCTGCGCGACAGCCGGTACCGCTCCGTCCGGGAGGTCGCCGCCGAGTTCTTCGATCGGCCGCGGGACTCCGCCGGAGAAATCACGGTGACGCCGGGCGGTGCGGTCGACGCGCGCAGCGGGTCCGGAGCGGAGAGCTTCGGGTGGACGGATTTCACCGGGGACGGTCGTTATCTGATGCGTCGGGCGGATCACATCGAGGCGGTTCCGGCCGGTCCGCGGGACGTCGAACAGCGGATTCTCCACTCGGTGGACCGGGCCCTGCGGGCCTATTCGGCGCGTTCGGGGGCGTTCTGAGGGGCACGTCCCCCGTCGGCGTACGGACCGCACGGAAACTCGAGTAACGTTCTCCGTGAACTGAGCAAGGAAAGGGTGCCGTGACGTCGACGGGGAACATGGTGGGGCTGTTCGCCGGGATCGGCGGGCTCGAGCTGGGATTGCGAGATCACGGCTGGAACACCGAGCTGCTCTGTGAGATCGACGCCGGCGCCCAGGCCGTGCTGCGGACCCGCTTTCCGGATGTGCCGTTGCATCCGGACGTCACGCGACTGCGGTCGCTTCCCCAGCGCACCGAGCTGGTCGCGGCGGGTTTCCCGTGCCAGGACCTGTCGCAGGCGGGCCGGACCGCCGGTATCACCGGTTCGCGATCCGGCCTCGTCGACGAGGTGTTCCGCCTGGTCAAACGCAAGCAGGGCCCGCGGTGGCTGGTCATCGAGAACGTGCCGTTCATGCTGCAGCTCGCGCGGGGATCGGCGATGCGGCACATCACCGACGCGCTCGAGGACCTCGGATACGCGTGGGCCTATCGGGTGGTCGATGCGCGGGCCTTCGGGTTGCCGCAGCGTCGCCAGCGGGTCCTGATGGTGGCCTCCCGCACCGAGGATCCGCGCGCGGTGCTGTTCGGTGAGGACGCCGGCGCTCCCGACGAGGGTGATCCGGCGGCGTATCCGTGCGGCTTCTACTGGACCGAGGGTGTGCGGGGTCTGGGTTGGGCGGTCAACGCGGTCCCGACCCTCAAGGGAGGCTCGACCGTCGGTATCGCGAGTCCCCCGGCGGTGCGGTTGCCGTCCGGGGAGATCGTCACGCCGGGCCTCGTCGATGCCGAACGGCTGCAGGGCTTCGATCCGGACTGGACGGCGCCGGCCACCGAGGCGCCGGGCGTGCGGACCGGGCATCGGTGGCGTCTCGTCGGCAATGCGGTGAGTGTGCGGATGGCCTCGTGGGTGGGGCATCGGCTGTCGAATCCGATCGACTACTCACCCGATCACCAGTCGCCGCTGCGTCCCGGGGATCCGTGGCCGAGTGCCGCGTGGGGGGCGAATCGCCGGGCGTTCCGCGTGCACGAGTCGCACTGGCCGGTGCAGGAGCCGTACGAGGATCTGGGCGGGTTCCTGGAGGATGCGCGGTTGTTGTCCGCACGCGCGACCGCCGGTTTCCTGCGCCGGGCGCGGTCGGGCAACCTGCGTTTCGTCCCGGGTTTCCTCGACGACGTGGAGAGCCACCTCGATCGGATGGGTGGATTCCCCGAGGCAGCGGCCTGACGGGCTGACGCCGTGTCCGCATCCGAACGCCCCCCGACCGATCCGGTGACGAGTGCCCGGATGAGCCGGCAGCGTCGCCGCGACACCGCGCCCGAGGTGGCGTTGCGTCGCGAACTGCATCGGCGCGGGCTGCGGTTCTTCGTCGACCGCGCTCCCCTGCCGGGCCTGCGGCGCCGCGCGGACCTGGTGTTTCCCCGGCGTCATCTCGCGGTGTACGTGGACGGATGCTTCTGGCATCGCTGTCCCGTGCACGCGACCGACCCGAAGAACAACTCCGAGTGGTGGGCGGCGAAGCTCGCCGGGAACGTCGCCCGTGACCGGGACACCGACGCGCGTCTCACGGCGGCGGGCTGGACGGTCGTGCGGATCTGGGAACACGAGGATCCGCTCACCGCGGCCGATCGGGTGCAGAACGCACTGACGCCGCCGTCCTGAGGGACGGCGGCGTCGAGGTGGACGTGCTCGGGTCGTGGTGGTCAGTAGGTCTGCTGCATCCCCTGGCCGGTGTTGCGGTGGTTGCCGACGGGCTGGAACCGGTCGGTCCAGGCCGTTCCGTCGTACCAGCGCACGAAGGCCGGGTGTCCGGGATCGCTGTACCAGCCGGCGGGGCGGCCCGGCGCCTCGGGCTCCGCGGTCGCCGGCGCCGCGGAAGCCGGAGCATCACTCCGGACCGCCGACGTGGAGGCCGTGGTGCTCGACTTCGATCCGAACACACGAGGGATCAGCAGGGCCAGGGCGGCCAGCAGAGCGACCAGCACCAGCAGTGCGGCGAAAACCCACAAGAAGCTCACCGCGCCATCGTTACATACAAGTTGTATGAAACCTAGCGGCGGTCCCGATGAGTGACCTTCATCGCTTGGTCAGCGCGGCGTACCGGGCGCGATGCTGATCGGCGGTGCCGAACTCGTGTTCCAAGGCCGTCAGGCGCTTGAAGTAGTGCCCGACCGCCAGCTCCTCCGTCATGCCCATGCCGCCGTGGAGCTGGACCGCGTTCTGGCCGATGAACCGCGCCGCCCGGCTGACGGTGACCTTGGCCGCCGAGACCGCGCGCGCCCGCACCGCGCGCTCCGCCTCGAGGTTGAGAATCGCCAGGTAGACCGCCGAGATGGACTGCTCGAGCTCGATGTACATGTCGACCATGCGGTGCTGCAGCACCTGGAAGGACCCGATCGGCTGGCCGAACTGCTGCCGCTGCTTCGCGTACTCGACCGTGTCCGCCAGCACCTTCCGCATGAGGCCCACACCTTCGGCGCACACCGCGGCGGTCGCCTCGTCGAGAGCCTGCTCGACCGAATCCCACGCCTCGCCGTCGGCGCCGAGCAGCGCGTCGGCGGGCAACCGCAGGCCGGTGAACACCAGGTCGGCGGCGCGGCGGTCGTCGATGGTCCGGTAGCTGTGGACCTCGACACCCTCGGGCGGATTCTCGGCGTCGAAGTCGACGAGGAACAGCGACACCCCGTCGGTGTCGCGGCGCTCCCCCGAGGTCCGGGCGGTCACGAGCAGCTTCTGCGCCCACGGGGCGCTGCCGACGACGATCTTCTCGCCCTCGAGCACCCACGAGTCGCCGTCGCGGCGAGCGGTGGTGGTCACGTCGTGGAGCACGTTGCCGGAGGTCGGCTCGGTCGCGGCGAACGCGACGACGGCCTCGCCCGCGACGATGTCCTCGAGCACCGCCTCGGCGCGGGCACCGCCGGCCCGGGCGAGCAGCCCGGCGCCGAGGACGACCGTGTCGACGTACGGCTCGACGACGAGGGCGTAGCCGAGCTGTTCGGCGACGATCATCAGCTCGACGGGACCGCCGTCGAGACCACCGAACTTCTCCGGCACCGTGGCACCGAGGATGCCGAGTTCCTCGGCGAAGCCCCTCCAGATGTGCGGCTGGTGGCCGGCACCGATCGTCGCCGCCTTACGGCTCTCGGCGAGGTCGTAGCGCGATGCGAGGAACTTGGCGATCGAGTCGCGGAGCAGTTCCTGTTCTTTGGTCAGACTGAAGTCCATCAGAGCCCCAATGCTGCTTTCGCCAGAATGTTTCGCTGAATTTCGTTGCTGCCCGCGTAGATCGAGCCGGCGCGGTCGTTGAAGTAGCGCAGCGGCGCAACCGCCTGCCATTCTTCGCCGCTGAGGTAGTCGTCGGCGGGAGGAACGAAGTCCGCGATCGGACCGCCGGGCTTCGTCCGGTGCGGCTGGTACACGCGGCCACGCGGACCGGCAGCTTCCAGCGTCAACTCCGTGAGCGTCTGACTGAGTTCGGTGGAGAGCACCTTGAGCATCGATGCCGCCGGTCCGGGGTCGCCGCCCGACGACATCGTGGACATCGTCCGGTATTCGAGGATCTCGAGAACCTCGGTGCGGATGCGCGCGTCGGCGAGTTTCGCCGCGAACACCGGGTCGTCGATCAGTGCGCCGCCGTCGGGACCGGGCTGCTCGGCCGCGACCTCGGCGAGCCGCTCGGCCATCACCTGAAGTGCCGGGGCTGCGGCGCCGCCGCCGCGTTCGAAGATCAGCAGGTATTTCGCGACCGTCCAGCCCTCGTCGATCTTGCCGAGGACGTTGGCCTTGGGCACCCGGACGCCGTCGAAGAAGACCTGGTTCTGCACCTGCTCGCCCGAGGTCATCACCAGCGGGCGGATCTCGATGCCGGGCGAGTTCATGTCGATCAGCAGGAACGTGATGCCCTGTTGCTTCCGGCCGGTCCGCGACGTGCGCACCAGCGCGAACATCCAGTTCGCCTCGGTGGCGTGCGTCGTCCAGATCTTGCTGCCGGTGACGATCAGGTCGTCGCCGTCCTCGACGGCGGCCATCGACAGGGACGCGAGGTCGGAGCCGGCCTCGGGCTCCGAGTAACCCTGGCAGAAGAAGACCTCGCCTGTGAGGATGCCGGGCAGGAAGTAGTCCTTCTGCTCCTGGGTGCCGAACGCGATGATCGCGTGCGCGACCATCCGGATGCCCATCGGCGAGAGCGACGGCGCTCCGGCGAGGATCGACTCCCTGCTGAAGATGTAGTGCTGGGTGAGGCTCCAGTCGCAGCCTCCGTACTCCACGGGCCAAGCCGGTGCGGCCCATCCCCGCTCGTGCAGGATGCGCTGCCATTCCATGCTGGCCTCGTGGTCCGGATACACGCTCGTCGCCGACTTACCGGCGCGGCGTATCTCGGGCGTCAGCTTCTCTTCGAGAAATGCCCGTACCTCGTCCCGGAAGGCCGAATCGGCCTCTGACCACGAAAGATCCATCGATGCTCCCGGTTCTGGGGTGCTCGTCACCGAAGACGAGCGGTGAGAATCACCATTAACTTAACAAGCTCAGGCGGAATCTACCGAGGATTTGTGCCCCACGTCAACAGATCCTTTCGATCGCTCTCCGGATGGGATTGCCCGGAGAAGACGCGCTCACACACGGTTGCAGCCGCAGATCGAAGCACTCCACCCGCAACGCTTTCGAAATAGCATTCTCTCAATACGGAAACCTCGATCTCGCGCGGTCGGCCGGGTGTTCGGCCGCACACGACCCACAAGGAGGGACAGCGTGAAGTTCTGGTGCGGAACCGCGTTCATGAACACATCCGAGATGCCGGCGGTAGCGCAGATGCTGGACACCAACGGCTACCACGGGATTCTCGTCTCCGATCACCTCGTCTACCCGAAGAACATGAAGACGCCCTATCCCGCGACCCCCGACGGCAAACTCTTCTGGCCGCCGGAAACCGAATGGCCCGACGCCTGGGTGCTCATCGGAGCAATGGCAGCGGTCACCACCGACCTGCATTTCGGCAACAACGTCTACATCGCGCCGTCGCGACCGCTGCTCGAGGTCGCCAAACAGGTCGCGACCGCCGCGGCGATCGCGCGCGGCCGGGTGTCCATCGGGCTGTCCGCGGGCTGGATGCGCGACGAGTTCGAACTGCTCGGCCAGGACTTCGACAATCGCGGTCGCCGCCTCGACGAGATGGTCGACGCACTGCGGGCGTTGTGGCAAGGCGGATGGGTGTCGTGGCAGGGCGAGTACTACGACATCCCCGAGATGATGATCGAGCCGCATCCGCCGCAGCCGGTGCCGGTGCTGTGCGGGGGCGAATCCAACGCGGCACTCAAACGCGCCGCCCGCCTGTGCGACGGGTGGGTGGGCACCGCCTACACCCTCGAGGAAGCCGAACGCGTGATCGGCCGGCTCAACGCATACCGACGTGAATACGGACGGGAGAACGAGCCCTTCGAGATCATCGCGACCGTGCGCGGCGAACCCGCCCCGGACCTCTACGAACGTGCCGCCGAACTCGGCATCACCGGGGTGATGATCTCGCCGTGGGCGAACTGGGGCCGCACCCACGCCGGGGACCACACGGACCTGAAACACCCGGCCGAGCGCTACCGGGAACCGATCGAACGGTTCGCCGAGGAGATCGTGGCGAAACTGCCGTAGAACCAGAAAACCCCGCATCGATCTCGATGCGGGGTTTTCGCTGTGCGCCCGAAGGGATTCGAACCCCTAACCTTCTGATCCGTAGTCAGATGCTCTATCCGTTGAGCTACGGGCGCATATCCGTATTCAGTTGTTCCGCCGGTGAACCATACACCAACGTGGCGGAGGCGAGAGGATTTGAACCTCCGGTCCCCTGTAAGGGGGACAACTCATTAGCAGTGAGTCCCATTCGGCCGCTCTGGCACGCCTCCTCGGGGGGTTTCGATTCTCTCGAACCGCCGGACCGAAACATTACACATGCTCCCCCAGTAAATGCAAAACGCCTGGTCAGCGCATATGTGCGTCGAACCAGTCGAAGATCCTGCGTCGCGCGTCGATGATCGCCGCCTCCCGCGGATCCGTCTCCGGATCGACCGTCGCGTGCTCGACCGGAGGCTCGTCCGGGCGATGCGCCAGCCCCGGATAGCCGACCACGAGCGTCGGCGCATCCGCCCCGGCCGCGGCGTCCTGCAACCGCTCGACGTCGGCGGGCGGCGTGCCCGGGTCGTCCTCCCCGTACAGCCCGAGCCACGGCGCCTGCAGCGACCCGACGATCGACAACAGCGCCGGCGCGTCCGGATGCACCGGCGTCGCGATGCCGCGCGCGGCGACGCTCACCACCGCACCCACCCGGCGTTGGGTGGCCACGACGAGCGCGGCGGCACCGGCATCGTCGAATCCGATCAGCCCGATCATGTCGGGCGACACACCTCGGCCCGCGATCCACTCGAAGGCGGCATCGACGTCGGCGAACAGGGCGTCGCCGAACACCTCCACCGCGGAGTGCGTCGGCTCGCGATGGAACAGGTGCGGTGCGACGACGAGCCAACGTTCCCCCGCCAGCGCGTCCATGAACTGCAGCAATGCCGGTGAGAACACCCGCGACTCGTGCAGCAGCACGATCGCGCCGCGCGCTGCACCGTCCGGCCGGATCACCGTCAGCGGGACCTGCCCCGCGTCCCCCGGCAGCGAAGCCGAAACGGTGCTGATGACCTGCATACCGTCAACGATCGCACGACCACCGCGTGTGTGCACGGGATCGCCGAGCGCATAATCGCGTGGTGACTCCACGTACTCGTCCCGACCTTGCCGCTATCCCCGCCTACGTGCCCGGACGGAGTTTTCCGGGGGCGATCAAGCTGGCCAGCAACGAGACGACCGCCGGTCCTCTGCCGAGCGTGCGGGAGGCCATCGCCGAGGCGACGACGACCCTGAACCGGTATCCGGACAACTCGTCGGCGGCGCTGATCGGTGCGCTGTCCGCGCGGCTCGGCGTCGATCCCGAGCGCATCGCCGTCGGATGCGGGTCGGTGAGCCTGTGCCAGGAACTCGTGCAGATCACGTGCAATGCCGGTGACGAGGTCGTCTACTCGTGGCGCTCGTTCGAGGCGTACCCGGTGGTCGCGGCGGTGGCGGGCGCGACCGCGGTGCCGGTGCCGAACACCGCCGAGCACGGGCACGACCTGCCGGCGATGCTGGCCGCAATCACCGACCGCACCCGCCTGATCTTCATCTGCAATCCGAACAATCCGACGGGTTCGCTGCTCAGCCGCGACGAGCTCGTCAAATTCCTGGACGAGGTGCCGTCGCACGTCCTGGTGGCGTTGGACGAGGCGTACTTCGAATACGTGCGTCCCGCGCCCGGTGAGGACCTACCCGACGGGCTGACCCTTGTGGAGGGCCGGCCGAATGTCGTCGTGCTGCGGACGTTCTCGAAGGCGTACGGGCTCGCCGGGTTGCGCGTCGGATATGCCGTCGCCGATCCCGAGATCATCACCGCGCTCGGCAAGGTGCACACGCCGTTCGCGGTGAATTCGCTGGCCCAGAGCGCGGCGATCGCGTCGCTCGCTGCGGCGAGGGAACTCCTCGACCGGACCGAGCAGGTGGTCGCCGAACGCACCCGGATGTTCGACGCACTGACCGCGGCCGGCTACCCGGTGCCGCCGAGTGCCGCGAACTTCCTGTGGCTGCCCCTCGGCGAGCATTCGCCGGCGTTCTCCGAGGCCAGCGCCGAGGCGGGCGTCCTGATCCGGCACTACGGCACCGACGGTGCCCGCGTGACGATCGGCGACCCGCACGAGAACGACGCATTCCTCGCGTTCGCGACCGGCCCGGGTCGCGCATACGCAGGTCTCGAATAGCTCCGACTCCCACCCGAACGAGACCCAACCGTTACCTGCAGGTGCCAGGGGTGTGATCCGACGTTGACACACTCACCAAGCACGACGGCGGACGCGGAGGATGTGGATGGGTGGTCGCGTATCGCGTCGTCGGGGGGCGTCCTTGGCCTTGGCGACCGCGGTCCTGTGGGCGGCGTCCGGCCTGGGCCCGGCGGTCGCCCGGCCCCCCGAGGTCGTCCCGCTGCGCCTGATCGCGTTCGGTGACCTGCACGGCAACCTCCTGCCCCCGCAGGGTTCCCGCAGCAAGGTCGTCCGGTCCGACGGTGAGTCCGTTCCGGCCGGGGGTGCCGCCTACCTCGCCGCGTACGTCCGGCAACTGCGCAGCCAGGCCGAGAACTCGGTGCTGTATTCGGTGGGTGATGCGTGGGGTTCGTCCCCGCTCGAATCGGCGATGTTCCACGAGGAGCCGACCGTCGAACTGCTCAACGCGCTGGACGTGAACGCCCTGGCCCTGGGCAACCACGAGTTCGACCACGGTGTGGCGGAGTTGCAGCGCCTGCGCGACGGCGGCTGCCATCCCGAGGGATGCCGATACGTCTCCCCGTTCGAGGGCGCGCAGTTCCCGTTCCTCGGCGCGAACCTGTCCACAGCGGACGGCTCGCCCGCGGCGCTGCCGTTCAGCGTCGACTACATCGACGGTGTGCCGGTCGGTGTCATCGGGGTGCTCCCCCGCAACACCCCGGACGTGATCAGCGCCGAGTCCATCGAAGGCCTGCAGTTCGGGGACGAGGTCGAGGCCGCCGACCGTACCGCCGACATCCTCGACGCGCTGGGCGTCCGGTCGATCGTGCTGCTCTACAAGGGTGATCTGCCGGTGCCTTCCGGCCACGACACGTGCGATCCGGAATCCGGTCCGGCCGCGGCCGTCGCCACCCGGGTCTCACCGAAGATCGACGTCATCGTCACCTCCGACGGCGAGAGCCACTTCAACTGCAGTTTCCTCGATCCCCTCGGCAAGCCGCGCACGGTCGTGCAGGGCGCCTCCCACGGGCGCATCCTCTCGGTCGCCGATCTGACCATCGACCGCGAGAGTCGCGACGTGATCCGCGACCGCACCGTCTCGTTCAACCAGGTCGTCACGCACGACATCGCCCCCGACTCGCGGACGAAGGAATTCGTCGACAGGGCCGTCGACCAGTCCGCCTCGGTCGCCGGGCAGTCCGTCGGGACCATCACCGCCGACCTCACCCGGGAGAAGACCTTCGGCGGCGAATCGACCCTCGGCAACGTCATCGCCGACGCGCAGCTCGCCGCGGCCGAATCGGCGGGCGCGCAGATCGCGCTGACCAACCCGGACGGCATGCGCGCGGATCTGACCCACGCCGACGACGGCGTCGTCACCTTCGGCGAAACCTACGCGGTGCAGCCGTTCGGGAACCGCCTGCTGCAGCTCGAGGTCACCGGCGCGCAGCTCGTCGCCATCCTCGAGCAGCAGTTCCAGACCGACGTGTTCGGGCGGTCGTTCGAGCGGATTCTCTCGCCGTCGCACACGCTGCGCTACACCATCGACCGGGCGGCGGAGCAGGGTCGGCGGATCCAGGACGTGACGGTCGCGGGACAGCCGCTGGACCCCGCCGCGACGTACGTCGTCGTCGTCAACGACTTCCTGGCCGCGGGCGGCGACGGCTTCACCGCGTTCACCGAAGGTCGCCGCACGACCGGCGCAGGCGCCGACCTCGACGCGCTGAACGGGTACCTGTCGGCGCACGGTCCGGTCTCACCGCCGCCGACCGATCGCATCAGCGTTCGCTGAGCCCGAGCGCGCGGGCCAGCGTCGGCCACGCCGACCGCAGGTCGTCCTGCCAGTACGGCCACGTGTGGGTGCCCCACGGCCGGTACTCGACGGTCGCGGGAATGCGCAGTTCCCGCAGCCGGCGGTCGAAGGTGATCGTGCAGGCGAACGCGCCGGCTTCGAGCGGGGCACCGACGGTCAGCACGTCGCTGTCCGCGCCCAAGTCGTAGGGGCCGAGCAGCCCGTTGCCGGTGCTGATGTAGATGTCCTTGCCGCGCAATGCTTCCGCGTTCGTGTACGGGTCGTGTTCCTTCCACTCCGGGTCGCCGGGCGCGCCCCACATGTTGTCGGGGTTCCCGCCCTTGTAAGCGACGGTGCCGCGCACCGAGTCCCGGGCGGAATCACGCGAGATGTCCAGGCAGCCACTGAGTGCCGCGACGCCCTCGTACAGGTCGGGATGGCGGGTGATCAGGGACATCGCGCCCGTCGCGCCCATCGACAGTCCGCCGATCGCGTCGACGCCGTTGCCGGAGAACTCGGCGTCGACGATCGGTGGAAGTTCCTGGGTCAGAAAGGTTTCCCACCGGTTGGTGCCGAGCACCGGATCCGGGTTGCGCCAGTCCGTGTAGTAGCTGGCGGTACCGCCGACGGGCAGGACGACGTTGACGTTCTTGTCGGCGAAGAAGTCGACGATGTCCGTCTTCTGCGTCCAGGTGCTCTCGCGGTAGTCGGATTCGGATCCGGCGCTGACGCCGTCGAGCAGGTACAGCGTCGGCCGCGGTCCCTGCCCCGACGGATGCAGCACCTGAACCTGCACGACGCGGTTCATCGACGGGGAGTACACGAACAGGGCGGATCGGCGGTCGGTGAGGTGCTCCACGTGGTCCACCCGGGCGGTCGGCACCGGATCCGCCGATGCCGGCGTCGCGCCGAGCAACGGCAGCAGAACCGAAAGGACGAAAGCGGCGATCGTCCCCTTGTACGTACCTCGTTTGTGCATCGATCTCCCCTGGTCCCCCGACGGCCCCCGG
>NZ_JALPTB010000103.1 GCF_023218075.1 Rhodococcus sp. HM1 | reverse complement strand
GCGCCGGGGCAGGCTCGGGCGCGACCTCGGCCGGCTCCGTGGACGCTGCCGGCTCGGCGGTAGCAGCGTCGGCGGCGCCACTCCACCCCGCGGTCGACAGGGCCTCGAAGTCCAGCGCCTTGAGCTGCTCACGAGGCTGATCGAACCGAGCCGGCACGGCGGAGGCAGTATCGGCGTTGGCGGCGGACGTATTCGCCACAACGGCGGCGGTGGCAGTGGTGATCATGGCGGCCGCGGCGACGGCGGCACGCAAACGGCGCGAATATGAAACTGACATGGGTCGTGCTCCAAGATCGGCCGAGCGGGTTCGGCCTCCGAAACTGGCGGCCGCGGGCGTTACCGAAGGGAAGTCTTTGTTCCCGGATGGATCACCATCGAGCGGCCTTAAGGTCACATCCAGGTAACGGCGCAGGTAGGGCGCTTTTCAAGGTATCGTGATCCATGTCACGTTTGCGGCCGAAAGGCGACACCCAGCGCTTTCGCTCTCGATTCGGTGCGCCCCCAATCGCCCGATCACGACACCCGGAGGCCGGGGCGGCAGCGACCGATCGGCCTCACCCGGTCACTCCGGCGACCGACTCCGATGACGTGGGATTCGTTGCACTTCAACATGACTCGTAGCGGGACCGATTCCGGGGCAAGACTGCCGGCCGACCCGCCACCGGCTCAGGGCCGACGTGCCCCGTACCTGCGTCCCGCATGACACAAATAGGACACATCCATCGTTCGTCCACGGCCCAACCGTTACATATTTGTGTCCCATCACACAGTCGCCGCTGGGTCCGCCACACGGTGTCGGACCCCTCCAGGCTGCACGTCAGCGCGAAACCGGTCGGTCCCATCGGTATTCACTGCTCCACATCTGTCACACGGGTTCCGAAAGGGACTGCGGGGAATGTTACGACCGCTCCGGCCCCGGCCCGGAACAAGCGGAAGGGTGAGAACCGACCGGTCCGTTTGCGCGGACCCGGAGCATCCACCGGTCGAAAAGCCCTCGCTCCCTGTTCATCTGTTCGTTCGGTTTGTCTCGTTTGCGCCTTATACGGTGCCCCCGAAGCGAATCGACGAGGGAGATCACGTGCGCATCGAAAACCTGTCGCTGTTCGTCCACGACGGGAAGTCGTCACGGGCGAACATCACGTGCCGCTACAAGTGCGGCGACGCCTGCTCGCACGCAGTACCGAACAATTCGGGCGGAGCGTACTTCGGGGACATAATGCGGGGTGGGGTGTCGCGGCGCGGGGTGCTGCGCGGCGGTGCGATGGCGGTCCTCGCGGTCGGCGCGGGCGGGGTGCTCACGGCGTGCTCGGACGACGCGAGCGCCGGGGAGGCACCGGCGCCCGGCAGTGGTGATCTTGGACCGGCAGGTCCCGGAACCGATTTCACACCCGTACCACCGAACACCGCGGACGCGGTGACCGTCCCCGACGGTTACGAGCACGCCGTGGTGATCCGCTGGGGCGACCCGGTGCTGCCCGACGCCCCCGCATTCGACATCGAGAATCAGGCCGCGGCGGCGCAGGAGAAGCAGTTCGGGTTCAACAACGACTTCGCGGGCCTGCTGCCCGTCGACGGCGTGCCGCACACCTATCTGCTGGTCGTCAATCACGAATACACGACCGAACCGTTCATGTTCGCCGGGTACGACGCGGAGAATCCCACCGAAGAGCACGTGCGGATCGGCTGGGCCGGCCACGGACTGTCCGTCGTGCAGGTCAAGGGTGAGCCCGGAACGGGGCGTCTCACACCGGAATTCGGTCCGTACAACCGGCGCATCACCGCCCTGACCGAGTTCGCCGTCACCGGGCCTGCGGCCGGCAGCGACCTGCTGAAGACCGCTGCGGATCCGACCGGCACCCGAGTGCTCGGCACACTGAACAACTGCTCGGGCGGACTCACCCCCTGGGGCACGGTGCTGTCGGGGGAGGAGAACTTCAACCAGTACTTCGCGAACGCCGAGCAGGTCACCGATCCGATCGTCGCCGAACAGCTCGCCCGCTACGGAATCGAAGGCGGTGCGTCCGAACGCAAGTGGGAGCGATTCGATCCGCGCTTCGATGTCGCGGCGAACCCGAACGAGGTCAACCGCTTCGGCTGGGTCGTCGAGGTCAACCCCTGGGACGCGACGTCCGTGCCGGTCAAGCACACCGCGCTCGGCCGGTTCAAGCACGAGGCCGCGACCGTCCACATCACCCCCGACGGCACGGTCGTCGCGTACAGCGGTGACGACGAACGCTTCGACTACATGTACAAGTTCGTCTCGTCCCGGAAGATGCAAGCCGGGAACTCGCAAGCGGCGATGCGGCACAACATGACCCTGCTCGACGCCGGCACCCTGTACGTCGCGCAGCTCACCGGCGACAACCCCGACACGATCGACGGCACCGGAACCCTGCCGGAGAGTGGCGCATTCGCCGGCAGCGGCACGTGGATTCCGTTGCTGCGCACGGGCGAAGACGGTTCCGCAGAGTCGCTGGTCGACGGAATGTCGGCCGAGGAGGTCGCAGTGTTCACCCGCCTCGCCGGCGACAAGGTCGGTGCCACCAAGATGGACCGGCCCGAGGACTTCGAACCGAATCCGGCGACCGGCAAGGTCTACGTCGCCCTGACCAACAATTCGAATCGCGGCGCAGACGGCAAACCCGCTGCCGACGAAGCGAATCCGCGTGTGAACAACAAGAACGGCCAGGTCCTCGAGATCGACGACGACCACGCCGGCACCACCTTCACCTGGAATCTGCTGCTCGTGTGCGGCGATCCCGAAGCGGCCGACACCTACTTCGGTGGATTCGACAAATCGCAGGTCAGCCCGATCTCGTGCCCCGACAACCTCGCGTTCGATCCGCACGGCAACCTGTGGATCAGCACCGACGGCAACGCCCTGAAATCCAACGACGGCCTGTTCGCGGTCGTGCTCGACGGGCCCCGCCGCGGCGAGACCAAGCAGTTCCTCACCGTGCCGATCGGCGCAGAGACGTGTGGTCCCGTCGTCCAGGAGAACCGCGTCCTGGTGTGTGTACAGCATCCGGGGGAGACCGACGACGCGTCGTGGGACGCTCCCGCCTCGCACTGGCCCGACGGTGGCACCACCCAGCCGCGACCTTCGGTCGTGGTGGTGTGGAAGAAGTGGGCGTGAACGCCCTCGTGTGCCCTTCCGGCGGCCCCCACCGCCACAAAGGCACACCGGCGCGTCAGCGCAACACGGAACTGCCGAGGTACTCGCAGGCCTGCAACGCGAGCGCGACGTCCAGCTTGTCGTGCGTGGCGGGTGCGCGGGTGGGGTCACCGAGGGCCTTGCCGACCCGGTACTTGACGGTGTTGCGGTGCAGGTTCATGCGTTCGGCGGTGTGCAGGTGGCTCTCGCCGGTCGCGAAATAGGTGCTCAGCGTCGCGCGCAGCATCGCGGCCTGCTCGGTGTCGTCCGCGAGGGGACCGAGCACCTCGCCGACCCACGCCCGTGCGGCGTCGAGATTTCGGGCGAGCAGCGACACGACGGCGACACCGCGGTCACCGAAACCGATGACGCGGCGATGTGAGGTGCTCTGCACCATGGCGATCGAATACGCAGCCCTGGCCTGCTCGTGGCTGCGGCAGAATCCGGCCTGACCGGTCGCGGGAAGCCCGACGGCCACCCGGCCGGTCGAGTGGGTACCGACGACCGCGGCGAGTTCGGCCGTGTCGATCGCGGGCGGGCGCCGGCCGAACGGCAGCCACGCCCACACCGTGCGGCGGTCGACGGCGGTGAGGATCGGCGGGCCGTCGGCCCGCAGGTGTGCGGCGATGCCGCGGACCAGCCGGTCGAGGGGACTGACACCTCCGTCGGCGGGTTCGACAGTGGACCAGACGATCAGCGCGACGTGGCACCGGTCGAGCCGATAGCCGGTTTCGGATTCGAATGCGGCAGTGTCGGTTTCGGTTCCCTCGACCAGTCCGTGGATGAGCGCCGAGTGCACGTTCCCGCGGACCGCCGACCACCGTTGACGTTCCTTCTCGTACGCGTCGAACACGTCCAAGGTGATCCGGTCGATGTACCGGGAGACGACCGACGAGACGTTCTCGATCACATCGAACGCCAGGTTCGTCGGCAGGTCCATCGAGCGGACCTCGTCGACGAACATCCGGATGAACTCGTTCTGCCCGAGGTGATAGGCCCGAACCAGTGAGTGCGACGACACGTCGCGCTGCGCGAGCCGCAGCGCGTATTCCACTGCTGCCGTAGCAGGTTGGAGGTGATCGGTGGGAATATCGTTGGCGAGCACGTGGATCATCGTCGTGATGTTGCCGTGCACACTCGCCTCGAGCAGTTCGACGAGCAGCGGGTCCTCGTCGAGCCGGGCCACCTCGCGGGCAATCATGGTCGTCAACGCGCGGGTGATCTCCTGCTGGCGGTCCCCGAACCGCTGCGCGATCTCACCGACGACGCGGCGAACCTCGTCGTGCGTCGTCGTCCCTGTGCCGTTCGTGGCCGCCGGATCAGTCACGGCCACTCCGTAGCCGGCGCAGCGCGGATTCGGCGGCGTTGTAGCCGCACATGCCGTGTGCGCCCGCGCCGGGCGGGGTGGACGCCGAGCACAGGTACACCCCCGGGACACCGATGTCGTACGGATCGAGGGCGATCCGCGGCCGGAACACCACCTGCACACCGGCGTTCGCGCCACCGATGATGTCGCCGCCCACCTGGTTCGGGTTGTCCCGCGCCAGATCGGCCGGGGTGGCCACCGTCGTCGCCACGATACGGTCGCGGAATCCGGGTGCGAACCGCTCGATCTGCGCGACGACGGCCTCGGTCGCATCCCCGGTGTATCCGGCGGGCACGTGCGCGTAGGCGTACACCGGGTTCACGCCGTCGCGGGAGCGGGTGGGATCGGCCACGTACTGCTGACCCAGCAGCACGAACGGCCGCTCCGGCATCCGCCCGGACGCGACCGCTCTTTCGGCACCGGCGATCTCGTCGAACTCCCCGCCGAGGTGCACGGTCCCGGCGCGACCGCATTCGGGGTCGGTCCACGGGATCGGCCCGTCGATCGCGAAGTCGACCTTGAACGCGCCGGGTGCGTGCCGGAACTTCTTGTACGACTTCGTGATCCGTGACGGCATCGCATCGCCGAAGATCTCGAGGGCACCCTCCGGAGCGACGTCGAGGAGTACGACGTCGGCGGCCGGGATGTCCGCGGTGCGTCGCACCCGCACACCGGTGTGGATCTTCCCGCCGTACTCGGCCAGTTGCGCGGCGAGCGCGCGGGTGATCGCGGCCGATCCACCCTCCGCGACCGGCCATCCGTAGCGGTGTCCCGCGGCGACGATCATCAACCCGACCGCGGAGGTCGCGGGCCGATCCAGCCGGTGGTAGGCGTGTGCGGCCACCCCGCCGAACAGCGCCCGGGCCTTCGGGGTGTGGAACCAGCGTGCCGTCACCGTGGCCGGCAGCAGCGCCCGGGGACCGAACGCGGCCAGCCGCAGCGGGTGCCTCGGCACGTTCAGGACCGGGCGCATCAGGTCCCCGGCCAGGGCATCGAACCCGCCGGCCAGGTCCGCGAACATCCGGCGCCACCGCGCGCCGTCGGCTGTTCCGAGTCCGGCGGCGGTGGCGTCGAGCGACCGGTACAGCAGCGCGGCCTCACCGCTGTCGAGCGGATGTGCGCAGTCGACCTCGGGCCACCGCCACCGCAGCCCGTACCGCTCGAGTCCGAGGGTCTGCAGATAGGGGGAGCCGGCGCCCATCGGGTGGAAGGCCGAGCAGTGGTCGTGGACCAGGCCGGGGACGGTCAGCTCGCCGGAGCGGGTGCCGCCACCGATCTCGTCGGCCGCTTCGAGAACCTGGACGTCCACGCCGCTGCGGGCGAGGTGGACGGCGGCGGCGAGCCCGTTGGGCCCGCTGCCGACCACGACCGCTGTGCTCACGCCAGGACCTCCCGATCGTCCGCGTCGCGATGTGCGCCCTTGCGGTCCATTGTCCACTGCACGTCGAACGGGATCGGGCCGTTGGGCAGCCAGGGCTGCTCGCCGACCGCGTCGGCGACCTTGTAGGTGCCGCGTTCGATCACGCCGACCGCCGCGTCGATCACCTTGTATTCCTGCACGCCGCGGTGGATGGGCTGCGATTCGATCCAGGCGACGACGAACTCGCCGGGCGCGAAGTTGCAGCGGCGCTGGATCGCGGCGATCAGGTGTTCGTTGTGCAGGTGCCCGTCACCGAAGTTGAAGGCGACGATGGAGTTGCACGAGAACTCGGCCTCACGCAGGTCGTAGGTGTCGATGTCGTCGCCGAGGTGCCGCATCATCAGGGAGAACAACGCGCGGCCCTGGCTGTGCATCGACCGCCAGCCGAGCAGCTGGTGCATCACGACGTCCGCGACCTCCGGCGGGTACGTTTCGAGCAGCTGGGTGCGGGTGTTCTTCGCGGCCCGGACGATGTGCCGGTCGAGCTTCTCCTCCGCGCCCGGCGCGAACGCCCAGGTCGCGGACGCCCAGTTGCCGGCGTACTGCCGCATCGACGGCAGGAACGACACCAGGTCGGGCCGCAGGTTGCCGAGGACGGGGAAGAAGCACAGCGCGACGGCGATTCCGCCCGCCAGCCACCACGACGACATGTCGCCGACGCCGTAGCCCTCCCACGCGGGGAAGCCCCAGAACAGGAACACGGTGGCGTACGCGAAGAGCAGGTTCCACTCCAGCGGGACCGCGAGCGGGAAGGTGGAGGCGATGAAGAAGTGGAACGCCACCATCAGCAGCACCGCGAGCAGCGTCACCGTGCGGTTGGTGGAGAACAGCAGGATCACCGGGGTGACGATCTCGACGAGGGTGCCGAGGACGTGGGCGACGCCGCTGCCCAGGTGCGACGGGCGCAGGTCGTTCGGGAAACTGCGGTAGTGCATGCGCTTGATGCGCTTCGACGGCATCCAGGGCGTGTTGCTGATCATCGGCGGCACGACCATGGCGAAGTGGCGTCCGAACTTCGAGACACCGGCCCCGACCCATACCGTGACGATGAGCAGCTTGAGCGCGACGATCATGTCGACGAACGGCAGGAACGTGAAGAACACCATGGCCGGGAGGTACTGCTCACTGCGAGCCGCGATGAAGATGACCTTGTCCCGCAGGCCGATCACGACGAGCAGCACGATCAGCGGGGCCACGACGGCGGGCCGGACCAGGCCGACGTTGTCGGCGACGAGTGCGTCGAGCGAGCCGGTATGGACACCCGGAAGAACCACGGCGGCAACGAGGTTCGCCAGCAGCACGGCGTAGAGCAGGACATCGCCGACGGTGCGGCGGTCACCGGCCGTGCCGGGCACCTTGTCCGGCCACGGTGGGAGCCGGATCGTCTCGGGCTTGAGCCAGTACCGGAAGCCGCCGGTCATCGGCTTGAAGTGGCCGGCGAGGGGGCCCCACGAACCGGCGAGACCGAGTGCCTCCAGCAGCACCGTCCACAGGATCAGCTTCTGGTAGACGATCGGCTGGTTCCACCACGACGCGACGTCGAACCACGACAGTCCCGACGTGAGGGTCGCCAGTGCGGTGCCCGCGCCGACGTAGAGGATCGCCAGTTTGAGGATGTAGACGGTGTGCACCATCTTCGGGGTTCCGAACCCGTGGTCGACCCAGTGGGTCGACATGGCGCGCAGACGGTCCCGGAACGGTTGGTCACGAAATGTCGAGGGGTCCACCTCGGGAAAGTTGCCGGTCTTGAATCCCATGGGAATTCGCCTCCTGGGTAGGGTGTATCGCCTCACCGGCCTGCTGCCGGCGAGTCGAGTAAACGAGCTGTGGGGGAAGGGTCAGGCGTCGGCGGGCACCGAGTGGCGGCGCCGTAGGCCGGGCTTGTCGATCTTGCCGACCGGGTTGCGCGGCAGAGCGTCGACCAGGACTATCGCTTCGGGTACCTTCACCCGCGTCAACCGATCGGCGACGTGGGCGAGCAGTTCCTCCTCGGTGGTTTCACGATCGGGGTAGGTCACCACGTACGCGACCGGCACCTCGCCGTACACGTCGTGGGGTGCGCCGATCACGGCGCATTCGAGCACCGCCGGATGTTCGGCGAGCGCGTTCTCGATCTCCTTGGGGTACAGGTTTTCTCCGCCCCGGATGATCATGTCCTTGATGCGGTCGACGAGGGTGAGGTAGCCGTCCTCGTCGAGGCGGCCGACGTCGCCGGTGTGCAGCCGTCCGTCGACGACGGTGCGGGCGGTCTCGTCGGGCCGGCCGAGGTAGCCGGCCATGACGTTCGGGCCTTCGATGACCACCTCGCCGATCTGCCCGGGCGGCAGCGTGTTTCCGTTCTCGTCGACGATGCCGATGCGTTGACCGGGCAGTGCCGGCCCCACGGTGCCGAGCTTACGGGGACCGTCGATCGGGTTGCACGCGGACCCGCAGGTTCCTTCGGTGAGCCCGTATCCCTCGACCACGACCAGCCCGAAGCGTTGCTCGACCCGATCGAGGAGTTCCTTCGAAATCGGTGCGGCACCGCAGATCCCGAACCGGAGCGAGGACGTGTCGAGCGACGCCTGCGCGGGCTGCGAGACGAGCAGGGCGTAGATCGTGGGCACGGCCGAGAAGTAGGTCGGCCGCAGCGTGGCGACGTCGTCGAAGAACCGGGCGGGGGAGAACCGGCCGGTGATGCTCAGCTGCGCCCCGGCCAGGATCGGTGTGAGGAAGCTGACGGCGATCGCGTTGACGTGGAACAACGGCAGGATCAGCAGGCAGTGATCGGATTCGGTGAGCCGCAGATGCGTCCGGAACGATGCCGCCATGAACTGCAGGTTCGCGTGCGTGAGCTGCACTCCCTTGGGGCGGCCCGTCGAACCGGACGTGTAGATCAGCAGTGCGGTGTCGTCGGCGGCGGGATCGTCACCGGCGGTCCACCCGGCCGGCGGTGCGGTGACCATGTCGTCGACGTGGATCAGCGGCCGCCCGGCAGACGGCGACTCGGGGCCGGTGCCCAGCACGAGTACCGCTCCGGCGTCGTCGATCTGGTAGCCGGCCTCCGCGTCGGTGAACGCGGGATTGACGGGGGTCGCGGTCGCGCGCAGCCGCCACGCGGCCATCAGCGCGACGAGCAGTTCGGCGCGGTTGGGCAGCATCACCGCCACGACGTCCCCGGCTCCGATCCCGTGCTCCTGCAGCTGGGACGCGAATCCGTCTACCCTGCGGGCGAATTCGGAGTAGGTGAGCCGGAGGGCGTCGTCACGCACGCACGGGCGATCGGACTCGCGATGCCACACCAGGTACTCGATCGTCGCGGGGTCGAGCGTCTCGGCGCTGTGGATTGTCATGGTGCTGTCGGTCGTCACGGCGGTCGGTCCTTCCTTCGGGGATGACCGCAACGGTAGTGACGCGCATCACTTATCAACCAGGGCCTCGCGGGCTCGAGTTCCGGCGAGGTGTTGTCCCCGGAGCACAAAAGCCCCGTGTACGGGGCCCGCGGGACGCCTATCCCAGCCAGTCCAGCACGGCCGCCGCCGTCCACGACTGCTGCATGCTGCCCAGAGGTTCGCCGGTGAACGGCTCGTAGTACTCGGCGAACGAACCGTCGGCGGCCTGCCGGAGCCCTTCGGCGCGCAGCATGTTCGCGCGCTCGGCCCAGCCGCGGCGCGCGAACGCCCACGAGTACAACCACGTCATCACCGGCCACACCGGTCCGCGCCAGTACTCGCGGGACCGGAAATCCTTCGACACCGGCGACGTCGACGGCGGCACCGCGTACCGCAGGTCCGGATGTCCGCAGAACTTCGGTCCCTCGAAGGTCCGCAACAGCGCGAGTTCGGTCGCCCTCGGCAGGCCGCCGCACAGCAGCGGCGCGAACATCGCGAGAGTCTCGGTGGCGATCCACTTCCCGGATCGAAGATCGAAATCTCGTGCCGCGCCGGTACGTTCGTCCGTCGTCGCGATGACGCCCCGCCGGAAGCGTTCGGCCCAGCCGTAGAGGTCGCGCACGTCCGCGTGCGGCCGCGAATGCTCCTCGCCGATGACGGCGAGCACCTCGCACGACAGCGAGAAAACGGCGCTGACGAACACGTCCTCGACCGCGAAGCTCATCGCGGTGGTGAGTTCCTCGTCGTTGTACCGGACGCCCTTCATCTCCTCGAGCAGCCACAGATAGCGGTTGTACTCGGCGTCGGTGGGGCGCTGTCCGGCATCGCTGACGTGCACCAGATCCTCGCGCAGATAGGCCGGGATCGGACCGGGCACGACGTTCGCGTACGCGGCGTCCCAACGCGGCGAGTTGTCCATCCCGGACTCCCACCCGTGATACAGCGCGATGCGGCCGTTCCCCTCCAGGTCGCGGGCACGGGCGAGCCAGCGATGCCAGCGCACCAGGTCCGCCCACCGCCGGTCCAGGAACTCCTCGGCGACCGCGCGCGTGCTGCGGCCGTGCCGGCGACCATGATCGAGGATCCGCTGCACCGCGATCGCGTGCACGGGCGGCTGCGTGATCCCCGACGTCTGCACACCGTCCGGGGCATGCGCGGCGAGCTCGCTCACCGCCCACCGGGACGGACCGGGGAAGTACCCGTCGACGCCGTTGGCGAAGACGATGTGCGGGATCATTCCGTTGCTCCACTGCGCCGACAGCAGCGTGTCCAGTTCGACGACGGCGCGTTCCACGCTCAACGGCGCCAGCCCGACGGCGACGAACGCCGCGTCCCAGCTCCACATGTGCGGATAGAGCTTCGGCGCCGCACTGGTCATCGTGCCCAGATCGTTGCCGCGCAACAGGTAGGCAGCGCGCGCGGCGAGCTGCGTATGGGTGAATCCGCGGTCCGGCATCGTTTCATTGTGCGACTTCCGAGGAAAAGCGCACGCCGAGAGCCCGGTCGGCCGCCCCCTCGTGCCGTGCCGGCGGCACCGGGGAGGACAATGGGGCGGTGAGCTCCCGTCCCCGTCCCGCCTCCGATGCCGTTCTGTCGGCCGGAATCCACGACATCGACACCGGCACGTGCGAGCTCGTCAAGGACCGGTACCGGCCGGACGGGTGGCTGCTCGAGATCAACGGGGTGCCCAGTTCCCACATCGACCTGTCCGATCCGACGCTGCTCGAGTTCGAGTACATGCGGTGGATCGCGCACCTGATGGATGCGCACTGGACCCGTGCCGACCGGCTGCGGGTGCTGCACCTCGGTGGCGGTGCGTGCACGATGGCCCGGTACGTCCACGCGTGCTTTCCGAACTCCCGGCAGGTGGTCGTCGAGATCGACGGGCGGCTCGCCGAGCTGGTGCGCGAGTGGTTCGATCTCCCGCGGGCACCGCTGCTGCGCATCCGGGTCGGGGAGGCGCGTGCGGTGCTGAGTTCGCTCACCGACGGCACCCGCGACCTGATCGTGCGGGACGTGTTCGCGATCAACCGCACACCTGCGGCGCTGACGACCGTCGAGTTCACCCGGCACGCCCGTCGTGTGCTGGCACCCGGCGGGATCTACGTCGTGAACTGCGGGGACACCCGCGACCTCACGACCGCCAAGCGCGAGGCAGCGACGATCGGCAGCGTGTTCGCGCACACCGCGATCATCGCCGACCCGGCGATGCTCAAAGGCCGCCGCTACGGCAACGTCGTCATCGCCGGCAGCGATTCGCCCCTCGGCGACTCCGCGAGCCTCGCCCGGGATCTGCTCGGCGGCGCGGTCCCGGCGCAGATCCGTCGAGACGACGAGGTGCAGCGGTTCGCATCCGGAGCGAAGGTGCTGTGCGACAGCGAGATTCCGCCACCTCGCGAATCGGCACCGGCCGAGGAGGGCCTCGTCACCGGCTGAACGCCATCGATTCGTCGATCCGGCCGAATCGCATCGTCGGCAGGTCCAGCAGGTAGTTCTGGCGCATCCGCCACGGGTTGCGGGTGCCCTGCCGCGGCAGGATCCCCGCGGCGCGCTGCACGTATCCGGAGGAGAGATCGAGCAGCGGGCGGGTCCGTCCGTCGCCGCGATAGTCGGGCATCGCGCTCCGATACCCTTTGCGCCGCATATGGTTCAACAGCCGGCACACGTACAGGGACGCGAGATCGGCACGCAGCGTCCACGACGCGTTCGTGTAGCCGAGGCACAACGCGAAGTTCGGCACGCCGCTGAGCATCGTCCCGCGGTACACGTACCTGTCGCTCGGATCGACCCGTTCCCCGTCGACGACGAGCGTGATACCACCGGCCGGAACGATCCGCAGACCGGTCGCGGTGATCAGCACGTCGGCCTCGAGTTCTTCGCCGGACTCGAGTCGGACCCCACGGTCGGTGACCCGTTCGATCCGTGCGGTGACGATGTCGGCGCGACCGGATCGGAGCGCCCGGAACAGGTCCGAGTCGGGAACCAGGCACATGCGCTGATCCCACGGATCGTAGGTGGGCGCGAAATGTGGATCGACCGGCGTGCTTCCGTGCAGGCGGCGGGCGGCACGGGCGCGAATCACCTTGCCGGCCAGATTCGGCATCCGCCGGCAGAACTGGTAGAACGCCAGCATTCTCGTGACGTTCTTCATACGCACGACACGGTGGGCGACGTTGCCCGGCAACCATGTCCGGATCCGGTCGGCGAACCGGTCGCGAGTGGGAAGCGAGATCATGTACGACGGCGACCGCTGCAGCATCGTGATGTGCTCGGCGTCCTCGGCCATCGCGGGCACCAGGGTGACCGCGGTGGCACCGCTGCCGATCACCACGACGCGTTTGCCGGACCAGTCGAGGTCCTCCGGCCAGAACTGCGGGTGCACCACGGGGCCGTCGAAGGTGTTCAGGCCGGGAATGTCCGGCAGGTACCCCGATTCGTAGCTGTAGTAGCCGCTGCACATGTACAGGAACGAGCACGTCAGTTCGACGGGGAGGCCGTCCGCGATCGCCCGCACCGTCCACGTCGCGGTGCCCGAATCCCACGTGGCACCGTTCACCTTGTGCCCGAAACGGATTCGGCGATCCACCCCGTAGTCCGCGGCGGTCGCCCGCACGTACTCGAGGATCGAGGGGCCGTCGGCGAAGGACCGGTCGCCGTGCCACGGCCGGAACGGATATCCGAAGGTGTACATGTCGCTGTCGGATCGAATACCCGGGTAGCGGAACAGATCCCACGTTCCGCCGATCGCGTCGCGACCCTCGAGGATCGTGTAGGTCAGCTCCGGGCACTGCGTCTGCAGGCGGTATCCGGCGCCGATACCGGACAGGCCGGCCCCGACGATCACGACATCGACGTGTTCCACATCCGCTCCTATCCGGCGATCCAGGCCAGCAGTTCCTCGACGGGCCACGTGTTGATGACGTCCTCCGGTTCGACACCCCGCTCCGCGGCGCGCTCGCATCCGTACCCCAGCCAGTCCAGCTGGCCCGGGGCGTGTGCGTCGGTGTCGATCGCGAAGCGGCACCCGAGCCGCAGCGCCAGGTCGATCATCCGGCTCGGCGGGTCGCGACGCTCCGGCCGGCAGTTGATCTCGACGGCCGTGCCGTGGTCGCGGCACGCGGAGAACACCTTCTCGGCGTCGAAGGTCGATTCGGGCCGCTGCCCGCGACCACCCGTGACGAGCCGCCCGGTGCAGTGCCCGAGCACGTCAACGTGCGGATTGGTCACCGCCCGCACCATTCGCCGGGTCATCGCGGACTTCTCGGCCCGCAGTTTCGAATGCACGCTGGCCACGACGATGTCGAGCTCGGCGAGCAGGTCGTCGTCCTGGTCGAGCGACCCGTCCTCGAGGATGTCGACCTCGATGCCGGTCAGGATCCGCGCTCCGTCGCCCGACGCGTTGAGTTCGGCGATCACTCCGAGCTGGGTGCGCAGCCGCTCCGGGCTCAGCCCGTTGGCAACGGTCAGTCTCGGCGAATGATCGGTGACGGCGAGGTACTCGTGCCCGAGCATGGTCTTCGCGGCGCGCGCCATCTCCTCGATGGGGCTACCGCCGTCGGACCAGTCGGAATGGGTGTGCAGGTCGCCGCGCAGGGTGGTGCACAGGTCGTCGGCCCCGCGCCCGATCGGCTCGGCCACATCGCGCAGTTCCTGCAGGTAGCCGGGGATTCCGTCGTAGGATTCGCGGATCACGGCGGCGGTTTTCGGGCCGATGCCGGGCAGCTCGGACCACGTGTCGGTGCGGCGGCGGTGCTCCCGTTGTGTCTCGTCGAGTGCCGCCACCACGTCCGCCGCGTGGCGGTAGGCCTGTACACGGTAGGTCTTGGCGTGCTCGCGTTCGAGCCAGAACGCGACTTCGCGCAGTGCGCTCACCGGGTCCATATCCTCCATTGTGGCCGCCCCACCGCAGCCCGGGTGGCGGGAAACCGCTATTCGGTCCGTCCGGTCGGGGAGAGGCGGCACGGAACCGGGCCGGGCGCCCTGTCCTACGCTCGACCGTATGCGTCCGACAGCCCTGATCACCGGAGGAACCCGCGGCCTCGGTGCCGCGATCGCCCGCGAACTCGCCCCCGACCACGACCTGCTGCTGGGTGGTCGCACCGAGGAGTCCCTCGGCGCGATCGTCGCGGAACTTCCCGGCGCGACCCCGTGGCCGGTGGATCTGCTCGACCACGATGCCGTCGCCGCGGCCTGCTCCGGCATCGATCGGCTCGACGTTCTCGTGCACAACGCGGGCATCGCGAGCCTCGGCACCGTCGCCGAATCCGATGTCGCGCAGTGGCGGGAGATGTTCGACGCCAACGTCTTTGCCGTCGTGGCCCTGACCCGCGCCCTGCTGCCTGCCCTGCGTGCCGCGAACGGGCATGTGGTGCTGATCAATTCGGGTTCCGGCCTCAATGCGCGGGCCGGATGGGGAGCGTACGCGGCGAGCAAGTTCGCGCTGCGGGCATTCGGCGATGTACTGCGCCAGGAGGAACCGGCCCTGCGCGTGACGTCGGTGCACCCGGGCCGCATCGACACCGACATGCAGCGTGCGCTCGTCGCCGAGGAGGGCAACGAGTACCGGCCCGATCGGTACCTGCGCCCGGCAACCGTCGCGCAGGCGGTGGGGAACGCGATCCGCACGCCCGCCGACGCCCATCCGACGGAAATCGTGCTGCGCCCCCGGTAGCGGCTATCGGTCAGAACGGCAGCGGGATGACCACCGGCGGGGCGCCCGGGATCTGGATCTGGATCTGCGGAGGGGGCGGAGCCGGCGCGGGGGGTGGC
>NZ_JALPTB010000102.1 GCF_023218075.1 Rhodococcus sp. HM1 | reverse complement strand
AACTTCTCGCTGTGATGCAGGTGCCGGATCAGAGCCCAGTCTTCCATCGAGATCACCCATCCGATCGTGGTTGGGTGGCCTGGTTTTCATCCGTCGTTTCTGGCCTGGTTTTCGGCCGCCGTTGACATGAAGGACCTCGGAGGGTGGGTTCATCCCTCCTGACGAGCAAGCATGCGCTGCGACGGCACGATGAAGGCCGGCTGGATGCCGAGGCAGAATCGCGCCTTCATCTGCTGTCGGAACTCCGTGGGGCATGCGTCCTCACGAACTCGGTACGGAGTCGCGGCCATCTTTCCGTGTCGTTGCACCGGATGATGGGTACAGTCTTGCGATGTTCGGCACGCACCTCGACGAGGTCTTCGGCGCCCTCCGCCACAAGGTGGTCACCGTTGTCGCGGCGTTGCGCACTGATTCGGTCGATCGTGCCGACCATCAATCACGGTCGCGGCAGAGAACGTAGCTACCGGGACCTGCGATTTCTCAGGGCCGGAGACAACCCAGCTCACCCGTCGGCGGTGCCCGGTCGGGGCCGGCGTATCGAGTGGGAAGTCGTGTACACGATCTGCTGGTCGCCGGGTCAGCACCGTCGGGGCAGCCGACAACGCAGAGCCCGAATTGTCGGCTTCTATGGCGATAGCAGAGAGCATCTCAGGCGATATCGACGGAAGATCGAACGCACTCCGCCCTGGCTCACAGGATCCCGGTGCCCTACGATCCGCCACGAACACTACTGCACGCCTTCCTCCGACTCCCGGGCCGCGCTGACGTCTTGGGCGAAGGTCGCCGACAAGACGATGTCCATAAATGGACGGAAGGCCCCGCTTCGACTATCAGGTGATCACCGAAGCGGGACTCCGGCAGCCCGAACGCAGGGGGGATATCGGGATCTGCCCGTGCCCGGAGATCGAGGCATGCCGCCTCGCCGCCACTGCATGCACACCACTGGGCGACCATGTTGCCAGCGGTGGATGCTCGTGGGACGAACCGCCGACAGGTGCGGCCGTACTAGCCGGCAACCACGACACTGTCGATAGGAGTACGATACTCAATTGTGCTCTACAACAACAGTATTCATCTATCTCCGCGCCGCATCACCTCGTCCCCAGTGAGCGGCCGTTCGTCACCGATAGGAGTACGTCAGCGGCGGCTGACCTGGCTCCGAACCAGCACGCCCAAGGGAGAGGGGCGCATGACGCGGATGAGGACTGCGGCAGTGCGTGCTCTCTCGCCATGGATATTCCGGATCGTCGATCACGAGCTGCCTTTGCACTGCAATGGTCGCCCACGTGAGAGATCGTCGAGAACCGGGGCCGAAACCGACAACGGCGTCCCTTCGGAGTAGCGCTGGCCCGATGACAGGACTGCGCCGATCAAGCCGGAAGGTCAGCTACCAGTTAGCACCCAAGCCTCGAGCATGCGCCTTGCAATCGAGACTTTCCCCGGCAACAACACGTGCGCATCGACCGAACTCGTCCAGTCGCCGGCGGCGAGAGCCTCCCTCACCTCCGTGCGGGTGCACCAAGCAGCCTCGCAGATCTCGCCATCACTGAAGATTAGCTGGTCTCGAGGGTCGGCAATGGCATGGAAACCGAGCATGAGGGAGCGCGGAAACGGCCATGGTTGACTTCCGACGTAGACCACATCGGAGACAACGAGACCGACCTCTTCCGCAACTTCCCGCGCCACGCAGCTTTCGAGCGACTCACCGGCCTCGACGAATCCCGCCAGCGTTGAGAAGTTCCGCACCGGCCAATTCGCGTGTCGCGCCAGCAGCACGCGGTCTGCCCCGTCATGTACCAGACAGATGATCGCGGGATCGGTACGCGGGTACTCCTCCCGACCGCACGCAGTGCACACACGCGTCCAACCACCCGACGTGATCGTCATCGGCGCCCCGTCCTTGGCGCAGAAGTGGGACTCGTCCTGCCACATCAGCAGGGCCTGCGCTGTGAGATACCGTTCGGCATCAACAGCATCGAGGAACGCTCCGTGTGACCGCAGGTCACCGACCTCGATGTCCGCGCTCTCCATGGAAGCATCCGTGAGGAACTCGTCCCGCACAGCCCACTCGTGCACTGTACCGACAACTCCCAGCAGGACGGCGTGCGTAGGAGGCCGGGAGTAGTAGTCGGCAGCCGACTCGAGGATAAGTTGTCCGTCGCTGAGACGAACCTGACCGGCACCGTTCACGCGAAGCAGTCGCGCATTCGGCAATGCCTCCGCCTGCGCGGTCACGTCGTCACGTAGCGCGACAGGGCGGCTCAAGGCATCACCAGGCAGGGCACCCCCGACATCTTCAGCGTTCACCACTGATCACAACCTTCCGTAACGAGTGACCCTGTCGACCGACTCTTTGTTCGGTGAACGGGCGGCGGGCACTGCCGTTACGCAAACTCGAACTGGATCGACGAGTACGATTCGGCCATTACCGAGATGAATTCTTCAACGAGGCGCACATGATCGGGATGGGCCAGATACGCGCGGAATCCGGGGACGTCCTCGAAGATCGCAGATATTGCATAGTCGCCGATCCCGGGCTTGAGCCCCAGGTCCCTTCCGTAACGAAATTCCACGACTTCGGGAATGCTCGTCGATATTGCGTCAAGAGCATTGTCGAACGATTCGATGCGCTCGTCAGTAATGTCTTTTTTCCATATGAACGTTACAACGTGATGCAACATGATAATCCCTCTCTGGATACACAATTCGAGCGCGGGTTTCGAGTGGTCGGCAAGTTTTTCGGAGCCGCTGGTGTGTCCCCACGGTGACGTGCGGTGACCGAAACGGCTCTACCAGGGTGCGGCGGACGTACGGGGCGCCCATCTCTCGAGAGCGCCTCGAGGGTGGACCCGTTCTCCGGTAGGTCCCTCGCGCTGCCGGGCCCGTCATCGAACGGTGATGGTGAGATCCTGGCCGTCTGTGGGTCACTTGGGTGACGGTAGAACAGTGATAGAACTTCGGTGTGTCCGATTGTGCAACACACATTTACGAGAACCAGGGACAGACAGGTGTGTTGTTTTCGGACACTCTTCCGCTCGGACGCCCTCTTAGTGTGACTCCACCGACTCGGCGATCGACCAAGTTCGCCTATGACATCAAGGAGATCACCATGGCACTCGATCCTGTAGTCGAGCAGCTGATAGATACTTTGAACGAGCAGGGACTGAAGTCGTTCGAGCAGATGAGTGTTGCTGAAGTCCGTGAGGTCATCGAGTCCTTCAGCGGACTCCAGGCGCCGAAGGCGGATCTTGCTCGTGTCGTCGACACGGTCTACCCCGGACCGGATGGCGACCAGGCCGTGCGTCTCTACATTCCGGAGTCCGAGGCACCCCTGCCGGTTGTGGTGTACATCCACGGCGGCGGGTGGGTTGCGGGCAGCCTCGACGTTACCGAGCAGCCATGTCGCGCCCTGGCCGCGGACGCCCGAGTCATCGTGGCCGCCGTGAGTTACCGGCTCGCTCCCGAACACAAGTTCCCTGCCGCACCCGAAGACGCGTTCGCCGCTCTGAATTGGGTAGTCGAGAACGCGGCCGACTTCGGTGGTGACGCGACGCGTGTAGCCATCATGGGTGACAGTGCCGGTGGCAATCTCGCCGCCGTCACCGCCCTCCGGGCACGTGATACCGGATCGCGGACACTGTGCGCTCAGGTGCTGATCTATCCGGTTATCGACGGCACGGCACGATTCCCATCGCGGGAGCAGAACGCCGAAGGCTACCTCATCACCGCAGCAGCGATCGACTGGTTCTGGGAACAGTACCTGGCCACACCGGAAGACGCCGAGAACCCGTACGCCTCGCCAGCCAAGGCGAAGAACTTGTCGGGGCTTCCTCCGACCCTGATGTTGGTCAACGAGTACGAGGTCACACGCGACGAATGCCTGAACTACGGGCGGATGCTGACCGAGCAGGACGTCCCGGTCCAGGTCGAGCTGTATGACGGTCTTGTCCATGGCGTGTACTGGATGTCCGGCGCAGTTCCGCGCAGCGCTGAATTGCACAGCGCGGTCGTTGAATTCCTCGGCAAACAGTTCGCTCGCTGACCGCGAGTAACGGGTGGCTGCGCCGCAGTCACGTGCTGCGAGCACAGCCACGCTTGGTACTTGCACAGCGCGTGCCCGCCGGCGTGTTGCACTCCTTCTCCATTGCGGCGTGATGTGATGACATCGGCACGGGTGCCCGCCGTGCCGTTCTCATGAACCGCGCTGGAGCGGGTTCTCGCCGTTCCGGATGGGCCCGAGGTTCGGTTGCCGTCGGTCAGGCCCCGGTCCGGGGCAGTGGAGGTTCGGCGGGGCGCGTCGCGGTATTCAGGTTCTCGCGCAGCGCGCGACTGGTCCACCCGTTGGCTCCTCGAAGTGGCCGGTCCGCCGGCAAGCAATCCTCGGGCACTGGATGTGCACGAGACAAGAACACAGTCGTCCGGTTTCTCCTCGGGCATTCCAGGTCTGTCGAGATCTCCACGCTCTGGCGGGTGAGCACCATGTACCTCAACCCCGGTGTTGAGGTACCAGTCCGTGAATCACTGCTCGATCCGACCGGATTCGTCGAACTTCACGACATCGTTCCTGTTGATGCGACTGCCTTGTCGAACGTCCACGTGTCCGCACCGGTGATCGAGGAGCTTGCTACGCCAGTCATCCTCACTCGCCGGTGAATGCGGCAGTTCGCTTCTCCATGAGGGCGTCGACTGCTCTCGTGTGATCGGTGGTCTGTTGAACCAGCGCCTGCAGTGCAGCGGACAGTTCGAGGAGACTGTCGAGGCTTTGGTGCTGCCCTTCGCGTAAGAGTTTCTTGGCCATCCGTACCGAGTGTGGAGGATTGGCAGCCACTCTGTTGGCGAGTGCGCGAGCTTCGTCGAGCAGCTGATCGGGAGGGACGACATTCGAGACCAATCCCCACTCGAGCGCCTGGGTTGCGTCGACACGGTCGCCCGTGAGAATCATCTCGGCCGCCCGCGCCATACCGACCGCCTTGGGTAACAGCCAGGCGCCCCCGTCACCCGGGATGATGCCCAGCTTGACGAAGCTCTCTGCAAAGAAAGCTTTTTCGCTGGCGATTCGGAGGTCGCACATGAGGGCGAGATCGCACCCGGCACCGATTGCAGGGCCGTTCACCGCTGCGATCAAAGGCACGTCGCAGTTGTACATCGCTCGTGGAATCCGTTGTATCCCAGCTCGGTAGCCATCGCGTTGTTCGTGAGGTTTCCCGCCGAACAATCCCCGACGAGTCGCCATGTCCTTGACATTGCCACCGGCGGAGAATGTCGATCCCGCGCCGGTGACAATGACAGCGCGTACTCCGTAGTCGGCGTTGACGGCATCCACGCAGGCGACCAATGCGTCGACTACGTCCATCCCTGAGACAGGGTTTCTTTCAGCCGGCCGATTGATCGTCCACGTTTCGATGAATCCGTCGCGTTCTACGAGAACTGGATTTTCCATGTATGTATCTTCCCGATCTTCACTGCAATCGATTATTCGGACAGTGTCCTGCTGACTGGCATGCACACGAACTCGGCGGCGGTCTGGGCCGAAGCAGACCGCCGCCGAGACATGTTCATCCTTCGTCGGCGCGCTTCGCGTTCAGTTGCGCGCCACACATGCGGTGTTCAGGCGAGCCCCAACTTCGGCCGTAGCCACTGGGCAATGCGGTTCAGCGCCTGATCCGCCTCGGGTGCCCGTCCCGCGTTGAAGTGGAAGACATGCTGCTGCTCCTCGACCACGTCGAGTACGGCTTCGCTCCCTACTTTCTCGATCAACTCGACCACACGGCGGGAGTCGTCGAGCAGAGTCTCATAACCGCCGACCGATACATAGACGGGAGGGAAGTCTGTGTAGTCTCGGAGCAGGGGGTTTGCCCGCGGGTCCGTTGCTTCGGAGAGTTCCGACAGGAACATCTCCCGCATCATCTCGAGAACAGCCCTCTTGGCCAATACGTCGACCGCGTCGTTCGATTCGATCGTCAGTCCCTTGATCTCCATATCGAGCCACGGCGAGAGAGCGACGACGGCGGCCGGAATGGGAAGTGCCATGCCCGCAAGTTCGAACACTGTCGAGATGGCGAGATTGGCGCCGGCCGAGTCGCCGACCGTCGCTGTGTGTTCCGCCTTGTAACCCTGCGTGCGGAGCCACTCGTGGACGGCAACGCAGTCTTCGAGTTGAGCCGGATGCTTCGCCTCCGGCGCAAGCCGGTAGTCCACGACGAGTGCGTGGACACCCGCCAGTTTGGCGAGATGCGCTGCAAGCTTGCGATGGGAAAAGCGTGAGCCTGTTACGAATCCGCCGCCGTGAGTGAAGACGATCACCCGGTCTTCGGCGGCGCCCAGCGGCTTGGCCCATGTCGCCGGCACGCCGTTGGCTGTCACTTCTTCATACGTGACGTCGGTGGGTTCGATGGTGGGAAGATGCCATTCTTCGAACATGTCTCGCTGACCTGCGAGGTCCATACCTTCGGACCGTCGAAGCCAGGAAGAGTACAGGTCGTTGAGGAACAGCGATTCTTTGCTCACGGACATGTGTTGCTCACTTTCATCACCGCTCGAGAAGGGGAGATTGACTGCTCAGAAAAGCGTGAGGCTCTTGTATCGCGTACGCACGGTGTCATTCCACCCAGTCGGGTGGACGGGAAAACCACTCGGGCAGTTCAGCAATTGCCTCGGTGTGTCGAAATGTCGGCACCCACAGATCGCCACGCCGGTTCGGCGTCGAGGCTTACGCCGTCAAGGCTGTGACGTGATGGTTCCGCGATTCCGCTGATCGAACTCTTCGAATCCGTCGCCCGCTGTGTATGCGCACAGATGCGGGTCACGCGGGTCGTCTGGGTCGGCGCGACTGGAAGAGTCCTGACTGCAGCCCAACGTAGAGATGCTGCAACCACGTTCCACCGAAGTGGATCGTGCCCGGAGTGTCCTCAGATCCCTACGAGGGGTCCGATGACGGGCTTCCACTGGTAGATGCTCTGGTCTACGACAACACCCTGCGTGACATAGGGGTCCTCGGCGAGCAGGGAACGCAAGTCGTCTTCGCTGTCCGCTTTGAACACGAGCAGAGCGCCGGCGCCATCGGCCCAGGCGCCCGCTTCCTGCAGCACGCCTCGGGCGGCCGCGTCCTTGACGAAGACCAGGTGGTCGGCATGGGCAGCCTCTTTGACGGACGCATCAGTGGTGTACGACCAGATAACAGCGAACAGGGCCATGGTCACTCCTTGAGTGGGATACGGGATGTGAAATGGTGCGGATATTCAGATGAATGCGCACCTCAGAACGTTAAAAGTAGGGATGAGGTCAACAGTGTCCTATTGTGCAACACCTGCTGGTGGACGACGACGAATACAAAACGAAGAGAACGTGATCGGCGTTGAACGGCCGGCCCCGGCATTGGCTTGCATACTGTCGTAACCTTGCCAGGAGTTGCGCGTGGAACGAGCTCTGCTGATAGGCATCGACAAGATCCGCCGTGTAGGTAAGCCGCTACTCTGGCAGTGCCCCGGCGGCGCGCAGTTGCTCGATATCGTCTTCGAGAAGGCCGAGTTCTGTCAGTACAGCGTCGGTATCGGCGCCACGGTCACGCGGCCCGAACCGCACAGCACCGGGGGACCCAGCGAGCTTTACGGGTACGCCGAGACCCCGATAGCCATCACACTCGACCACCATCTCGCGGTGACGGACCTGCGGTAGCGAGAGGGCCTCTCCGACATTGTTCACCGACCCCGACGGTACGCCAGCTAGACGTAGCTGGTCCGCCAAAGCCTCGCGCTGCCAGGTGTTGACGAGGCCGCCGAGGATGTCGCGCAGTTGTGCTGCGTTTGCCATCCGGTCGGAGTTGGTGGTGAATCTCGGGTCGTCAGCCAGGTCGGGAGCGTCGAGCGCCACGGCCAGAGCGCGGAATTGCCGGTCGTTGCCTGCACCGATGAAAAAGGGGCCATCTGTGCAGGTGAACGTTTCATAGGGGCAGATCGTCGGGTGTGCCACGCCCGTCCGTTCCGGCGGGACACCAGTGGCAAACCACTTGCCGGCGTGGGGGTGCAGGATGGATACAGCATTGTCGAGCAGTGCTAGATCCACGAGTTGCCCGCGTCCGGTATTTTGCCGCACGTGGAGCGCCATGAGGATGCCGTTCACGGCGTTCAGACCCGTGATGATGTCGACCAGAGGGATCCCGATCCGCATGGCATCGCCGCTGGGCTCACCGTTGATGCTCATCAAACCTGAGAGGGCCTGGAGGATTGCGTCATAACCGGGAGCGCCACCGAGCGGCCCATCGACGCCGTACCCGGTGATTCGACAGTGCACGAGGCGCGGGAATTCAGCGGCGAGCACGTCGTCGCCAAGTCCCCACTTCGCGAGGGTGCCCGCTTTGAAGTTTTCGATGACGACATCAGCTTCGGCAAGCATCGTGCGCAGCAGTTGTTGGCCGGCCCCGGTACGCAGATCCACACTGATGTTGCGCTTATTGCGGTTCAAGCCATCGAAGTAGGCACTGTGGTCATCCTTGACGAAAGGTGGCCCCCAGCTGCGTGTGTCGTCGCCAGTAGGTGGTTCGACCTTGATCACGTCGGCACCGTGGTCGGCGAGCACTTGCGCGCACAGCGGGCCGGCCAGTACTCGCGAAAGATCGACGACCCGGATGTCGGTGAGTGCGCCGGTCCGTGGACGCAGGGTCTCGGAAGCGGAATCTCGAGTCTCGGCCGGGAGGATGGCAGATGAGGATTCAGGCATGATTGCTCATTCTGTGCGGTTGGAAGTCGCTGGCCTCCGGAGGGAAGGACAAAGCATGAACGGAATATCTTCGGCATTGCTGACCTGCACCAGCCGTTGGTAGGCGACGATAGTTTCGCGTCGAGCGGCGAGCGATGGAACTAAGGCGTGGACGCTCTCCCGGCCGCCTGGCAGTAAGCTTTCCTCGGCCGAACCGATCGCGGGATACCTACACGGGCTCGAATTCGGTGAGCGTCAGCAAACAGTAACTGTGGGCACACCCTTGCGACGCTGAAGATTACGTGCATGCTTTGTGTTGTTACGCGGTCCTTCCATCGGGATGAAGTCTCTGGCTAGGCGCACTATCGAGTGCGAGATGGAGAGGGCCGGCGAGCGTTGCGTATCCTATACGTATATCGATTTGTACTCGAGGTAGAAGTCCAGAGACTCGGGTCCGAATTCGCGGCCGACTCCACTGTTCTTCACACCACCGAACGGGGAACCGGTATCCAAGGAGTAGTAGTTCACTCCAACGGTGCCGGATCGAATACGTGACGCGAGGTTCAAGCCATGTTCGGTGTCCTTGGTGAAGACGACTCCTCCCAAACCGAATGGCGTATCGTTCGCCATGTCGATGGCTTCCTCTTCGGTCTCATAAGGGATGACGGAGATGACGGGTCCGAAAATCTCTTCCTGCGCTAGTGCACTGCGATTGTCGACACCATCGAAGATGGTGGGAGACACGAACCAGCCGCGGGTGCACTGTTCAGGGGGTTCGGCTCCGCCGCGAATCGTTCGGAATCCCTCGGACTGTCCCAGGCGGATGTAACTCCTCACCCGCTCCCGATGCTGCTCGCTTACCATGGGTCCCATGGTGACCGACTCGTCGAGTGGGTCTCCCATCACCAAGTCATCCACGTAGGACGCCAGGACATCGATGATCTCGCTGGACCGACTGTGGGGAACCAAGATGCGGGAATTCGTGGTGCATGTTTGCCCCCCGTTCTTGAGGACAGCGTCTTTGAGGCTTTTGACGAAGACGTCGAGGTCGGCGTCGGGGAGCACAATGGCTGCGGACTTGCCTCCGAGCTCCAGTGAGACCCTCTTGAAACTCCGGCCGGCGACTTCTCCGATCGCTTGACCTGCTGCAGTGGAACCGGTGAAGGCGATCTTGTCGACATCGGGATGGGCTACAAGGGCTTTGCCCGCATGAACGCCCCCGGCAACGATATTGAGGACGCCGGGTGGTAGACCGGCCTCCTCGGCTGCCTCTGCGAGCACATACGCGTCGAGCGCAGTCTCCGGCGCCGGCTTCAGAACTACAGTGCATCCTGCAGCGAGTGCTGGCGCGATCTTGGCCATCGCCAACAGCTGCGGATAGTTCCAGGCAGTGATTGCGCCGACGACCCCTACGGGTTCTTCCCGAACGATCGTAGAACCCATGCTGCTGGGACGGCGTGTCTCGAACGTTCGTGTCTCCACCACCTCTGCCATCGACCGCAGAATCGCTACCGGCGCCGTTGCGCTTGTGCTGACCGACAAGGAGGAAATCATTCCGGTCTGCCGGCTGACGAGCTCTGCCGTCGATCGTCCTCGACGCTCGAGGTGGTCGGCGAAGCGCCGCATAACTGCAGCGCGCTCGTGAGGGGTGCTGCGCCCCCACGGTCCTCGCTGGAGTGCGGCCCGCGCGGCGTGCACAGCCGCATTTATTTCCGCTGGTCCACCCATCGCAGCAACACCCAGAGGACGCTCCGTTGCTGCCTCGAACACCGTTGTCAGGTCTGGAGCACTAGATTTGCGCCATTGGCCGTCTATGAAAAAACATTCACGTTCAATGCTGTTGATGACAGGCATCATTCACTTCTTCCGAGGTTGGATCTGATTTAGTGAAGACTCACGATACCCGCAGTCCGTCGGTGTATCCTACGGCCTTTTCCTTCTGCCAGAAATCCAGGTACATGGGCAGACCGTTGAGATACTGGAGCATCTGGGGCTTCTTGCCGGGGATGTTGCTGCCGTTGTACCAGGACTTTGCATGCTTGAACAGCGCCATATCATCAGTGCCGTTGATGTGATCGGTCCACGCCTGGTCGGCTTCGTGGGTCGATTCGAACCGGGTAAGACCTTCCGACCGAAGAAATTCCAGGAACTCGACCATGACCTCGCCTTGACGCTCAGCGTTCGTGGAGCCGTTCGCAAAGGCGGCAGGGCTCTGCGGACCGTACACGAACATGGCGTTCGGAAATCCGGACGTGAATGCGCCGAGGTAAGCGTCGACGCCCTGATTCCACTTCTCGCCGAGGGTGACGCCAGCGGAGTTGCGGACCTTCATCGAAGTGAGCGCACCCGTATTATTGTTGAATCCAGTTGCGAGTACGATGATATCGAAATCTCCATGCTCGATACCGTCGGATGTGCGAATTCCGGTTGCCGTGAACCCGGTGATCGATGTCTCCTGGATGGAGACGAGTTCGACGTTCTCTTGGTTCATCACCTCGTAGTAGTTCTGGTGCAGGGCCGGCCGCTTGGCTCCGAACGGATGCGGAGCTACGTCAGGCACCAGCAGATCAGCCTTGACAGGGTCGAGGATCTGCGGCTTGATCTTGCTCTTCCAGAACTCGTAGACCATCGAGTTGGTTGCTTCGCTGAAGAGATAATCAGAGAAGTTCCCGAGCCAGAATGCGAAACCGCCCTGGTTCCAAAGGCGTTCGAACAGCGCGAGGCGCTCTTCCTCGGACGTGTCGACGCCGTTTCGGGGATCGAACTCGTAGTCGATCGCAGCAAATGTTTCGCGACACTTGACCGCCACATCCGGCATGGTTTCCTTCAGGGCTGCCTGCCTCTCGTCGTCGAGGTACTCCTGGTGCATCGGCAACGAGAGGTTCGGCGTCCGCTGGAAGACGGTGAGTTTCTCGACGACAGGGCCGGCTTCCTGAACGACTTGGACTGCGCTGGCGCCGGTGCCGATAATGGCAACTCGTTTGCCGGTCATGTCGATATCGTCTCGCCACCGTGCGGTGTGGACGAGTTCACCTCGATAGGCGTCCATTTCGGGGATATTCGGAATGTAGGGTTCGGTAGTGGACCCCGTCGCGAAGACCACGAAGCGTGCGCGGAAGCTCTCCTCGTTCTGTGAGACAAGGGTCCACATCCGCTCGTCCTCGTCGAACGTCGCGCTGACGACCTTGGTATTGAAGCGGGAGTCCTTGCTCAGGTCCAGTTTGGAGTCGACGTAGTTGAAGTAACTCCGCATCTCCTCGTGGTCCGGGAACATCTGTGAGAAGTTCCAGTCCTTCCAAAGGTATTCATCGGTGAACTGGTACACGGGTGCATGGCTGTCGACTCGCGCGCCCGGGTAGCGGTTGAGGCTCCAGGCGCCACCGAAGCCTCCACTGGCTTCGAGAAGGATCACGGAGAACCCTCTGTCCCGAAGGTGGCGCAGCTGATAGATCCCGCCGAAACCGCCGCCGACCACGATGACGTCGTAATCCTGCGTTTCCGTCGTGGCGTGCTCAGGGAGATGGGCTGATGTCATGGGCCTAGACCTTTCCGAGATTGAGGTGGGGCAGAGTTTCAGAGGCGTTGTCAGGCTTTGCTTTTCGAAAGCCGAACGGCCTGTCGGAGTTTGCGACCTCGTTGCGTATGTGGTGTGGCATGGGTCACGTAGATGGAGTGAGTCGACAATAACGGCCTTCCGAAAAATCCGCAACTACAAAGAAAAATACGCAAATACGTATAGCTGGTCCGGTTCTGCGACGTGGTCACGGCTTCTTCTGAAGCCGGGGGAGTCCCTTATCGGGACAGGGGTGCTTTCGTCGGCATCAGGTGAGATCGGGGGACTCGGGGCGGGCGTAGGACGAGTGGCTTGGCGCCGGCTGCACATCGAGGAGCGTGGGCCCATGGGTTCCGTCCGATTTTTCGGAGGGGACTACGGCGCCGAAGTGGCTGAAGCGAACTCGCTGTTCCGCAGTACTTGCGCGACGTTCCCCTGCGACCGGTCGGGGATTCGAAGCATGTCGGCAACGTCGATTGCGGCTACAGATTGCGAGACATGTTCAGGTGCATATTCTTCCGTTGCGATCGAAGTCGTCTGCTGGGCCAAGCCGACTGTCGCAGTCATCCAGTGGTCGATCTGGAAGTCGCGCCACGTGGAGTTTTGCACCCTATGGATTCGGTGACCGAGCAGCGCAGCTGGAATCAACCCTCTGTTTGGGGCGGGTCGCGAGATCGAGCAGGCGAGTCCGATCTCGATGAGAAGGGGTCACGCTCGCCCGGGGGACAACCACTCGGCCGTCGAGTATTGGTCACGAAAGCGAAGGCCTATCGAGGTGACCGCGATGGCCCTTGTTCGTGTTCGCATCACACAGAAACCACGGTGGAGTGGGCCATGGTTGACGCGGTCGCCGAGCCGGGGCAACCCACTTCTCGAGGAGCGAGTGCTCCGTGTTGCGGGCTAGCGAAAGCCCCACTTGGTGGCATACCGCAGGCAGATCTCGACGAGTTCGTCCTGCCGTTCGACGATGGTCTCCCGCACCCCGACCACGCCGAGGGTGGCGATGGTCCGGCCGCGTTCCCGGAGGGCGACCGAAACCCCGTCTGCATGTTCAACGGCCACACCGGGTGCCACGCATACGCCGGTGTTCTCGAGTTCATCGAGTGAGTGCAGGAAGCGCTCTACGAAGTCGGCATCGGAGGATGGTCGAGAGTTGAGGTACGCCCAGATGTCACGTTGATCGCGATCAGCCAGCAAGAGCCATCCTGCAGAGGTGCGCAGGAGGGATCGGCGCACCCGGTTCTCTGCCAGGTATGCGTAATGCGGGTCGGATGAGACGTGGTCGACGTAGAACAGGTCGTCACCGACAGACGTGGACAGTGTGGTGGTCAGCCCGGTCTCGGCGTGGACCTGCTCGAGCTGATCATGGCTGATCGAGGTGACCGGTGGTCTGCCGGCGATGACGTTGAGAAGATATGGCGCGGTGCCGAGGGTGTAGATCCGGTCGCGCTCGTCGAGGTAGCCGACGGCGACGAGACCGTTGATCAGGCCCTGGACCGAACTGACGGGCGCGGTGAGTGCCCTTGCGATAGCGGTGAGGGTGAGGCCGTTTTCGGACCGGGCTACGAGTTCGAGGATCGCCGCCACCCGATCGACCATGCGGTGCCGGGGGCGCCCGGGAACCTTTTCGACCGGCACGGCTCCGGGGGTCCCAGGAGTGTCAGCCATTTCGTGAGCCTATCAACAGGGAGAACTCCTCCAACCAATACATAATTACGTAAGATAATTCTCTATTGCGTAGATGTCCAGAACTGGATAGTGTCCACTCGAGATGGGGCCGGCGTTCGCCCCCCGATCCGACCGGCCGCCACTTACCGGCCGTCGGTGAAATTTACCCGAGCAGCTCGGGCATCGCCCCAGACAGAACTTCCTATGGAGGCACTATGAATCCCTCCGTCGCGCCACCGACGACGGTGACCACCGATGAAATGAATGCCCTACGCGCCGAGGTACGCACGTTTCTCGAGAAAGAAACCGCGGCAGGGACACTGACACCCGGCATCGACACCTGGCTCACCCGGTGGGACGAGGACTTCACCCGCCGCCTGGCCGAACACGGTTGGGTAGGAATGACCATCCCGACCGAGTACGGCGGGCGCGGCCGGACCCATCTCGAGCGTTTCGTTGTCACCGAGGAGCTGCTCGCGGTCGGTGCTCCGGTCGCAGCGCAATGGGTGGCAGACCGCCAGATTGCACCGTCGCTGCTGAAATACGGCACCGAAGAGCAGAAGCACGAATACCTTCCCCGGATCGCTGCGGGCAAGTGTTTCTTCGGCATAGGCATGAGCGAACCCGACTCGGGATCGGATCTGGCCAGTGTCCGGACCCGCGGCACCCGCGCGGACAGCGGTTGGACCGTGACCGGCACCAAAGTGTGGACCTCAGGGGCCCAACACGCTGAGGCATTCATCGTGCTGGCCCGCACGGAACCATTCGACACGGCAAACCGCCACGCGGGTCTGAGCCAGTTCATCGTTGACCTTCGTTCCCCCGGCGTGACGATCCGGCCGATCATTTCCCTCTCCGGCGACCACCACTTCAACGAGGTAGTTCTGGACGAGGTATTCGTTCCCGACGCCATGGTCTTCGGCACTCTGGGCAACGGATGGGAACAGGTCAACTCGGAGCTTGCCTTCGAGCGCAGTGGACCCGAGCGTTTCCTTTCCACCTTCCGGCTCCTGGCCACCGAGATCGGCGCGGTCCAAAAGGGACTGCTGCCCGAGCGCACCGACCTAGGACGGTCGGTGGCCCGGATGGTCGGATTGCACGCACTGAGCCAGAACATTGCCGGAGCCCTTCAACGGGGTGAGAAGGCCGACACCGCCGCCGCCCTGGTCAAGCTCCTCGGTACCAGCATGGAAGGCGACCTCGTCGAGTACGTCTCTGACCGGATGGGCGACGAGACCATGGACGGGCAAGCGGAAATCGAGGCTCTGTGCAGGGCCGGACTACACCAGCGTCCGGGGTTCACGCTCCGCGGCGGTACCAACGAGATCCTGCGCGGCGTGATCGCGCGGGGGCTGGGGATGCGCTGATGACCACGACCGCGATCACAATCAACCTTGCCGTAGACCGGGATCTCCAGGACCTCATGGTTGATCTCGTCGCCGGGCACTCGGGACCGGGCATGGAGCCGGATCCGGCCGCTGTGTGGGCTACTTTGGGTGCGGTCGGACTGGCCAGGCTGACCGCACCCAAAGTAGCCCACACAG
>NZ_JALPTB010000101.1 GCF_023218075.1 Rhodococcus sp. HM1 | reverse complement strand
GCTTCGACTGCGAGTCGGGTCGCTCGCTCGCGCAGTTCCTGTGGGTATTTGTAGTTCGCCATGGTGAGTCTGGGGTGATCCTTCCGGGATATCTGGCTCACCCTCAATGAAACCAGGGACGCTTCAGACCGATGCTGGAACGCAGGTGATCCAAAATGGCACACTTGCCGAACTGCTGAGCCCGCTGTACTGGGTGGACGAACTGCGGGAACGCGGCTTGCTCGAGCCCGGCACCGTTCTCATGTCCGGCACCATCCCGATGCGCACCGAGGTCGACCAGTTCAGCGCCGGGTGGAGCGTCGAACTCGGCGATCCTCACACGAACCGGTCGATTTCGTTGTCGTATTCCGTGCAGCAGACTCCACCCGCGGTCGACTGACGCATCGTCCGATCGCTTCACCTCCCAGGAGCCCGTAATGCACTCATCTTCAGATCCTTGGTCCCCGCTGCCGCTGAGATCCGGTACCACACTCAGAAATCGGTTCCTTCTCGCACCCATGACAACCGATTCCTCTTATCCGGACGGGTCGGCCACCGAGGCCGAGCTGACCTATCTTTCCCGCCGGGCCGCAACCGAATTCGGCGCGGTGATCACCTCCTGCGCCTACGTCCATCCTGCCGGACGGGCATGGCAGGGAATCGGTGCGTCCGGCGAATCCCACCTTGACAGCCTGCGAGCGGTCGCGCGCGCGGCGCGCGGTGGCGGCGGCGTCGGCATCCTGCAGATATACGACGGCGGTCGAATCGCGCTACCCGAACTGATCGGACCCGACGCACTGCGTGGCCCCTCCGCTGTGCCGTCCGCCCGACCCAATGCCCGCACACCCAGAGCGCTCCGTGACGACGAGATCGAGGATCTCCTCGCCGCGTTCGGACGGGCGGCGGACTATGGAGTGAAGGCGGGCTTCGACGGCATCGAAATCCACGGCGCCAACCACTATCTGATCCATCAGTTCTTTTCGCCGCGAGCCAACCGCCGCACCGACCTGTGGGGTGGCAGCCTCGAGGCACGGATGCGATTCCCGCTCTCCGTCGCCCGCGTCGTGCGCGAAACTGTCGGCGACGCAGTGACCGTCGGGTTCCGGATCACACCGTTCGAATCCGAAACGGGCGGGTACACACTTGACGACGCCGCGAGATTGGCCGATCGACTGGCCGCCGAGGGCATGGACTACATCCACATCTCCATGGACAACTTCCGCCGCAACTCGCCACAGCCGGAAGACCGGGACTGGACGAAGAGCCGACAGCAGGTGGAGTCACGTAATCCGATCGAGGCGATCGCCGAGGCGGTGGACGGGCATAGCGCCGTGGTCGCCAGCGGGGGCATACGCACCCTGGACGACGCCCGGACCGCCCTCACCGCCGGTGCCGACCTGGTCGCGATCGGACGTGCGGCGCTCGTCGACCCGGAATGGGTGGACAAGATACAGGCCGGCGCACATTCGCAGATCCGCACCCACTTGCCACCGGATGCCGGCGACATCGAATCGACCCTGACCATTCCACCGCGAATGGTGCGCTACCTGCTCAGCCGCCCGGGATGGATTCCGCGGGTAGGACAGGACAGCTGATCATGAACGACACCTTGCAGATAGCGTTGTGCCAGATCGCGTCGACCGGCGATCCGGACCGCAACCTTGCCACGGTCCGCGCCGAGGTCGGACATGCCGCCCGCGCCGGCGCCAGGGTTGTGGTGTTCCCGGAGGCCACCATGGCGCACTTCGGGACCGAACTCGGCGCGGTCGCCGAACCGATCGATGGACCGTGGGCCTGTGCGGTCGCCGCCATCGCGGACGAGCACGATGTGCTCGTCGTGGCCGGCATGTTCACCCCCGACGGTGCCCGCGTCCGCAACACCGTGATCATTACCGGTCTCGGTCAGCATTTCGGCTACGACAAAATCCACCTCTACGATGCGTTCGGATACCGCGAATCGGACACCGTGGCACCCGGCAGCGAATGTGTCACGGTCACCGTCGACGGTCTGGTACTCGGCGTCGCCACCTGTTATGACATCCGCTTTCCCGCTCTGTTCCAGCGGTTGGCCGAGGACGGGGCGAGCGCGGTACTGGTACCGACGTCCTGGGGAGCCGGCGACGGGAAAGCCGACCAATGGGACGTGTTGGTACGGGCACGGGCCCTCGACTCTGGGTGTTGGGTACTCGGATGTGATCAGGCCGACCCGCGTACGGCCGGTGTCGCGGTCCGGCCCGACGCTCCCACCGGGATCGGGCGGTCCCTCGTTGCGGATCCCTCGGGTGCCGTCGTGGCGCGCCTGGGCGCCGAATCGGGGATGCTCCTCGCCGGTATCGACGGCGCCGCGTCAATCGCGGCGCGGCGACGAACGGGCGTGCTGGCCAACCGTTCCCGCACGGTGTACTAGCTCGTTCAACGCCGCTGTGTGGCCAGCAGGACCGCGACCTGTGTCCGCGAATTGACACCGAACTTGGTGAAGATGTGTTCGACATGGCTGTCCACGGTGCGCAGGGCGATCACCAGTGTCTGTGCTATCTGTTTGTTCGTGAGCCCCTGGGCAAGCAGCTGGGCGATCTGCGTCTCGCGGGGCGTAAGGAGGGCGAGGAGCGCGTCCTCGGACGAGAGTTCCGCCTCGTCCGAGGACTCCTCACCGAGCGCGTAGTCGATCGTGCGATCCACCTCCATCCTCGCGCCCTCCCCGAATTGATATTCGAACTCCTTCTCTCCAAGCACCTTTCGGACATCAGCTTCCGTACGGCTGCTCCAGGATCGCAGTTCGAACCCACCCGGGTAGATCCCCAGCGGCTCCCACATCCGACGCACCGCCCCCAGAAGCCGCGCCGAGCGCACGGCATCACCTTCGGCGCACGCAACCCAGGAGAGCAACTCCACAACCACAGCGATACCCAACACGTCGTGGAAGGGTCGCTTGACCGCGAGCGCCTCCCTCAACGCGCGTGCCGCGGCCGCAGCGTCTCCGCGCATCCAGTGCGCCAGTCCCGTGAATGTGAGAACCCACGACAGCGACCACCGCTCGCCTAGTTCTTTGCATAGGTGAAGCCCTTGTTCGAGCACCGCGAGAGCCCGTTCGGGCTCCTGCCGGTGACACAGAGCCCACCCCAGGTGCTCCATCGCGAGGACCTGCTGCGCAGATGTCCCGTTCTCCGACTCCATCGCCATGCCCTCCTCGATCAAGGTCATGCCCAGCGATGGGTTGCCGAGGTTGTGCTCGGCAATGCCGCGTATGTGGGTCGCGTGAGCGAGTCCGATCGCGTCTCCTGCTTGCCGAGCGGCGTCCTGACTGCCACGAAGCAGATCGAGCGCGACGACGGCCTTACCTTCGGCTATCGCGAGATAGCCGTTGGCCCACAACGCTGCTGCACGTTCGGGTCCAGCATTGTCGTCGAGCGCCAGGCACCGGTCCAGCCAGTGCCGTCCCTCCCGTTGCTGTCCGCATCCGAGCCAATACCAGAAAAGCGCCGAACTCATGCCGAGCGCGGCGCGCCCTCCCTCGGGGTCGGAAACCAGCGAATCCAGGACTGCTCGCAGATTCGCCTGTTCCCGACGCATCCGTTCGACCATTTCCTCCTGGCCGGGCCCGAACCAGTTCTCGTCGAACTCGCGTGCGAGCCGCTGGTAGTACGCGCGATAACGCCCGACAACCGCAGCGTCGAGCGGATCTTCGCGCAGTTTCCGCAATCCGTACTCGCGCACCGTCTCGAGCATGCGATAGGTGGGTCCGTCGCTCGAGTTGTGCATCACAAGGATCGATTTGTCCACTAGCGCCACGATGTGTTCCACGACGACCTCTCGGGGGAGATCGTCGTCGCTGCAGACACACTCGGCGGCGTTCAGGTAGATGGAGCCGGTGAAGATCGACATGCGTTCCCACAGAAGCCTCTCGTGCTTCGAGCACAGGTCGTAACTCCAGTCCAGGGTTGCCCACAACGACTGATGGCGGGGGGCAGCGGAACGGTCGCCCAGGCTGAGAAGCCGGTGGTGGTCGTCCAGACGAACCAGCAATTCGCGGGGTGACAGTGCCCGCATCCGTCCAGCCGCGAGCTCGATCGCCAGCGGCAACCCATCGAGCCGGCGGCACAATTCCTCCACCGTGCGCTCGTTGTCAGCGGTGATCCGAAACTCCGGCGCCGCAGCCGTGGCCCGTTCCTCGAACAACCGCACAGCCTCCGGGCGTACGTCATCGGGGCCCCGCCCGCTGTGCGAGACACGGACCGGAAGCGGCTCGACCTTGAAGATGTGTTCACCGGTAACACGCAACGGTTCGCGGCTGGTGGCAAGGATCCGCAGCCCAGGGCAAGCGGACAGGAGGTTCCGTACCAGGATCGCGGTTTCGTCGAGCAGATGCTCACAGTTGTCGAGGACCATCAGCATCTCGCGCCCGCGCAGATAATCGACCAAGGTCGCCACCACATCCGACTGGTGAACCGGGGCTCCGACAACCTGGGCCACCGTCATCGCTACCAGTGCCGGATCGGCGACCTCGGCCAGCTCGACGAGCGTTGCGTGATCCGCGAAGCCGCGCTCGGCTTTGCGGGCGACGTGCACCGCGAGACGCGATTTGCCCACGCCGCCGATACCTGTGAGGGTGACCAGTCTCGAGTGAGCAAGTAGTCGCCGGATCTCAGTGGTTTCGGTGCCTCGTCCGACGAGGGCCGTCACATCTGCAGGGAGCCGCGGCGGCGGAACATCGGGCATCATGTCCTCTCAATAGTCCATGCTGCGCCGATGTTCAAGGGGAGCGGGGACGGACCGGGTGCTCGGTGTTCGTCGAGTTCAAGGCCGATGGGGGTGTTCGACGACCGATCGCGTATCGGCCGGATTGCCGACGTGTGGGGGTGCCGGGGGTCTGCCGTCGGAAAGTCACGCTTCGACGTCGCGCTGTCGCTTCCGCTGCCGCCGGAACAACTCGGCGTGGGCTTCGGAGAGCGTCAGGAAACGCCCGTCGGCTGCCACCCGGACCGTCATGCCGCGCTCGACGTATGCGACAAAGCGTTCCAGTGCTTCCGTGTCCCATGTAGGGACGGGGCCGGGTGGCCACATCGGCATGTGCATCTCATCTCCTCCGAAAGTGTCAGCCGAACGAGGATGCGGACATCCCGTGTTCGGAATATGAGGTTGGAACGCTAGATGGATATCCCCGGGATCGTCCACGGCACCGTTCTGCGGTGCGAGACACCGTCGAGATCGTCGTTGGGCAGCGACCGGTCGAGCAAGTGACGTTTGTGAACCCATCCGCTGGCCTGAACAGCACGATGGTGCTCAAATCGGATCGCGTCAGGAACCGCGGGACGCTAAGTGATGCGTTTGTGTGGCTGTCGGTGGACTACTCAGCGCCACGTGACGTCGAGCTTGTCGATGGCGTCGAAGTGGAATCCGAACTGATCCCCGTAGACGTCGAACCCCTTGTTCTCCGGGTAGTCGAGGGTGGCGTGGCGTTCGAGGATCGCCACCACGCGGGCCTGGTCGTCGTTCGCCAGGGCTGCGGCGATCTCCCGTGATTCCTCGGCGCTGAACGGGACGTCGGAGTTGCCGAAGTCCAGTGTGCGGGTGCGGTAGTCGTATCCGACTTCGTCGCCGTTGCGGACGTGCACCCGGCCGGTGACCCGGATCGTCGCGACCTTCGGTGTCCCGTCGGGCCGGAGAACACCGGCCTTGCGCATGGTGTTGTCCGCTTTGGCGGCTTTGAGTTTGGACTTCGCGTCGTTGCGCAGTTCGTTGGTCTTGCCCGACATGTACTTACGCACCGACGACGGGTTGCGGCCGATCTGCTGCGCCACCGCGTTGACACCGCCGAGCCGGGCGATCGCGGCGCGGCGCTGCGCCAGCTCGGCGACCTCGGCGTGCGGGATGCGGCCCTGCTGCCCCCACCGGCGCAGCGTCCGGTCCGAGGGCGGGGTGCGGCCGGCATCGATCGCGGCTTGGCGCAACCCGTCGTTCCCGATCTCGCTGCGCAGCTGCCGGACCGAGACCCTCGCGGTCAGCCCCGCCAGGCCGCGGCTGGTTTCCTGCGCCTTGGCGATGCCTTCGGCCGCGGCGGCCGCGACCGTGACGCGCATGCCGTCGAGACCGGTGGTTTTCTGCGGCACGGATTTCGAGCGCGGCTTGGGCAGGTGCAGCGCCATCTACTGCTCCTCGTCGGTGTCGGTGCCGTAGGCCGCGGCGATCGCGAGCCGAACCTCGTGGGTGGTTTCGGCGGCCGCAAACGCCAGGATCATCTCGTCGGTCAGCTCCACCTGCTTCTCGAGGGTCATCTTGCCGAGGGCGGCACTGTCGTCGGCGATGTCCTGCCCCTCTCCCAGCAGATACACCCAGGAGTCGGTCATGGTACGGATCGGCCACCGTCCGGTCTCGCGGGCGATGCGCATCGCCACCCGGCGCCCGCGCCACCGGCAGTGCGCCATGATCGCCGCCCGCCACAACGGCTGGTGGTGATGCTGCATCCGGCTGGCGGTCCACATGTCGGGGTTGACCATCCGACCCACGTACCCCTTGTAGCAGGCGCCGAGGAACCGCTTCATCGCCACATCCCCGGTCTCGACCGCGACGGTGCGGGCCTCGCGCAGGATCTTCGCCCACTTGTCTAGGGCCCGGCCCTGTTCCTCGTAGACCCAGGCGTCGGTGACGTCGAGGTCGTCGATGTCCAGGCCCATTCCGCCGTCGGCGATCGGCGCGCACAGTCCTTCCAGGCTGACGGTGGTGATCCAGGTCCGCACCGGCTGGTCGTGCAGCATCGCTGGGTGCGGCAGCGGGAGCTTGTCCGGCAGGGCGTACTGGCCGGCGGCGGGCAGGGTCACGCGCCAGATCCCGAACGCCGGCTTGTCGACCGCGGCGGCGGCCGCGACATCGGCACCGCTCAGGTTGCGCACGCGGCCGTAGCCGAACGAGAGCATCCCGGCCGAGGCCAGGTAGGCAGCGCGCTGGTCGATGGTGACCAGCCGGGTCACCCCGTCGAGATCGTCGTCATCGGGAATCCGGGACCAACCGGCGGCAGGTTCGAGATCGCCGCGGGGGGCGCCGTCGATCGGTGGGACCGGACCGGCGGCGGTCACCACGATGCCCTTCCCTGTCTGGGTGCGTTCGCGGCGGATCTTGTCGAGAATCGCGGCACCGGTGCGGGCCGGGGTGGGGCCGGGCAGGGTGCCGAGGTGTTTGGCGGACCAGGCCAGGCGGCGGCCGAGCTCGCGGGCGGCGGGCAGGTCCTCGTCGGGCAGGTAGGTGCCGGCGGTCGGCGAGCCGAGGATGCCCATATCCCCGACTCGGTTACCCCAGCCAAAGTCCTTGTTCCAGTACGTCCATACGTACGGTTCGAGGATGAGGTCGACCATTTGGGTGGCCTTGCCGAGCTGACGTTTGAGGTGCACGACGAAGCCGGGATCGCCGCGCAGCTCCCAGCCGGCGGCGATGAGCGGCGGCAGCGTCGCGGCGACGGCCTGGGTCAGGTCCGAGGCGGCGCGGCGGCGCAGCTGTTCGAGGTCGTCGACGTCGTCTTCGCTGCCGGGGTCGATCGTCCAGCCGAGTCGGGCGCAGGAGTCGATGCCGACGAACCACACCTGGGCGGTGAGACCGTGTGGGGTCAGGGCTGCCCAGTGGATCAGCTTGTCCAGTTTCTCGATGGTGTCGACGGGGCCGGTGAGTCGGGCGCCGGAGGGACTGTAGGTGGCTTCGGCGGTGACGATGAGGGCGTGTCCGTCGGCGTCCGTGCCGGTGGGGAGGGATTCCCAGGGTTTCGGGTCGTCGGTGTTTTCTGTGTTCGGCTGGGTGTCGTCGCTTGTTTGGTCGCTGTCGGGGTCTGTGTCGGTGCCGGTGTCGTCGGGGGCCGGATCGGTCGTGGCGTGGGTTTCGGTGCGATTGTGGTCGACTACGTCGTCCTCTACCCGATCCGATTCGCCGGGTGTCGAGGCATCGGGTGGGGCGGGCACGTCGGTGTGTTCGGTGTCGGGTTCGGGTTCGACATCGAAGAGCGTGAACTGTTCGTTGTTTCGGCTCATCGGGGCTCCGCTGGGATTCGCATGAGGGTGTGGCCGTGTGAGGTGCGCGGACGGTGATCGAAGGTGCCGGATGGGAGTGGGTCGCGGCATGGTGTCCCGCAACCAGCCGGTGGGGGTCCGGCTGGTTGCGGAATCATCTTGTCCACGAACGCAAATCGGTTAGCGGAGACCGAGAGCGTCGATGAGGGCGCGTTGTTCGTCGTTGGAGTAGTGCTTGCGCACGGCGGCGGCGAGGACAGCCGGGTCGACGGACAACTTCTTCAGTGCCTGCACCACTTTGTCGGCGGGTTCGATCGGCGCCGACTCGTCCGGATCGTCCTTCGTGGGCGTATTCGGCTGGGAGTCGGCCGGTCCGGGGTCGGCTGTGGACTTGTCCGACTCCGGGTTCTGCGCGGCTTCCCATGCTGCGACCTGTTCCTCGAGGGGCACCTTGGCGAGCGAGCGGGCGTGCCGGATCGCGAGATCGCCGGCGCGCAGCGCCGCTTGGAGTTCCGGTGCGAGTTTGAGCAGTGCGCGGCGCTGGGACACCCATCCCTTGGAGCGTCCGAGTTTGGTCGCGGCGGCGTCGGCACTGCCGAACTCGGCCACCATCAGCTCGACGGCCTTGGCTTCTTCGAGGACGTCGAAGTCGCGGCGGTCGATGTTCTCGCTGGTCGCCGCCCAGAGGATCTCCCCCTTGTTGACGGCGATGCTGTCTCGGACGACGACATCGAGACCGGGGCGGCCGTACTTGACGGCGGCCGCGAGGCGTCGGTTTCCGTTGACGACGATGTACTTGGCGGTGCCGATCTCGGCTTCGTCTTCGGGCCACAGTTTGAGCCACGCGGCCCGGCTGACGGCCGTGCCGGGTTGCAGCTGCCGATCTGTGATGGTGGACAGATCGGAGAGGTCGCCGACCTCGTCGCGGGGATTGCGCGGGTTGGCGACGAGCTCGGCGACCGGCACATCGGCCAGGAACTGGCCGTCGACGGGCTCGGTGGTGATGGGCTTGGGGCTCACGGTTCGCTTGCGGTCGACCGGTGAGTTGTCTCCGACTGCGCCGACCAGCGAGGCGAAGTTCGCGCGCCCTCCCTTGGGGGCCATCAGCGGCCGCCGTCCGCGAGTTCGAGGCTGAGTTTGTAGAAGTCTTCGCGGGCCTGGAGGGAGACCCGGTTGGTTTCGTACTCGGTGACGACCCGACCTTCGGCGGCGGCGCGGGTATGCACCTTGTAGTGGCGCACGACGGTGCGGGCGAGGGGCCAGCCGTTCGCCTGGACGAATTCCCGGGTCTGGTCGAGGTCGACCTTGCCGTCCCGCGGGTCCCAGTTGTTCACCACGACAATGAATTTCTTGCCGAGGGGTTCGAGGACCTGCTTGATGGTGCGGGCGGTCGGGTCGAAGCACAGCGGTTCGGGTTCGATCGGCACGATCACCAGGTCGGCGACATCGAGGACGGCGCGCAGGGCGTCACCGGAGGTGCCAGCCCCGAGGGGGTCGGTGCCGTCGTCGTTGCCGGACAGGTCGATCCAGCCGGGGGTGTCGACGTAGACGTGTTTGATGCCGGGGAGTTTGTCGAGGTTGCGCAGGACCTCGAGGTTGTCGTGGACCTGGTCGATCAGGAACGGGAGTTCTTCGACTCGCGAGGCCCACCAGACCGCCGAGCCCTGGGGGTCGACGGAGATCGCCGCGACCGGGGACTGCACGTCGTCATCGTCGCCGGATGTGAGGACGTCGGCTTTCACCGCGGCCAGATTCATTGTCAGGGTGGATTTTCCGACCCCGCCCTTTTGATTCAGCATGACATGCACAGCCATTGGATACCCTCCGTATGCTTCACCCCCGAGGGGGCTACTTCGGACTTGCACCACCACGTTGCGATCGAGGTGGCGATTGCGCTTCCACTGTAATGGGTTTGAGACCTTTTTTGGTGGATTGCGTCGCTCTGCACAATAGATCCGCGTGGGTCTATTGTGCAACCGGGCAGTATGATCCCGGGCATGGTCCGATACCTGACGTTGCACGAGTTCGCTGACCGTGTTGGGATCGCGTACAACACCGCGAAGGGTTATCTCCGCAAAGGTGTTCTGCCGCAAGCAGATGCAGAGATCGGGCCCAGGCTCGGCTGGCTTCCCGAGACCGTGGACGAGTGGATGTCGAGTCGTCCTGGGCGCGGACGGTGGGGCCGCGACGACCTTCCCCCACGCTGAGTTCCGATCCTCTTGGCGCCCAAAATTTCTCGAGATTTCTTGAGCGCCCTCGGCGTGTCGCCTTCCGAATCGGGCATACCCGCGCGAAGCGCGTCTCGCACATCTGCCCCGACCGACTTTCCGGCACCGGATTACACCACCCAGTTTCGTCACTGTGACGGATATGTGGCGCGAGTCAGCACTCCTATCGACTCCCGGCCGATCGCGAAATGCCTACTTCCGCTACCGAAATGACCGCGCAACCTTCCTGCTACGGTGCAATCACGGAATGCGAGTCCGATACCTCCCGCGCGATCGCTTTCCACCCCGACCGGACGACCGACCTTGTGGTGGTTTACCGCGGTAAACCACCCGTCCTGCACTGAGGTAGCAATGGTCGTTCGAAGCTGCGACTCCCCCGGGGCTTCACCGGCACCGAGCTCCATCGTGTCGGAGAAATCCGCTACAGAACCGACAGGCCACTTCTATTCAACTTCGCGTCACCTTGCCGGCCGGACCTGTGCCCAGCAGACAGCGATGCCCGGACCAGGCTTTCATTCAGGGTTCTTCCCGTCTCGCGGAACTGCAGCGACATGGGAAGAGGTGCGACTGGTTTACCGCGGTAAACCGCCCAGCCCGTCGCGGCGGACATCGCCTTCGCGCTGCAACTGCGGGCCAACCGTGCCCGGACGACCTGTCCAGGATGCCACTCCCCCGGTTTACCGCGGTAAACCCGAGACTCAGCGACGGCCCTCGCTGCAGTTTTCGTGCGAGCATCTCAAGGGCACGAAGAGCGATCCACCGTTTACCGCGGTAAACCAGCAAGACCGACAGGCAGCAGCTACGCCGGCAGGATCCGTGGCATCGCTCCATTGTCGAAGACGATGAAGAACGCCGACATTATCGACATGGTTCACCGCGGTCAACATGTATAGCGCTTTTCGAAGACCGAGGCGAACCCCGCCATGGGCCGGCGGGTGTTAGTGGTTTACTGCGGTAAACCGAGCCATCAACACCAGGCATCGCATTCTGGTGTCGGCTTCTGGTGTCGGTGAAACGTGGGGATTCCCCACTCAAGGGCTGCCGCTTAGGCACACCACTCCCCTGGTTTACCGCGGTAAACCAGGGGAAGACTTGGTCGCGCCCGTTCCACGATGGGATCTCCGCCTAGCCTCGTGCACGCGCATCGACGTCCAGTGGCCCGCACGCGTTCCGCGCGGCAAGGTACTAGAGACACGAGTCGATGGCTCGGCATGTTCGGCCTGAAGGCACCAGCCTTCTGCCGATGTCGACGAGTCTGTTCCGACGTGTTCGGCGCGGTCTACCGCGGTAAACGAGATCACGACCTCCTGTTCGGCGCGCCGGGAAGTCTGAGGCGGTGATCTTTCCCTCGGAGGATGCTTCCTGGTTTACCGCGGTAAACCGGTTCACGGCTATGGCGTCGGGTCCCCTTCCCGCCGACAGCATGCGTGGCACGCCGGTTCCGAGTACTACAGATCAGGGATACCCCTCCCCCCGGTTTACCGCGGTAAACGTCACCTCGAGCCATCCGTTCCAGAATGTCGAAGGATCTCCGCCGCAGACTTGCCTCCACGCCAGCCCCGAGCTCTTCGCGGCACGAGATGTTTACCGCGGTAAACCGAGCCGCACGGTGCACTTCCTCGGCTACAACCACTCTGACGGCCGGAGCAAAAGGGCTACCCTTCGGCGCGATCCCGGTTTACCGCGGTAAACCGGTCCGGGTGTGCGGTGCTGGTGCAGGCGTCGCCTGACGCCGACGACGGGGTGCTAACAGCCGCCATTCCCAGCGAATGCAATGTCAGCGGGCTGACCTACAGCTGTTTACCGCGGTAAACAACGTCAGCCGGAGCAGCCTGCTAGTTCTCGAAGCCAAGAGTTCGGCGGGTTATTACCGAGTTCCCCGTCCCTTCGACGGAGGCGGGCGTGAGACTGTGACCCCGGGCCGGTTTACCGCGGTAAACCAGCCCTCCTGCATCGCTCCTGCGCGGCCGGGTCACGCCGTCCTCGGCGAGGCAACTCCTTCCGTCGCACTGAAAACGTAGATACCACCCCTTCCGTTTACCGCGGTAAACACGATCCGGCTACGCGCTCCGGCGCGATGATGAATCACCGCCAACATCGACGCTCTCGATCATCTCCAGGCAGCCCACCGCGTTTACCGCGGTAAACCGGTGAGCCACACGCCACATCGGACCGGTCGTTCATCAGCTCGAATCTTCCGTTGCAGCGTCACGTACGGCACGTACTGCCGGTTTACCGCGGTAAACAACGGAGGGAATCGCGGTCAGGCCCCGAAACGATCGGGATTGCCAGCGCACATGTGGTGATTCGATGTCACCGCAGCGATCTCCTCAGCGCGTTTACCGCGGTAAACGAGATGCGGTAAACGCGCTCGATCGCATACCGGCGACTCGACGCGACACTCGGTATCCGACGAGAGTCATCGAGTGGTGCACCTGCTGCGGTTTACCGCGGTAAACCGCAGCACTGGATTGAACCGATCAGTTCACGTAGGCACCCCAAGGCTGGCGCATAGCGCTACGACCTGCTGAGCGGATCCCACGCCAACTCGATCGGTGCTCGCGGGAAGTATCTCCGCGAGCACCGCCGCTGCAGGCGACTACCGTCAAGCCAGAGTCGTCGATAGCTCACGGCTCTCCGCGTCACGGCAACGATCCGAAACCGTGTTTACCGCGGTAAACACGGATGACGATCTGGCCGTTGCCCGAAGCAATAGCAAGCCTGGGGCTCGTGGTTTACCGCGGTAAACCACGAGCCCCAGGGGAGCGGTCGGCGTTCATCGACAGGAGCCGCCCATGCAGCTCCAAGTCCACGGCGATCACTGAGGATGGGCCGCTTGGGCACTCACACGGATGTAACGGGGTTCCGGCGGTTCGTCGCGACCACACTTCGTCGGCGTGGTTTACCGCGGTAAACCACGCGGAGGTCGTGTGGACACGCGCGATCATTCTGGGTATGTCAGAAGCACCGCGTGTCATGGCTGTTTACCGCGGTAAACAGCCATGACACGCATCTCGCTGTCACGAACACCGCCAACGACGAGCCGGTGGGGGAGGGGAGTCTCCCGTGTTTCCGTCGGACGGGGAGCGCGCCTACCTCACGGCGCTACCGGAGGGATTGCTTCGCCTGCGGGAGAGGGCTTCTCGAATCTGATTCATGACCGACACCCGCGTGCTTGTAGAGGCGATTCGCATGTCGCGGTCGGACGCCGCCACGGCGGCTCGCCGGCGTTCCAGGTCCCGCTCCAACTTGGCCTCGCGGGCGCGTTCGGAGGGGGAGGGGCCGGACCAATCGATGCGTGCCAGGCGCCAGCGCAAGAACCTGATGGGGTGCCTAAGCGAGCCCCGTTCAGGCCAGGTCCAGCCACGAAGCCTGGTGTCTTCGTTGAGGGTTCTCGCGATATCGCGCCCTGTCCAGCGAGTCGTATCGACGCAATGGTCCCTGAGTGCGTCGCAGACGGATCCGATATGCCTTCCGGTATCCAGGGATGGGGCAAGGGAAATTAGCTCGGCAGCGGCCTTCTGAAGCTGAATTGGTCGAGGATTCGCGTTGCGGGAAGCGGAAGCTCCGGCCGCGTGCGTTCGCGCGCGCGTTGTCTTGTACTTCCTGACGGAAGTAGAACTACATAAAACAACACCAAGAGATTGGGGGCCACCGGTGCGGGATTGTGGATGAATCGGTGGGGTAGGGGTGCGGGGGTCGCGTGAGGCGTTCCCGACGCGTGTAGAGGGCGGAGTGTCCGTGGGCGAGCCAGCGGAGGTAACGCGAATCACGACGGATCTGGGGGAGGTCAGGGCCCAGACGCTTGTCGCCTTCACTTGTTTACGTCCGTGATGGGCTTCGGCGGCCCACTGTTCGATGGTGCGTAGGAATCGGCCCCGGACCATCTCGTGAGCCATCCCCAGTTCGGACAGAACGCGCCGTGCACGCTTGAGGACAGTGATCGAGACGCCGGCTCGCTCGGCGAGGGTCTCCCGTGATGCGGTGACGCGGCGGCCGGTGCGCTGGTCGGCTACGGCGGCCATGCATACCGCGACGGCGAAGACGCGTTCTGGGTCGATGCTGTGGCGCCGGCATATTTGAATGCCGGCGTCGCTATTCAGAATTTCTCGGACTTGGCGTTGCCAGATTGCTCGTCCAGACCAGACGGGGGTGGTCGACTGCATTTCCGGTGGTACCGGAATTGACCAGGTTCGACCGCGTTGGTCGCTTTCGATATTGATTTTCTCGACTCGCGCCACGTTTTCTTGTGCGCGATTTATTGCATCAAAATAGGCGAGGTCATGGGAAGTGGGGGATTGTTGAGTTGCGGCATCCCGAGCGGCTGGTGCGGAAAATTCGCGGCGTGTCGTTGTGGAAGTTGTTGTATCTGTGTCAGGGCATGAGTTACCCTGAGACGTACCAAGCACGGTATGTCCCTCCAAGAAAGCGGGACCTATCGAGCACCGATAAGCCCTGGTGGGAGCAGTACTTGGAGCGAAGCGGCAACTTCGGTTCCATGTCGAGCGCCAACAGTGGTGAGAACTGAACACACGGTTAGCTGCACTACAACTCGATGAACCTGGTGGAAAGATTCTCGAAGGACAAGCCCCCGTTAGGGGGTTTTGTCTTGTACTGCCCTGTGAGTTATTTACTTATTACTCGTCGGTAAGTTCCGGCTCCTTCCTTCGGTGGGTATCGATGTGGTTTATTTCACCACATCACCGGTCCGTGATCGCGCAGCGACTCGAATTTTATTTTCGGTGCGTCGAGAGCGGCTGTCCACGGCCGAGGACGATATTCGGCGTCTATTTTCGAAAATGAATGTCGGGCACTACTCGGCGCCGTCCCGATCTGAGGGTTCGACGTGGCACTGTCCCCGACTCGCTCTCGACCGCGTGCGCTACTCGGCGTTCTGGGCCGAATGAGAGGCTCGCGGCTCGGGTCCGTCGGGGTGGTTGTCCGCAGCGGATCGCGGGTCGAGAGGGAACTGCCGGCACCGAACCCGCCGCGGCGTTCGGTGCCCGATCTGTTGATGGACGCGGCACGGACCCCCAGTGCCGGCAGGTTTCGGAAAGGATCCGGGTCGCGCCGTCCGTTCAGACGACAGCTGCTCTGCCGGTGCGTTCGTCTCGGCGATACGGACACGCCAGAGCCCTTTCTGTAGGGGAGGGGAGGAACCAGAAGGGTCCCGGGCATCGCAACCCCGACACGGGATCCGTCAACCGCGGGGCATCAGAAGAGCACGGCTGTTCCGTCAGCACGACGGGGTACTCCACTGCGTCGAGGTGATCTGCCGCTCGGGACGACGGTGGTCTGATCACGGTAGACGAGGCCGACGCGAGGTCGTCGAATGGCGAGGTGATGCATGGGGGAATCGAACATGTGACGGTCCTGCGGAGCCAGGATCCTTGTTCAATAGCTGCGGCGTTGTGGCCACGCGCGATCCTTTTCCCGAGGTCTGGGTGCGGAACCCGATGCCGTGTTCACGGATCGGAACACGAAACACTTGCGCGCGCATACGATGACGGTCGACTCGGCCGGAGCTGAGCGCGGCCGGCCGGTGTCCGACGTGGTAGGCGCGGCATTGTGCGTCAATACCGCTCACCCCTGGGTCAAGTCCCGTGAGGTGGTGTACGACGTCGTCGCGTGATTCCTCGTCGGTGGATCAGGCAGTCAAGGCCGGTGTCACCTCCTCGGTCTCCTCGGTGACACTGTCGGCGGGCTTGTCGGTGCGGGAGCGGGCGAGTACGTCGAGGCCGAGGTAGCGGCGGCCTTCGATCCACTCGTCGTGCTGTTCGGCCAGCACCGCCCCGACCAGTCGGATCAGCGCAGTCCGGTCCGGGAAGATCCCCACCACGTCGGTCCGGCGGCGGATCTCCTTGTTGAGGCGCTCCTGCGGATTGTTGCTCCAGA
>NZ_JALPTB010000100.1 GCF_023218075.1 Rhodococcus sp. HM1 | reverse complement strand
GTGGGGCGCGGGGGCGCCCGCAGGGGTCGGAATCCTGCAACGGTGGCCCGAATCCGTTGCAGCGCATTCAAATACGTATTTCGGCAGTACCGGGCGGTCTCCGTAGTATCGGTGGTCCGTGGACCGGTGCTGTCTGCAATCTCAGGAGGACCACGTGTCTTTGCGTCGTTCGTCGCTCGTACTCGCCATCGTCGGAGTGTTACTCATCGCAGCCGCAGGGCTGATCCGATTCGTCCTCGTCCCGTCGATGACGAAGATGCCCACCGAACTCGACGGCCGGTCGACCTACACGGGCAGCCTGCAGTCGTTCGACCCCAGCAAGTTCGCCCTCGGGGACGGCGTCGAGTTCACCGTGACGCGGCACGTGGAGGTCGACCACGTGGACGGGGACGTCGCGGTCATCACGAGCGTCGCCGAAACCCATCGACCCACAGGGGATTCCACGTCGGCCCACACCTACGCGCTCAGCCGGGTCGACTACTCCCAGCAGCCGGCACCCGAGGGTTTCGAGGTGGAGGACCAGAAGGGCGCCATGGTCTTCTCCCTGCCGATGAACCCCTCGCCGGACGGCAACGCGCTGTACGACACCGTTACTCGCGAACCCATTCCGCTCGAGCACGTCGGAGACTCGGTCCTCGAGGGTCGCGAGGTCTTCGACCTGCGGGGCCACCTCACAGCGCCGATCGCCGACCCCGCGGTGCTCGCTCCGGCGCAGGCCGGGATCGCCGCGATGGCCGGCGTGGGTGACGGATCGGTCCTTCCCAAGCAGATCCTCCAGGTTCTCGCCGGTGTCCTGCCGCCCGAGAAGGCGCAGCCGATCACCGCGGCGCTGGCGGCCCAGCCCGATCTCGTGCCCGTCGTGCTCACCGCCGACACCACGGTCGATCTGAACATCGACACCCGCTTCGGAAGCACGGTGCGCTCCGTCCAGGATCAGACCACCGTGCTCAACATGCAGGCCGGGGAAGAGCTGATCCCGCTGCTCGACCTGTCCCGCGCCGTCGTGGGCACCGACGACGCATCGGTCGCGGACACGGCCTCGAAGCTGTCCTCGTCGGAGACCATGCTCGACATCGTCTCGAAGTGGCTGCCGCTGCTGCTCACCGTGATCGGTGTCGTGCTGATCGTCGTGGCGTTCCTGCGCCGCCGCCCGGAGCCGGCGTCTCCGCCGGCAGGCGAGGCCGACGACGCGAGCGGCGAGGTCCTGGAGTCCACCGGGTCGGAGTCCTGACCCGAGGCTCGTGTCTTACACGGGAGCGCCTGCACGACGCAGGGCATCACGGACCCGCTCGACGAGGACCCCGGATCGCCGGTCGAGCAGGTCCGCACCCACCCGGATGACCGTCCAACCCAGTTCCGGGAGTAGGCATAGCGTTCGATGTCGCTCGTGCGCTGGGCCGGATCGGTCCAGTGGTGGCTGCCGTCGTACTCGACGAGCACCCGTCACTGTTTCCACCCCAGGTCCGCCCGCGCCACGAAGCGGTCACCGTCGAACACCTCGATCTGTGTTTCCGGGGCGGGCAATCCCGCACGGATCAACAGCAGCCGCGTGTGCGTCTCGGGAGGCGACGCGGCGCCCCCGTCGACGAGGGCGAGTATCCGATCCAGGCCGCCGATGCCCCGGTCACCCCGATGTGTCGCCGCGACGTCCTGTATATCGCGGACCTTCAATCCGGTTGCGTTGCACAGCGCGTCGAGCATCTCGATGCACGCGACGGTGGGACGATGACGCCGCGCCAGGTCGTAGCCCGTCTGCGCCGGTGATGTCACGGTCATCCCGTCGACCACGCACGTCTCCACGTCCCGTGCAGTACGAACCACGATGCCGGGCACCGACCGCACATGACCGTCCCTGAGCAGTTCCGCGGGTGCGTGTGGGTCGATCCACCGCGACCCGTGCATCGCGGCCGCCGACAGTCCTGCCGGGATCCCGCTGCGGTTCGACCACATCCACGCGGCCTTCGCTCGCAGTCGCGCTGTCGGCGCGATCCCCGGGCGGATGTGCACGTCGCGGTGCAGACGTACGAAGTGCCGGTCGAGGCCGTACCTGGTGACGATTCCAGCGTCGAGGGCCTCCGAACCCCGGAACAGCTCGTCCAAGTCGATCATGATGCCCAGCGTGCGCGGCCGCGTCCGATCGCGAAAACCCGCTGGGCGCACATGTGTACAACTTCGATGTTGTCCACAGGTCTGTGACGGGTGAGAGGGAGGTTGTGCGCGATATTCCCGAGGATTTCGCGCACAACCTCCCGCTCGTCAGGTGCCGGAAGCCGGGGGCTCGATCAGGACCTCCCGGCCACGCAGCGCCTGCGAACAGACACTGCACTGAAGGACCGGATGGAAGTCCTTCCGGCACAACACGTGCCGGAAGAGGATCGCGGGACCTTCGGGTGCCCGGAACCACTGCTGACCCCAGTCGATCATCAGCGCGACGACGGGGAAGAACGCCTCACCCTTGGCGGTGAGGCCGTAGGTCACCCAATCCGGCCGCGTCGGGTTCGGTGACGTCTCGACGACCCCGAGGTCCTCGAGTCTGTGGAGCCGGTCGGCGACCATCGCCGGCGGCGCGCCGGTGCGTTCCGCCAGTTCGCCGAACCGGCGGGCGCCCAGGAACAACGCCCCGATCATCGCGGCCGACCACCGGTTTCCCAGCAGCTCCATCGTGTGCGGCAGCACCTGGGACGGTTGCCGCACCGACGTGGACCGGCGACGGCCGATCGACGCCGGCACGCTGCGCGACCAGTCGGCACTCGGGCCGAGATCCGCCGACACGTCGTGCCGGTCGCAGGGTTCACCGCACGCGCGACAGACCAGAACCGGTGTGAACGTCGCGCCGCAGGCGGCGTGCCGCATCGACGGCAGTACGTCGGCGGACTCGGGCGACCACGTCTGCTCCCATGCCCACATGCTCAGCAGCACGGGCCAGACGGCGAGCCCGCGCGGAGTGAGCGGGTACTCGAAGCGGACGGGATGGTCCGAATAACGCACCTTGTCGAGCAGGCCGAGTTCGGTCAGCTGGGTGAGGCGTTTCGACAGAACGGAATTCGAGATCGAACCTTGTGCGATCCAGTCGCCGTAGCGCCGGCACCCCGCGACCGCGTGACGCAGGATCCACAGATTCCATTCGTCGCCGAGCACACCGAGGGTGACGGCGATCGCGTTGTCGCCGCCCTCGGCAAGCTCGGTGAACATTCGTTCGGCCACGTCAGCTGACTCTAGTGGTGCCGTTCCTGTGCTCGATCCGGTGCCGGTGCCCCGGCCGCCGTACCGTAGCCGTGTCCGACGAATCGCGTGGTGGCTGCGGCGAACTCGGATTCGAGCCGGTCGACGATAGCCGCGACCGGCTCGACCGACTTGATCGTCTGCAGCCCCTGGCCGGCCGCCCACACATCCTTCCAGCGGGCGGGACCGTCGGATGCCACATCGTAGGATCGCTCGGCACCGAAAACCAGGTTGTCGGGATCGAATCCGTTGGCGACCAGGCTCGGGCGCAGCCACGACGCGGGAGTCCCGGTGATGCCCGCGCTCACGATCAGATCGTCGGGACCGTGGTCGACGACCATCTGCTTGTATTCCGGCGCGGCCATGCTCTCGGTGGCGGCCAGGAAACGGGTGCCCATGTAGACGAGGTCGGCGCCCGCGGCGACCGCCCCGGCGATACCGGCCCCGTCGGTGACGGCCCCACCGACGGTCACGATCCCGTCGAAGAACTCCCGGACCGCGGAGATGAACGCGAAGGGCGACAGGTGACCGGTGTGACCGCCCGCGCCGGCGGACACGCACGCGAGCCCGTCGACACCTGCCTCTGCGGCCTTGCGGGCGAGCGCGATGTTCACGACGTCCGCGATGACCGTTCCCCCGTACGACTTGACGACGTCGATCACCGGGGCGGGAGAACCGAGGGCCGTGATCACGATGTCGGGCCGGTGTTCGGCGACGAGCCGCAGGTCGTCGGCGAGACGTGTGTTGGTCCGGTGGGTGACGAGATTCAGTGCCCACGGCGCCGGCGCGGTGCGGGACGATGCGAGGCGGTCGCGGATGGTGCCCATCCACTCGTCGAGGTCCGCGGTGGTGCGGCAGTTCGGGCTGGGGAAGGATCCCACGATGCCCGCCTCGCAGGCGGCGACCACCAGGTCGGGGCCGGAGACGAGGAACATCGGTGCCGCCACGACCGGCAGGCGCAGATTCTCGAAGCGTGTCACCGGACGGAATGCTGTTGTCATGGTCATCTTTCCGATCGGTCTCGTCCGACGACGAAACTGACTGTGGTGGTGGTGCTTCCACCGAAGTTGAGCATTCCGGCGCGGGCGGCGCCGGGCACCTGGTAGTCGCCTGCCGTCCCGGTGACCTGCTTGTGGCAGTCCAGGAGCATGCGCACACCGGTTGCGCCGACGGGATGCCCGCCGCCGAGCAGGCCGCCGCTCGGATTCATCGGGATGCGCCCGCCGATCTCGAGTTCTCCGGATTCGATTGCGCGCCAGCTCTCGCCGGGTTTCGTGATGCCGAAATGGTCGATCGCCATGTATTCGCTGGCGGTGAAGCAGTCGTGGGTCTCGATGAGGTCGAGGTCGTCGACCCCGCTGATGCCGGCGCGCGTGAAGGCATCCCCGATCGCGGCGGACACGTGGGGGAACATCAGCGGCTCGTCGGCGCTGCGGGCGAGCTTCTCCTCGAGCAGCAGCCCGACGGTGCGGTGGCCCCAGCCGAGGATGCGCGAAAGGTCTTTCTGTTCGGCTGTTTCCGTGTGGGCGCGGCGGTACCGGTCCGATATCAGGACGACCGCGGCGCCGCCGTCGGTGAGGGGACCGCAGTCGACCTTGTGCAACCGGCCCTCGACGACCGGGTTGGCGTCGGCGTCGTCGGTGAAGGACGCCGGACCGAACTGCCATCCGCGGGTCTGCGCGTTCGGATTGGAGCGGGCGTTGCGGGTGTTCAGCTCGGCGATGCTCCACAGGTGCCCGGGATCCAGACCGTACCGCTTGTCGTACTCGTCGGCGATGCGGCTGAACATGTAGGGCCACATGAATTTGGCATCCTGACCCTCGTGCCCGATCCAGGCAGCGCCGGACATGTTCTTCGCACCGAGGTCGCCGGGCACGTTCTTTTCGAGTTCGACGCCGACGACCAGGGCGCAGTCGTATCGCCCGGATTCGAGATCGGCCATCGCCGCGAGGATCGCCAGGGATCCGGACGCGCAGGCGCCCTCGTGGCGGGTGGCCGGCACACCCCACAGATCGGGGAGGACCGAGGCCGGCATCGCACCGAGGTGGCCCTGACCCGTGTACACCTGCGCGAACGCGTTTCCGACGTGGACGACGTCGATGTCGGCGATCGGGATGTTCGCGGCGTCGAGTGCACCGCGGGCGACTTCGGCGGTCAGTGCGTCGAGGTCGAGACCGTCCTTGGAGAGGTTTCGGGAGAAGTCGGACTGGTATCCGCCGGCGATCCACACCGGTTCAGGGCTCATGGGTCTCTGCTTTCGGGCTGTGTGAACTGCAATCGTTACTACAACTATAAGAGTTTGCGGGAAATGGGAAGTCCTCTTCCGTCGAGGGGGATTGTCGAGGGCGTCTTGACAATGGCACGTGTCGTTAGTCACTCTCTTAGTTGTAGAACGAAGGCGCGCCCCGAAGCCCACGCCGGGATGCCGCGCCAGCCCGATGCGAAAGGTGAAGGCCATCATGGATATCGAGATCGTCGGCCGACTGCTGTCGACCCTTCCCGAGGACGACGATCACCCCTACCGCACGGGCCCGTGGCGGCCGCAGACCACCGAATGGAAGGCCGACGATCTCGAGGTCGTCGAGGGGCAGGTCCCCACGGACCTGGACGGTGTGTACCTGCGCAACACCGAGAATCCGCTCCATCCGGCGGTGCGGAGATACCACCCGTTCGACGGCGACGGCATGATCCACGTCGTGGGTTTCCGGGACGGGAAGGCGTTCTACCGCAACCGTTTCGTGCGCACGGACGGCCTTCTCGCCGAGAACGAAGCGGGCCGTGCCCTGTGGGCGGGTGCCTCGGAAATGCCCGAGTGGGCCGAACGTGAGGACGGCTGGGGCGCGCGGCGGAGGATGAAGGACGCGTCGAGCACCGACGTCGTCGTCCATCGCGGGCGTGCGCTGACGAGCTTCTGGCAGTGCGGCGATCTGTACCGCCTCGATCCGTACTCGGCACGCACCCTGGGCAAGGAGGACTGGAACGGGAGTTTCCCCTTCCATTGGGGTGTGTCGGCGCATCCGAAGGTCGACGAAACGACCGGTGAAATGCTGTTCTTCAACTACAGCAAGGAGGCGCCGTACATGAAGTACGGCGTCGTCGACGAGAACAACGACCTCGTGCACTACGTCGACATCCCGCTCCCCGGTCCGCGCCTGCCGCACGACATGGCCTTCACCGAGAACTACGCGATCCTCAACGATCTGCCGTTGTTCTGGGATCCGCGGCTGCTCGAGCGCGGCGTCCACGCACCGAAGTTCCATCGCGACATGCCCGCCCGGTTCGCGGTCATCCCCCGTCGCGGGCAGACGTCGGACATCAAGTGGTTCGAAGCCGACCCGACCTACGTCCTGCACTTCGCCAACGCCTACGAGGACGGCGACGAAATCGTGCTCGACGGCTTCTACCAGGGCGCCCCCGAACCCTCGCCCGAAGGACTGACGGAGCAGCAGCGGGCATTCCGGTTCCTCGCACTGGACTACCTGCAGACCCGGCTGCACCGCTGGCGTTTCAATCTCGTCACCGGAGCGGTGAAGGAAGAGCCCCTCACCGACACGATCACCGAGTTCGGCATGATCAACAACACGCTCGGCGGACGCGAGCATCGCTACGTCTACGCGGCGACGGGTGTGCCGGGACGGTTCCTGTTCAACGGCCTGGTCAAGCACGACGTGCGCACCGGCGCCGAGGAGAGCTGTTCGTTCGGTGACGGCGTGTACGGCAGCGAGACGTCGATGGCTCCGCGGGTGGGCAGCACATCCGAGGACGACGGATACCTCGTCACGCTCACCACCGATATGAACGACGACGCCTCCTACTGTCTGGTGTTCGACGCGGCGGCAGTCGGAGACGGACCGGTCTGCAAACTGCGCCTGCCCGAACGAATTTCGAGCGGAACCCATTCCACGTGGGCGGCGGGCGAAGAACTCCGGCGCTGGCGCGCCGCCGACGACCCGGCGCAGACGATCGGCCTGTAGGCACCGCGGATCCGTTCTCCCCGTAACCCCAGTTCGCACAGTCGAGAAGGAAAGGTGGCACATGGCTCAGCCACACCGAGGCCTGCATCCGAAAGAGCGCGTCGACGACTACGTCCGGCGCGGATGGTGGACGGATCACACGCTCGACCGGGTGTTCCGCGAGCAGGTGAGCGCGCGCGGTGACGCCACCGCGATCGTCGACCCGGCCAACCGGGCCGACCTCGTCGGATCGCAGCCCCGGCGCCTCACGTGGAACGAACTCGAATCCGAGGTCGTCCACCTCGCGGCGCGACTGCTCGACCACGGAATCGGTCGCGGCGATGTCGTCGGCGTCCAACTCCCCAATTCCGTCGAACTGGTCGAGGTGTACCTCGCCGCGTGGTCGATCGGCGCCGTCGTGTCGCCGCTGGCGATGCAGTATCGCGAACACGAGATCGTGACGATGTCGAACAAGGGCGGCTTCGCGACCCTGCTGACCGTGGAGAAGTTCGGCGGCCGTCCGACCGCCGCGGAAGTCGTCGCGGTGCGGCACACGATTCCGTCCCTGCGGTCTGTCCTGACGATCGGTGCGGCGGAGGAGAATTCGGGAACGGCCGACGCGCACATCGTCCCGGGTCCGGCCTCGGACACCGACAGGGGACGGGTCGAAGCGCTGCGTAGCGCGGACCCGAACGATCCCAACGACTGCGTCACGATCTGCTGGACCTCCGGCACCGAGGGCGAACCGAAGGGGGTGCAGCGGACCCACTACGACTGGCTCGCCTTCTCGATCGCGACGATCGACGCACCCCGCGTGACGGGCGACGACGTGCTGCTCAACCCGTTCCCCATGATCAACATGGCGGGCATCAACGGCATGTTGCTGCCGTGGCTCGTCATGGGGGCGAGGCTCGTGCAACACCATCCCTTCGACGCGCCCACCTTCTTCCGGCAGATCGCGGTCGAGCGCGTGACCTACACGATCGCGCCGCCGGCGCTGATGTGGATGCTCCTGAACAACGAGGACCTGCTCGCGAAGATCGACCTGTCCAGCCTGACCCGGATCGGCTCGGGTTCGGCGCCGCTGCAACCGGCGATGGTGCGCGGGTGGCAGGAACGGTTCGGGCTCAGCGTCATCAACTTCTTCGGCTCCAACGAGGGTGTGTCGCTGCTGTCGAGTCCCGAGGACTTCCCCGACCCCGACATCCGAGCGCAGTTCTTCCCCCGCTACGGAGCCGACGGCATCCGGTGGTCGTCGAGGTTCGCCGAACGCGTCAGCGTCAGGCTCGTCGACCTCACGACCGGTGAGGAGATCACCGAACCGGGCCGGCCCGGCGAACTCCGGATCGCGGGCCCCGCCGTCTTCCCCGGATACATCGGGGGAGCGGACCTCCCCAGTCCGTTCGACGACGACGGATACCTGAAGACCGGCGACATCTTCGAGATCGCCGGCGACCGGAACCAGTACCTGCGCTACGTCGACCGCAGCAAGGACCTGATCATCCGCGGTGGCATGAACATCGCGCCGGTCGAACTCGAGGGCATCATCGCCGAGCACCCGGCGGTGGCGGAGGTCGCCGTCGTCGGTGATCCCGACACCGTGCTCGGCGAGAAGGTGGCCGTGGTCGTCGTGTGCCGTGCCGGCGCATCGCTGACCCTCGACGAACTGGTGGCGTTCCTGAAGGAACGGAAGATCGCCTCGTTCAAGCTTCCCGAGCGCCTCGAGGTCCGAGAGGTGCTTCCCCGCAACGCCGTCGGCAAGCTTCTCAAGCGTGAACTGCGCCGGACACCTACGTCCGTCGACTGAGTCCCGCACCATCCCTCTGTTCCTGAAGTGGAGATCTCTTGTCCCAGTTCAGCTCGGACGTCTTCGTCTACGACGCGGTCCGGACACCCAAGGGCCGCGTCCGGCGCGGCGGCGGAACCCTGACCGACGTGCCCGCATACGAACTTCTCGCGACGCTGCTGCGCGCCCTGCAGGCGAGGGGACTCGACGCCGAACGGGTCGACGACATCGTCATCGGCACCAGCACGGCCGCCGGTGACCAGGGCGGCGACGTCGCCCGCGCCGCGGCCCTGTGGGCGCAGTGGCCCGACACCGTTCCGGGTGGGGTGGTGTCGCGGCTGTGCTGCTCCGGGCTCGACGCGATCGGCACCGCCGCAGCGAAGGTCGCGTCCGGAATGCACGACGTCGTCGTCGCGGGTGGGGTGGAGTCCATGTCGCGGGTGCCGATGCTGACCGACAAACCTGCGTTCGCCTACGAGGGTCCGTTGCAGGACGTCACCGGGTACGTGACCATCGGTGTCGCGGCGGACCTGACCGCGGCCGACGCGGGCTTCACCCGCGAGGATCTCGACAGCTACGCGGTGACGTCGCATCGGCGTTCCGCCGCCTCCGCGACATCCGCGTCGATCGTCCCGATCACGTCCGGCGACACCGTCGTGCTGGACCGGGACGAAGGAGCACGCGCCGACGCAACCCTCGACGGATTCGCTGCTCTCGGAACGTTGTTCGGGGAGGATCCGTCCTGGGAGCGCGTCGCGCGGCAACTACCCGATTCGCTCCGGCCCACCGGCGGCCTGCACACGCTGGGGACCGCGCCGCAACTCGCCGACGGTGCGTCGGCCCTCGTACTCGGGTCGGGGCGCTCCCGGGAGGTCGCGGGGTCGGACCCGATCGGGCGGATCGTCGCGGTCACCCAGACGGCGGTGCGCTCGCCACGACTGACCGCGGGCATGACCGCGGCCCGCGCCGCATTGGATCGTGCCGGGATCACGGCCGCGAACCTCGACGTCGTCGAGGCCAACGAATCGTTCGCAGTGTCGCCGCTGCTGGTCGCCCGGGAACTCGGCCTGGACCCCGCGCGCGTGAATCCGAACGGCGGCGCCGTCGCGACGGGACATCCGCTGGGCGCGAGCGGAGGGATGCTGCTCGTCAACGCCCTGGACGAGCTGGCCCGCACCGACGGGGAGTTCGCCCTGCTCGTGATTCCCGGTGGTCTGGGTCTCGGGGCGGCGGTCGTCGTGCAGCGGGTGTGAGGGGAGCGGGCCGCTTTCGCCGAGGGGCACACGCCTCCCCACAGTCGGTTCGATGGGGTGACTGCTCGGTCTGATAGATCTGTGCCATGACTGCACCCGCGGGCTGGCACCCGGACCCCCAAGGACACCCTCAGCTGCGCTGGTGGGACGGATACCAGTGGACCGCGGTGACCCAACCGCTCCCGCCCGCGCAGCCAGTCCCGGACGTCGAGGCCTCTGCCGCCCCGGCGCACCGTCCGATCTCGGTGTTCAACGCCAAGAAGCGGGCCCAGGAACTGCAGGCGGAAGTCGACCGGCTGCAACGGCTCGTCGACAGCATGGGACTCGGCGGGGTAGCAGCCCTCGACGCCGAAACCACCCGGCTCACCGCGGAGGTTGCTGCCCTGCGCACCGAGCAGTCAGACCTGACCGCGCGGATCGCGGCGTCCCGCAGCGAGCTCATCGAAACCCGGGTGCAGCAGGACCTGCAGGCGGTGGGCCTGTATCGGTATCACCATCCTGCCGAGACCTCCGTGCAGCTCAAGGACGAGCTGCTGCGTGTCCAAGCGGCGATCAAGCAGGCCGTACGCGACAAGACCGCTATCAGCGCCACGGCGAACTTCACCTTCAACAACTCTGCCGCCCAGGGACGAAAGTTCGTGGCGGACATGTCGAAGATCATGCTGCGCGCCTACAACGCCGAGGCGGAGAACTGCGTCAAGACCGTCAAGGCAGGCAACCTTGCCGCCGCCAGCGAGCGGCTGTTCAAAGCCGCCGACCAGATCGCCCGCCAGGGGCAGATGATCGCGCTGCGGGTCACCGATCACTACCACCGGCTACGGCTGCGGGAACTCGAGCTCGCCGCCGACGTACACATGAAGGTTCAGGAGGAGAAGGAAGCCGAACGGGCCCGGAAGGAGGAACTGCGTGAGGCACGCAAGGCCGAACAGGAATTCGCCGCCGAACGGGCCAAACTGGAGAAGGAATTCGCTCACTACCAGGGGGCCCTGGCCGCGCTCGAAGCCTCCGGGGACGTCGACGGGGCACAGCGGTTGCGCGACAAGCTCGGCGACGTTCAGCGAGCTCTCGACGACGTCGACTACCGGGCGGCGAATGTCCGGGCCGGATTCGTCTACGTCATCTCCAACATGGGTGCTTTCGGAGTCAGCATGGTCAAGATCGGTATGACCCGCCGACTCGACCCGATGGACCGGGTCCGCGAGCTCGGCGATGCGTCGGTGCCGTTCCGGTTCGACGTGCACGCCCTGTTCTTCGCCGATGATGCCGTCGGTGTCGAGGGCAAGCTGCACGAGGCGTTCGCCGACCGCCGGGTCAACAAGGTCAATCCGCGACGAGAATTTTTCTATGCCACCCCGGCCGAAGTACTCGAGGTGCTCCGTGAGCACGTCGGGGAGGTCATCTCCTTCACTGAGGAACCCGAGGCCGAAGAATACCTGGTCAGCATCGGAAAGAAGGACGCCTCATTTTGACCGGCAGGAGGGCCCGGGCATGAGCTGACCGGGGTGGTTCTCTTTCTGCTGGTCAACGGTCGCCGTGGAGGATACCGTCGAGGACCTCGACGAGCGGGCCGGTCTGGCCGATGAGGGGCAGCTCGATGGACAGAAGCATGTCGTTCTTGCGGCGCATGTGGTGGGCATGGCGGCCGGCGGCGAACTCGGCGGCGAGGAGCCGGGCGTCGGCCTGGCGTTGCATCTCGAGGAGTTGGGCCAGCTCGGAGATAGTGAGTTCGACTGTGCCGAGCGTGGGGTGGCCGGCCTCGGTGGCGCGGATGGTGGCAAGGGCGAGGCGTTCGTCGAGTGTACGGAGGAGTTGGTCGCCGCTGGGGGTGTCGTCACTGATCACGGACTCGAGGTTCTCGAGGTTAAGGGTCGGGGCCATCGGGGCGTTCACAGAGAGCTTCTAGGTGTTGTCGATGCGTCCGCGTCTGATCGCCGGTTCCGTTGGACAGGCCGTCAAGAAAGCCCGTTCCATCGTCCGCAATGGCGATCCGTGCGGAGTAGTCGACGTGCTGGGACCGCGGAACCTCCAGGATCAGCGGGTGAGCCGGAGGAACGCGCCGAGTTCGGCCAGTCCCTCCGGTGTGCCCGGCAGATACCGGGTCAGGGCGGGGGAGTGCACGACGACCGCGTGCCACTTCCCGCGTGAGAGCGCGACGTTGAGCCGGTTGCGGGACAACAGGAACGACATGCCCCGCGGGACGTCCTCGTGCGCAGACGCGGTCATCGACACGAACACGACGGCGGCCTGACGCCCCTGGAACCGGTCGACCGTTCCCACGTCGACCCGGTCGAGTCCCGCCGCGGCCAGCCGCTCGCGGATCGCGATCACCTGCGCGTTGTACGGCGCGACCACCAGGACATCGCCCTGGTCGAGGGGGCGGGTGCCCTCGAACGAATTCGGGTCGCGCCACGGGGTGCCCAGCAGGTCCCGGATGCGCCGGGTGATCTCGTCCGCTTCCTCCACCGATTCGGTCGAGTTGCCGTGATGCTCGACCAGGACGGTGCTCACGCCGGGCGGTACCCCGTCGAGCGACCGTGCGGCCGTGACGTTCTCCTGCGAGAGCAGACGACCCTCGTACGACAGGTCCGATACCCGCGCGCACAGCGCTGGGTGCATACGCCATGTGCGGGACAGGAAGTAGCCGCGGTCTACGGGTAGGGCGCCGTGCCCCTCGGCGAGCCACCCGAGTGCCGAGGTGTCCGCCGGTTCGGGATGGGTGCCCTGGCTGACCTGGGGGAGCTGCTGAGGGTCGCCCAGCAGCAACAGCTTTCGCGCGGCCTGCGCGACAGCGACCGTGTTCGCGAGACAGAACTGCCCGGCCTCGTCGATCACGAGCAGGTCGAGACCGCCGGGCTCGAAGCACGACAGGTTCGTGAAATCCCATGCCGTTCCGCCGACGACGCAGCCGCCGACGGCGTGGTCGAGGAACCCGGCCATTGCCTTGGCATCGGGGAACGCGGTCCAGACCGGGTCGGTCTTCCTCGGCTTGGCCTTCGCGACGGCATCACCCGGGACACCGGCGTCGATGATCCCGTCGAGCATGTTCTCGATCACCGAATGTGATTGTGCAACAACACCGATCCGCCATCCGTGCCGGAGCGCGAGGGTGGCGACGACGCGTGCTCCGGTGTAGGTCTTTCCGGTGCCGGGCGGACCCTGCACCGCGACGTACGAATCGTCGAGGTCGAGCAGTGCGGCGGTGATCGCGGCAGCGTGGTCGCCGTCGACCACCGGGGGCAGGCCGGCATTCGACCGGGTGCGCGGCGGGATCCGGCGCAGCACGTCGACCGCCGCCGTGACCGGCGGGTGCGGCAGCGTTCCGCACATCTCGTCGGCGGCCGCGACGATCGCAGCTTCGATGCTAGTCGTCCGGATCGGCGGCCCGGGCGTGATCGCCATCGGCAGCTGCGTGTACTCGTCGCAATCCGTGGACAGCGTTTCCTCCACGACCAGCACGTCGTGGAAACGGTCGTCCGTTGTGCGGGTGACGACCGTGCCGGTGCTCCATCCGCGGGTTCCGGGTCCCCCGTCGAGCAGTCCGTCCGGCACCGGAATGTCGTAGAGCAGGTACACCGTGGTCCCCGGTCCGACGGTGCTGCCGGTGCCGAATTCACCGACGAACCTGATGTTGCGGCGCAGTTTCCGTTGCCGCGGTGTGGCCTTGTGCCAGTCGTCGAGGAGCGTCACCGACGCCGCGACCAGCGTGTCGCGAGTGTCCGACCATTCGTCGGCGGGATCGGACAGCCGGTCGAAGTGCGCCCACCAGAACGGTTTCCGCTCGCGGCGGTGGTAGCCGAGCGACGCGGCCATCAGCGCCGCGGCCTGCTGTTCGTCGGTGCGGTCCACATGTGTTGCGGGACCGGCGAACTCGCGCAGGGCAGTTTCGAGGGGGTCGGGTTCGGTCTCCTCGGCTTCGGTCACCGCGACGGGGTCGGTGGTCGCGACACCGTGTTCGTCGGCGCGCGCGAGCAGCCAGTCCCGCAGCAGCATCGTCGAGACGCAGTCGTCCTTGTTGTACGCGGCGATGCCCGCGAGCACTTCCGCGGCGGCCTGGTCGTCGCCGGCGTCCCGGTGGTCGCAGTAGTCGGCGTACGCGACGACGGAGGTGGCCGCGTCGGTGACGTCGCCGTCACGCTTCGTCGTGTACAGCGGTTCGAGTTTCTTGATGCTGTACGACGGCGCACCGATCCGCAGCGACGCCCGCACCACCGGGTAGAGGTCGACGAGAACACCCCCGCGCAGCAGGTCGTCGACGATCTCCTCGCCGACTCCGTGTCTCCCGGCGAGCCGCAGCAGCGCCGACTTCTCGTAGGCCGCGTAGTGGTAGACGTGCATGTTCGGGTACTGCCGCCGCCGGTCCGTCAGGTAGTCGAGGAATTCGGTGAACGCGCGTCGTTCCTCGGCTCGATCGTGGGCCCAGAACGGCCGGAACACCGGGTCCTGCGCGGTCCCTTCGACGACGCCGAACAGGTACTCGAGTCCCCAGTCCGAGCTGTCGTCCCTGCACCACAGTGGATCCCCTTCGAAATCGAAGAAGATGTCCCCGGCATCCGGTTTCGGCAGGGCGCCGAGGCTGTTCGGGGCGAAGACCTCCACGTAGGCCGAGCCCGTGCGCTCCTGCTCCAGTTGCGCGAGGGCCTGGGCGCGCAGCGACGCATAGGTGCGTGCGGCGATACCCGGGACCGGGTCCTCGCGGGCGGCGAGGTCGTCGACGGTGGTGATCCCTCCGGCGATGAGCCGGGCCCGCTGCGTCGCCCGCATCCCCGCGACGAGCAGCAGATCCCGGCTCGACGTCACCTCCGGCTCACACGCCGGGCAGCGCCCGCACGCGGTGTGCCCGGAACCGCCCCAGGCCACCGGTGCACCCGCGCGGTGGTGGTCGTCGAGGAGTTCCTGCAGGTGGGCGCGGTGCAGCGCGAACACCGGAACGATGTCCGCGACCGGGTGCGCCGAGTCGGTTCCGTCGCCCAGCAGCAGATGCGCGTGGGACGACACCGGGACACCCGCGGCGGCGAGTGCATCCGCGTACGCCGCCACCTGCAGCAGTGCCGGAATCTTCGTGTGCCGCGACAGTTTCGTGTCGTAGACCGCGTAGGTGTCGCCGTCGCGGACCAGGAAGTCGCAGAAGCCGACGAACCGGCCGTCGAAGACGGTGCCCTGGTAGACGACGTCGATTCCGGCGCGGAGGGCGTCGAGTGTCGCGGCGGCCGCTGCCGCGTAGCCGTCGGTGGTGTGTTCCGGGCGCGACATGATCGCGACCCCGGCACCGAATCGTTCCTGGAAGTCCCGCAGCGTCCGTTGCTCGTGCGCATCGCCGAGCGCGAAGGCCCGCTCGAGCATCGGGTCGGGGACCGTGTCGGTCTGCGCACCCCGCCCCAGCGCCGCATCGAGCGTCCGCAGCAGCGAGAACTCGCAGGTCGCGGCGTGGGCGAGGTCGCCGGCGCTGTACACCAGCGTGTCGTCGAGCAGGAACATCAGCGAGTTCCGTGGTGCTGGGTTCCGGGGTGCAGCGGTCGCATGAGTCGACTATCCCAGACACCCGGGCGCTTTTCGGCTAACGGGGTTCGAGCCGCAAGACGGGTATGTGCCGCCCGAAGCTCGCCGTTGTCGCGCGATAGTCGCCGTATCCGGCGTAGACCTGCTCCGCGAGGGCGAACAGGCGGGCGTACTCGTCCGGGTCGGTGACCTCCGCGGCGACGAAGCTGTCGCCGCCGAGTTCGCATTCGGGGTACGCGAGCAGGTTGTAGTACCAGTGCGGATGTTTCGAACCGCCGAAGTTGGAGGCGACCAGAATCGGGGTCCTCCCGTCGTGGAAGTAGGCCAGCTGCACCTCGTGCGGGCGTCCGGTGCGGGCGCCCGTGGTTCGCAGGGGCGCGCTGGCGACCGTCCATCGCTGCGATGTCAGCCATCCGCCGGAGATCCGATACATCCACGGGTCGATGCGGCGGGCGACGCTGCGTGCGTAGAACTGCCCGAACCGGCTTCGTCCGAAGCGTTCGAGCGCCTTGTACAGCGAGCCGTGGGTCTCGTGTGGATCCACGTGACGCAGTGGCACGCGAACGACGCTACTCGCTGGTCGGGCTCGTGCGCGGTTTCGGTAGTGGCCGCTGCCGAAACCGCGCACGAGCCGCGGTGCAGCCGCCCTCGACGCCGAGCGCAGTGCGACCCAGCAGAACCAGGGCCCACGGTCCGATCACCCACACCGGCCACGGGTAGATCAGTGCGCCGACCGCGAGCGAGACGACGGCCCAGATCGCGAGGTTCAGAACACCGACGGCGAGCCACGCCGACCATTCGATGCGCTGGTGCAGCGGAAGCCCGCGCACGTAGTCCCGCAGCGGACGCG